>NZ_JAFIMU010000009.1 GCF_017302985.1 Corallococcus macrosporus
GTGCGTCTCAACGGAAGGAAGTGGGTGGGGGTGGCGCTGGCGGGGCTCGTGCTGTTGGGCACGGGCCTGCTGGCGGCCTGGTGGGTGCCGCTGCCGGAGCGGTTGGCGGCGCCCCCCTCGGTGGTGATGGCGTACCGGGACGGGGCGCCCGCGTACGTCTTCCTCGCCCCGGACGAGCGGTGGCGCATCCCCGCGCCGAAGGACCGCATCGACCGGGCCTACGTCCGCGCCCTCCTGGCGCTGGAGGACAAGCGGTTCTTCCAGCACCCGGGCGTGGATCCGCTCGCGGCCCTGCGCGCCGTGGGGCTCAACCTGAGCCGGGGGCGGCGGGTGTCGGGGGCGTCCACGCTGACGATGCAGTTGGTGCGCGTGCTGGAGCCCCGTCCGCGCACGTTCACCTCGAAGGTGATTGAGTCCTTCCGCGCCGCCCAGTTGGAGGCGCGGTTGTCCAAGCAGGAGGTGCTGGAGGCGTATCTCCAGTTCGTGCCCTACGGGCGCAATGTGGAAGGCGTGGAGGCGGCGGCGCTCGCGTACTTCGGGCATACGGCCCAGCACCTGAGCCCGGCGGAGATCGCCACGCTGCTGGCGGTGCCTCAGAACCCGAACCGGCGCTTCCCGTCGCCGGAGAACCGGGACCGGCTGCTCTCGGCGCGGGATGACATTGCCCGGCGGCTCCTGGACTCCGGAGGGCTGGTGGTGGACGGCGTCGCGGCCGACACGGTGCTGGCGGAGGTGCGGGCGACGCGGGTGCCGGACCTGCTCACTCCGTTCCCCAGGGAGGCGCCGCACGCGGCGGCGTGGCTCAAGGCGCAGCGGCCGGGGGTGACGTGGCTGGCGACGACGCTGGACGCGGGCACGCAGCGGTTCGTGGAGCGCACGCTGGGCGAGGCGGCGCGGCGGCTGGAGCGGCAGGGCATCCACAACGGCGCGGTGGTGGTGGCGGACCGGGACACCGGCGAGCTTCGCGCGCTGGTGGGCAACTTCGACTTCTTCGATGAGAAGCACGGCGGGCAGATCATCGGCTTCGCCACGCCGCGCTCACCGGGCTCGGCGCTCAAGCCGCTGCTGTACGCGCTGGGGATCGATCAGGGGCTGGTGGGTCCGGAGACGCTCGTGCCGGACATCCCGGTGGCGTACGGCGGCTATCAGCCGCGCAACTTCGACGGGCGGTTCCTGGGGCTGGTGCGGATGGAGACCGCGCTGTCGCAGTCGCTCAACCTGCCGTTCGTGCGGCTTTTGGAGCGGGTGGGCGTGGAGGGCTTCCTCGGTTCACTGCGGCAGGCGGAGGTCACCAGCCTGGATCCGCGGCCAGGGCACTACGGCCTGTCCGCGGCGGTGGGCGGGCTGGAGCTGACGCCGCTGGAGTTGACGGGCGTGTACCTGGCGCTGGCGGGGGATGGGCAGGTGAAGCCGCTGCGGGTGCTGGAGGAGGACTCGGCGCCGAAGCAGGCCCAGACGCTGGTGTCGCCGGGAGCGGCGTGGCTGACGCGGCAGGCGTTGGCGTTGAGGGACCGGCCGGACTTCCCGGAGCGGCGGCGGCTCACGGGGCTGCCCGCGCGGGTGCACTGGAAGACGGGGACGAGCTTCGGCAACCGGGACGCCTGGGCGGCGGGCTCCGGGCCGAAGCACACGGCGGTGGTGTGGCTGGGCAACTTCGACCACGCGTCGAGCGTGCACCTGGTGGGCGCGGAGAACGCGGCCCCGTTGCTGTTCGACATCCTGGAGGGCGTGGGGCCACGAGGCACGGCGCTGCAGGAGGAGGACGCCGCGCCGCCCAAGGACCTGGTGGGCGTGGAGGTGTGCTCATACTCGGGGCACCTGCCCACGGAGGCGTGCACGCAGCGCAAGCGCGTGGACGCGGTGCGCACGGCGGTACCGACGGCGCCGTGTCCGTACCACCACCGGGTGGAGGTGGACGTGGCGTCGGGCCTGGCGGTGGGGCCGGGCTGCCGGGACGGGCGCAAGACGGAGTGGCGCGTGTACCTCACCTGGCCGTCCAGCCTGCGCCGCTGGCTCGCGGAGCAGCAGCGTCAGTTGCCCGAACCGCCGCCCCTGGCGCCCGGTTGCGTCGCGGGAGGGGAGCGGGACACGCCGAGCATCCTCTCGCCGCCGGAAGGGCAGGTGGCGCTGCTCATCCCGGGCATGAACACGGAGGAGCAGAAGATCCCGCTGGAAGCGGAGGCCGCGCACGACCGCGAGCTGACCTGGTTCGTGAACGGAGCCGTCCTGGGAACCGCGAGGGCCGCCGAGCGCCTGTGGTGGAAGCCCAGCGTGGGCACGCACGACATCCTCGTCACCGACGACCACGGCCTCACCGCGCGCCGGACACTGGTGGTCCGCGAGCGGCAGTAGGGCTCAGCGTTCGGCGATTCTCCGAGCCAGGGCAATACCACTCAGGAACGCGCCCTCCACGCGAGGCCCCGCGCACCAGTCGCCACAGGCGCCCAGTCCAAATGCTGGGTCGAACAACGAGGACGTCTCCAGCGGCGGTGAAGGCATCGCGAAGCGCCACCGGTGCGCGACAGCCTCCACCGCGCGCACCTCCCGGCCCAGCGCCTTCCCGAACGCCTCCACGAGCTTCGGCGCCATCTCCTCCGCCGTCTCCTCCAGGTGCGACGCGCTGTACTCCGGCGACCCGTGAAGCACCCAGCGCTCACCCGGAGCCCGTCCCAGCTTGCTCGTGTCGCGCGCCACCCACGACAGCGGCGAGTCCTCCACGAACGCGCCGTCCAGCTCCACCGCCACCGGCTCCTCGAACCGGGCCATGACGGCCCAGCACGGCGACAGCCGAGCGGTCTCCGCCTGTGCCGCCAGCGCGGGCGCACCCGCCAGCAACGGCACCGCCTGCGGCGCGGGCACGGCGGCCACCACCACCTCCGCCAGCCCCAGGTCCTCGCCCGTCTCCGACGTCAGGCGCCAACCCTGGCCCTCACGCGCCACCCGCGCCACCCGCACCCCGACGCGCACGTCCAACCCGTCCGCCAGTGCCTTCGCCACCGCGCTCATCCCCGGCACGCCCACGTACCGCACGGACTCCTTCGCGGGCGTCACCGTCCCACGCGTCAGCGTCCCGATGCGTCCGTGCCACTCCGCGACGACACCCTCCGCCACCCACGCGTCCACCAGCTCCCGGAAGAGCGGATCCCTCGCCGTGAAGTACTGCGCGCCATGGTCGAAAGTGCCCCCATCCGCGCTCCTCCGCGTGGACAGCCGTCCTCCGGGCCCGCGCCCCTTGTCCAGCACGCGCACGCCGAAGCCGGCGCCCGTCAGCACCCTCGCGAGCGCCAGCCCGGACATGCCCGCGCCAATGACGACCACGCGGGGCAGGGGACCGGAGCGGCGCGGCAGCAGGTCATCCAGAACGCGAGAGGCGGGCATGGTCCAGGTGCTAACCCGTCCCAGCCCGCCCCGCACGTCTGCTCATCCCGCGGTGTCCGCGCGACGACTCAGCGCACCTCCCAGCCCTCCTCGCCGCGGACGTAGGACTTGCCAGCGGGCAGCTCGCCGTAGAACAGCGCGTCCTTCACGCCCACCACCGTCTTGCCGTCGAACAGACCCACCTCGCCCTTGGCGGGGAAGGTGATGCCCAGCGAGCCGGCGGTGATGCGCACCTTCTGGCCCGGCGCCACCGTGATGTTGCCCAGCACCGCGCCCGTCGGCGCCTTCACGACGGTGGGCGCGTAGCTGCCTCCCGCCAGGCTGATCCGCAGGTTCGTGGTCAGCGTCATCCCCTGGAGCGACACCGGCTCCGAGCCGTGGTTGCCCACCTCCACCCAGCCCGCGCGAGGGTCGAACGCCTCCATCACCAGCGTGGACTGCTCTGCCTTCAGCCGCTTCACCTCTTTCATCACGAAGTCGCGGCGCACCTGCACGAAGCGCTTCATGTACGCCTTGCCCGCGGTGAACTTCGCGTAGTCCATGTACCGGTCGCCCTTCATGGACGCGTCAATCAGCGAGTGGAGCTGATCGATGTACGGGTTCATCACCTCCGGCGTGAAGAGCTCGTCCAGCGCCTTGTCCAGCCGCGCCTCCAGCCGGGCGCGCAGCACCGGGTTCATCACCACGCGCGTGCCCAGGTTGGAGAACACCGGCAGGTAGCCCGGGTAGCTGGTCTGCTCCTCCTTGCGCTGCTGGTACATCTTCTCCACCCAGCCATCCAGCAGCGTGAAGTTGAACAGCGGGTGCTTCATGTTGCTCGTGGAGGCGGACTGGTCGTCCACGCTGTTCGTGTACCACCAGCGCGCATCCACGTTGTTCAGGTCCCAGGGCACGTAGCGCCAGCGGCCGGTGATCTGGTCGTGGATGAAGTAGCTCTCCGAGTCCTCCACGAAGTTGTTGGACATCAGCGCGTCCAGCACCATGGAGCGCACGTAGGACTCGAGCTCCAGGTTCTTCTCCAGCGCGGTGACGAGCTGCGGCTCCGGCGTGTGGTTGATGACGTCCAGCACCTCCCACAGCGCGTCGTTGGGCTCCTTCTCGTTCGTCTTCTTCACCCAGTCGCCCTGGTAGGGCACCTTCCACGTCTTGAACTCCGTGTCCTTCCAGCCCGCCCGGTAGATGGACGCGTCGTCATCCGGGAACTGCTTGGCCTTGAGGAAGGCCTTGTTGACCTGCTCCACCTCCAGGAACACGCCCTCGTACTCGCCATTCACGGAGAGCCGCACGAACGTCGCCTTCGACGCGGGCACCCGCATCGCCGTCAGCAGGTCGTAGGAGATCTTCTCCGCGATCATCGTCGCGTCGGCGTACTCGGCGATGAGGTTGAGCGACGTGCGGCCCTCGAACTTGACCCCGTCCGGGAAGCTGACGTTCCAGCTCTTCTTGTCGAAGTAGCGCGCCGAGGCCCCGCGCAGCCGCACCTTCACCGGGAAGCTCTTGCCGTTCGCCACGAACGTCGCGTCCTGCTCCTCCGTCAGGGGCTTCGCCTTGAACAGCTCCAGCACCTCCGGGGGCATGACCAGCGCGTACTCCGGCAGCGTCGTCTGGACCTTCGGCAGCGTGAAGGGCCGCTGAACCTCCGGCACCGGCTGCGGATCCGTCCCGGCATCCGTGCTCCCTCCGTCCCCGGGGCCCGCGTCCCCGGAGCCGGCGTCGGCCACCCCCGAGTCCGGCGTGCCGGCGTCCGAGGAGCCCGCGTCGGGAACACCGGAGTCGGTCGTGCCTGGATCCGTGATGCCGGGATCCGTGATGCCGGGGTTGGAGTCATCGGGATTCGATGCACCACCGCCACATGCGGCCAGCAGCATCGAGAGGCTGATCAGCAGTCGTAGACGCATCATCGACCGGGGCCTGAGCAAGCCGCATGCCTCCCTGCCACGGCACCGGAAGCCACCCTCCCCGGCAGGGAAGGACGGCCGGAGGGGTGTCACGTGGGTGTGCGGACTCCCAGTGGGAGGAAAACTCTTTCCCTCCCTGGAATGCTCGCCTGCCCTCATGCCTGTCCGCCTGCCCTCCTGGGAGGAGAGGCCGTCCTGTGCACGGACGCGACCGGCGGCCCTAGCTTCCTTAAGAGCAGGCTGGAGGACGGCCCGAGTCCGTCAAGGGAGTGATGATGGAGTCCTGGAACCAGACCTCGACCGATGCCGTGCGCACCCACGCCCCCTCTACGGTGAACCGGCGCATCGACGCCCACGTGGAGTCGTGTGTCCGCTACATGGCGGAGCAGGGGGACCGCTCGGAGATGAGCCGGTACCTCGACAAGCTGGAGCACGAGTGGGACGTGCACCGGACCCTGGTCGTGAGCGTCTCCGCGGTCGCGCTGGGCGGCCTGCTGCTGGGCCGCAGGTCGGGCGGGGGCTTCCGGCTGCTCGGCGGCGTCACCATCGGCTTGCTCCTCCAGCACGGCCTCACCGGCTTCGGGCCGCTGTCGGCGCTGGTGCGCGCGCTGGGCGTGCGCAGCCGCCGGGAGATCGACCTGGAGAAGTTCGCCATCAAGGCCCTGCGCGGGGACTTCGAACGCATCCCCAACGACGGGGGGCCGCTGGCTCGCGCCAACGCCGCCCTCGTCGCCGCGCAGTCCTGACCCTCAGTGCAGGGGCGTCGTGTAGCCGCCGCCCAGCGCGGGCATCAGCGCCGGGCCCGGCGGGTTGGCCCCTGGCCTGCGGTCACCCTTGGTGTCGAAGAAGCCGTTGAGGCCGGCGACGCCAATGGAGAAGTTCGTCACCCAGCCTTCGTCGGGCTTGCCCTCGGCGGCCTTGATGTCGAACGGCCGCGCGAAGTGCAGGCGCAGCAGCAGGGGCCCCAGTGACAGGTTGAAGCCGATGACGGCGTTGAGCACGCGGTGGTCCCAGAGGTCCCTCGTGCCGTCGCCCACGCCGCCCGCGTCCACCGCGGCGATGGCCTCCAGGTCGCTGAGGAAGGCCACCCGGATGATGTCGTTGAGGGGCAGCTGCGCCTCCAGCGTGGAGTAGACGAAGTGCTGGCCCAGGAGCCACCGCTCGTCGCCAAAGTTCACGCCGCGCAGGGTGTCGAAGCTGGACAGGTAGTAGGAGCGCGCGTAGCGGCCGCCCACCGTGGTGCCCGCGCCCACGCGCGCGAAGAAGTTGGTGCGCCCGTAGATGGGGAAGTACCGCTCCGCGTCCAGGCGCAGGTTGCCGTACGCCTGCCCGTCGAAGGGCTGCACGCCGGCCGTGGCCTCCAGCAGCACGGAGCTGCCCGCGAGCGGCCCCGTCGCGTAGTGGTACTTGATGCTGTCGTAGCCGATGCGCCCGCTGAGCTCCGTCTGGAAGCGGATGTGCTGGTTGTCCGCGCGCCACGCGGACAGCAGCTCCGCGTTCGCCTCGTTGCGCTCCGGGAACGCCAGGTAGAACTCGTTGAAGTCATCCAGGAAGTACTTCGTGCCACCGAGGCTCAGGTCGCCCTGGAGGTAGAAGAACGTGCTCAGCGGGTAGCGCACGCTGCCCAGCACGCCGAAGTAGCGCTCCGACGAGATGAAGAACGGCCGCTGGTTCGCCGGCAGGTCGTCGAACGTCTTGTCGATGCGGAAGCGCAGCGACTGGAACAGACCGCCGCCCCACGTCGCGCGCTTCTCGTCGTTGACGTAGAGCAGCAGGCCGTCCGTCAACTCGAAGGAGCCGTACACCGCCAGCGTGAGGACCATCTGGTGGTCGCGCAGCCGGTCCGACGCGGACGCGAACACCTGGCCCACGAAGCCGCCGCCGCCCGCGCCCGCGAAGCCGAAGATGGGCCCCAGCTCGATGTTCTCCCGGGTGAAGGGCTTGTAGTCCAGGGCGTCGGTGAGCGGCCGCAGCGCGAGCGGGGAGGGTGGATCCGCCAGCGGCTCCTTCGCGCTCTCCAGCGACAGCATGCGCGGCGGGCGCAGCAGGGACGGCTTCCGCTCACCGCTCATGTGGAAGAGCATCCACAGGCCGCCGTCGGGGCCGGGGCCCGGCTCGAAGACGCCCGTGGTCAGGTCGGTGCGCCGCACGATGCGGCCGTCCGCCAGCCGCTCGTGCAGGTCGGAGCTGCTCTTGTTGTAGGCCACGAAGAACAGGCGGCCGTCGGGCAGCGCCAGCGGATCCGCCTCGTCGCGGTCCTCGCTGGTGAGTCGCTCGGCCTGGCCCGCCGGCGCGTCCGGCTTCACGCGGAAGAGGTTGTACTTGCGGTGCGACGTCGCGTCGGACGTGTAGATGATGCCCGACGGACCCCAGGTGACCTGGCGCTCGGCGAACACGTCGTCGGTGAGCTTGCGGATCTTCGCGTCCTCGCCCTGCGTCAGGTCCACCAGGTACACGTCGCGCAGGCCCGCGTCGTTGATGCCGATGAACGCGATGTAGCGGCCGTCCGGGGAGAAGGCCGGAGAGTAGATGGCCAGCACGCCCTGCTTGTCGACGCGGTAGCTGCGCCGGTCGCCCGTCTCCAGCTTCACGTTGAGGCCCACCTCCGTGCCGATGCCGGTGCGGACGGCCGAGCGCCTCACCAGCACGTCCGTGGCGCGCTTCTCGGAGATGTGCACATAGTCCTGCACGTACAGCACGTCGCGCCCGGTGCGCTCCGCCACGAACGCGAGCTTGTCCTTGGTCAGCGCGAAGTTGCGGCCGGACACCGGGTGCAGGGACTCCACGCCCGGCACGCCGTCGCCCGCCACCTTCACCGTCTTGCCCGGCGTGCGCGGATCCGTCAGGTACAGCCGGCTCTCACCGGTCTCCGGCACGATGGTGCGCAGGGCCAGCACGTTGCCGTCCGGTCCGCTGGCCATCGCGGTGACGATTCCCGGCGTCTCGCCCAGCGAGTCCAGCGCGGGCGCCGTCTGCGTGGACTCCAGGTACGTCTTGAACGACCGGCGCTTGAGCCAGTTCTCGAACCGCGCGGAGATGCGCTTCGGGTCATCCCCCGTCAGCCGCTCCAGCAGCTCCTCGAACTTGAGCGACGGCGAGTCGCGCGAGCCGCCCACCAGCCGGGGCGCCTCCTCCAGGAGCCGCTGCGTGATGCCCGCTCCGTACTCCTCCTCCAGGAACGCCACGCGCGCCTGGCCGACCTTGTAGATCCACAGGTAGCCGTAAGGCCCGGGGGAGAAGAAGTCGAGGAACGCGTAGCCCTTCATCAGGTCCGGGTTCACCAGCAGGTCCCGCACCATCATCTCCGCCTCGGGATCCAGCCCGCGCTTGGCGTAGAACTCCGCCAGGCCTTCGATGAACCACAGCGGATAGCCGCCCAGCGGATCCCCGAAGGTCTTCGCCTGCTCGGCCACGGTGCGCACCTTCTGGATGGTGAACTGGTGCGCCAGCTCGTGCGTGCTGACCTCCTCGAAGAGGTGGTGGTCACCCAGGTACGGCAGGGACAGCTTCAGGTCCTCCGTGGAGGTGACGCCCAGCGTGCCCTCGGAGACCGCGAACACGTTCGTCTGGAGGAACTCCGCGTAGCTGCTGTAGAGGATGTACGGGAACGTCTCCGTGGGGACGTACTTGAACTGATCCACCAGGTACCGGTACGCCTCCTCGATGATGGGGGCGGCCCGCTCGGCCACCTCGCGCTCGCGCTCGTAGAAGTAGAAGCGCACGCCGCCCGTCTTCGCGCCCAGGTCCTTCGCGTAGGTGTAGTTGAAGCCGCCGTCCGTTCCGCCCAGCAGCAGCGGCGCGCCGGAGAACACCGTGCCGCCGTCCCCGCGGGTCGCGCCCGCGAGCGTGCCCGCGTCGCCCGCCGTGCCGCCGTCCACCAGCGCCACGACGCCCGGGGGCGGGATGCCGCCGTCGGGCAGGCCCAGCGCCGTCGGAGGGCTGCCCGCGTCCGACGCGCCCGTGTCCAGCGCGATGCCGCCCGCCGCGGGCATCTGATCCCTCGGCGGCCCCGCCGGCACGTTGCCCGAAGGGGTGACCTCCGGACCGCCCGGCGGGGACTGTTTGTCACCCGTCTGCGGAGACGTGGTGGGCGCGCTCGGATTGGCGCCGCCCTGCGTGCCGGGCGGCTGATCATGCGCGGTGTGCTCGGTGGGCTTCGCGACGCCGGTCGCGGCGGGGCCCACGAGGATGTCGACGTGACGCCACTCGAATTCGTAGCTGTTCACGGGCGTCTTCCCCGCGCGGCGGGGAACGACGAAGACCTGGGCCAGCGCGAGCTCCGGCAGGAGCAGGGCCAGCAGCACGGCGATGACGTGCGGACGGGGGTTCAAAAAGCACCTCGGTACGGCGAGGAGACAGGCAATCAGGGGCCCGGCGGAAGGCTCCCTCTCCCACCGGAAACGCACAAGCGGTCGTTTTGTTTCTTTGCGTTGCGGTGGACGTCCCGGGTCATCCCCCTCTGCGCACGCCTGGGGACTTGGCGTCGGTCGGGATGGCCCGGTATGGAGGAGGGAATGAATCGCTTCTCTCTCGTGGCCGCTACCGCGTTCCTCGCCTTCGGTTGTGGCAAGGACAGTTCAGACAACAAGGCCGAGTGTCAGGTTGAGGCCATCGACCTGACCGGATGTGACAGGTCGACGTTGGCTGCCGTTCAGGCCGAAGGCATCTGGAACACCAACATCAACTTCGAGGACGGCTACACGGGGCCCTCCGCGATCCGCTTCTCGCCCGGGGATCCGCTGCTCATCGGCCTGGCGATGACGACGAAGCAGATCACCCCGGACACCTTCTACCTCGCCAGCGACGTGACCGGGTCGGACGGGTCGGCGGTGCGCTACGCGTTCTCGGGCTGCAAGGCCTCCGGCCCCGGCACGGTGCTGGGCGTGGCCCGCGTCTGCCGCAACGGGGAGACCGTGCGCCAGGGCACCTTCACCGCCACGCGCGTGACGCGCCGCAACGGCGAATCCGAGTCCGACCGCGTGTCGCTCCTGAGCCAGAGCGCGCTGCCCCGCGGCGTGCCCTCCAGCGTGGTGACGGCGGGCGGCTACGCCTACGTCACGGCCGGTGACCAGGGCCTGTTCGTCTTCGACGTGAAGGACCCCGCGCACCCCACGCTGGTGTCCGAGCAGAAGTACCCCTCGGAGACGTACGCCACGTCCTTCATCAACGGCACGACGCTCTACCTGGGCACCTCCGCCAAGGGCCTGCGCATCTGCGACCTGGCCGCGAACCCCATCGTCCCGACCTGCGACAAGACGTTCCTCGCGGACTCGGAGGTGCGGGTGGACTCGATGGCGAAGGACGGCAACCTGCTCTACGTCGCGTCGCCCCAGCCCAAGTCGGACGTCATCGTGCTGGACGTGACCCAGCCGGCCGCGCCGGTGCTCGTGGTGCGCTACACGGTGGAGGGCTCGTCCACCACCCTGGGCGAGTACCCCTACGCCCTGGCCGTGCAGGACGGCCGCCTGTACGTGAGCAACTGGAGCTACGGCGTGACGGTGACGGACCTCACGAACGTGGCGACGACCAAGGCCCCCAAGCTGCTGGGCCGCTTCGGTGGTCCCGCCACCAGCGCGCTGGCGGTGGGCAAGCTGGGCGACGCCACCGTCGTCTACCAGGGGTCGGACGCCTGGGGCTCCTCGCTGCTCGCGCTGGACGCCACCCACCCGGAGGCCATCGTCCAGCGCGGGGAGCTGGCGCTGCGGCCGGAGGCCTCCCTGGGGGGCATGGTGCTGTCCGGAACGACGCTCTACGTGGCGAACTACCAGGACGGCCTGCGCGTCTATGACGTGTCCACGCTGGGCACGCCGAAGGCCGCCGGGTACTTCAACACCTGGAACGAAACCGACGCGGGCCGCGGCCTGGGCTTCTTCGAGGGGCTCCAGGGCGTTCACGTCGCGGACGGGCTGGTGTATGGGTGGGACACGACGCGCGGACTGCTCATCTTCCGCCACACCCCGTGACGCCAAGGCTGTTTCATGACCCCGTTGAACGGATGTGGCCGCTGCCAGACCCTGCCCGAGACGCCCGACACCCCGGGGCGCCTCTTCCTGTGGCCGCCGCTGGGGCACAGCCTGGGCAAGCTGGTGGCGCACCTGCGTGATTCGGGGGGCAGCTACCAGCTGCGCACCGACGCGCAATGCGTGGTGGTGGGGATGGCGGAGGGCGGCCTGCGGCGGTTGTCCTCGCAGCTGCCCAACGTGCTGACGGCGGAGGAGGTGCGGGGCACGCGCGCCCTCTTCGTCGCCGGCGACGGCGAGCCGGGCATGGCGGACTTCCCGCGCGTGGACTCGCTGCAGCGCCTCACCACGCTGCACCAGTCCGGGTGGCTGGTGGACATGCTGGCGGAGTCGCGGCTCACCACGTTCTTCCAGCCCATCGTCCACGCGCAGGACACCTCCCGCGTCTTCGCGCACGAGGGGCTCTTGCGAGGGCGTGACCGCGATGGCGCGCTGGTGCCGCCGAACCGGATGTTCGACACGGCGCGCGAGGCGGACCTGCTATTCCAGCTGGACCTGGCCGCGCGCACCACCGCCATCCGCGAGGCGGTGCGGCACCAGCTGCGCACGCACCTGTTCATCAACTTCACGCCCACGGCCATCTACGACCCGGCCTTCTGCCTGCGCTCCACGGTGGCGGCCATCCGCGAGTCGGGCATCCCGGAGTCACACGTCGTCTTCGAGATCATCGAATCCGACCGGGCCGCGAACGCCGCGCACCTGCGCTCCATCGTGGACTTCTACCGGGCGGCGGGCTTCAAGGTGGCGCTGGACGACCTGGGCGCGGGCTACTCGTCGCTGAACCTCATCCATCAGCTCCGGCCGGAGTTCATGAAGCTGGACATGGAGCTGGTGCGAGGCGTCCACGCGGACCCCTACAAGGCGTCCATCGTGGAGAAGCTGCTGGAGATCGCGAGGCAGCTCGGCATCCAGACCGTGGCCGAGGGCATCGAGACGCGCGAGGAGCTGTCCTGGGTGCGCCGGCATGGGGTGGACTTCGTGCAGGGCTACCTCATCGCGAAGCCCGCGGACGCACCGGCGAGCAGCACCCCGCGCATCACGGATTGAGCAGGGTGTTGGACGTGCCGGAGCGCTCCAGGCTCGCGGCGCGCGCCAGTTGCAGCATGTAGCCCGCGTTCTGCAGGGCGATGCGAGCGGCGTAGACGTCCCGGCGGCTGGCGGCATCCCGGGCGATGGCGATCTGCGCGCGGATGCGTTCGGACTGGACCACGACCGTGCCCTGCCCGTAGGTCGAGGCGCTCTGGCGCACGACGGAGAAGTCCTCGTCGGCGATGCTCAGGGCGTTGTCCACGCCCAGCTCGCCCTGTTCCAGCGCCTGATCCGCCGCGAGCATCCACTGTCCGCCGGACTGGATGCGTGCCAGCCGCTGCTGCCGTGCGCGCTCGGCCTCGTAGGCGCGCTGTTCGTGGGTGTCCACCTGGGACTGCACAGCCTGGGTGCGCTCGGTGGCCTGCGTGTCGCGGGCCTCCATCTCCTGTTCCAGGTCCGCGATGCGCTGGCGAAGGGCCTTGAGCTCCGCGTTCGCGGCCTCTTGTGTCTGGGGCTGGGCAGCCGGGGCCTGCGTCGTCTGCCCCGAAGGCGTCACCGCGGACGTCCCCCCCTGGACCGGAGCCGTCGTTCCCGTCGAAGGCGCGGAGGTGGAGCCCGAAGGCGCCACGGCGCCCGTACCCGAGCCACCTGTCGCCGGAGCCGTGGTCCCTGTCGTACCCGCGGTCCCTGCGCCCCCAGTCGCGGTTCCGGCACTCCCTGCGCCACCGGTCGCGGTGCCCGGCTCCTGCACCGTCACGCGTGACGAATCCAGCGGGACCTCACCCGTGTTGCTCGATGCGACGTTGCCCTGAGCCGCCGAAGGGGCCGCGCCCGTGTCGAGCGTGCCACCGACACCCGCTGCATCCGAACGCGCAGGCCCAGAGGTCGGTGCAGTCCCCGCAGCGCCCGCACCAGTCTCGGACTGCCCCGCGGTGGTGCCTCCCACGGTCGAAGCCGTGCCCGCCGCGCCCGAGCCACCTGTGCCAGAGAGAGGCTGGGACTCTTCGGAGGTGGCCGGTTCGCCGGAGGAGGCCTGCTGCTGCTCGTAGACCGTGGGAACGGGAGGCGCCACGTACGTCCGCGACTCCTGGACCGCGACTTCGCCAGAAGTGACGGGCGTGCTGCCATCGGGCAGCAACGGCGTCAGTGCGCGGTAGTTGCCCTGGGTTGGATCCACCGGTTGGGCGACATAGCCCTGCGGAGGCCGAGCACCGTCCATGTCGTCCGCGGCCTGCTCATAGGCATCCTGGAGCGCGGCGGCGGCAGGGTCCCTCACGGACGGATCTTCCGGAGGCAGCGGCTGCACGTCCTGCGTCTGTCCAAGGCTCAATCCCGCGACGATGGCGATCCAGAGGCGCATGCCACGAAGGTGTCCATGAGCGAACGCCTCCACATCGCGGCCACCGTCCCTCCGCCCGCTGGCCCGCCTGGAGGGCGAACAGGGCTCAAGCCTTCGAGCGCAAGGCCAGCAGCTCATCCGCCGCGCGGCGGCCCGTCTCGAGCGCCCCATGCACGGTGCCCTCATCACCGCCCGCGTGCGTGGCCTCGCCAGCGAAGAAGAGCGTGCGGCCCACGGGCCTGGCGAGCGCTTCCACCGCGTCCATCGCGCCCGAGGGAATGACCGCATAGCCCCCGCGCGTGTACGGCTCCGCCTGCCAGTCCTGCACGTGCCACGCCTCCAGTTGCTCGTTCAGCTCCCGCACGGAGCGATGGAAGATCCCCGACAGCCCCTGGAGCGCGCGTCCCAAAACGGCCTTGTCGCTCAAGCGCGACAGCGCCGCGGCGGTGGGGCCGCCACTCCAGCCCACCAGGTGCCGCGTGCGGCGGTGGGGCGACAGCGTCCACCACGTGGAAAACGGGGAGGAGGGCGCATGGAAGAAGCCGAAGCGCGCGGTGGCCTCCTCCCGCCAGAACGCCGTGCGGAAGCGAAGGAGGATCTTCACCAGCGAGCCCATCGCCAACCGGTTCCAGGCGCGCTCCTGCGCCCGCACGCGTGGCACGAAGCGCACGGCCCCAGGGGAGGGCGGCTTCGCCTGCAACACGCCCACGGGCAGCGTCACCACCGCGTGCCCACCCTGGAACGTCCCGAGCGGAGTGCCCTGCCGCGTCCGGGCGCGCACCTGGACCGAGCCCGGTTTCCAGCGCACCTCCTCGGCCACGGCGTTGAGGAACAGCGTGTCCGGCTTCGCCAGCAGCTTCGCGGCCATCGCGTGCAGCACGCGGTCATATCCCTCCAGCACGCGGGAAGGCGTCGTGCCCCCGGAAGCCTCCGCGGTCCCCTCCATTCTGGAAATGGCCAGCGTGCTCGCGACCTCCGGATCCGCCGCGTAGAACCCCCGGACATACGAGCGCGCCATCGCGCTCACGACGGACGGCCACCGGTGGAGGCGTGCCTGCTGCGCCACCCACTCCGCCATGGGGCGGTCGGGCGCCTTCGCGGACATGAGCGGCTCCTGGAAAGCGAAGGCCTCCTCGCCGTCGTCCAGCCGCCCCCGCCACAGGAGCGCATGCGTGTCGTTGCAGGGACTCACCGTCAGCCCCGCGCGGCGGATGCGCCGCAGCAGCGCCGCGGGCTTTCCGTGGACGAACTCCGCCCCCAGCTCCAGCGGCACGTCCGCCACGGTGTCCCGGAGCGTCGCGACACGGCCGCCCACGCGGTCACGCGCCTCCAGCACGATGATCCGCAGGCCCTTGCCCATCAACCGCTCGGCCGCGGCGAGCCCCGCGGCCCCCGCGCCCAGGATGACGACGTCGGCCTCGTGGTCCATGCCGCTCCTGAATCGCGAGCCCGGTCCTCCGCCCACGAGGGCAGAGGACCGGGGAGGGGAGAAGCGGCCTAGTACGTCTTCGGCGAGCCGCTGGAGCCCGTGGTGCCGGAGCTGGTGTCCGGGTTCATCGTGGAGTCGTTGCCGCTGCCCATGTCCTGCTTGGGATCATCCATGCCCGAGCCGCCCGTGCCCTCGTTGATGGACGAGTCCGGCGACATCACGTCGGAGCCCGAACCGCCCGTGCCCTGGCTCGGCGAGATGCTGGTCGCCATGTTCTTCTCTTCCTTGACCTGGAAGCTGGCGCGGATCTCCTGGCCCTCCTTCAGGCTCTTGGCGTTCTTCATGCTCGGGTCGGTGAACTGGGTGTTCTTGTCGATGTCGAGCGGCACCACCGCGCCGTTGCTGGCGCTGATGTAGACCTTCTTGCCCTCGCTCTTGACGACCTTGCCCGTCAGCTCGTTCGAGCCCGTCATGCTCGACGAGGAGGACGACCCCGAACCTCCCATGGCATCCGAGCTGCCCGTGCTGCTGCTACCGGACGAGCCTTGCATGCTGCCCGAGGACGTCGACGGCTGCTGCGAGCCCTGCGAAGTGCTGTCCTGGGCAAAGGCCACGCCCGAACCCAGCAGCGCCACGGACGCGAACACCCCAATGAGCTTCTTCATGGAATCTCTCCCGGATGATGTGAGTGGGACGGGGCGGCACCCTCGTGCCCCCCCGCTGGGAAAAAGCTAGGGGTGGTGGGAGTGGGGGACAGGTCGGAGGGGGAAGACCGCGTGCGTGCCCGTCCGCTCTGCGGCCCGTGGGACGTGGTCCGGACCCGGCAACCGGCACTCCAGCCGCCGGGTGGGGTGCTTGAAGCCGCTTCCGGATTCACCTAGCGTGCTGGACAAAGAGCGGGGGCTGGCCGCTGGCCTGCTCCCCGCCAGGAGACCGTGACCTCGATGCCCCCGCCCGCCAGGCCCTCCGCGCCGCAGCCCCAGCCCCAGGAACTGCCTGTCCCGTCCTATCCCGCCGTGGAGACCTTCATCGAGAAGGCCTCCGCCAGCGACGTCCAGGCGCTCTTCGCGCCCGTGAAGGAAGGCCTCGCCGGCCTCAAGGGCCCGCGCGCGGAAATCGGCAAGAAGGCCCAGGCTGCGATCGCGCGGTCCGAGGAGCTGCTGGCCCTGCTCGTGGACGTCCGCGAGAAGCTCGTCGCGGAATCGAAGCAGTCCAAGGGCCGGAAATGACGGGCCTTTCGGGAGCCCTGACGATTTCTTGTCACCAGCAGGCAACCGGCGGCTGGCTCTCCCGATAATCCATTCAAAGAGCCACGGGATGATCCCAGGCTCCCCTTCTTAAAGACTCGCTGGCACCAGCGCGGAGGCTGAAATGAGCAAGATCGACAGCGGCATGATGGGTCCGAACCTGCGCATGAACACCCAGATGACCACGGCTCGGCAGACGCCGAACACGAGCTTCGGTGCGCGCGTGCAGAACGGCCTGAACAGCACGGTCGGCGCGGTCGGCGCGGGTGTCGGCGCGGTCGCTGGCTTCGTCCCCGGCGCGGGCATCGTCTCCGCCGCCGTGTCCTCCGCGCAGACCTTCTCCGGCGCCTCCGGCTCCGGCATGGCGGGCGGCCCCTACGTCGGCGTGATGAACACCGGCTCCGGCGCGGTGCCCTCCACCAACCTGCCCGGTACGGGCACGGGCATGCCCTCCACGGGCGGCTCCGCCTCCACCATCGGCACCAGCGTCGGCTCCAGCGCGGGCGGCGGCAGCGTGGGCGACCAGCTCAACATGAACGGCTCGCTCAAGTCGATGATGGACGACAACGTCAAGCTGCTGAACATGCAGTCCGCCATGCAGCACGAGTCGCAGCTCTTCACGGCTGTTTCCAACGTGATGAAGTCGCGGCACGATACGACCAAGAACTCCATCGGCAACATCCGCTAGTCTTCACGGACAGCGGAATCTGACCGGTGCAAGGAAGGCGGCCCTCGACGGCCGCCTTCCGTGCTTCCGGCGACAGGAAAGGAAGCGCGACGTCCATGGCGGAGACCCCTTCGGAGATTGCCAACAGCCTCGTGCCCCTGGCGCGCCAGCCGGCCATGGTCCTGCTGGAGTCCGGCTACCTGTGGCTGGACATGGGTCACTTCGACAAGGCCAAGGAGGTCTTCGTCGGTGCCGCCGCGCTCATGCCCAAGAGCGAGGTGCCCCAGATTGGCCTGGGCGCCGTGGAGTTCGCCCAGGGTAAGCACGACAAGGCCCTGGCGGCCTACCGGGTGGCCCAGCGGCTGGCGCCCCTCTCGTCGCTGCCCCGGGCACACGCCGGGGAGGCCCTGCTGTTCATGGGGAAGGTGCCGGAGGCCCTCAAGGAGCTGAAGGCCGCCATCGACCTGGAGCCGGAAAGCGACGGCGCGAAGCTGGCCCAGGCGCTCATCCAGGCGAAGGAAGCGGGGGCCCTGCCTCCGCCGAAGAAGTAGCGGTCAGGAAGAAGGAGGTACGTCGATGGCTGTCGGTGGAGTCGGACGTGGGGGTGGGAAGGGCCGCGCGGGCGGCGTGAAGGGGGCGTCCGGTCCGGCGGGTGCCGCAGGCGCGTCCTTTGGCGGCAAGGTGGACCGCACGGAATCGCTCGTCGGGCCCTCGGGTCTGGTAGGCTCCAGCAACGTCCAGGGCCCCCAGGCCACGGATCCGATCGCGGCGCAGGCGCTCGCCATCGCCAAGCGGCTGAAGAACGGGGGCTTCAAGAGCAAGGAGGAGGCGACGAAGGCCCTGGTCGCGGAAGTCCTCCAGGAGAAGTTGAACATGAAGTCCGCTGCCCTCACGGGCCGCATCGCCGGGGCGCTGCAGGATGATCCCCGGCTGAACCAGGTTCTCGAGCGGCTGTGGTCCAAGGCCGAGTGAGCGCGCCGCTTGCCTCTGGGTGAAGACAGGAAGGTCATCCTGGAGAAGTACGGCCCGTACGTGCGGTCGCTCGCGGCCACCGTGCGCAAGCAGTTCAATGCCCAGCTGGAGCTGGATGAACTGCTGGCCTATGGGCAGATCGGCCTCCTGGAAGCCGCGGAGCGCTTCGATCCCAAGGTGGGTGCCAATTTCCTCACCTTTGCCCACTACCGCATCAAGGGCGCCATCTTCGACGGCCTGAGGAAGATGGGCGTCTTGCGCGGCGCGGACGCCCGCACGGCCTATCAAGGCGAGCGCGCGACGGCGTATCTGGGAAATCTGGCGGACCGCGAGCAGGGCGCAAGCAACCGCGGGGCGTCATTCGACGATGATATTGGAGACATCTCGGATGCCGTGGCGGGCCTCGCGGCGGTTTTCGCGGCGGGGGCGGAAGGGGCGGAGGCGGCGGGCTACGTGGATGAATCGCTCCCGGCGGATCAGCGCCTGGAGATGGAGCAGTTGAAGAACCGGGTGCGCTCGGCCATCGAGAAGCTTCCGGAGA
Source organism: Corallococcus macrosporus (assembly GCF_017302985.1). NCBI lineage: Bacteria > Pseudomonadati > Myxococcota > Myxococcia > Myxococcales > Myxococcaceae > Corallococcus > Corallococcus macrosporus. The sequence continues at coordinate 18,521 of NZ_JAFIMU010000009.1, forward strand.
AAGAGCGCAAGCTCCTGCAGGGCTATTACTTCCAGGGACGCACGCTGGAAGAGGCAGGGGCGGAGATCGGGCAGTCAAAGAGCTGGGCGTCGCGGCTTCACGCGCGCGCCATTGATCGGCTCAAGGAACTCTTGAACGAGGAGGAGGAACTCCCTCCCCCCTCGACGGATGCAAGGAGGGTGTCACATGGCGGCTCCGATGAGCGGCATCTCCGCGGGACAGGTAGCGCAGCAAAAGCTGCAGGACCAGGGCGCGCAGCAGACGCAGAAGACGGGCGCCTCGAAGTTCGACGGAGTTCTCGCTGACAAGGCGCAGGGCGCCGGCCAGGTGGACGCCGCCCAGAACGTGAACAAGGCCCAGGCCGCGCAGGCCACCCAGAAGGCGGACGCCGTCCGCCAGGTGGAGACCGTCAACAAGGCGGAGAAGGCCAACCTGAACAAGGTGAGCGGCGCGGCCCAGCAGCCCGCCACAGCCAAGGGCGCGGAGCCCGTGGACGCGAAGGCGGAAGCCTCGAAGACGACCAAGTCGGGCGGCATGGTCTCCGACCTCGTCTCCGGCCTTGAGAAGGGCCAGGTCAGCATGGACAAGCTCATCAAGGAGGCCTCCTCCGGCAAGAACATGTCCAACGCGGAGCTGCTCGGTCTCCAGGCGTCCATGTACAAGTACTCGCAGGAGCTGGACCTCACCTCGAAGGTCGTCGAGAAGGCCACCAGCGGTCTGAAGGACGTCGTCAAGACGCAGGTCTGAAGTCCCCACCCCGCCGGGCCATGGCGGCATGCGAAGGGCGGTCCCTCCCAGGGTCGGGAGGGGGCGCCCTTCCGCGTTTTGCAAGGGCCCTGTTAAGCTACGCGCGCCCATGACTCGCCGAACGCCCGTCTTCGCCGCCCCGCTCCTCGCCCTGCTGTTCCTCACCGGCTGCTCCATCGAGCTGCAGCACGAGCTGACGGAGGCGGACGCGAATGAAATCTACGTCCTGCTCAGCAAGAACGGCATCAACGCCAAGAAGGAGAAGGCGGAGGGCGGCAACGAAGTGCGCTTCACCATCGTCGTCCCCAAGGGCGACGCCGCGCAGGCCGCGGAGCTGCTGAAGCGCAACTCGCTGCCGCGCCCGGTGGAGAAGGGCCTGTCCCACTTCGCCAAGGGCAGCATGGTGCCCACCGCCACGGAGGAGCGCGCCATGCTCCTCAAGGCCATGGCGGGTGAGGTCTCCAACGCGCTCAACCAGATTGACGGCGTGCTGGAAGCGCGCGCCATCGTGATGGTGCCGGAGAACAACGACCTGTCGCAGCCGGAGAGCCGGCCCATGCCGTCGGCCTCCGTGTTCATCAAGTACCGCACCGTGGAGGGCGGCAAGCCCCCCGTCACTGCGGACGCGGTGAAGCAGTTCGTCGCCAGCTCCGTGTCGGAGCTCAAGCCGGAGGCCGTCACCGTGCTGATGACGGAGGCCATGGCCCCCACGGCGGAGACCACGGAGACCAACCGCCTGCAGGACGTGCTCGGCGTGCGCATGACGGCCGCCAGCGCGAGCACGTTCAAGATGATCCTCGGCGGCGCGTTCGCGCTCATCCTGGCGATGATGGGCGTCACCGCGTGGACCTTCATGCGCGGCGGCTCCGGTGGCGGCGCTCCCGCCGCGGCGGCGCGCCCTGCCCGTGCGCGCGGCGGTCGCACCGAGTAGTCCTGCACGTCGCTTCCCGCGGCCCTCCTGGGGCGGACCGCGGGACGTGTCCTCCAGGCCGGGGACACGTCTTCTATCTTCAGCGGGCCACCTGGGGGCCCGCGAGGTGACCGTTGGATTCCTTCTTCACCTCGCTCAGCAAGCGCCAGACGATGATGCTGCTCACCGCGGTCACCTTCGGGGGCCAGGAGAGCACGGCGGCGCTGGAGCACCTGCCGGACGAGGAGAGTGCGCTCTTGCGCCACCGCGCGCAGGAGATCCTCCAGATTCCGCGTGAGAAGCGCCTGCCCGCGGTGGTGCAGGAGCTCAAGCGCCTGATGAAGGACCGCCGCGGCCAGCTGTGGACCGCGGATCCGGAGCGGCTGGCGGCGCTGCTCCAGCGCGAGCGCGGGGCCCTGGTGGAGCTCACCCTGCGCGCCCTGCCCGGCAACATGGCGGAGGCCGTGCGCGGCCACCTGCCGCCCTCGCGCGTGAAGCTCACCCGCGAGGTGCGGCCCCAGGTCCTGGACATCATCCGCTGGAAGCTGGAGGAGGCGCTGGCGCGCGAGGTCGCCGGCCAGTCCGCGGGCTTCAAGTTCGCGGACGTGCTCAACCTCCAGACGCGCGAGCTGCTCACGGTGAGTGATCGCCTGGGCGCGCGCGTGCTGGGCCCGGCGCTGGCGGGGCTCCCCGAGGAGGAACTGAACGGCCTCATGGAGTCGCTGCCTCCGGACCTGCTCCAGCTCGCGAGCAAGTCCGTGGCGGCCAATGCGCCGCGCAAGCTCCCGGAAGAGGACGCGCGCGCGCAGATCAACCTGCACGAGGGCTTCACCCGGCTGGCCGGCGCCATCCGCAGCGCGGGCGTGCAGCGGCTGTCGCGCGCGTGCGTGGCGCAATCCCCGGAGTTCGCCGCGCGCATGCTGGAGAAGCACCGTGGCGAGTTCGGCCACCTGCTGGCGAAGTGGGTGCGCGAGGAGCGCTCGAGGCCGACGGCCCGGGGCGATGGTGGCCGCACCGACATCGTCATGGACCTGGAGCGGCTGGCCGTGCGCGGCCTCATCGAGCGGCCCGTCCGCCTGACGGCGCCGCCGCCGCGCCCCTCCGCCGTGCTGCCTCCACCTCCGGGCGCGCGCAAGCCCGCCCCGGCGGCGGGAGCCCGGCCCCCCACCGCGGCGGCCCCGGCTCCGCGCGAGGGGCAGCGCGCCGCTTCCGCGGATCCGTCGCGTGCGCCCGCGCTCCGGCCTCCCAGGCCGATGCGGGGAGGCGCCGCGGCCGACGACGCCGCGGGAGATGCCGCGAAGCGCGACTTCATGGCGGAGCGCGCCGCCCGTCGCGCCGGTGCGGCCTCCAGCCGTGACGGGGGCCCGGGCGCCGCGGCCCCTGGCGGACGTCCTCGCCCGCCGCCGGGAGAGGAGCGGGGCTCGTCCGTGGGGCCCGCCCCCCGTGCGTCCGCGGCCTCGCCGGAAGGGGACGCGAACGGTTCTCGGATGCGCCGGATGCCGGTGGAGCGCGAGCGCGGCCCCGCGCCCCGCCCGTCCATGGCGCCGCCGGAAGGAGAGGCGGGAGGCTCGCAGATCCGCCGGATGCCCGTGGATCGCGGCCCCGCGCCCCGCCCGTCCATGGCGGCGCCGGAAGGGGAGGCGGGAGGCTCGCAGATCCGCCGGATGCCCGTGGAGCGGGGCTCGTCCGTGGGGCCCGCGCCCCGCGCGTCGACCGGGGCCGTTCCCAGCCGCCGTGATCCAGACGCCCCCCGTCCCTCACGCCCCGCGCGGCCGGATCCGGAAGGCGCCCGCATTGGCCCGCCGCCCTCGCGGCTGGGGGCACGCGGTGCGTCACGCCCCCCGGAGCCGGACTCGCCCGAGGGCCGCTCCGTCCGGGTCGAGCGCCCCTCGCGGCCCCCTGCCGACGCGGAGGAGCGCGCTCCCCGGCGCCCGGAACCCGCCGGGGAGTCCGCCGACGGGGCCCGGGTGCTGCGCTCGCGCACCGGCGCCCGCCCCGCGGTGCGTCCCGAAGGGGGGGATGCTCCGGAGCGTCCCCCGCGCGTGCTCTCCAGCCAGGCGTCCTCGTCCCGGTCCTCGGAGGGAACCCAGGTGGGCCGCAGGCGCCCCCCTCCCAGCGACCGGCCGGGCCCGGATGACGCGGGCGGTCCGGGAGGGCGTGGACCGCGCGGCGGAACGCGCTAGCATCCGGTCTCCAAGGAGTGGCCCATGGCGATCGGCAAGGTAATCAAGGGGGACGGGTTGGCGGAGTCGGTGGTCGTCGCCTCGTCCGAGCGACCGGCGCTGCGTCCGCCGCGCGCGGGCGTGATGAACGCCGAGGTCTTCGAGGCGCGCCAGGGCGCCCAGGGCATCATCGAGGAGGCCCAGCGCGAGCGTGAGCGCATCCTCGCCGAGGCCCAGCGCGAGAAGGAGGAGCTCTTCGCCAAGGCCAAGGACCTGGGCCGCCAGGAAGGCATCGCCCAGGCCACGGAGCTGCTCCTGCGCGCGAAGATGCAGGCCGGCGAGATGCTCCAGTCCCAGGAGCAGGACATCATCGCGCTGGCGCTGAAGATGGCGGAGAAAATCCTCGGCCGCGACCTGGAGCGCGAGCCGGAGCTGCTCGTGGACATGTGCGCCGCGGCCATCGACAACCTGCGCAACGCGCGCGCCATGGTGCTCCGCGTGCACCCGAAGACGGCCGCGGTGCTGCGCGCCAAGCGCCCGGTGCTGATGGAGCTCATCGGCCGCACGGTGGACCTGGCCATCAAGGAGGACCCGGAGGTCGCTCCCGTCGGCTGCATCGTGCAGACGGAGTACGGCACCGTGGACGCGCAGCTGCCCACGCAGCTGGAGATGCTCCAGAACCTCCTGCAGCCGGACACCGCGCGCAAGCCCGGCCCTCCCTGAGCCTTCCGGATCCGCCATGGCCATCGACCTTTCGCGCTACTACGAACTCATCAAGGAAGCGTCCCTCGTCCGGGTGCGCGGCCGCGTCACGGAGCTGACGGGCCTCGTCATCAAGGCGAGCGTGCCCAACGTGCGCATCGGCGAGCTGGTGTACGTCAAGAACCGCCAGCGCGGCCTGATGAAGTCGGAGGTCGTGGGCTTCGTGGGCGACGAGGTGATGCTCATGCCCCTGGGCGAGCTGTACGGCATCGGTCCGGACAGCGAGTGCATCCCCACGGGGCGTCCGCTCACCATCAAGTGCGGCGACGGGCTCCTGGGCCGCGTGCTCAACGGCATCGGCGAGCCCATGGACGGCATGCCCCTGGAGGGGGAGAACCTGGTCGACTGGCCCGTGGACCGCGACTGCCCGGACCCCTTCACCCGCCAGCGCATCGAGCGGCCGCTGCCCCTGGGCGTCCGCTGCATCGACGGGCTGCTCACCGTGGGCGAGGGCCAGCGCGTGGGCCTCTTCGCGGGCTCCGGCGTCGGCAAGTCCACGCTGATGGGCCAGATTGCCCGCAACACGCAAGCGGACCTGAGCGTCGTGGCGCTCATCGGTGAGCGTGGTCGTGAGGTTCGCGAGTTCATCGAGGACGCCATGGGCGAGGAGGGCATGAAGCGCGCCGTGCTGGTGTGCGCCACGTCCGACCAGCCCGCCCTCGTGCGTCTGCGCGCCGCGTACGTCGCCACGGCCATCGCGGAGTACTTCCGTGAGCGCGGCGGCAACGTGCTGTTCATGCTCGACACGGTGACGCGTCTGGCGCGCTCCCAGCGCGACATCGGCCTCGCCATCGGCGAGCCCCCGGCGCGTCAGGGCTACCCGCCGAGCGTCTTCTCCATGCTGCCGCGCATCCTGGAGCGCACGGGCAACTCGGCGAAGGGCAAGTGCACCGCCATCTACACCTGCCTCGTGGCCGGCGGTGACATGGAAGACCCCATCGCCGACGAGGTCCGAGGTATTCTCGACGGCCACTTCATCCTCAACCGTGAGCTGGGCGCGCGAAACCAGTGGCCCGCCATGGACGTGCTCCAGAGCCTCAGCCGTGTGATGAGCGGCATCGTCACCAAGGAGCACAAGAAGGCCGCGGGCAAGCTGCGTGAGACGCTCGCCACCTACGAGAAGCAGCGCGACCTCATCCTGCTGGGCGCCTACCAGGCCGGCGCGGACCCCCGGACCGACTACGCCATCGAGAAGTACGACGCCATCATCGACTTCCTCAAGCAGGACACCCACTCCAACTCTCCCTACGAGGAGACCGTGGAGCAGCTCATCAACCTGTTCGCCGACTGACCCGGGCCGCCCCCCGGCACACATACGGACCGGACGGTTTTTGGGTAGGATGCCCCCACCATGCCCCCGTACCGGTTGCAGTCGTTGCTGGACATGCGTGAGAAGGCGAAGGAGGAGGCCGAGCAGGCTTTCTCCGACGCCGTCAAGGCGCTGGCGAAGGAAGAGCAGGAACAGCAGCGCCTGGAGGCGGAGCTGGAGCGCCGCCGCAAGGAGCGCAAGGCCAAGGTCGCCGAGTACTTCCAGCAGATCATGGCCAAGGGCGCCGGCATCAACGGCATGAACATGATGGGCCGCTTCGAGGAGCGTCTGAAGGACGACGAAGCCCAGGTCGCCCTCCAGATCGAGCACCAGAAGGAGGTCGTCCGGACGGCCGGCCGCCTGGTGGAGCAGCGCCGCATGCTGATGGCCGAGGCCGCCAAGGAGCTCAAGGCCATCGAGAAGAACAAGGAGAAGTTCGTCAAGCAGGTCAAGAAGGAACGCCAGGACCGGGAGGAGCTGCAGCAGGAGGAGATCGGCAGCGCCTTGTTCCTGGCCCGCCAGCGCAAGTAACCTCCCGCCGCCTTCCGTTGAGCCTGGAGAGACGCCATGAGCCGAGTTGATGACGATCGCGATGCCGCGCGCTTGGCGGAGCGGATGATCCAGGAGCGCAAGCTCGCGGAGGCGAAGACCCAGAAGCGCCTGCAGGGCGACTCCGTCTTCTCCAAGCTGGTCCAGCAGGGCCAGGCCGAGCAGGCCCAGCCCAAGCAGCTGCAGGAGCAGAAGCAGCCCCTGGGCAAGCAGGTGCTGGCGCGCCTCGCGCAGCAGGGACAGGGCAAGACCTTCGACGAGAAGCTGGCCCAGAAGGAGACCGCCACCCCCTTCGCCAAGCCCGGTGAGTCCACCCAGGGCGCCCAGCAGTCCCAGCGCAACACCGAGACGCAGCAGATGTCCCGGGGCGGCGAGGCCCGCAAGTCCGAGGTCGTGGAGGAGAAGCGCTCCACGGACGTGCGCGAGAGCGACATGTCCAAGGCCGAGGGACAGGCCGGCCGGCTGAGCCAGGAGAAGGGCGAGCTGAAGATCGACGTCAACGCCGGTGGCGGCAAGGGCGCGGGCGGCGGGGCCGGCAAGGAGAAGGACGACAAGGGCGGGCAGATGGCCGCCGCGGCGGGCTTCCGCTTCAACCCCGCGCTGATGGCGCCGGTGCCCGTGGCCAAGCCCAAGGACACCGCGGGCTCCGAGCGGCTGCGCGCCATGGCGAACGAGATCGCCCAGAAGATCGTCGAGCGCGTGCGCGTGGGCACCAACGCCGCGGGCAACGCGGAGTTCCAGATCGACCTGCGCGGTGACGTGCTCAACGGCCTGTCCATCAAGGTCAGCGCGAAGAACGGGAAGATCTCCGCCGTCTTCAGCGGCAACGACCGCGACACGCTGAAGATGCTCGAAGAGCAGAGCGAAGGCCTGCGCAGCGCCCTGGGTGGCCGGGGGCTGGCGCTTGAAAATCTGAGGTTCGAGGCGAAGACATGAGCCTGGAGCCGGACGACGAGCCCGGAGTCTTCGAGCGCACCATGTTGGTCGACACCCGGAAGCTGGGACCGCCCCCGAAGCCCGCGCAGGCGCCGGCCGCCGCCCCGGTCATGCCGTGGCGGCCGTTCGCCTTCCCGCACCTGGAGAAGGTGTCCCGCTCACAGAGCCAGCTGGCGGAGCGGCTGCGCTGGCTCACGCCCAACGCGGGCACGCTGGAGACCGTCTGCGCGCGCCTCAAGGCCCTCTTCGACGTGGACGTGCGCCTGTCGGTGGAGTCCGCCCAGGCGCGCCCCATGACGGAGCTGCGCCGCTTCCTGGGCGACCCGTCCTTCCTCGCGGTGCTGGCCCCCGGCGCGCTCAAGGGCCGCGCCATCCTCGAAATCGAGCTGTCGCTGGCGCACTCGGCGGTGGACCTGCTGCTGGGCGGCGCCGGTGAGACGGTGGGCCTGCGGCCGCTGACGGACATCGAGGAGGGCGTGATGGGCTACGTCGTCCTGGAGGCCCTGAAGGAGCTGGTGCCCGGGCTGCAGCCCGGCGTCCCCCGGCCGCGGCTGGATGGCGTGGCGCGCGGCGTGGACGAGGTCTCCGCGCGCCTGGGCGAGGACGGCCCGATGCTGGCCGTGCACCTGAACGCGGTGCTGGGCCCGCACCGCGGCATCGTGCGGCTGGTGGTGCCGTCGGCGGTGCTGGAGGCGGCCGAGCCCGCGGTGGAGAGCGCCCAGCGGCGCGACCATCGCCGGCAGGACATGAAGGCCAACGGGCGGCGCCTGTCCGCGCTGCGCGACTGGCTGCGCGCGGAGATTGGCGTGGCGGAGCTGTCCGCCCAGGACCTGGCGTCGTTGCGCGTCAAGGACGTGCTGCTGCTGGACATGCTGTCGGCACGGCCGGACAAGGGCGAGGACGGCACGGCGCAGCTGCGGCTGGGGCTGGGCCGCACCGGCCACTTCGCGGTGGACGTGTTCCTGGAGAACGACCGCTACCGCGCGCGCATCACGGACATCGTCCCCGGGGAGCCGGGCAACCCCCAGGGTGGGGAGTCCGGCGGGCCGGAAGAGAACGAGGACTTCACCAACCCGGAGCTGGGCGTTCCTCCGGAACTCGAAGGGGCGGCATTGGACGACAACAACCGGGACGGAAGCGATCTGCTCAGCGACCTGCCCCTGCAGGTGGCGGTGGAGCTGGCGCGCGTGCCCATCACGGCCGAACAGGTGGTGGGCTTGCGCACAGGCCAGGTCATCGACCTGCGCCGTGGGGCGGGGGAGCCCGTGGACCTGTCGGTGAATGGCAAGGTCGTGGCCCGGGGCGAGCTCGTGGAGCTGGAGGGACAGCTCGGCGTTCGCATCATCCACCTGAGCTGAAGCGCGTGTGCCCGTGCGTCACAGGGCAGGCGGGCAGGGGGGCGTGCTCGTGCCCGGGCCCGTGGCGGTTCTGACTCGGGTGCACTAGGCTCGCGCGCATCCATGGCGGTCCTCGGTCTTTCCTCCTCGCGCCTGCTGCTCGGCGCAGCGCTCCTCCTCGCGTCGCCCGCCGTCCTGGCGCAGGCGCCCGTGGCCTCCACGCCGGATGCCACCGTCGCGGCGCCGGCCCCGGAGGCCGCCGAGCCCCAGGCCGTGAAGCCCGCGGCTCCCTCGGCTCCCGCGCTGGCCCCCGCCACCGGTGATGGCGCGGCCCGCGCGAAGCGCCACGCGGATGAGCTGGACCGCGAGCTGGGCATCGAGCCGGAAGCCGACGCGGCGCAGGAGAGTCTGGGCTGGGTGGTGGTGCGCACGGTGGCGCTGTTGGGCGCGGTGCTCGCGGCCATCTATCTCACGCTCAACGTGGGCCTGCGCAGGTTGATGGGGCTGCAGGGCGTGCCCGTGGGCAAGGCGTCGGTCGTGTCGGTGATGGAGCGCATCCCGTTGGATCAACGGCGCACGCTCTTCGTCCTGAAGGCCGCGGACGAGTACCTGCTGGTGGGTGGCGGCGAGGGTGGCGTGCAACTGGTTTCGAAGCTGGACCGCGACGCCGTGGAGCGCATCCGCTCCGCGCGTCCGCCGTCTTCGCCGGTGTCCCTGAGTCCTTTCCTCCAGAAGCTCCTCTCCCGCCGGACCGGTGGCACCACGCCGCCGCCGGGCGTCTGAAGGCCGTCCCGTGAACCGTTCGTCTCCCGCCGCCCGTCCGCTGCTGTTCCGCGCCCCGCCATGGCTCTTCGCGGCCCTCGTGTCGCTGCACCCCTTCGTCGCGTCCGCGGCGAAGAAGGGCGGGGACGGGCTGCCGGATGAACTGGTGAAGGAGGCGGTGAACACCGACTCGTTCACCTCCCGTCCGCTCATCCTCATCCTCGCGCTCGCGGCCATGTCGCTGGTCCCGTTCGCGCTGATGATGGTGACCAGCTTCGTCAAGATCTCGGTGGTGCTCTCCATCGTCCGCTCGGCGCTGGGCACCCAGCAGATCCCCCCCACCCAGGTCATCACCGGCCTGGCCATCATCCTCACCGTCTACATCATGGCCCCCGTGGGCCAGGAGATGTACCGGGCGGGCGGCATCGACATCTGGTCCCGGGGAACGTCGGTGTTCTCCTCGGAGACCGTGGGCACGATGCTGGGAGCCGCGGACAAGTCCAAGGAACCGCTGCGCGAGTTCCTGATGAAGAAGGTCACCAACAAGGACCGCACGCTCTTCTACAGCCTGGCGAAGAAGATGCGGAAGGAGGAGGACCGCAAGGACATCGGCCCGAACGACTTCATGGTCATCGTGCCGGCCTTCGTCGTGTCCGAGCTGAAGGAGGCCTTCCAGATTGGCTTCCTCCTGTTCGTGCCCTTCATCGTCATCGACATGGTGGTCGCCAACATCCTGCTGGCGCTGGGCATGCACATGCTGTCGCCCACGACCATCTCCATGCCCTTCAAGCTGCTGTTGTTCGTGCTCGTGGACGGCTGGTACCTCATCGCCAAGGGCCTGGTCATCGGCTACCTGTAAGGAGCCCCGTACTCCCATGAATCAGCTCACGTTCATCACCCAGGAGGCGCTGTTCCTGGTGCTCGTGGTCTCCGCGCCGCCGGTGCTCATGAGCCTCCTGGTGGGCTTCATCATCGCCCTGTTCCAGGCCACGACCCAGATCCAGGAGCAGACGCTCACGTTCGCGCCCAAGGTCGTCCTCGTCTTCGGCGTGCTGGCCATGACGGGCCCCTGGATTGGCGGACAGTTGTTGCGCTTCACCTTCCACGTCTTCGACCGCTTCCCGGCGCTCATCGGCAGATGAACATCGGCGAAGCCATGGCCGAGCTGGGCGCTCGGGTGAACCTGTCGGTCACCATCTTCACGGTGGCACTCATCATGTGCCGCGTGATGCCCATCCTCATCTTCAGCCCCTTCCTGGGCGGCGAGGTCGTTCCCTCGGAGATGAAGCTGGGCCTGGGCCTGATGGTGTCCGTGGTGCTGTTCCCGTCCGTCGCGGACCGGATGGACAAGATTCCCCTGAGCGCGCTCCCGTACATCGGGCTGCTGCTCAAGGAGATCTTCATCGGGTTGTCGCTGTCGTACATCGTCAACATCGTCTTCGACGCGGCCCGGGTCGCGGGCAACCTGATGGACACGATGGCGGGCAGCAACAACGCCCAGCTCTACGTGCCGCAGCTGGGGCAGCAGGTGTCGCTCTTCTCCAGCCTCAAGGTGCAGCTGTGCGTGGTGCTGTTCCTGTCGCTGGACGGCCACCACGTCATCATCCGGGCGCTCGCGGAGAGCCTGGCGGTGGTGCCGCTGGAGGGCTTCCCGCACTTCAGCCGGGGCGTGTGGCCCTTCTTCGACCTGATGATCCGCTCCTTCGCGGACCTGCTGAAGATCAGCCTGGCGCTGGCGGGGCCCGGCATGGTGGCCGCCTTCGCCACCGACCTGGCCATGGGCGCCATCAACCGCGTGGCCCCGCAGATCCAGGTCTTCTTCATCGCGATGTCGCTCAAACCGCTGATGAGCGTGCTCATCATCTTCGTCTCCATCCACGTCATCATCGGCCGCATGCAGGGCGAAATGGGCGCCATGCTCCGCATGGTGCGGCAGGCCATCCAGCTGCTGGGTTGAGGGCTCCCGGGACCGCACCATGTCGGACGAGAGTGGCGACAAAACAGAGGAACCGTCGCAGAAGAAGCTCGACGATTCCCGCAAGAAGGGGCAGGTCTGGAAGAGCAAGGACCTGACGGGCGTCGCCGTGCTCGTGGCCGGCCTGGGCATCGCCCGGGGGACCTGGAGCACGGTGGAGTCGGAGGTCTCCGCGCTCTTCCTCTTCACCTTCGACGTCATCGCCCATCCGGACCGCCTGGACCTGGCGATGTCGCAGATCCTCTACATGGCGCTGAAGACGCTGGCCGTCCTCACGCTCCCGGTGGCGGCGGGGGCCGCGGCCATGGGCGGGCTGATGGAGTTCCTGCAGGTCGGGTCGCTGTTCACCATGGACCCGATCATGCCCAAGTTCGACAAGCTCAACCCCATCTCGGGCTTGAAGAACATGTTCACGAAGAAGGCCTTCGTCGAACTGCTCAAGAACCTCATCAAGATTTCCGTCGCCGCGTACGTCGTCTACGGCGTGGTGCGCGACTCCATGCCCCTGGTCATCGAAACGGTGCGGCAGGACACGCACGGCATCATGGCCATCCTGGGGGAGATCATCTACCGGGTGGGCGCGCGCATCATCCTGCTCTTCGTCATCTTCGGCGTGTTCGACGTGTGGTGGCAGCGCAAGTCGTACATGAAGGACATGATGATGACGAAGGAGGAGGTCAAGAAGGAGTACAAGCAGAGCGAAGGCGACCCGCACCACAAGGCCAAGCGCAAGGAACTCCACCACGAAATCATGGAGGGAGCCCAGATGGAGGCGGTGAAGGACGCGAGCGTCATCGTCACCAACCCGGACCACGTGGCCGTCGCGTTGATGTACGACCAGAACAAGGACGGGGCCCCCCGCGTGCTGGTGAAGGGCATGGACGCCAAGGCGGAGCGCATCAAGGCGCTGGCGAGGGAGGCCGACGTGCCCCTGCTGCGCAACGTGCCGCTGGCGCACGCGTTGTTGCGCGTGGAGGTGGGCGAGGAGGTCCCCGAGGAGCTCTACGACGCCGTCGCCGAGGTCCTCAACTTCGTCTACGGGCTGAAGCAGCAGCAGAACGCGGCGCCGCCTGCGCGCGCCTGAGGAGAAGGCCATGGCCAGCGACCAAGAGGCGGACATCGCCATCGCCATCAAGTACGACAACAAGGCGGACGGCGCCCCGCGCGTGGTGGCCAAGGGGATGCGCCTCAAGGCGGAGAAGATCCGGGAGATCGCCAAGCAGTACGGCATCCCGGTGATGCGCAACGTCTCCCTGGCGCACGCCCTGTACCGGGTGGACGTGGGCCAGGAGGTCCCCGAGGAGCTCTACGACGCGGTGGCGGAGGTCTTGAACTTCGTCTACGCGCTCCAGCGCGAGCAGCAGGCGGGCGGGCGCTGAAGGGGGCTGGACGCGGGCCCCCCTCCTGTATTGAAGTCGGCCCACCATGGCCAGAATCAACAATCAGCCCCCCAGCACCGCGCTTTGGCCCTGGGGCGGCCCCCGGAGTGTCCGCGAGCGGCTGGTGGATCCCGCCCAGCTCGAGCGGGCGAAGAAGGCGCGCAAGGCCGGCAACATCAAGAACCCGTCGATGCCGTCGGCGGCGCTCCTTGATTTCATCGGGCCGGCGCACTCCTCGGAGGAGCTCCGGCTGCCGCTGCCGCCGCACCCGGGCGGTCACGACGCGGACCTGGAGGGCTTCAGTGACCGGCCGCACCTGGCCAGCGTCGCGGGCCGTGGGGATGACGGGCAGCGCCGCATGCTGGAGCGCGGGCTGGCCAAGGTGAACGCGCCGCCGGAGCGCCTGGAGCGCCTCAAGGCCCTGCTGCAGCGCGAGTCCGCCATGCTGGGCCTGGTGGACCAGGTGAGCGCGGAGTCGCAGGAGATCATCCGCCGCATGTGGGAAGAGCAGAAGGACGAGGGCTACTGACCCATGGCGGCGCTGGACCCCGAAGACCCGCAGGACGAGGCGAAGCTCACCGCGCTCCTGCAGCGCTGGGCGGAAGGCAAGGCCACGCTCCGCGAGGTGCGCGGCTATTCCAACGACGAGCTCTACGCCATCGCCAAGACGGCCTACTTCTTCTTCTACCAGGGCCGGGTGGCGGAGGCGCGCACGCTCTTCCAGGGGCTCTACGCCGTCAACCCCACGGACGTGTACTTCGCCAAGGCGCTGGGCGTGGTGGAGATGGCCGCGGGCAACGGGCAGGGGGCGCTCGCCGCCTTCGACGTGGCCGCGAAGCTGGCCCCGCAGGACCCGGCCGTCTACGTGGGCCGCGCCGAGGTGAAGCTGGCCATGGGCCAGAAGCCGCAGGCGCTGGAGGACCTCCGCCGCGCCGCGGCGATGACGCCGGTGGATGATCCGGTGGTGCGCAAGGCCGGAGCCATGGTCAACGCGCTCACCCGCCGTTAGCAGGCGCGCTCCACGGCTCGGGATTCCGGGGCTTGAGGGGCTTCAGGTGTTTTTGGGCACCCTGGATCTTCTGCTAGGGTGTTTCATGTCATCCATTTCTCTCCTACCCAAAGGACAGCGCAATGACGACCCCGAACCCTGATCCGCGAGTCCCCGCCACGATGCCGCCGGCGGCGCCTGAAGAGGTGACCAAGAAGCGCGACGGCCTCATCTCGGGTCTGGACGCGGCCGCGAAGTCCGCGACGGGGACCCTGCAGGCGGTGCTCCGGAAGATGTCCGAGCTGCTCGCGAACACGAAGGATGGCGCGCAGCTGAACATGAACCTCTACGAGGACGTGAAGACGGCCTTCAACCGTCACCTCAAGGAGGCGGAGAAGAACCCCAAGCTGGCGGCGGACATGCCCGCCGTGCTCATCAACGCCGTCGAGTGGATGCAGGAGTACATCTCGTCGCGCGGCTTTGATCCCGCGCCCGCCGCCGCCGCCGCGCCGGCCGCCACGGCTCCTGCCGCCGCCGCCGCTCCGGGCCAGGCCAAGGTGAAGGACGCCTTCGAGAGCTCCAGCGCCGCGAAGAAGCGCGCCGTCCTCACCGGCGACGTGCCGCCGCCGCCCTCGGTTGCCGCCACCCCCGCCGCCAAGCCCGCGGACGCGCAGGAAGTGCAGAAGGACCTGGAGTCCTTCAAGGCGTGGATGAAGAACCCGGCCCTGGGCAAGCTCAAGGGCTAGCAGGACTTCCTCGACGGGGGGCTCCCTTTCTCGGGCTGCCCCCTGTTCCGGAGACGCAACTTCTCGCCCCGTCGGCGGATAATCCCCACAAGATTCAACTTCCTTCCTACGGAGTTCCCCCATGGCTGGTGGAGTGAATGGTGTCGGCGCGGGCAGCGGCGCGCAGCGCAAGCAGTCGACCAACACGGAAGCCCAGAAGCAGCAGGCCGTCCAGGACGCCATCAACGCGTCCGTTGCCCGCATGAAGGAGGACGAGGGCAAGACGAGCTACCTGGGCGAGGGCCGCATCGACAAGGTGAAGGAGAAGGTCGCCGAGGAGATGGAGACCTTCATGAAGGAGAACCCCAACGCCACGCCCGAGGAGATCAAGGCGAAGGCGGAGGAGAGCGCCTCCAAGAACGAGACCAATGCCGGCTTCGAGAAGATGCGCGACGACAACTTCTTCAAGAAGCTGATGTCCCGCCGCAAGGAGCTCATCCGGGACATGTGGGGCTGAGTCGTCCCCTGTAAGTGCCGTCACCCGCGCTGCCGTCCGGTCCACCCAGGGGTGGCGGGCGGCAGTCGTGCTTTGCGGGACAGGCATCCGAGCAGGCGCTGGCCCCTGGCTTGAAAGGGGGACTGGCGCCCCCGGTTCTCCGGTAGAACCTAGTCGGGGCGACCGGCTCTTCAGGGACTGGCGCCGGAACGGAGCGGAAACCCAAGGAGGACGCGGATGCGCTGGACGCGAAACGCAGTGGCCTGGAGCCTGGTGGGGTTGATGGGTGTGGTGGGGGGCTGCAGCAAGGAGAACGGCGGCAAGGACGACGGTGGGGGAGGGACGCCGCAGACGGGCTATCTCACCGGCAAGGTGGTGGACACGCAGGGGCAGCCGCTCGCGGGGGCGATCATCACCGCGGACAACACCCAGTTCTATGACTCCAATGTCCAGGCGACGTCGGGGTCGGACGGGACGTACCGCGTGGACACGAGCCGTCCGACCGGCACCTGGCACGCCAGCGCCGTCGTGAAGCGGCAGTACAACGGGAAGGAGTACACCTTCGACCTGGATCCGAACGACGACAACGTCTTCGCCGGAAACGAAGGGGCGGTGCGCAACTTCACCTGGAAGCTCACGGGAAAGCGCCCGGATGATCTGGGCTTCTACGGTGGGCGGGTGACGGTGTACGTGGATCAGTTCACGGATCCGGCGGACCCGGGCGCGCCCATCACCAACGAGGACATCGAGCTGACGCTGGCCCCCAGCGGAAAGCTGGTGGACGGCACCGACGGGCAGACCATTACCCAGAAGCTGGTGCGCACGGCGGACGGGGACTCGGTGACGGACGTGCCGGTGGGCCGCTACACGGTGTCCGCGCGCTACGTGCAGGCCGGGAAGTCGCCGCGTCCAATGCAGGTGCGGATCCGGGACACCGGCCAGTACGCCAACTCGGTGACGGCGGACTTCGACAGCATCAACATCGGCCGGCACTTCATCGAGCTGAACGCCGAGCTGCCCAAGCCCTGAGGTCCGCGGTCCGCGGCCCGCAAAAGCGAAGAGCCGGCCTCCCGCGAAGGAGGACCGGCTCTCGTACGCCCAGGGAAAGCGGCGGAATTACTTGGTGTTGCCGATGATCGACATGGCGATGTCGCTCAGCTTCTTCATGATGTTGGAGGCGAACGCGGCGGCCTCCTGCTGCTTCTGGAGCATGAGCTGCGCCTTGGCGCGGGTCAGGTCGTCACCCTTGAGGCCCTTCAGGGTGGCGGACTCCGTCTCGTTCAGCTCCTGGGAGGCGTTGAAAGCGGTGCGGACTGCAGAGCCAGCGACGTCAGCGTTCATGGGAGTCTCCGAAGGTTGAGGCGGGTAGTACCGCGAAGCTGCTTACAAAGAGGATTATCCGAGGCCGCGCCGAAGAGTTTCCTCCCCCCTATTTTCTCCCGAATTTTCCCGGGGATCCAGGGGGGCCCCCGAGAAGGCCCGCAAAAGCGAAGAGCCGGCCTCCCGCGAAGGAGGACCGGCTCTCGTACGCCCAGGGAAAGCGGCGGAATTACTTGGTGTTGCCGATGATCGACATGGCGATGTCGCTCAGCTTCTTCATGATGTTGGAGGCGAACGCGGCGGCCTCCTGCTGCTTCTGGAGCATGAGCTGCGCCTTGGCGCGGGTCAGGTCGTCACCCTTGAGGCCCTTCAGGGTGGCGGACTCCGTCTCGTTCAGCTCCTGGGAGGCGTTGAAAGCGGTGCGGACTGCAGAGCCGGCGACGTCAGCGTTCATGGGGTGACTCCGAAGGTTGGAAGCGGGTGGGTACCGCGAAGCTGCTTACAAAAGGATTATCCGGGCGAGCTTTCCGGAGTTTCCTCCGGCCTTTTCTTTCTGATTTTCCCCCGCCGCCGCCGGGGCGCGCGAGCCCGCAAAAGCGAAGAGCCGGCCTCCCGTGAAGGAGGACCGGCTCTCGTACGCCCAGGGAAAGCGGCGGAATTACTTGGTGTTGCCGATGATCGACATGGCGATGTCGCTCAGCTTCTTCATGATGTTGGAGGCGAACGCGGCGGCCTCCTGCTGCTTCTGGAGCATCAGCTGCGCCTTGGCGCGGGTCAGGTCGTCACCCTTGAGGCCCTTCAGGGTGGCGGACTCCGTCTCGTTCAGCTCCTGGGAGGCGTTGAAAGCGGTGCGGACTGCAGAGCCGGCGACGTCAGCGTTCATGGGGTGACTCCGAAGGTTGGAAGCGGGTGGGTACCGCGAAGCTGCTTACAAAAGGATTATCCGGGCGAGCTTTCCGGAGTTTCCTCCGGCCTTTTCTTTCTGATTTTCCCCCGCCGCCGCCGGGGCGCGCGAGCCCGCAAAAGCGAAGAGCCGGCCTCCCGCGAAGGAGGACCGGCTCTCGTACGCCCAGGGAAAGCGGCGGAATTACTTGGTGTTGCCGATGATCGACATGGCGATGTCGCTCAGCTTCTTCATGATGTTGGAGGCGAACGCGGCGGCCTCCTGCTGCTTCTGGAGCATGAGCTGCGCCTTGGCGCGGGTCAGGTCGTCACCCTTGAGGCCCTTCAGGGTGGCGGACTCCGTCTCGTTCAGCTCCTGGGAGGCGTTGAAAGCGGTGCGGACTGCAGAGCCGGCGACGTCAGCGTTCATGGGTGACTCCGAAGGTTGATGCGGGTGGGTGCCGCGAAGCTGCTTACAAAAGGATTATGGCGGATCAGGGGCCGGAAGTTTCGTCCCCATTTTCCGATCATTTTCCGACCCGCGAGCAGGGCGCCAGATCCGACCGTGGGCGTGGAGGGACGCACCCTCTTTGAAGGTTGCGCCGATAACAGCTTAAAGTGTCCGCGCCCGGCACCCCTCCCGTCCCTCAAGAGGCGGTTTTCCGGGCACGACTTCCTGTCCTCCCTCTGAGGGACCCGCGCTGATGACGACCGAATCCAAGGCTCCGGTGTCGAACGACAACACCCGGCCGCTCTCCGGCCCGGAGATGCTCGAGCGCGCCACTGAAGGCTTCAACCTGTTCCAGGACGGCCGCTTCAGCGAGTCCCTGCCCATCTTCGAGAAGCTCTCGGCCATGGACCCCCGGGAGGCCTACTTCCAGACCGCCCTGGGCGCCTGTCACCTGGCGCTGGAGGACCTGGACACCGCGGTGGAGTGCTTCAACCGCGCCATCGAGCTGGACCCCAGCGACATCACCCCCTTCGTCAACCGGGGCGAGGCGTTCCTCCGTCAGGGCCGCACGATGGAGGCGGCCCGCGACTTCCAGCATGCCGTGTCGCTGGACCCCGAGGACAAGGACCCCTTGAGCCGCCGGGCGCGCATGCTCGCCGCCGCGGCCCTGGAGAGCTCGGACGAGGCTTCGGAATCCGAAGCCCCCGAGGACCGCTCTTAGGCTGACCGCAGGCTCCCTCTCCGGACAGGGGAGGGATGGCCCCCCCTTGGGCTCGGGGGCGGGCACGGATTAGGATGGCCGCGCCGATGGCCAACGCCGATCCGAACAGCTTCCTGAACAAGTACTCCGACATCGTCCTGGCCGTGGTCGTCGTGGCCATCGTGGCGATGATGATCGTCCCGCTGCCGACGATCATCCTGGACGTGTTGCTGACGCTGAACATCAGCATCTCGGTGGTACTGCTCCTCATCTCCCTCTACGTGCCCAGCGCGCTGTACCTGTCGTCGTTCCCGACGATCCTGCTGATCACGACGATGTTCCGCCTGTCGCTGACCATCTCCACCACGCGACTCATCCTGCTCACCGGTGACCCGGGCGAAGTGGTGGTGGCGTTCGGTAACTTCGTGGTGCAGGGCAACTTCGTCGTCGGCGCCATCCTCTTCCTCATCCTGGTGGTGGTGAACTTCATCGTCATCTCCAAGGGCTCGGAGCGCGTCGCGGAAGTGGCCGCGCGCTTCACCCTGGACGCGATGCCCGGCAAGCAGATGTCCATCGACGCGGACCTGCGCGCCGGCGTCATCGATCAGGATCAGATGAAGAAGAAGCGCCGCGACCTGGAGCGTGAGAGCCAGCTCTTCGGCGCCATGGACGGCGCCATGAAGTTCGTGAAGGGCGACGCCATCGCGTCCATCATCATCACGGTCATCAACATCGTGGGCGGCCTCATCATCGGCGTGACCCAGAAGGGGATGGCCGCCGGTGACGCCGCGCAGAAGTACACGCTGCTCACCATCGGTGACGGTCTGGTCGGCATGATCCCCGCCATCCTCATCTCCACGTGCGCCGGTATCCTGGTGACCCGCGTGGGCGGCGAGGAAGAGGGCGCGCACCTGGGCAAGGACGTGGGCTCGCAGCTCACCGCCTTCCCGAAGGCCATCGCCATCGCGGCGGCCATGCTCGTGGGCCTGGGCCTCATCCCCGGCCTCCCCAAGATTCCCTTCTTCCTGCTGGGCGCGGGCGCGGGCTTCGGCGCGTACACGATGATGCGCAAGCGCGATGAGGCGATGGCCGCCGAGGAGGCGGGCCCCGCGACGGAGTCCAGCTTCGGCACGCCCGTGTCCTCCGAGCCTCCACCCAAGGCGGAGCTCAACCCGGACTCGGAGCTGTTCATCCCCGTCGTCACGCCCATCGTGCTGGAGGTGTCCGACGCGCTGGTGCCCTTCGTGGACTCGCGGCAGGACGGCGGCAAGTTCCTCTTCGAGCTCATCCCGTTCATGCGCGACGGCCTCTTCGTGGAGCTGGGCGTGCGCTTCCCCGGCGTGCGCGCGCGCGGCAACGGCGGCCTGCCGCCCGGGGCCTACCAGATTCAGATCAACGAAGTGCCCGTCGTCACCGGCCAGGCCACCCTGGGCCACATCCTGGTGAACGACACGGTGGAGCGCCTCAAGCTGATGAACATCCCCGGCTTCGAGGCCATCAACCCCGCGACGCGCCAGCCGGCCGCGTGGGTGCCCGAGCAGTTCCGGGAGACGCTCGAGTCCGCGGGCCTCACCACCTGGGACGTGCCCGGCTACATCATCCTGCACACCGCCGCCGTGCTCCGGAAGAACGCCCGCGAGTTCGTGGGCGTGCAGGAGACGCAGACGATGCTGGAGCAGCTGGAGAAGGCGTTCCCGGCCATCGTGAAGGAAGTCGTCCCGAAGATCGTCAACGTGCTGAAGCTGACGGACATCCTCGGACGCCTGGTGGAGGAGGAGATCTCCATCCGCGACCTGCGCGGCATCCTCCAGGCACTGTCGGAGTACGGGCAGGTGGAGGCGGACAACGTCATGCTCACCGAGCATGTCCGCGCCTCGCTGCGCCGCTACATCTCCCACAAGTACGCGCGCGGCACCGGCACGCTGGTGGTGTACCTGCTCGACCCGAACATCGAGGAGGCCATCCGCAGCTCCATCAAGCGCACCTCCGCGGGCGCCCACCTGGCGCTGGAGCCGGAGATTGCCCAGGAGATCGTCGGCGCGGTGCGTTCGGAGTGCGGCCACCTGCCGCCCAGCGCCCAGCGCCCCGTCATCCTCACGGCCATGGACATCCGCCGCTACGTGCGCAAGCTGCTGGAGTACGAGTTCAACCCCTCGTTCTCCATCCTCAGCTACCAGGAGCTGTCCCCCGAGCTGAACATCCAGCCGGTGGCGCGCATCTCCTCCGGCCGGTAGTCCGTCCCGCGCCGCAAATGCGAAGGCCCCCGTCGCGAGACGGGGGCCTTTGTCGTTTCAGGAGGCGGCCGGCGGGTGGGCTCAGGCGCCCGCGAGCACGGCGATCATCAACACCAGGAAGCTCAGCCCCACCACGCCCATCACGATGAGCGGGACGAGCTTCTTCTTGTCCGCGAGCGCGGACACCGGCGCGGGTTCGGGCTCCGGCTCGGGCATGGACTCGCCCATCCCGGCGTCGGGCTGCGGCTCCTCGGAGGAACCGTCGGGCTGCGGCTCCTCGGACGCGGCGGGCTCCTCCGGCGGCGCGGGGGCGGGCTCGGGCTCCGGTTCGGGCTCCGGCGGGGGCGGCTCCTCGCGCTTGGGCGGGGAGGGGCGCGGCGGGGAGGGGGCCGGGACGACGGCGGAGCTCTCCGAGGAGAGGCTCACGGCGGGCTCGTCCGGCGGCTCGGCGGGGTCCACGTAGACGAAACGGGTGGCGCCAATCTCCAGCTCGTCGCCGTCCTTGAGCGCCTTGCGGTTCACCCGCTTCTTGTTGACCTTGATGCCGTTGCGGCTGCCCAGGTCCTCCACGTGCGTGCCGGACCAGTCGCGGCGCACCTTGGCGTGCTTGCGGGAGACGAGGTCGTCCTTGAGGATGACGTCGGCTTCCTTCTCGTCGCGGCCGAAGATGTGCTCCTGGGCCTCGGAGATTTCGATGCGCTGGCCCTCGCGGGGGCCGTTCATGTAGCGCAGGAAGCGCTCCTCGCCACCGGACAGGCCGCGCATCGCGTCCTTCAAGGCTCCGCGCGCGAGGAAGGACGTCTTGTCGCTGACGTCCGGGGCGATCTCCACGACCTTGTCGAAGCGGACGTCGTACTGCGCGATGGCGATGACGTCGCCGTTGCGCAGGAGCTCCTTCTCCCCCTTGGGGAGCGCCTTGCCGTTGATCTTCGTGCCGTAGGCGCTGCCCAGGTCCTCCAGGAAGTAGAGGGTGCCCTCCTGGATGATGCGCGCATGGTTGCGCGACACCGCCTGCTGCGGGAGCACCACCTGGCAGGTCTTGTCCCGCCCCAGGGTGATGACGGAGTCGTCGAGGACGACCTCTTTGCCCGAGGCGCCGCCGGCCTCGCTGCGCTGTGTGACGGTCAGACGGACGCTCATCGCGTGTGTCGCTACCCGAAGGGACGGCTAGAACGAGTCGTTGGCGAGGAATCTCTCACACGTCGTGTACTCGGTGGGGAATTCCTCGGAGGTTCCAAACTTCATGAAGTTCTTGCACGCCGTCTGCGCGTGGGTCTGCTTGTGGGCCTCGTTGAAGATCTGGAACAGGCCGAAGTGGCAGGGCGCGAACTTGGCGTCCAGCTTCACGCACTTGCGGTAGGCGGCCTCCTCCTCGGTGAGCAGGCCCTTCTCCCGGTACTGGCGCGCGAGCAGGTACATGGCCGGGGCGCTGTTCTCCGCCGTCTGGGTGTCCTTCAGCTCCTTGAGGGCGGAGTCGGTGAGGGCCACCTTGCGCTGGGCGACGGCCAGGTTGTTGAGGCAACTGGAGTTCTTCTCGTCCAGGCGGGCGCAGTTGCCGAAGGCCTCGCGGGCCTCCGCGAAGCGGCTCTGCTCCAGCAGCACCGTGCCCAGGTCGTGCCACACCTCCGCGGAGTCCGGGGTGAGCTGGGCGGCCTGGGAGATGTGCTCGAAGGCCGTCTCCAGGTCCTTGTCCTCGTAGGCCATGATGCCGAGGTTGTGGTGGGCGTTGGCCACGTTGGGGTTGACCGCGAGCAGCGTGTCGAACTCCTTCCGGGCCTCCTTCTTCTTGCCCATCTTCATGTAGGTGAGGCCCAGGTCGTAGCGCGACTCCAGGTTGTCCGGGTTCACCTGCAGGGCGCGCTTGAAGTTGTCGTGGGCCTTTCCGTAGGCGCCTTCGTCCAGGTAGAGGACGCCCAGGTTCTGGTAGGCCTGCAGGTGCTCCTGGTTGAAGCGCAGGGCCTTGATGAAGAACTCCTTCGCCTTGCCCTTGTTGCCCGAGTACATGGCGATGAGGCCCTTGTTGGCCCACAGGTCCGCGTACTGGGGGGAGAACTCCAGGCCCAGGTTGCAGTAGGTCTCCGCCTTCTGCAGGTCCCCGTTGGCCATCTCCTGCGCGCACAGCTCGTTGTTGATGAGCGCCCGCTCGTGCGGAGGCGGCGTGCTGAGGCAGGCGGTGGTGGTGAGGGAGGCGGCGGCGGTCAGCGTGAGGAAGAGGCGAAGACGCATGGCCGCGCGAGTGTAGGAGAGCGCCACCCCATGAGGCAACGCCGGCCTTCCGCTGAATCAGCGCTGTTTTCCAGGGGTTAGGGGGGCTGTAGAGTGCGCCGCCATGCGTACCTACCTTTGTGCTTTCGGCCTGCTTGCTGCCCTGCTGGGCGCGGCTCCTGCTCACGCGCAGTTCTCCAACCGCAGCCTGGGGCTGTCGCTGGGCTACATGGACTTCAAGCGCACCGCGGGACTCGCGGGCACGCCGTTCATCGGCCTGGAGGGCAGCCTCTACATCGAGAACGGCTTCGAGGTCGTCTCGCTGTCGAAGCTGATGTTCCCGACGGACACCTTCTCCAACCCGGAGAAGCGCGTGGTGGGCCTGGCGCCGTCCCTGGGCATCCGCTACCTGCTGCTGGAGGAGACCATCCGCCCCTACATCGGCACGGACGTGAGCTACCTCATCGTCTTCAAGGAGAGCATCAGCAACTTCGTGGGCATCGGGCCCAACGCGGGCGTGGACTTCTTCCTGAGCGACTCGGTGAGCCTGGGCGTGCGCGCGCAGTACAACTTCTACATCGCGCTCAACGAGGATACGCAGACGTCGTTGACGGGCTCCGTGGGCCTGGCGACGTACTTCTAGGGCCGGACGCAGGACGCCCCGGACGTGCTCCCGGGGCGGGCAGCAGGGCGGCGGCGACGAGCAGCGTCCACTTCTCATCCGAGAGGTGGGCGGGCTTCTCCATGGCGAGCGAGTCCTGGAGCCGGGCGCCCAGCGCGGAGAACAGCGTGAGCCGGGCCTCCAGCCGCAGCTCCTCGCGGCGCAGGGCGGCGGACAGCACCAGCTCCCGCTCCTCGGTGGACAGCCGCTTCACGCGCGAGACGAACAGCGGATCCGCCAGCAGGCCCTCCTCGCCCCGGGTCTCCAGGGCGGAGGGCATCTTCAGGCGCCGCTCGCGCACGACGATGGTGCCGGCGAGCAGGTCCCCCAGCCGCTGGTGGGAGCGCGACACGAGCGCCACCGAGCCGCCCACGAGGTAGAGCAGCGGCAGCCGGTCCACCACGCGCGCCAGGTTGCGCAGGGCCGCGTGGTAGAAGCCGATGCGCACGCCGCTCTCCTGGATGACCCGGAGGGACATCACGCGCTTGCCCACCGTCTGGCCCGCCCACGCGGTCTCCAGCGAGATGCCGTAGCCCCAGTCCACCAGGAAGTAGACGACGATGCCCAGCGCGCTGGCGAAGCCCGGGAACGCGGCCATGGCCACCTGGAACACCAGCAGCACCACCATGGTGGCGAAGCCGACGATGAGCGCGTCAATGAGCCACGCGATGAAGCGCGAGTACACCCCCGCCAGCGTGAAGCGGAACTCCACGTACTCCGGGGTCAGCACCGTGTGGGTGCCGTCGAGCAGGGTGTCGGGGGTGGGCGTCACGGCGCCGGAGTGTACGCTACGCGGGCCCGCGGGGAGCAGCCAGGCAGCCATCCCCAGCCGGGGGGTAGATGCGGGCAGGACTTGAAGAGTGTTATTCGTGAATAGCGGGCTCCCACGTTATCCTGTCCGCATTCCCGCGCCCGTGGCCTCTTCCGAAACCTCATCCTGGAACCGCCGCGTCCTGCCGGCGGGAGCGTTCCAGTTCGCGCTCATCGCTGGGGTGACGCAGCTCAAGACGTCCGCGAACGCGCTGGTGCTGTCGCGCTTCGAGTCCCAGGCGCTGCCGTACCTCTACCTCCTGGGTGCGCTGATGACGGCGTCGCTGACGCTGCTGCCGCGCGGCCGCCCGGACGGGCCCACCGAGTCCCCGGGCATCCTCACCGGGGTGGGCGGGGTGCTGGCGCTGGGGCTGGCGGCGGCGCTGTCCGCGGGGCAGCGCATGCCGGCGCTGGCGCTGTACCTGTTCGCGGACTGCTTCAGCACGTTCGTGTCGTTCCGCTTCTGGGGCCGCATGGCCTCCGCGTTCGACGCGCGCGAGGCGCGCCGGGCGTTCACGGTGCTCAATGGCTTCGGCATGGGCGGCGGCATCGCGGGCGGCCTGCTGGTGCAGGCGCTGGCGGTGCGGCTGGGCACGCCCGTGGTGGTGGTGAGCGGCGCGGTGAGCCTCCTGGCCGCGGGCGCCATCTTCCACCACCTGCACAAGGCGGAGCCCGCGCCGCCCACGCGCACGCGCTCGTTGCAGGCGTGGTTCCCGGCGTGGAGCTACCTGGGCGAGAGCCCGTACGCGCAGGTGCTGGCGGCGCTGGGCATCGCGTTCGCCGTCCTGTCGTCCTTCGTGGACTACCTCTTCCGCCTGCGCGTGGAGGGCACGCTCAGCGAGGACGGGCTGGCGGCGCTGTTCGGTTCGCTCCAGCTATGGATTGGCCTGTTCTGCGTGGCCTTCCAGCTGCTCGTGGCGGAGCGGCTGCTCAAGCGCATGGGCCTGCTGATGTACCTGGCGCTGGTGCCGCTGGTGCTCGCGCCGCTGGCGGGTGCCACGCTGGCCACCGGGCAGCTGTGGCCGGTGCACCTCTTGCGGCTGGTGGAGACGGCGGTGAGCTACTCCATCCTGCCGGTGGGCATCCAGCTGCTCTACGCGGCGGTGCCGGACGAGCAGCGCGAGGGCTTGCGAAGCGCGGTGGACGGCCTGCTACGCAAGGGCGGCGTGGTGCTGGCGGGCCTGCTGCTCATTGGCGCGGGCCGGGGCGCCAACGGCATCACCATGGCGGTGGCGGTGGTGGGGCTGTGTGCCGCGCTGGGCCTCTTGCTCGTGCGCCTCAAGCCCGCGTACCTCACGGCGCTGGGCGAGCAGGTCGGCGCGCACGAGGAGGAAGAGGTCGAGCTGGACAGCGAGGAGCAGAAGCTGCTGGTGGAGGCGCTGGGCGCGCCGACGCCGGAGCGCGTGCTTCGCGCGGTGGACATGCTGGTGCAGGCGGAGGCCGCGCCCCTGCGGCAGCACCTGGCCGCGCTCCTCAGCCACCCCCACGAGCGCGTGCAGGAGCGCGGCGTGACGCTGGCCCTGTCCATGGAGGCGCGCGAGCTGGCGCCCATGCTGGAGCGGCTGGTGGAGGAGGGCCCGCGGCGGCCTCGTGATCAGGCCGTGTGGGCCCTGGCGCGGCTGTCCCCGGAGCGCGCGGAGCGGCTGTTGCCGCCGCTGCTCACCAGTCCCGACGTGGGCCTGCGCTGCGCGGCCATTGGCGCGCTGATGCGCACGCAGGGCAACTCCGCGGCGCTCGAGTCCCTGCGCGAGCTGCTGGCGAAGGGGGACCACGCGCCGGTGGCCGAGCGGCGCGAGGTGGCGCGGCTGTTGGGCCGGCTGAAGGACCCCCGGTTCGCGGGACAGCTGTCGCTTTACCTGGAGGACATGGACATCTCCGTGCGGCGCGTGGCGCTGGTGGCGGTGGGGGAGGGCGGCTACGTGGAGCTGGCGCCGCGCCTCTTGCCGTTCCTCACCTGGCGCGAGGAGCGTCCGGCCGCGCGTGAGTCGCTGGTGCAACTGGGCGACACGGTGACGCCGCTGCTGGAGTTGCAGCTCAACAACAAGGCCGCGCCGCTGGCCATGCGGATGCAACTGCCCCGCGTGCTGCGTGGCATCGGTTCGTCCGCGGCGCTCAACGCGCTGCTGTTCTCCAACGTGCGCGACGACGCGGCCTTGCACTTCCGCATCGGCGCGCAGCTGTCGCGCCTGCGCGAGGAGCAGCCGGACCACCCGGTGGACGTGGACCGCATCCACGAGGCGCTGGGCCGCCGCCGTGACACGTACCGCCAGCTCGTCGGGGCCTTCCGCGACGTGCAGGCGGCGCTGGGGCCCCAGTCGCTGCTCACGCGCGCGGTGGGCGACCGGTTGGATCAGGCGCTGGAGCTGTCGTTCTTCCTGCTGGGCCTCTTGCACCCGCCGCAGGCCATGCGCCGCATCCACCAGCACCTGGTGGGCAGGGATTCCCGGCGCCGGGCCTATGCGCTGGAGCTGCTGGAGAACCTGGTGGCGCCGGCGGAGCGCGAGCTGGTGATGGAGCAGGTGGAGGCCCACCACCGCGAGCTTCCGCCCGGTGCGCCGGGCCGGCTGTGGCGGCGGCTCGCGAACCTCGTGCAGAGTGAGGACCTGGTGCTGCGCGCGTGCGCCCGCCACGTGGCGCGGGTGAACGGCCTGGACGTGCTCCCGCAGGAGGGTGACATGAGCGATACCATCGTCCAACGGATGTTCGCCCTGGAGGGCGTGAGCGTCTTCTCGCAGAGCGACGTGGACGACATCGCCGCCATCGCGGAGGTGGCTCGCGAGGCTTCCTACAAGACGGGCGAGCGGCTCTACAGCCAGGGGGACCCGGGCGACGCGCTCTACGTCATCGTCGAGGGCGCGGTGGACGCGTTCCGCAACGGCGAGCACGTGCTGCGCTTCCAGGCGAAGGAGGCCATCGGCGAGGTGAGCCTGCTGGATGGCGCGCCCCGCCCCACGGACATGGTGGCCGCGGTGGACTCGCGCGTGCTCGTCATCGACCGGCGCGACTTCCTGGACCTGCTCGCGGACCGGCCGGAGCTGCTCACGGGGTTCTTCCGCTCCGTGAGCCAGCAGCTCCAGAGCGTCATCGACCTGCCGGCCCGCCGCGAGGAGGGCCAGCGCCTGGAGCTGGGCGCCCCCCAGCAGCCTCCCGCGCCGCTGGAGGGCATTGGCGGCCTGCCCCCCGAGGGCAACGCGCCCTCCGACGTCTGAGTCAGTCCCCCGCGTCGTGCGGCGGCGGTGACTCGCCGCCCTTGAGCGCGGGCGGCTGCTCGGGGTCCATGCCGATGAGGTGCGCGGACGCCACCGGGATGAACGGCCGCGTGAAGCAGCGGAACGGCGGGAGGCTGCCCACGAAGCGCGTGAACGCGAGCCCCGCGAAGACCCACGGCTGACGCTCCACGGTGGCGATGGGCGCGGCCACGGCTTCCGAGCGCCGCGCGAGGCCCGTCATCATCCAGCGCAGGCCTCCATGGACCGGCAGCAGGCTCCAGGCGCGCACGAACCAGGGCGGCCGCGTGACAGGGGCCATCCAGGCGCGGTCGCTCTTGGCTGCGGTGAAGACGAGCAGCCACCAGAAGCCCCAGAGGCTGCTGAGAAGGGTGAACGACTTCGGAAACCAGAACAGGGGGATGCACAGCAGCACCAGCGCGGGGAACCCCGACACGAACAGCAGGAAGGCCCTCCAGCGGCGCTGGAGCTTGGCGCGCATCCAGGGGACGTTGAGGCGCACGCTCGGGTGGATTTCGGGGTCCTCGGGCGGCACGCCGGTGGCGAGGCTGGCCTCGCGGGAGATGACCGTGTGGTAGTCGCGGGACAGCGCGACGACGATCCACTGCACCGCGCTCAGCGAGCCGAAGAACAGCGCCCAGAACTCCCAGCTGCCCAGGAAGAAGGTGCCGTTGCGCACCTTGGGCGCGTCGACGTTGAACCCCTTCTCCTGGGGCTCCTTCTGGATGCGCGGCCCCTTCCTGTGCGCCTTCTGGACGTCCCGGAGGGACTGCCCCACCTCCGCCCGGATGATGGCGGAGATCTCCTCTCCGAGGGAGTCCTCCGCGTCCTCGGCGTCGCTCGCGTTCTCGTCGGCCTTCGCGGCCGCCTCCTTTGCCTCCCTGTCGGCGGCAGTGGCCTCATCCGCTGCGTCCTCGGCGACCGCCGCGGCTTCCTCCCGCGAGAGGTCGCCGGCCTTCACGGCATTGACGGTCTCTTCGATGAGCGCGCCGAGCGCCTGCTTCATGGCGGCCGAATCGCCCCTGCTCTTCGCGGCCTCCAGCTCCATCGCCCGCTGCTCGATGCGGGCCTTCAATTGCTCGCGCGCGGCCCGCTCCTC
This sequence comes from Corallococcus macrosporus, assembly GCF_017302985.1. NCBI lineage: Bacteria > Pseudomonadati > Myxococcota > Myxococcia > Myxococcales > Myxococcaceae > Corallococcus > Corallococcus macrosporus. Next base: position 47,147 of record NZ_JAFIMU010000009.1, read on the forward strand.
GGGCGTCTCCTTCCGCGGCGCCTGCTGCGCCTCCTCTTCTTCCTGCGCCTCCAGTTCGTGGCCGTTGAACTGGTTGAGCGCCCAGGCCGCGGCGATGGCCAGCAGGAACGCGGTCTGCAGCGCGGTCACCTTCACGTAGATGGCGCGCACCACGGGGTTCGCGAGCGTGACGCGGGCGATGTGGAAGGGCAGGGCCGCGCCGTAGAAGAACTGGCGGATGCGGCCCCTGGGCAGCTGGCCCTTCGTGGACTGGAAGTGCTCGGCGCCGCCCCGGACCTCACCCCACAGCTCGGAGGCAAAATTCCGGCCTCGGGAGCCTCCCTGGCCGCTGGGAGTCCCGCCGTCCCTTTCCTCCTGTAAAGGCTTGAAATCCTTGCCTTTCATGCCCGTCATTGGGTCACGCTACCACGTCGGGGATGTGCTAAAGGCCCGGCCGTGAACCCGAACCCTCTCTCGCTGCGTCCCTTCCGTCGTCCTTCCCGCCAGCTCACGCTGTCGTCCGGCGCGCTGGTCCTCGCCTTGGGAGCCCTCGCGGGTTGTGAGAAGACTCCCCCGCCGGCCCCGGCCACGCCCCCTGCGGAGGCGGCGGCCCCCGCGAAGCCCACGGTTCCCCCGGAGGTGACGTTGCTCGTCACCGGCAGCGCCCGTGGCCAGCTCCTGCCCGTCGAGGGCAAGGGCGGGGCCGCGGAGCTGATGGGCCGCTGGGTGACCGATGAAAAGCACTGTGCCGGTCCGCTGAAGGACGGCCAGGCGACCTGTCCGGATGCCGGCACGCTGGCCCTGGCGACGGGCGACCTGTGGACGGGCCCGGCCATCTCCTCCTTCTTCCTGGGGGCTCCGACGGCCGAGGTGATGGGGCACATGGGCTATGCGGCCTCCGCGCTGGGCAACCACGAGCTGTCGTACGCCAAGGATTCCTTCCTGAAGAACCGCGCGGCCGGGGGCTTCCCGTTCCTGGCGGCGAACCTGAAGGTGACGGATGCGTCGCTCGCCAAGGACCTGTCCATGCCCGCGTTCCAGGTCTACGAACGCCGGGGCCTGAAGATTGCGGTGGTGGGCCTCACGTCCCAGAAGACGGTGCGCACGGCGATGTCCGGCCGCGCGGAGGGCCTGGAAGTCACCCCCAACGAGGACGCGCTGAACACCGCGGTGCCCGAGGCGCGCAAGGCGGGCGCGGACGTCGTCGTCATCGTCGCGGACCAGTGCCCCACGGACCTGCAGCCGGTGCTGGCGAAGCACGCGGACTGGAAGGTGTCGCTGGTGGCCGGCGGCCGCTGCGGCACGGACGCTCCGGGCGTGAAGACGGAAGGTGACACCACCTACGCGTCGCTGGGCCGCGGCTTCGAGTCGTACCTGCGCGCGCAGTTCAAGTTCGACCCGGCGAAGCCCGCGGGCCAGAAGGTGACCGGCGTGGACACGAAGGTCGTCCAGGTGTCCGGTGGCACGCCGGACGCGGAGACGGCCAAGCGCATCGCGGAGTGGCAGGCGAAGGTGGACCAGGCGCTGGGCCGGAAGATCGGCTTCACCAAGGCGGGCATCCCGCAGGACTCGCCGCTGATGGCGAAGTGGGTGGCGGGCGCGGTGCGCTCGCAGCTCAACACCGACGCGGCCATCCTCAACAAGGGCGGCATCCGCAACGGCCTGACCAAGGGTGACGTGACGCTGGGCAGCGTGTACTCGGCGATGCCGTTCGAGAACTCGCTGCTCACCGTGAAGCTCAAGGGCGAGGACCTGGCGAAGCAGCTGGCGAATCCGGACGCGCTCGTGGCCGGCTTCACCCAGGCCGGCAAGGGCAAGTTCAAGGACGCGCAGGGCAAGCCGCTGGATCCGAAGAAGGAGTACACGGTGGCCACCGTGGAGTACCTGTACTTCGGCGGTGACGGCTTCGACTTCGAGAAGCTGGACAACGATCCGGCGGAGACGGGCATGGCGTGGCAGACGCCCGTCGTCGAGTGGACCGAGGCCCAGGCCTCCACCGAGGCCAAGCCGCTCGAGAAGCTCATCAAGTAGCGCGTCGCGTTCCTGAAGCACCCGGGGCGCCGGAAGTCCTCCCTCGAGACGGGGAGGGCGGCCGGCGCCTCGTCGTTTCCCGCGCTCGGCTAGAGTGGCCCCATGGAGATGGCGGAGTTCATCGAGACGCGGCGTCCTCGCTGGCAGCAGTTGGAGTCGCTGCTGGACAAGTCCGAGGGCGAGGGGCTGCGCAAGCTGAGCCTGGACGAGGCCCGCTCGCTGGGGAAGCTGTACCGCGCCGTCTCCAGCGACCTGTTGTGGGTGCGCGCGCGCAGCGGCTCCGCGGATGTGAGCGCGTACCTCAACGACCTGGTGGGCCGCGCGTACGCGCTGACGTACCCGGGCCGCCGGCCCCGCTTCGCGGATGTGTGGGCCTTCGTCGCGCGCGGCTTCCCGGCGCTCCTGCACCACGAGTGGCGCATGTACGTGGCGTCGGTGCTGCTGTTCCTGGCGGGCGCGGGCTTCGGCTACGTGGGCATGGTGGTGGATCCGGATGCGGCGCACTACCTGGTGCCCGAGCAGCACCTGAGCATGGACCCCGTGAAGCGCGCCGCCGACGAGGCCGCGGGCAAGGGCATGTCCGTGGAGGAGCAGGCGCAGTTCACGACGTTCCTCTTCACGCACAACATCCAGGTGGCCTTCCTGGCGTTCGCGCTGGGCATCACGCTGGGGCTGGGCACGGCGGTGATGCTGTTCGTCAACGGCCTGTTCCTGGGGGCGCTCGCGCAGGTGTACGCGGCGAAGGGGATGGCCGGGTGGTTCTGGGCGTGGATCCTCCCGCACGGCATCCCGGAGATTACGGCCATCTGCATCGCGGGCGCGGCGGGGCTCGTCATCGCGCGGGGCATGGTGGCGCCCGGGGGACTGTCGCGCGGACAGGCGCTGCGCAAGGAGGCGGTGACGGCGGTGAAGCTGCTGTTCGGCACGCTGGTGCTCTTCGTGCTCGCGGGCTTCATCGAGGGCACCGTGTCGCAGATCCACCCGCCGAAGCTGTCGGTGGCCTTCAAGGTCACCTTCGCGCTGACGGTGGGGGCGGGCGTCTACGCGTACCTGCTGTCGGACTGGCTGCGCGGCCGCAGGGACCGGGCGCGTGCGACGGCGGCGGAGCTGGCGGCATGAGCGGGCCGGACCTGGCCGTGCCTCCGCTGCCGCGCGAGCCGGAGGTGCTGATTGAGTGCCCGCGCTTCTCCATGGTGAAGCGGCGCGCGGATGGCTCCGTGGACTTCGTGTCGCCGCTGCCGTGCCCGTACAACTACGGCTCCATCCCCGGGCTGCTGTCGGACGACGGCGACCCGCTGGACGCGGTGGTGCTGGGGCCGCGCCTGGCACAGGGGCAGCGCGTGCGCGTGCCGGTGGTGGCCGTGCTGGGCTTCATCGACGCGGGGAAGGGCGACCCGAAGGTGGTGTGCGGGACGCACCCGATGACGCCCGCCGAGCGTGCGGGCCTGGAGCGCTTCTTCCGCGTCTACGCCCTGTTCAAGCGCGGCCTGCACCGCGTGCGCGGCGCCGTGCCCGACACGCGCTTCGTGGGCTGGCTGCGCGAGGGGCCCGAGGCCTAAACAAGGGCCCGGCTCATCTTCAGGACCCGGTGCCGCCGGAGCCCCAGCTCGATGGGGCCCACCCATTGCTCCGGCTGGAAGCCCATGCGCTCCCAGAAGCGGCGCCCGGCCGGGTTGTGCTCCAGCACCGCGATGCGCAGCAGCCGGCCGCCGTTCTCGCGCAGGTGGGCTTCGTAGGTCCGCACCACGGCCTCGCCCCGGCCCTGGCCTCGGGCCTCCGGCGCGAAGAGCAGGAGGCCGATGTACCACTCGCCCCGGGCCGGGTAGTCGCGCAGCGCATCCAGCACTCCCACGAGGGCGCCTTGTGCGTCGCGGAGCGCGAACACGTGGCCCTGGCCGGGGGCGAGCCCCGGAGGCCGTTCGGTGTGGAGGTTCCGGGCCTGCTCAGGCAGGGCGGGGCGGCCTTCGGCGAGCTGGTAATAGTCCTCGCAGCGCTCCAGCAGCGGCTGCAGGACGTGCGTCTCGCTGTCGTCCACGGCTTCCGCCGTGAGGTCCGCCGTCTGGAATACCGCCCGGGCCATGCTGCCTCCTAGAGGACGCCGCGTGCCTTGATGTCGAGGTACCGGTTCACCGCCGCGAGGCTCAGCTCGTCCGGCGCCACGTCCAGCATCTGCACGCCGCCCCGGCTCACGCGGGCCTTGAGCACCTCGCGGTCCGTGAGCAGCTCCGACGCCACCGCGTGCTGGAAGGCTTCCTCCGGTCCCGACGGCGGCGTGCGCAGCAGCTTCTGGAGCGCCGTGTCCTTCACGGACAGGCACAGCGGCACGTGGCGGCGCGCCAGCCGGTGCAGTGGGGCCACCAGCGTGCCGGCCTGCTCCTCGTCGAGGAAGTCCGTGAAGACGCACAGCAGGCTGCGCCGGTTGAGGCGGACGTTCAGTTCCTTGAAGAGCGCCAGGTAGTCCACGTACGTGAGGCTGGGCGTCGCGGAGTAGAGCGTGTCCACCAGCTTGCGGTACTGGCCCCTGCCCGCGGCGGGCGGCAGGTAGGCCTTCACGCCGTCCGCGAAGAGGGCCAGGCCCACGCGGTCCCCGTTGCGGATGGCCACGAAGGCGAGGAACAGCGCCGCGTTCACCGCGTGGTCCAGCTTGGTGAGGCCGTCCACCTGCGCCGCCATGGAGCGGCCCGCGTCCACGCAGATGAGCAGCGCCTGTGAGCGCTCCGACTCCAGCACGCGCGTCACCGGCCGGCCCCGGCGCGCGGTGGCCTTCCAGTCCACGTCGCGCACGCTGTCGCCCTGGGCGTAGTCGCGCAGGCGCGCGAACTCGCTGCCCTGGCCGTCGCGCCGCAACTGCCGCAGGCCCAGGTTCACCAGGTCCAGCGCCGCGCCCGACAGGAGCAGCCTCCGCGCGCCTCGCAGGTCCGGGTACACCGACACCGAGCGCTCGGCCGGGAAGGTGCGCTCGTGTGACATGAGCCCCAGCGGGCCGCGCACGCGCACGTGCACCGCGCCGAAGCTGAACTTGCCGCGCTTCGCCGGCGTGGCCCGGTACACCCACTGCGTCTGGCTGTCCGGCGTGAGGCGCAGCGAGGCCTCCGAGGGCTCCGTGGCGAAGGATGGGGGCGCGTCGTCCTTCACGCGCACCTCCACCGTGCCGCCGCCCCGGTGCACCAGCCGCAGCTCGACGCGGTTCGCGACGCCGACGTTGAGGCGCTCCGGCAGCGTGCGCGTCACCTCCAGGCGCACGCGGCGGGCCTGGAGGAAGTCGAACGCGGCCAGGGCCACGGCCAGCGCGTCCAGCGCCAGCACCGCGCCGCCCAGGCCCGGGAAGAAGCCCGCCAGCGCCATGGGCAGCGCGAGCAGGGCGAGCAGCCCCCACAGGCGCTCGGAGGGAATCACCGGGGGACCTCGACGCCCTGGACCACCTCGCGCAGCACGTCCGCGGGCGTGGCCCCGTCCAGCTCCGCGTCCGGCGACAGCAGCAGCCGGTGGCGCAGCACCGGGCCCACGAGGAAGCGCACGTCGTCCGGGGTCACGAAGTCGCGGCCTCGCAGCGCCGCCAGCGCCTTCGACGCGAGCAGCAGGTGCACGCCCGCGCGCGGTCCCGCGCCCAGACGGATGTTGGGCGACCCGCGCGTCGCCGCCACCAGCTTGCGGATGTAACTGAGTACCGGCTGCTCCACGTTGACGGTGCTGAGCGCCGCGCGCGCCTGGAGCAGGCCCTCCTTCGTCACCGCCGCGTTCACGCCCGCGCGGGCCAGGTCGCCCGAGTCGAAGCCCCGGTGGACGGACTCGAGGATGGCGTCCTCCTCCTCCGGCGCGGGGTAGCCCACGTCGATCTTCAGGAGGAAGCGGTCGAGCTGCGCCTCGGGGAGCGGGTACGTGCCTTCCGACTCCACCGGGTTCTGCGTGGCGAACACCGTGAACATGGGCGACAGCTGGAGGTTCTTGCCCTCCAGCGACACGGCGCGCTCCTGCATCGCCTCCAGCAGCGCGGACTGCGTCTTCGCCGGGGCGCGGTTGATTTCATCCGCCAGCAGCAGGTCCGTGAAGATGGGGCCTCGCGCGAGCACGAAGGCCTGCGACTTCAGGTCGAAGACGCTGGTGCCCAGGATGTCCGCGGGCATCAGGTCCGGCGTGAACTGGATGCGCTTGAAGTCCGCGCCCACGCTGCGCGACAGCGCCTTGGCCATCAGCGTCTTGGCCACTCCGGGCACGCCCTCCAGGAGGATGTGCCCGCCGGCCACGAGCCCGCAGAGCATCAGCTCCAGCGGCTCGTCCTGCCCGACCACGGCCTTGCGCACCTCCGCGAGGACGCCCTCGCGGATGGCGTTCGCGGACCGCACGGCGTTGCCACTGTCCGGGAGGGGAGGAGGGGAGAAGGGCGGGGCGTTCATGGGGTTCCGGGTCGAGGCCGGCCGGTGCCGGCGGGGTGGATGCGCTCGCGCAGGTGCGCGGCGGAAGTGGCGAGGGCCTGGAGGTCCGCGTCCTTCAGGACGGCGGTGGCCTGGTGGTTCACTTCGAGCAGCCCGTTGGCCAGGTCCTGACGGCCTCGCGAGCGGAGCCCTTCCGCGACGGCGTCGGCGGTGGAGTGCGAGGGCAGGCCCGCGAGCGGCGCCAGTTGCTGCGTGAGGCCGCGCGAGATGAGGCTCGCGGCGAAGGCGTGGTGCTGGCCCTCGCGGTACAGGCGGCTCATGGCGAAGAGGGCGTCCGTGGCGCCCACGCGCATGGACTCGGCGGGGGGCTGGGGACGGCCGAAGCGCTTCAGCGCGCCCGCCCACAGCACGACGCCCAGCAGGAGCTGCGCGACGGCGAAGTGCAGGCCGTAGCGGCGCGCGAAGTCCACGAGCGAGCGCTCGTTGGTGAAGCCGTGGTGGAACTCGTCGAAGGCGAAGGGGCCGGGGCCCATGGCGCCCAGCGCGCTCAGCCAGAACTGCGCGTTGTCCGCGCGTGCGAGCGCCGGGTTCATCGCAAGCTCGGGAGCACCCACCACCAGCACCCGCCCCGCGCCCTCGGAAATCACCGCCGCGACGGGGAAGCCCAGCCGCTCGTCCTCCAGCACGGTGACCGCGCCCTCCGGAAGCCGGAGGTAGGCCTGGACCTTCGCCTCCACGCGCTCGACGCCCAGCGTGTACGGCGTGGGCAGCGGGGGCACCAGCGTGCGCATGGGCAGCGTCACGTCCGCCTTGTCCAGCTTCACGCCCAGCGCGTCCAGGAGCGCGTTCTCACGCGAGCCCCAGGGCACGTACACGAGCGACGCTCCGGCCCGGACGTGGGCCAGCACGCGCTCCACCTCGTCGTCGTCCAGTTGCTGCGCCCTGAGCGCGTTGAAGCCCTGGTGCGGGGCCTCCTCGTCGTCGACGCCCGCGTCCGGATCCGAGGCGAGCCGCGTCTGATCCGGATCCTCCTCGTGCGAGTCCTGGACCTCCACGGCGAGCAGCACCAGCGCGTCCTTGCCGGAGAGCAGGCGCAGGTCCGCCATGTTGCGCGTCACCGGCAGGCCGCTCTCCTGCGCGAGCAGGTACAGGGCGCGCGCGCCGTCCGGCTCCGCGCGGAAGGTGGACAGCGGATCCGCGAAGCCGCCGCGCTGGGCGCCGCGCACCAGGAACGTCCCCAGCACGCCCGCGAGCAGCAGGCTCCCCAGCACGAGCAGCGGGAAACGGTCACGCACCGGCGGCCTCCTGCGCGGGCGGCGCGGCGAGCAGCGGGGCGGTGAGGGCGCGGAACTCGGTGTAGCCGTCAGCACTCACGGGCACGTTGCCGTACCACGCGAAGTCGAAGCGGCGCGTCAGCTCGCGGAACGGGGTCTTCACCTCGGGGCGGCCCCGGAACGCGCGCAGGTAGTCCCAGTTGGAGAGGGTCTCGTCGTAGTGGATGGCGCCGTCGCGGTGCAGGCGCGACAGCAGCGCGAGGTAGAGGTTGCGCACCGCCTCGCGGTACTCGCCCTTCGCGGCCAGCGCATCGGCCAGGTGCGCCCAGCCTTCGGGGGGACGAGACAGCGCGTGGTCCGGGTTGTCCGCGAGCGCCGCCGCGTCCACGGTGCGCACATCCAGCGCCGGGCCCGCTTCCCCGCGCTTGCGCCGCAGGACGCTGACGAGCACCACGCCCAGCACCGCCAGCGTCAGCGCCACCAGGATGACGACGAGGACGTCGGCCGCCGCGCCGCCGCTCAGGGGCAGGGCCGTCTCCCGTGACCGGGGCTGCGGGTTGTTGCGCTTGAAGAAGTCCTTCAGCCACGCGCCCAGCTTGTCCATGAGGCGGCGCCACCAGCTCGCCTCCGGAGGGACCTCCTCCTCCTTGGGCTCGGACAGGGCCTTCTCCGGGCGGTCCTGGAACTCCGGCCGCGCGAGGATGGCCCGCGCCCGGTCCGTCGCCGCACGGGCGTCCGCGCGCGCCTGGGCCTCGGCGGTGGCCGTCACCTGCGCGAGCCCTTCCTCCAGCGTCACCGCCGCGCCCTCGCAGTCCTCGTTGTCGAAGGCCTCCTGCTCCAGGCGGCGCACGAAGCGCTCCAGCTTGGCCGTCTCGCGCGCGTCCAGCGCATCGAAGTCGCGGAGCGCCGTGCCCTCCACCTGCTCAGGCAGCTCACATTCCGTCGCGACCTTCACCAGCCGCGCGCGCACGGCCTTGCGGTCCACGGGGGCTGATTCCGGAGCCGCTTCGGCCGGAGCGGGCACCGCGAGCAGCAGGCCCGTGGCGAGGAGCAGCGCGGCGGCGGCGCCCTTCGATGCCAGCGCACCCCCGCGCTTCGTGCTCCGCTCCGGCAGTTGCTGCACGGCGGCCAGCAGGTCCAGGCCCTCCTGCCGCACGCGCCCGTCCACCAGGAGCAGCGTGGCGGTCGCCGCGCGCAGGGGCTCGAAGAGGGCGAACGTCGTGGCCGCGAGGAACACGAGCCACGGCGGGTTGTCCAGCGACGCGAACCGCTCCGCGAACGTCAGGTCGATGCCCACGAGCTGCCGCCCGAGGTACAGCAGGAAGTTGAAGCCCACGTGCAGGTTGAAGAACACCAGCACCTGGATGCTCATCAGCCAGCGCACCGCGGTGGCCGTCCCGCGCGCCGGGCCCAGCAGCCGCGAACCCAGGGTGTACAGCTTCAGGGGGCTGCCGCGCCCCTGCATCGTCGCCGCGTAGCCCACGCCCTGCGCGGAGAGCAGCATCGTCGCGATGCCCAGGGAGAACATCAGCGTCAGCACGTTGAAGAACGCCAGGTACGCCACGGCGATGAACAGGCTGGGCAGCCGCGCCAGCGCCGCGCGCAGGGACTGCCGCACGGAGGGCTCCGCCTTCGCGCCCAGCAGCACCTCCTGCACGTAGTGGCACGCCGCGCCCTGACCCACGCCGCGCAGGAACCACGCGAGCGTGACGTACAGCGCGGGCAGGGTGGGGGAGCGCCCATGGTCCACGGCGTCCACCAGGTGCAGCAGCGCGGCCACCACCGCCGCGCCCCCCGGCAGCGTGAGCGCCCAGACGCCCGCGTCGCGCGCGCACAGCCGCAGCGCCGCGTCCATCAAGGCCACCGGACCCCGGGGGCGCAGTTCCAGTGCGGAGACGGCCATCGCGCTAGCCCACCGCGTGCGCGGCCAGGAGCACGCCGCCCCAGACGAGCACGACGCCCACGAGCGCCAGCACCACGTGCGTCACGCTCCACTCGCGCCGGGGCGGCGGCCCCTCCAGCGCCTTGCGGCGCGTGTCGAGGCAGCTGGCGCAGCGGTTGATGCCCTCGAACTGCGTGGTGCACTCGCGGCAGATGACGCGCCGGCACTCCACGCAGACGCCCAGGCCCGCGCGGTCCGGGTGGTAGTGGCAGCGGCCCGAGCCCTGAATCATGCGCTCACCTTACGCAATCCAGGGCTCGCCACACCACCCCCGCGCGGGCGGGAATCCGGGCCTACAACTCGTCGAAGAACTCGTCGTTGTAGGTGTAGCGGCCCAGCCGTTTGACGAGCGCCTCCATGGCCTCCACCGGCTTCACGGAGAAGAGCATCTGCCGCAGCTTCTTCACCTTCTCGTACTCGCGCAGGGTGAAGAGCTTCTCCTCCTTGCGCGTGCCGGACTGGGCGATGTTGATGGCCGGGAAGACGCGCTTCTCCGCGAGGAGGCGGTCCAGGGTGACCTCGGAGTTACCCGTGCCCTTGAACTCCTCGAAAATCACCTCGTCCATGCGGCTGCCGGTGTCGATGAGCGCCGTGCCGATGATGGTGAGCGAGCCCGCCTCCTCCGTCGCGCGCGCGGCGCCGAAGATGCGCTTGGGGCGCTCCAGGGCGCGGCTGTCCACGCCGCCCGTCATGGTGCGGCCGGAGCTGTCGACCTCCTTGTTGTAGGCGCGCGCCAGGCGGGTGATGGAGTCCAGGAGGATGACGACGTCCTTGCCGGACTCCACCAGCCGGCGGGCGCGCTCCAGCGCGAGCTCCGCGACCTTGAGGTGGTCGCCCGTGGGCCGGTCGGAGCTGGAGGCGATGACCTCCGCCTTGATGCTCCGGCGCATGTCCGTCACTTCTTCCGGGCGCTCGTCGATGAGCACCACCATGACGTGGCACTCCGGGTGGTTCTGGATGATGGCCTGCGCGATGCGCTGGAGCATGATCGTCTTGCCCGTCTTGGGCGGGGCGACGATGAGCGCGCGCTGACCCTTGCCGATGGGCGCGATGAGGTCCAGCACGCGCGTGACCATCTCCTTGTGGCCGTTCTCCAGCTTCAGCCGCTCGGTGGGGTCCACGGAGGTGAGGTCCGCGAAGTGGGGCAGCCGGGGCGCGCCGTCCAGCGGGCGGCCGTCCACCGTGTCCACCTTCTGGATGACGCCCTTGTGGCCGCGCATCTGCGCGAACGCGGTGAGGTACTGGCCCTGCCGCAGGCGCAGCTTCTGCACCAGGTTCTTGGGCAGCTCCGGGTCGTCCGGCGACGCCAGCAGGTTGCGCTTCACCTGACGCAGGAACGCGTTGGGGCCCTTGGCCTCCGTGTCCAGCACGCCCTCCACGGGCGCCAGGTTCTGCTGCTGCTGTCCGCCCTGCTGGTGCCCGCCGCCGCGCTGCTGCTGCTGGTGGCGCGGGTGCTCGTGGCGCTGCTGCTGCGGCTGACCGCCGTCCTGCTGGGGACGGGCCTCCTGGCCCTGCGGCTGGCCGCCGCCCTGGGGCTGCTGCTGTTGCTGCTGCGCCTGGCGCTGCTTGTACTGCTCCAGCTCCTGGGGCGTCAGGAACACCTGCACCTGTTGCCCGTCCGGGCCGGGCTGCATGCGGTAGGCCTGGCCCTCCGGGGTGAAGTGCACCTGCGCGCCACGACGGCGGCGGCGGCGGCGGCGGCGGCGTCCACCCTGGCCCGCGGGGCCTCCGGGCGCGCCGTTCTGCGCGGCGCCTCCCGCGGAGGCTTCACCCTCGTCAGGGCCCTCGTCGTCTCCGCCGTCATCGCCGCCGTCGTCATCCGCCTCGGGGGGCGGAGGGGGACGGGCGGCCGCGGGCGGGGGCGGCGGGTTGCGGGTCTCGGGGTTGTCGGAATTCTCGCTCATGGGGCTCCACGCGTGACGGCCCTTGAGGGCGACGGCCACAGGGGGCCGCCGGGGACGTCAGGAAGCAGGTTTTGGGACAGGAAGCCGGACGCGGGGCCTGCGAGAAGGCCGAAACCGCCGGTTCCTGAAACCCCCCGACGGCCCTAGCGCCGGCCGGGAGGCACTCACCACCCTAACAGAGCGCCCGGATGGGGCGCCCGCAATTTCGCCGTCCGTGTGCGTGGGCTGTCCACCCGGTGACCTCCCCGGGCTCGGAGCCCCTCAGCGGATGCGCACGCGGAAGGGCATCATGGCCTTCAGCCCGGGGCGCAGGAGCTCGGGCGACCCCAGCCCCACCTCCCGGGCGAGCACGGACAGTGCCTCCGGCGGGTGCTCCGGTAGCGCGGGCAGCAGCAGCCCCGCCAGCGCGTGCACGCCCGGCTCACCGCCCAGACCGGAGAGGAAGCCGCGCGCGTCCCCCATGACGTCCAGCTCCAGGTCCTCCGCGGGGGGCACCTTCGCGCGCTTGCGAGCCGACGCGACGGCCTCCGGCAGGCCACCCAGCCCGTCCACCAGCCCCCGGGCCAGCGCGTCCGTGCCGCTCCACACGCGGCCGCGCGCCACGGCGTCCACCTTCGCCTTGTCCATCTTCCGGTTGCGGGCGACCTCCGTGATGAACGTGTCGTAGGAGTCGTCCACCCAGGTCTGCACCGCGGCCTGCTGCTCGGGCGTCCACGGCTTCCACCACTCCAGGAGGTCCGCCAGCTCACCGCGCTTGAGCGTCTCCTGGTTCACCCCCAGCTTCATGCCCAGGCCCTCCAGCGCGGGCTTCGGGTAGAAGACGCCGATGCTGCCCGTGAGCGTGGTGGGCTCCGCCAGCACCTCGTCCGCGGCCACCGCCGCGTAGTAGCCGCCGGACGCCGCCGCGTCGCCCATGGAGGCGACGACGGGCTTGTGCTTCTTCGCCTCCAGCACCGCGCGGTACATCAGGTCGGACGCCAGCACGTCGCCGCCGCCGGAGTCCACGCGCAGCACGATGGCCACCACGGACGGGTCCTCCTGCGCCGTCTGCAGCGCGCGCACCACCGTCTCCGCGCCCGCCAGTTGCGCGAAGCCCAGCGGATCCTCGCGGCTGCGGCCCCCGGTGATGTCGCCCAGCACCGGCACCACCGCGATGCGGCGGCGAAGGCCCCAGCGGTTCTCGCGTTCGTCGCGCGGCGAGTACGCCGGGTGGAAGCGCAGGCCGGGGAACCACTCCTTCACGCGCGCGTCCAGCTCCGTGGCGGACACCACGCCGTCCAGCAGGCCCGCCGCCTGCGCCCGCTTCGAGGACAGGATGCCCTGCGCCCATGCGGCGCGCAGCTTCTCCGGGGGCAGCTTGCGCCCCGCCTCCACGGCCTTCTCGTAGTGCGACACCTGGGCGTCCAGGTACGCGTCCAGCGTCTCGCGCTCCGCGGGGCTCATGTCGGAGCGGGTGAACTGCTCCATCGCCGTCTTGTACTCACCCACGCGCGCCACGTCCCAGTGCACGCCCAGCTTCTCCATGGTGCCGCCCAGCGACGTCACCGTGGCGGCCAGGCCGTTGATGGGCAGCGCCGCCTCCGTGAGCGCGTAGACGCTGTCCGCCGCGGACGCCACCAGGTAGCTGCGGTCGTCCCCGGACAGCATCACCACCACGACCTTCTTGCCCGCCTCGCGCAGCGTGAGCAGCGCGCGGCGCAGCTCCTCCGCCGTGCCCCAGCCCACGCCGGGCAGGCCCTCCATCTTCAGCACCACGCCCTTGAGCCGCTCGTCGCGCGTGGCCAGGTCCAGGAACTTCATCAGGCGCAGGTACGGGTCCTCCTCGCTCACGCCCAGCAGCGCCAGCGCGGGGCTCACGCCGCCGGACAGCATGTCGTCCAGGTCCACGAGCGCCACCACGCCGCCGCCGCCGTGCACGGAGCGGTAGCGCTCCGAAGACAGGCGCAGCGCCAGCACGTGGTCCAGGCCGTCCCCGGCGCCGCCCGCCGCGTACGTCAGGCCCGCGTGGCCCAGGTCCACCGTGGCCGCGAACTGGAGCGCCAGCGGGATGCCACTGACGAAGCCGTGGGACAGGCCGCCGCCCAGCCGCAGGCCGGGCACCACCTCCGCCTGGAGCGTGTACGTCGCCTGGCCCTCCCGGAAGCCGCCTTCGGCGAAGAGCCAGTCCACGCCCAGCGTGTAGCGCTCGTCCAGCGGGCGGATGCCCACGCCGAAGTTGTAGCGGCGCGGCAGCTTGAGGCCGTCCTGCTCCGGCGCGTTCACGTCCTTGGCCACCGCGGCCAGCGACAGGGCGCGGAAGGGGCGGGCGGTGAGGCCCACGTCCCAACTGGTCAGGTCGCCGATGCGGCGGTCATCCGAGCTGCTGAAGTCGTGCAGGGCGGCGCCCAGCTGCAGCGTGCGGGGGCCCAGCGACAGGCCGAAGGACGTCTTGCGGTAGTCCGGCGCGTTCTCCCCGCGGATCCACTCCAGGGAGAAGCCCGCGCCCATTCCCAGGAGGCGCGTGCCCAGGAACACCGCGTCACCGACGGAGTCGGACTCGAGGTTGCGCTCGTGGAGGTAGAAGAGCTGCCCCGCGTCCTGGAAACCCAGGCCGGCGGGGTTGAGCGACAGGGCGGGCGCCTCGTCGATGAGCGCCGCGTTGGTGGGCGGCAGCGTGACGCCCCGGGGCGGGGCGGGGGCGCGGTCGACGGCGCCCGTCTGGGCGAGCGCGAGGCCGGGGAGGAGGGCGAGCAGCGGCAGGTGGCGCATACGGCCCGGGACTCTAGAGGTGAGCCGTCCCGGGACAAGCGCCGCGTGCTACCAGTCCTCGGTACCCGACACGTTATCCAACGGATCATCCCCGGAGTGCTTCTTGACGGACTGTCGGCTGTTGCCGCCCCGGTCCTCCGAACCCCAGTCCTCCGCGCCGTTGCGGTTGTCCAGGGGGTCGCGCTTCTTCACGACCTGTTCGCCCTCGCTGTTGATGAGCTGGTTGACCACCCGCTCCATCTCCGACTTGAGCTGACCGTACTCGTCGCCCTGGAGCACCAGCCTGCGCGAACCCAGCCGCTTGCCGCTCTTGATGTCGAAGAAGCCCACCGACAGCTCCGTGCCGCGCTCCGGGATGACGCGCACGGTGCCCACCATGGCGCGGTCCAGGCTCAGCGACTTGCCCAGCGAGGCGACGGCGTTGGCCGGCTTGTCGCTGCCGCGCGACACGTCCGGCACCACCTTGTCCAGCTGCGCGTCATAGGCCTTGTAGGTGGCCGTCGGCGACAGCGCGGTGGTGACCTCCACGTCGTCCGGGGTGACTTCGGCGATCTGTCCGAACTGGCGGAAGCCCGGCCGCTCCATGCGCACCAGGTGCTTGCCCACCGGCAGCGTGGGCAGCGTCACCGGGGTGTAGCCCACCGGCTCGCCGTCCACGTAGACGCGGGCACCCGCGGGACGGGACTTGAAGGTGGCGCTGCCGCGCAGCTGCGAGGTGCGGCTTGTCGCCACCTGCACGCGCAGGCTCATGAAGTCCCGGCTGAAGCGCTTGGGGTTCAGCTCGAAGGTGGGGTTGAGCGCCATCAGGTCGATGAGCAGCAGCTTCGCCTCCTCCACGTCCCCGCGCAGTTGGAGGATGGCGCCGTGCAGCGCCAGCGCGTCGCACAGCGGGAAGCAGGAGGTCATCGCCGCGACGGAGCCCTCCACTTCCTTGAGGGTGGCGCGCACCTTGCGCTCCGCGTCCTCGTAGTCGCGCGCTTCGAAGGCCTTGAGGCTCTCCTCGTAGCCCTTCTTCGCGCGCTGGAAGGACGCCTGCGCGGCGGGGTCGTCCGGCAGGCCGAACAGGTCGCGCGGCTTTCGCACCGAGTAGCTGGCGAAGTTGCCGAGCGCGTCGTTCATGTAGCTCTCCATCTGCACCCCGGAGGACTCGGACGACGGGTCCATGGGGATGAGCAGCGCGGAGATGCGGCCCGGTGAAGGGGAGGCTGACAGCGCCAGGGCGGGCAGCAGCACGAGCGCGAGCGGAAGGGCTTTCATGAGGAGTCCTGTGCGCTTGACGCCCGGCCTAGAAGGAAATTCCACCGGGGAAGCCATTGACCGGGTTGTAGCCGCCGCCGCGGTCCGTCGTGGCCACGTACACCACGCCCGCCGTCACTGCCGCCACTCCCGCCGCCGCCGCCCAGAACCAGGGCTTGCGCAGCACGGAGTCGCTGGAGGACACGGAGTCCTTCTGCTCCTTGCGGTTCTGGGGCAGGGCGGCGCCCGCGAGGAAGGTGTGCAGCTGGTCCGCGGCCGCGTCCGCGCTGCCCTTGCCGTCGCGCTTGCCGAAGTCCACCTCCACGCCGCGCAGGCGGTTCTTCGTGCGCAGGTCCCACGCCTGCACCTCACCGTGCAGCCGGCCCTTCTTGTCCTGGAAGGACGCCGCCAGCACCACGTAGCGGGCGTTGAGCCGCTCGCCGATGGCGCCCACTTCCGGGGGCACGCCGTCCGCGTCGAACGCGGCTTCCGTGCCGGCCTTCGCCGCCGCGTCACGCAGCGCGGACAGGCCCGGCGCGGAGGCCAGCTTCGTCTTCAGCTCCGTGGGGGCGGAGGGCTTCACCTCCGTGTACGCCGCGAACGGGGCGTAGCCCGGCAGCACCACCTGCACGGGGTAGTGGCCCGGGGCCAGCTTCGCGCCGGCCAGCGGCGTCACGCCCACCTCGCGGCCGCGCACCAGCACGCGCGCGCCCTGGGGCTGGGAGTTCACCACCAGCGTGCCCTGCGGCTGCGCGTTCAGCTCCGTCTGCGCCTCCGCGAACACCCGCTGCACGTCCTGGCCGAACAGGCCCGCGTCCGGGCGCAGCGACGGCTCCGCCAGCAGCGCGTTCGTGAAGGCCGCCTTCGCGCCGGCCACGTCGCCGTTGAGCAACTGCGACGCGCCCTGGAAGAGGTACGTCTCACCCAGCTTCTCCGGGCGCAGGTCGCCGGGGCGCTGCACGTAGGCGTCCGCGGCCGCCTTGAACTTCACCGCCGCGGTGTCCGGGTCCAGGTTGTCGTACGCCGCGCGGCCCTCGTCGAAGAGGGCGTCCCCCTTGGGGTTGCCCTGCGGCTCCGGCGGCGGGAAGGCGGTGGCCAGGTCCACGAACTGGATGTCGCCCGCGGTGCCCAGCTTCCGGGTGAGCGTGTCCTCCAGCTTCGCCGCGGAGTCCGTCGCGGCCGGCTGGCGGGCCACGCCGAAGATGGCGACGGCGTTGGAGGGCGCCGCGCGCACCACCGCGGCCGGCACGTCCGCCATCTTCGGGAGGTTGGGCTTGGCCGGAGCGGCCGGGGCCGGGGCCGGGGCGGCCGCCTTGGGCGCCACGGGCGCGTCCGACACGGGAGCCACTTCATCCGGTGGGGTGAAGGTCTCCTCGGGGACGGGCGCGGGCACCTTCTTGGTGGCGGCGGGGCGCTTCTTCTTCGCGGCGGACTTGCGCTTGGTGGCGGCGTCGGCGGCGGGAGCGCTCAGCACACAGGCGAGCGCGACAGTCAGGGCAAGACGGGCAGTGTTCACGATGCGGCGGATGCTAGCCGACCGGCGGGGCGGAAGACCAATGCTGCACCCGGGACGGAATCGCGCCCGTCCCGGGTGTGCGGGGACTCCCGCTTTCTCAGACGTCCAGCTCCTGGACTTCGCCGGCCTGCTCGGTGATGAACTTGTAACGCGCCGAGACATCCTTGCCCATCAGGTCGTTGATGATGCGGTCGGTCTCCAGCGCGTTGTCGATGGTGACGCGCAGGCTGATGCGGTTCTTCGCATCGAGCGTCGTGGTCTTCAGCTCATCGGCGGTCATCTCGCCCAGACCCTTGAAGCGCATGATGTTGGGCTTGGCGTTGCCCTTGGCCTTCTCGCGGATGATGCGGTCGCGGTCCGGCTCGTCCAGGGCCCAGTACGTCTCCTTGCCAATGTCCACCCGGTACAGCGGCGGCTGGGCGATGTGCACCGCGCCGGCTTCAATCAGGGGCCGCAGGTGCCGGTAGAAGAACGTGAGCAGCAGCGTGGCGATGTGGTGGCCGTCGCTGTCCGCGTCCATCAGCAGGAAGACGCGGCCGTAGCGCAGCTTCGTGATGTCGAAGTCGGACCCGATGCCGCAGCCCAGCGCGCTGACGATGTCCTGGAGCTCCTTGTTGGTGGCCACCTTGTCGGTGGACGCCTGCTCCGCGTTGAGCACCTTGCCGCGCAGGGGGAGGATGGCCTGGGTGCGCCGGTCGCGGCCCTGCTTGGCGGAGCCGCCTGCGGAGTCACCTTCCACGATGAACAGCTCGCTCGTCGAGGGGTCCGTGGACGAGCAGTCCGCCAGCTTCCCGGGGAGGTTGAGCCGGTGGCTCACCGCGGACTTGCGGCTGATGGCGGCGGAGGCCGCGCGGGACGCCTCACGCGCGCGGGCGGCCAGGATGATGCGCGCCAGCAGCGCTTCCGCGATGGACTTGTTGTCGTTGAACCACTTCTCCAGCACCGGGCGCACGGCGCCGTCCACCTGCGCCGTCGTCTCCGGGTTGTTGAGGCGGCCCTTCGTCTGCCCCTGGAACTGGGGCTCCACCACGTACACGGAGAGGATGGCGGTGATGCCCTCGCGGATGTCCTCCGCGGTGAGCGACACGCCCTTGGGCGTCAGGCCGTGCGTCTCGATGTAGTTGCGCATCGCCTTGACGATGGCCGCCCTCAAGCCCGCCTCGTGCGTGCCGCCCAGGTTCGTGGGGATGCCGTTGACGTACGAGCGGATGTGCTCGTCCGTGGCCTCCGTCCACGCCAGCGCCACCTCCAGCCGGACCTCGTTGTCGCGCGAGAAGTAGAACGGCGTGCCGCCCGCGGGGACGATGGGCTTCTGGCGCTCGGAGACGACCTTGGTGAGGTACTCGGCAATGCCGCCGTCGTGCTTGAACGTCTCCGACACGGCGGGCGTGGCCGTCTCGTCCTTCCAGACGACCGTCATCCCCTTGTGCAGGTAGCTCTTCGCCTCCAGGCGCTCGCGCACCAGGGCCGCGTCGAACTTCTGCTTCTCACCGAAGATCTCGGAGTCCGGCTCGAAGGTGATGGACGTGCCGGTGCCGCGCGCGGGGCCCTCCACCTTGAGGGGGCTGGTGGCCTTGCCGCGCGCGTACGTCTGCACGTGGCGCTTGCCGTCCTTCTTGATTTCGATGACCAGCTTGCTGGTGAGCGCGTTCACCACGGAGCTGCCCACGCCGTGCAGACCGCCCGAGTGGATGTAGTTGCCCTGCTCGAACTTGCCGCCCGCGTGCAGCGTCGTGAGGATGACCTCCACGGCGGGCTTCTTGTGCTTGGGCATCATGTCCACGGGGATGCCGCGCCCGTTGTCCACGACGGTGATGGACTTGCCACCCTTGTGCAGCGTGACCTCGATGAGGGAGGCGTAGCCGTTGATGACCTCGTCCACCGAGTTGTCGACGATCTCCCAGAGGAGGTGGTGGTAGCCCGTGCTGTCGGTACCGCCGATGTACATGGCCGGGCGCTTGCGCACCGGCTCCAGGCCTTCCAGGACCTGGATGTCCGCGCCTGTGTAGCTTTCCTTCTTGGTCGCCATGGCCTTCCCGCTACTCCTTCTTCTCCGGCAGCGGCACGAAGGTGACGGGACGCGCCACCTCCTTCACCGTGTCGCGCTTGGACATCTCATGGCCCTTGCCGCCACGTGCCGTCACCGAGAACTTCCCCGGTGACAGGTGCAGCTTGCGGCCCTTCTGCGTCTCGAACTCCAGCGTGGCGTCCTTCTGACTGGCCGGCGCCGCGAGGAAGTCCACCACCTTGTCGCCCTCGTCCACCTTGATGACCTGGACGCCCTTGCCCGGGCCGGCCAGCTCATTGATCTCCGCCACCTTGCAGACGAGGGCGTTGGTCTTCTCCGTGAGGACGGCGAGCAGGTCCTTGTCGCCCACCGGCTGGGTGCCGATGATCTCGTCGCCCTCGCCCGTCTTCGCGTAGCGGCGGCCGGCGCGGGTGGACACTTCCGTGTGCGGCGCCAGCAGGAAGCGCAGGCCCAGACCCTGGCGCGTCACCGCCACCAGCTTCTCCGGCTGGGGCAGGCGGGCGTCCTGGGACAGGGCGCCCACCACGCGCTCGCCGTCGTCGAACTTGAACAGCTTCTGCACCGGGTCGCCGTAGCCGGTGGAGGCCGGCACGTCGTTGAAGCGGGTGACGTAGGCGGTGCCGAAGTTGCTGAACAGCACCAGGTTCGCCTTCAGGCTGCCGGCGAGCACCGCCATCACCGCGTCGCCCTCGCGCAGACGCGTGGTGGACGGGTCCTTCACCTCGCGCACGCGCTTGATCCACCCGTCGCGGGTGATCACGACGTGGGCGTCCTCGTCCGCGATGAACGCCTCCGCGGAGAACTCCATCTCCTCGGCGCCCGCGCCGCCAATGCGCGTGCGGCGCTTGTCGGTGTACGCGGCCTTGAGGCCGGACAGCTCGTCGTGGATGACGGCCCAGCGCTTCTTCACGTCCTTGAGGATGCCCTCGATGCGCTTGATCTCCGCGCGCTTCTCCTTGAGCTCCTTCTGGACGATGAGGATCTCCAGGCGGGCCAGCTTGTAGAGGCGCATCTCCAGGATGGCGTCCACCTGGATTTCGTCCATCTTGAAGCGCGCCATCAGCTTCTGGGCCGCGTCCTGCTTGCCCTCGGACTGGCGGATGATCCGGATGATCTCATCCAGCGCGTCGTAGGCCTTCTCGAAGCCCTCGAGGATGTGGACGCGCCGCTTGAGCTCCGCCAGCTCGTGCTCGAACCGCTTCGTCACGATCTCCAGGCGGAAGTCGAGGAAGTAGCGGAGGATGGACTTGAGGTCCAACCGCTTGGGCGTGCCCACGTCCGGGTTGTCCGAGGGCACGAGGCACGTGAGGTTCACGCCGAAGTTCGTCTGCAGGGGCGTGTGCTTGTAGAGGTACGCCATCACCAGCTCGGGGTTGGCGTCCTTCTTGAGCTCCAGCACGATGCGCACGTCCTTGGTGGACTCGTCGCGCACGTCGGTGATGAGCGGCAGCTTGCGCTCGCGCACCAGCTCGCCAATCTTCGCGACGAGCGTGGACTTGTTCACCGTGTACGGGATGGACGTGACGACGATCATCTGACCGCCGCGCTTGAGCTCCTCCAGCTTGTACTCACCGCGGATGCGGACGGAGCCCTGACCCGTCTCGTAGATCTCCCGCAGCTCCTTCTTGTCGTTGAGGATCTGCCCGCCGGTGGGGAAGTCCGGCCCCTTGATCCACTTGAGCAGGTCCTTGGTCTGCAGCTCCGGATCCGCGATGAGCGCCAGCAGCGCGTCCACCAGCTCGCCCAGGTGGTGGGGCGGGATGTTGGTGGCCATGCCCACCGCGATGCCGGTGGTGCCGTTCATCAGCAACTGCGGGACGCGCGCCGGGATGACGACGGGCTCCTCGCGGGTGCCGTCGTAGTTGGGGCGGAAGCGGACCGTCTTGCTCTCCAGCTCACCCAACAGCTCCGTGGCCAGCTTCTCCAGGCGGCACTCGGTGTAGCGGTAGGCGGCGGCGGAGTCGCCGTCCAGCGAGCCGAAGTTGCCGTGGCCGTCCACCAGCGGGTAGCGCAGGGAGAAGTCCTGCGCCATGCGCACGAGCGCGTCGTAGATGGCCGTGTCGCCGTGCGGGTGGTAGCGGCCCATGATGGCGCCCACGACCTGCGCGCACTTCTGGTACTTCGTGTCGAACGACAGGTTCAGGTCGTTCCACATGCCGTAGAGGATGCGGCGCTGCACCGGCTTGAGGCCGTCGCGCACGTCCGGCAGGGCGCGCGAGGTGATGACCGACAGGGCGTAGTTGAGGTAGCGGCGGCGCGCTTCCTCGGCCAGGCCCGCGGGCAGACCGTCCCCGCCGCCGGCGCCGGACGCGCCGCCGCCTCCCTTGCCTCCGCCCCCTGCCGGGCCTCCCTGCTTCTTGCGCGACTTCGTTTCGGCTTCTGCGAGCATGGTCATGGAATCCAGATGGGTGTTTCACACGGGCCGCCCCACCGTGCGTGACGCAGCGCGCGGGCCACGCCTTTGCGCGCTGCGACTACCAGTCGGGTCGGACACCCTCAACGTCAGATGGCCGGGACTACCATGGGCCTCTGACATTGAGAACGAATTCGGGAGGTTGCGTCGGCTCCAGCGCGACACTTCTGCACGTCCGTGCAGTCCTGTGCCTGCCTAGAACCCACCGCCAACCCCCCGGAATTCCGAGGGGAGCGCGCTCATCGCCTGACTGCCGGCCTGCTTGGACTAGCCGTTGTCGCCGGGGGTGTTGGCGCGGGGCTTCTTGCCCTCGGCGTCGGGGGCTCGGCCCCAGTTCCCGCTGCCGCGCTTGAAGATCTGCACGCCCTTGCCGGAGCTTCCGCTGGCCATCCCGTTGATGCTGGCGGTGAGGGCCTTGCCACCTGGCGGGTGGTAGATGACGCGCACCTTGCGGGCGGAGGGCAGGAGCGCGCTGGTGGCGTCCACCAGGAGGTACACGGTGGTGCCGTCCGTCTGGATGCGCTCCGGATCCTGCTTGTTGTTGAGGTCCGCGAGCAGCTCGCCCGCGTCCGCGCTGGTCGCGTCCGAGCCCAGCTGGCGGACCTTCACGCGCAGGGCCATCTCCGGGGGCGCGTCCTGGCGCTTGTACTCCCGCACGCCCTGGATGACGACCGCCAGGTCGGCGCCGTTCTCCGGGGCCTTGTTGGCGGCCAGGCGCAGGCCGGACTGGGTGCTGGAGTCGGTGTCCAGGAAGAGGGTGATGTTGGCGCAGCGCTGCTTGCACTCCTCGCCGAAGGGGTCCTTGTTGAACTTCAGGCGCATGGCGAAGTCGCTGCCCTGGGGCCCGATGGTCGCGTCCACGATGACGGGCCGCTCGTCGTCCGGCGACGGCTTGTAGCGGAAGGTGGAGGCCGTCCGGCCGGCGGCGGAGGCGGTCGCGCCAGCCAGGAGCGAGCAGGCGAGCAGGGTGGGCAGGCGCTTCACGGAAGAGGACCTCCTGACGGCATGGGACAACGCAGGCTGGCATTCAACGGGAACAGGCCCCGGGGCGGCAAGCCTGGGACGTAGAGTGTCCGCCTGGAGGACAACCATGCCCACGCCGTACGTACGCCAGCTCAAGCTCGGACCGATGGACAACTTCGTCTACCTCGTGGGGCCCCAGGACGGCCCGGAGGTGCTGGTGGTGGATCCGGCGTGGGACGTGCCGGCCATCGAGGCGGCGGTGGCGAAGGACGGCAAGCGCCTGGTGGGCGCGTTCGTGTCGCACTGCCACGGCGACCACATCAACGGCCTGGAGGAGCTGCTGTCGCGCCACGACGTGCCGGTATACGCGCAGGCGGAGGAGGTCGCCTTCTCCAGCCAGCTGCGCGGCCTGGGCGGTGACGCGCTGCGGCCCCTGAAGGCCGGGGACCCCGTGCCGGTGGGCGCGCGCACGTTCCAGGCCCTGCACACGCCCGGGCACACGCCGGGGTCGCACTGCCTGCTGGCGGAGGACGCGCTCGTGTCCGGGGACACGGTCTTCATCAACGGGTGCGGCCGGTGCGACTTCCCGGGCGGCAACCCGGAGGACATGTACCGCTCGCTGTCGCAGGTGCTGGCGAAGGTGCCGGACTCCGCGCGGCTGTTCCCCGGCCACGACTACGCGGACGTGCCGGTGGCGCAGATGGAGGCCATCCGGCAGAAGAACCCGTACTTCGGCTTCCCGGACATGGCGTCCTTCGTGGCCTTCCGGATGCGGCCGCGCAAGTAGGGCGCGGCCTTGATGGCTCACACCCGCCGCGCGCGGGCCATGGGCGGCATCTTCACGCCACCCGCCGGCTTCGCGTGCAGGGCCCAGTAGGCGGACACGCCCAGCAGGGCCAGCGACAGCAGCGTCCACAGGGCCGCCCAGACGATGGACGGCACCCACGTCTCGCTGGCGAGGATGGCCGCGTCGCTCTGCGCGCGCACGGCGCTGTTCCACAGGTCGTCCCGCAGGTCGAAGATGACGTAGAGCGCCGTGAAGGCCGCGAGGAACAGGTTGAGCGCGTCCACCAGCCCCGTGGGCAGGAAGCGCGCCCCCAGCCCCATGGCCAGCGCCATGCCCAGGCAGAAGGCCAGGGTGAAGAGGTCCCCCGCGTAGAAGAAGCCCATCACCGCCAGCCACACGGACGCCGCGCCCATCACCGCGCGGCCCAGCCGGAAGCGGAACGTGGCCAGCATCAGCCCCGCGCCCGCCACCGCGCTGCCCAGGTAGCCCGCGGACGACACGAGGATGCGGTTGAAGACGCCGGGCGGCAGGCGGGAGAAGCAACTGCCCCCTTCGTTCACCTGGAGGTGGACCCGGTCCACGGAGCCCCCCACGAGCAGCGTGGCGAGCGCATGCCCCGTCTCATGCATCATCACCACCAACACCTTCACCGGCCACAGCACCGGCGAGTACCAGAAGTACCAGGACGCCCCCATCAGGACGAGGAGCAGCGCCAGCCTTCCGAAATCCAGTGTCGCCCCGCTCGCGGTCCGCATCGCTGGTCCCCTCCTGCCTGGACACCGGAACATCCAAGCGCGTTCCATCTTCCGCGAAAACGCCCGCTCCCGACACCGGAACGGTCGCGCCCGGGCGGCGGACGGAGTAGGGATGGGGGCACCATGAAGAAGACGCTCCTTCTCCTCTCGCTCGTGGCTGCCCCGGCCTTCGCCGGGGAAGGGAAGTGGACCCCGCAGCAGGTGCTGGAATTAAGCCCCGCCTGGCTCAAGGCCCAGGGGCTCCAGCTGCCGCCCAACAAGCTGTGGGACCCCAAGCGCGGCACGGGCCTGCTGGCGGGCACGGTGAACACCGGCGGCTGCTCCGGGTCGTTCATCTCCGCCTCCGGCCTCATCATCACCAACCACCACTGCGCCTTCTCCATCATCCAGGAGCACAGCTCCCCGCAGAAGGACCTCATCACCGACGGCTTCCTCGCGAAGAGCCAGTCGGAGGAACTCCCGGGCAAGGGCTCGCGCGTGCAGGTGCCGCGCGGCTTCAAGGACGTGACGGCGGAGGTGAACGCCGCCGTGCCGCAGGGCGCGGACGACCTCGCGCGCTACAAGGCCATCGACCGCAAGCAGAAGGAGCTGGTGGCCGAGTGTGAGAAGCGCCCCGCGACCCGCTGCCAGGTCGCGACGTTCGACGGCGGCGTGAACTACACGCTGGTGGACGCGGTGGAGCTGCAGGACGTGCGCCTGGTCTACGCGCCGCCGCGCGCCGTGGGCGAGTACGGCGGGGAAGAGGACAACTGGATGTGGCCCCGCCACACCGGCGACTTCGCCATCATCCGCGCGTACACCGCGCCGGACGGCGCCTCCGCCGCGTACAGCGACAAGAACGTGCCCTACAAGGCGGAGTTCTTCTTCCCGCTGTCCACCGAGGGCGTGAAGCCCGGCGACTTCGTGATGGTGCTGGGCTACCCGGGCACGACGTTCCGCACGCTGCTGGCGGACGAGATGGCGGAGCGCCAGGCGCGCTACTACCCGCGCATCCGCGACGTGCTGGGCGAGGCCATCCGCATCCTGGAGGCGGAAGGGGAGAAGGACCCGGCCGGGAAGATCGCCGTGGCCTCGCAGCTCAAGGGCCTGCACAACGTCTACAAGAACGCGGGCGGGCAGCTGGCGGGCCTCAAGCGCGGCCACATCGTGGAGAAGCAGCGCGACGCGGAAGCCGGCACCGTCGCGTGGGCGCAGAAGGACAGCGCGAAGTGGGGCGACGCCCTCAAGGCCCGCGAGGCGCTGCTCGCGGAGCAGAAGGAGGCCTCCAAGACTTTCGACCGCGAGTTCCTCCTGGCCATGGCCGGCCGCCTGGCGCGTGGGCCCGCCCTGGCCGCGACGGTGTCCCGGCTGGCCACGGAGCGCGCGAAGCCGGACCTGGAGCGCCGCCCGGAGTACATGGACCGCGAGGTGCCGCGCATCAAGGACCGCCTGGAGCGCGAGCAGAAGAACCTCTTCCTCGCCGCGGACAAGGCGCTCTTGCACGCGTTCGTGAAGCGCGCGCAGGCGCTCCCGCAGGACGCGCGCATCACCTCCGTGGACGCCGTCTTCGGCAAGACGTACTCGGAGAAGGACGTCACCGCGAAGATCGACTCGCTCTACGCGGGCACCAAGGTGCTGAACCAGGCCGAGCGCCTTAAGATGGCGGACGAGTCCGTGGGACAGCTCGTCGCGCGCCGCGACCCGCTGCTCGCGTTCGGCATGGAGCTGGCGAAGGAGCAGGCCGCGCTGGACGACACGCGCGACCGGCGCCAGGGCGCGTCCTCGCGGCTGCGGCCGGCGTGGCGCAAGGCGGTGATGGCGCAGGCGGGCAAGCCCATTGCCCCGGACGCCAACAGCACGCTGCGCGTGTCGTTCGCCAAGGTGCAGGGCTACACGCCGCGCGACGGCGCGCTGTACCTGCCGCAGACGACGCTGACGGGCATGCTCCAGAAGCACACGGGTGAGGAGCCCTTCAACGCGCCCCAGAAGGTGCGCGCCGCCGCGGAGGCGAAGAAGTTCGGGCCGTGGGTGGACCCGCGGCTGAAGGACGTGCCGGTGGACTTCCTGGCGGACGCGGACACCACGGGCGGCAACTCCGGCAGCCCCACGGTGAACGGCAAGGGGCAGCTCGTCGGCGTGAACTTCGACCGCGTGTGGGAGAACGTCGCGAACGACTTCGGCTACAATCCGGACGTGGCCCGGAACGTCAACGTGGACGTGCGCTACCTCCTCTGGAACCTGGATCAGGTCGAGGACGCGGACGCGCTCCTGCGCGAGCTCAACATCCGCAAGGGCAAGCCGGTGGCCAAGGAGGCGCGCTGACATGTCGGACGCGGGAGCGAGACCCCGGCCTCTTCCCACCTTCCGCCCCGATGAGCGGGTGTGCGGCAACTGCAAGCTCTGGAGTCCGCACTCCGAGGATCACCGTGGATGGGTGGGGCCGTGCCGCGTGTACACCTCGCGCGGCCTGTTCCCGCCCTCCGCGCCCATCTGTGACAAGTACGCGCCCCGGGGCTCGGCGGCCCCGGCGCCCGTCGTTTCGAGCACGCGAACCCGCACCGCGCGGAGCGTGGCGCCCGTGGTGGTGCGCCACCGCGCGGATCCGCAGCAAGTGGTGGACCTGGAAGGGCTGAACATGACGCGCGAAGAGCTGATGGACATCTTCCGGGAGGCGGCGGGCCTCAGTGAGCCGCCGCTCGCGGGCAAGTGGGAGGGCGGCACGGTGCGGCTGGTGCCGGGCAACCCGGAGCTCCAGGCGAAGGACCTGCCCATCGACAACCTGTTCCACAAGGTCACGATGGTGCGCGACCGCATCCGCGTGCTGGAGCAGAAGCTCAACGCCCACCCCAAGCTGACGGAGGCGGAGAAGGCGGAGATGCAGGGCTACATCACCCGCGTCTACGGCTCGCTCACCAGCTTCAACCTCCTCTTCAAGGAGAAGGGCGACCAGTTCGTCGGCAGCAAGGGCGACGAGTAGAAGTCCCGTGCCTCACGGCCGCTGGCCGCGCTCCTCCATCACGGTGAGGGCGCGCTGGCGGCCGCGGTGCAGGGCGCTCTTCACGGTGCCCTCGGGGATGCGCAGGAGCCGGGCGATTTCCGCGGAGCCCAGGCCGCGCACCTCGCGCAGGTAGAGCACCTGCCGCTGCTGGGGGTTCACCTCCTCCAGCGCTTCGTGGAAGTGGCGCTGCATCTGCGCGCCCATGGCGTGGGCCTCCGGCGACACGGTCTCCTGGGGCGCGTGCGTCAGCCGCTCCCGGCGGCGGCGTGCGCGCAGCCAGTTGATGCTGCTGTTGACCATCACCCGGTGCAGCCAGGTGGTCCACGTCGCCCGCCCGTCCATGCCCGGGGGCTGTCGCGACAGGCGCAGGAAGACGTCCTGCACCACGTCCTCCGCGTCGTCGGTGTCCCCCACGATGCGCCGGGCAATGGCCAGCGCTCGGGGACGGTGCTGGGCGTACAAGTCATCCAGGGTGGGAAAGGCGAGGACGGCGGCGTGCGGGCCCATGGCGGACGGTCTCCTGTGTCTTCCCCTGGAACGAACGGGCGCGGGAAAGGGTCTATGGCCCTGGAGGGCATGCGACCGCGGGGCCGTGTTTCCGCGTGGACAGCCGGTGCGCACCTTCCGGGCCAGGGGGACGGCGCGATGGCCCAACTGGCCGACTACGGACGCAGGAGGCCGTTCATGCCCCGGCGCCGGGCGGGCAACGGCGTCGTGGACCTGCTCCTGGGACGTCCGCTCACCAACGCCCAGGCGATGCAGGAGAAGACGGGCGTCCTCACCGGCGTGGCGCTGCTGGGGCTGGACGCGCTGTCCTCCGCCGCGTACGGCCCGGAGGCCGCGCTCACCGTGCTGCGCCCGCTGGGGGCGGCCGGGCTGTGGCTGCTCTTCCCCATCACGGTCGCCATCGTGGGGCTCTTGATGATCGTCGCGGGCTCGTACGCGCAGACCATCGCCGCGTACCCCAGCGGTGGCGGCGCGTACACGGTGGCGAAGCAGAACCTGGGGCGCGGCGCGGGGCTGCTCGCGGCGACGGCGCTGATGCTGGACTACCTGCTCAACGTGGCCGTGGGCATCTCCGCCGGCACCGGCGCGCTGGTGTCCGCCATTCCCGCGCTGCGGCCCCACACGCTGCCCATCACCCTGGGCCTGCTGGCGCTGCTCACCCTGGTGAACCTGCGCGGCATCAGCGAGGCGGGCGCCGTGTTCGTCGTGCCCACCTGGTTCTTCATCACGTCGCTGGGCGTGGTCCTGGGTGTGGGCCTCTTCAAGCTGGCCACCGGGGACGCGACGCCCGTGCAGGCGCCGCCGCCCATGGCGGTCCCCACCGCGTCCCTGGGCGCGTGGTTGATCATCCGCGCCTTCGCCAGCGGGTGCACGGCGATGACGGGCGTGGAGGCCATCAGCAACGCCGTGCCCATCTTCCGCGACCCCACCATCCGCCGCGCGCGAGCCACGCTGGGCATCATCGTCGGCATCCTGGTGACGATGCTGCTGGGCATCGCGCTCCTGTGCCGGGCGTACGGCGTGGGCGCGACGGACCCCGACGGCGCGAACTACCAGACGGTGCTGTCGCAGCTCATCGCGGCGGTGATGGGGCGCGGCGCCTTCTACTACGTGGCCATGGCCGCCATCCTCTGCGTGCTCGCGCTGTCCGCGAACACCAGCTACGCGGGCTTCCCCCTGGTGTGCCAGGTGCTCGCACGTGAGCGCTACCTGCCCCCGGGCTTCGCCCACCGGGGCCGCCGCCTGGCCCTGTCGCGCGGCATCCTCACGCTGTCCGCGCTGGCGGCCGTGCTGCTCATCGTGTGCAAGGGCATCACCGACCGGCTGATTCCCCTGTTCGCCATTGGCGCGCTGATGGCCTTCACGCTGTCGCAGGCGGGCATGGTGGTGCACTGGAACCGGCACCGGGGGGAGGAGGGCTGGCGGTGGCGCCGCGTCCTCAACGGCGCGGGCGCGGTGATGACGGCGCTCACGCTGTGCATCGTGGGCGTGTCCAAGTTCATGCACGGCGGCTGGGCCGCGTTCGTCATCGTGCCCGTGGGCCTGCTGCTGCTGTCGCGCGTCCACGCCGCGTACACGCGCACGCGGCAGGCGACGGAGCTGAAGCGGCCGGTGCGCGTCACACCTGGAGCGCCGCTCGTCTCCGTGGTGCCGGTGGACCGCTGGTCCCACGCGTCGGAGACGGCGCTGCGCTTCGCGCTGGAGTTGAGCGACGACGTGCGCGCGGTGCACATCTGCAGCGGCGACGACGACGAGGCGGCGCTGGACGCGCAGTGGCAGCACTTCGTCCAGGGCCCGCTCCTGGAAGCCGGACGCAGGCCGCCGCCGCTCGTGCACGTGGGCTCGCCGTACCGCGCGCTGGTGTGGCCACTCCTGGACTACCTGGACGCGCTGCTCGCGGAGGTGCCGGGCCGCACCGTGGCCATCGTGATGCCGGAGCTGCTGGAGAAGCGCTGGTACCGGGCCATGCTCTACGGCCGCCGCTCGGAGCTGCTGCGCAGCGCGCTGCTCCTGTCGGGCGAGCGGCGCCTGGTGGTGGTCAGCGTGCCCTGGTACCTGCGCACGGACGCGCACCCGTTGCCGCACTCGGCCTGGGGCGACCCCGCCCACCCGGGGAACGGGTAGGGCGGGGCGGCGCGGGAGCTACTCCTGCTCGTCCTGCTTCGTCAGGCCCCAGTCCTTCAGGCGCTTGAAGAGGGTGGAGCGCGCGAGCCCCAGCTCGCGGGCCACGCGCTCGCGGTTGTTGTTGAAGCGGCGCAGTGCGGTCTCGATGATCTGCCGCTCCAGCTTCTCCAGCATCTGCTCCAGCGTCATGCCCGGCGGAAGCTCCGGCACGGTGATGCCCGTCTCGCGGTTGACCTCCTGGTCGAAGGACAGGTCGCTGCCGTCGATGGACGGGCCCTTGCGCAGGAGCAGCGCGCGGTGCACCACGTTGCGCAGCTCGCGGATGTTGCCCGGCCAGGCGTGCTGCTGGAGCCGCTCCAGCGCGGCCGGGGTGAAGCGCACCGTCTGCCCGCGCGGGGCGAACGCGCGCACGAAGTGCTCCGCCAGCGCCACCACGTCCCCGCGGCGGTTGCGCAGGGGCGGCAGGTGCAGCGGCACGACGCACAGGCGGTAGTAGAGGTCCTCGCGGAAGCGGCCCTCGCGCGCCGCCGCCAGCAGGTCGCGGTTGGTGGCGGCCACCACGCGCACGTCCACGTGCAGGGGGCGGCTTGCGCCCACGCGCTTGATTTCACCGCTCTCCAGCGCGCGCAGCAGCTTCGCCTGGAGGTCCAGCGGCAGCTCGCCAATCTCGTCCAGGAACAGCGTGCCGCCGTCCGCCTCCTCGAAGGCGCCCTTGCGCGCGCCCACGGAGCCGGTGAACGCGCCCTTCTCGTGGCCGAACAGCTCGCTTTCAATCAGCTCCTTGGAGATGGCGGCGCAGTTGACCGGGATGAGCGGCCGGTTCGCGCGCGGCGAGCACGCGTGCAGCGCGTTCGCCACCAGCTCCTTGCCCGTGCCGGACTCGCCCAGGATGGTGACGGCCGCCGTGGACGGGGCCACGCGTTGAATCAGGTCCGTCAACTGCCGCACCGACGGGTCGCTGCCGAGGATGCCGTGGAAGGCCTGCGCCTCCTTCTTCGCGGCGGGCACGGCCTCCAGGATGAGCTCCGCCTCGCCCACGCGCAGCGACGTGGGCAGCGTCACCTCGGCCTCGAAGAGTCGCACCGGGCCCAGCCACGTGCCGTTGGTGGAGCGCAGGTCCACGACGTGGAAGACGCCGTCCTTGCGAGTCACCTTGAGGTGCCGCCCGGAGATGAACCGGTCCTGGAGCACCAGGTCGTTGCCCGCGTCCTTGCCCACCGTGAAGCTGTCGCCGGTGAGCCGGTGCACGGCCTCCGTGCCGCCCTGCTTCACGCGCAGCTGCGCGGGCTGCCAGCGCTGCGCGTCCCGGCCCTGCACGGAGGTGCTGTTGCCGGCCTCCGTGGCCGCGTCCGCGTCGCCGCTGGCGCCGTGCTGGCGGAACACCGCGCGCCACTGGCCCAGCTCGATGTCCGCGCCGTCGGGCAGGTCGCCGCGCTCCACCAGGGCGCCCGCGACCTTCGTGCCCTTGCCGGACAGGTCCTCCACCCGGCACTTCTGGCCGTCCCACAGGAGGGCCACCTGCTGGCGGCTCACCTCCGGATCCGGAATGGCCACGTCGCTGGAGTCGCCCCGGCCGAGCACCACCCGCGCCCGGTCCACCGCCACCCGCAGCACTTCCTCGCCTCGACGGAAGAACACCAGCTCCGGCATCACCACTCTCCCAAGCCCCGGACACCCGGGGCCGCGCGCAGCGCTTTACACGGCGCGTGCGCGGGCATCAACCCGAGGGTGGGGGAGGGACGGAACCGACCCCCGGGGTTCTACCGCTTGGGACCGAAGCGGGGGCTGCTCACCATGCCGCTCAGCCGGCCGCCGCGCCAACCCGGGTTGTCCCGGTCCTGCGGCAGCATGTTCACCGCGAGCGCCAGGGGGCCCAGCCGCTGCTGGAAGGCCTGCTCGAACTTCAGCCGCACGTCGAGCGCCAGCTCGCTGTACTCCAGCCGCCGGCCCAGCTTCACCGTGCCGGTGCCCGCGCCCTCCAGGTCCTCGCTCTTGAGGTTCAAATCCCTCACCGTGCCCAGGCCCTTGTCGAACTGGAGGTCGCCCTTCAGCTCGCCCAGCACTACGCGCGGCAGCTCCATGGGCATCGCGGGGCCGCCGCCCATGGGGATGGCCGCCTTGCCGCCCTTGATGGTGAGCCCCTGGGTGTCCAGCGCCACCGTGCCAGAGGCCTGGGACCAGTCCACCGGCTGGCCGCGAATCAGGGTCCCCGGGGCCTGGAGGGCCAGCTTCGCGTTGAGGGTGCCCTCCATGTCCACGCCCGTGTACTTGGGCAGGTTGCCGCCGCTGGCCTGCACGCCGTCCACGTCCACGTTCAGCGACGTGCCGCTCAGGCCGCCCACGTGCACGTCCACCGTGCCGCCCATGCCCTTGAGCTTCATCACCACGCCGGGCGGGAAGACGGACGGGCGCATCGCCACGCTGTCGAACACGAGCGCTTCACCCAGCTCGTCCGGGCCCAGGCCGCCGGACTCGCCGCGGGCCAGCGCCGCCACGGCCTCCGCGCCCAGCGGCGTGGGCGGCTTGCTCACGCGCACGTGGGTGGCGGTGACGCCGGAGAGGCCGGGACGCAGGCCCTCGATGCGGACCGCGAGCCCGTGGGCCGCGGCCTCCGTGACGAGCCGCGTGCGGACCGCGTCGTAGGGGAACGTGATGAGCAGGCAGAGGACGAACGCCACCACCGCGAAGGCGGTGTAGCCCAGGACGAGCTTCCAGCGGGCGGTCTTGGTTTCAGTGGCCATGGGCTATTGCTTCATCCGGTAGGTGGCGACGGTCGTCCACGCCGTCAGGGTGTCCGTGGCGGGCCGGGGCTCCACGCGCAGGTACTTCACCTTCACGATGCCCGGGCCCGTCTCCACCGTGCGCAGGAAGTCCGTCAGCTTGCGCAGGTCCACGTCCGTGAAGGTCAGCTCCACGGAGCTCTCGATGATCTTCCCGTCCCCCACGCCCACGTCGCCCTTGGGCGTCATGTTGGGGACGGTGAGGCCCGCGGCGGTGGCCTTGTCTTCAATGTAGGTGATGAGCCGCACGTTGCTCTGCGTGAGCTGCTGCTCCACGTTCTGGCGCTCCGCCTGGGCCTCGCCGTAGCTGGTGGCCAGGGCCTGCACCTCCTGCAGCTTCGCCAGCTTGTCCTGCGTGCGCCGGCGGTAGCCGTTCGCGCTGTTGGCGAAGCTGAAGAGGGTGACGAAGAGCACGAACACCAGCACCGCGGAGCCGGCCAGCGCCACGAGCTTGCGCTCGCGGTCGGAGAGCCGCTCGAACCACGTCTGGAGGGGCGCGAAGAGTTCTTTGAGCTTTCCCATGTCAGGTCTCTCCCCCCTGCTTCTCGCCGGGGCACTGCACCTGCACGTCCAGGCGGAAGGTCACCTTCTGCCCGTCGCGAGTCTTCTCCACCTTGCCCTCCTTCACGTCCTTGAAGCAGCGGTGGCCCTTCAAGGCGGCGGAGAGCGTGTCGATCTGCTTGGAGCTGTCCGTCTCCCCCTGGAGCATGATGCGGTCCAGGTCCACCTGGATGCGGTCGAACTTCACCGGCACCTCCGGCGGGACGCGCTGGGTGACCTCCGCCAGCAGGTTCACGGCGGACATCGCGGGCAGCGCCGCGGCGGGGCTCTCCACGCCCTTGAGCATGTTGAGGGCGCGGTCGTAGTTCGTCTCGCAGGTGCCCAGGATGCGCTGGGTCGTCTTGCAGAGCACCGCGTCCACCTCCGCCTCGCGGCGCGACAGCACCGTGTTGCGCACCACCCCGAAGGCGATGAGCAACAGCAGCAGCGTCACCGCGAAGGAGGCCAGGAGGCCGATGCGGTCCTTCACGTAGTCGTAGCCGCCCTTGAAGGCGAACTCGCCCCGGCGCAGGTTGAAGCGCGGCGCCTTGGCCCCGGCCGCGTTGCCGCGCATGGCCAGCGCGTACGCCTGCGCCGCGGACGGCGTCTCCCTGGCGCCAATCATCGCGGCCGCGTCCGCCGGCAGCGCCATCACGCGCACCGGCAGGTTCAGGTCGCGCGACAGCTGCTCGGCCAGGCCCGGCATGCGCGCGGTGCCGCCGCACAGCACCACCGCGGAGACCTGCCGGCGGGTGCGCGCGGCGAAGGCCTTGAAGGACGGGCGCAGCTCACGCAGCACCGGCTGCAGGCCGCGCACGAAGGCGTTCGCGGCGCGCTCGGCGTCCGGCCCCTGCGCGGCGCCCGCCATGGCGCCGTGCGCTTCCTTCCACGCGTGGGCCTCCGGCAGCGTCGTCTGGAACTCCGTGGCCAGCGCGCGCGTCAGGTCGCGCCCGCCGCCCGCGAAGGTGCGCGCGAACTCCACGCCCTTGCCCGGCTGGCCAATGGCCACCGACGTGCGCTCGTGGCCGATGTCCACCACCGCCACCGGGCCGCCCTCGGACGCGCCCTCGAAGAGGCCGGGCATCTGCGTGAAGAGGTTCTGGTACGCGAGCGCCGGGTGGGTGATGACGCGAGGGTCCACCTGGAGGCCGCCCAGGAGCGCGAGCAGCGACTGGAGCTCCTCCTTCTTCACCACGCCCACCAGCAGGTCCGCGGCCTTCTCCTTGCCGCCGGTGTCCTTCTGGCCGACTACCTGGTAGTCGTAGACGACCTCCGAGATGTCGAACGGCAACTGGCTGCCCACTTCAAAGGGCAGCGTCGCCTCCACGCGCTTGGGGTCGGAGAAGGGCAGGCTCACCGCGTGCGTGGTGAGGGACGGGCCGGGCAGGGCGATGACGACCTGATCCACGTGCCCCTGCGGCATCTTCCCGAGCAGCTCCTCCACCGCGGCGCGCAGCGTCTCCGCGCGCTCGCCTTCCTGCGCGCGGCGCACTTCCGCGTAGGCCTGCGTGGTGCTGCTTTTCGCTCCGGAGTTGAGCACCACCCCCTTCACGGAGTGGCTGCCCAGGTCCAGGCCAAGAATGCGGGCCATGCTATTCCTCTCTGTAATACACGAGCTTGCCCAGCCCGTCGTCCAGGCGGATGACGGCGGTGAGCGTCTTCTGGACGCTGCCCGCCTCTCCCACGGACTTGATGGTGAAAGTCTTGCTCTTGTCGCCCAGGTAGCGGTTCTGCTGGACGTTGCCCTTGATGAGCGGGTTGACGGCGATGCCGGCCTGCTCCACGACGCCCACGAAGTCCGCCACCGACATGCCGAAGAAGTTGAACATGCGCGCGGCGCGGATGCGGCTGATGAGCTCGTTGAGGAACACCGGGTCCGTCAGGCGCGGATCCGGCCGGTTGGGGTCCGCGGCGGACATGATGGCCAGCCCCAGCATGATGGGGTCGTCGGTGTTGACGTTCGGCTTGGAGTTGATGTCCGGGTACACCGTGAGCCGGTCGCGGAAGGCCGCCATGAAGCGGTCGTTGACGCCATGCACGCGGTACAGCTCGTCCAGGCTGTCGAAGCGCGCGTTCTTGACGTCATAGCGCGGTTCGTAGCGGCTGTACGGGGAACCCTCGTCCGCGAAGCCCGTGACGAAGGGGTTCGTCGGGTCGCGCTCGTTGAGGTTGGACTGGGTGGCGTCCTCGTCGGACCAGTCCTTCAGCGCGATGATGGTGTCCTTGGGCGTGGAGCGCACCTTGTTGGCGTCGTCCTGCTGCCAGAGGAACTCGAAGCGCTTGTCCGCGAACATGTCCAGCATGCGCGCGGCGGTGGCCTGCGCCTCCGCGCCGCCGGTGTTCAGGCGCATGACGTTGAGCTTCTCCTCCTCGTCGCTGATGGTCGCGAGGAAGCAGCCCTCGAAGCCGCCAAAGGACCGCCGCTGCATCTGCGCCGCCATCTGCGTGGCCGCGCCCGCGCCTTCCTCCCCGTCCTCGCCGTCCATCTGGAACTTGGGGTCCACCTGCACGGGGTCCGTCTCCACGGGGCGGCCGTCTTCACCTTCCGCGCCGTCGCTCTTCACCAGCCCCTTGAGCATGTGGCAGTCCACGCGGGCCAGCTTCCAGAGCTGGAGGTTGAGCGACTGCGGCTGGAAGGCGTTCGCGCCCCCCGCGCCCGCGCCCGCGCCGCCCAGGGCCCCGCCCATGAGGCCGCTCAGCAGGCTGGCCGGGTTGGGGATGGGCGTCGCGTCCACCTGCTTCTGGAAGCGCAAGAGCAGCCGCCCCAGCGACAGGCCGGAGCGGGCCATGTAGTAGGCGCGCACTTCGTCCCGCTGGTTGGCGGCGAGCTGCAGGTCCACGCGGCTGTTGTAGGCGAACTCCGTGGCCACCACCGTGAGCAGCGTGATGGAGACGAGCGCGATGATGAGCGCCACGCCGCGCGAGCGCTTGTCCTTGCGCGCGGCCTGCGAGGGCGGCGCCGCGGCGGGAACCGGGCCCCGCGCCTTGCCGCGCCGGCGGAACGCCTGCTGGAAGTAGGGGAGGGCCATCAGTTGAACCTCGGCAGTTCCGTGTTGAGCACGATGCGCGTCTGCGTGGTGTAGCGCGCTTCCTTGCCCGCCTCATCCAGGGCGATGACGGTGATGCGCACGCGCGTGGGGAGGATGGACTTCTTCTCCGTGCGCCGCGTGTCCCACTCGTCGTCCCACTCCTTCTTCTCCGAATCCCAGTAGGCGAACTCCACGCCCTTGACGCCCTCGAAGAGGACGTCGGTGGTGCCGCCCCGGTCCATGCGGTCCCCCACGTTGGGGTTCACCCGGCGCTTCAGGTCCTGCCGCTGCCGGGCGCCGCGCTCGCTGGAGTTCTCCACGAAGTACTCCACCACCGCCTGGTCGGACTCCTTCACGTCCGTGTACAGGCGCTGGTGCGCGAACGTCGTGAACGTCAGCTTGTCGCGCTCGCCAATGAAGTTGGTGGGCCGGTCGTTCTGGTCGCGGAAGCGGCGCAGGTCGAAGCGGTCGCTCACGAAGGCGGAGCCAATCTCCCGCGCCATGCGGTTGAGCGACACGCGCACCATGCGGTAGCGCTCCGCCTCGCCCTCCACGACCTCCTTCGCGTTGATGCCCGTCTGGAAGGCCAGGGCGACGACGGTGCCCATGAGGGCGGTGATGCCCACCGCCACCATGACCTCCATGAGGGTGAAGCCACGCATGCGCCGCTTCATCGGATGATCCCCCCCTGGCCACGCGGCATGCCCGGCAGGCCGCCGTTGAAGATGCCGCCCGGCAGCCGCGGGTTGATGCCGGTGTTGCCGTTGCCGCCGCCCTGGCGGCCGTTGGGGTTGTTGAGCTGGTTGAGGACCTGCGCCCGGTTGACCAGCGGCTCCCGCGTGTTCGGGTCCAGCATCTGCCCGTTTTGGCCGGGGATGGGGTTGTCCACCACCTGGCCCGTGCGCGGGTTCACCCACTGGTTCTCCGCGCCCGCGGTGGTGCCCGCGTTGGGCGTGAAGCCGCCGTTGCGGTCGCCGCCCGGCCCCAGCGACACGACGTGCGTCACCACGTCCACGCTCTCCACCTGGGTGCCTTCCTTCCAGTACACCGTGAGGTGCACCTCGCGGACGGACTTGGTGAGCTGGTCCACCATCTGCGTGAACATGGGCTGCGCCATGCTCATGGCGGACGCGCCCAGGGGGCTGGCCGTGGTGGTGCCGCCGGGCGGCGTGCTGCCCTTGCCGTCACCGCCGCCGCCGCCGCCGAAGAGGCCGGCCAGGCCGCCCAGCGGGTCGCCGGAGTCGCCGCCGCCCATGGGCAGGTTGAAGATGGCGCCAATGAGCTGATCCGGCGTCACGCCGTCCGTCTTGGGCGCGATGATGCGGGCGCGCCACTTGAACTGGGGCCAGCCGTCGTCGGAGAAGTCGCCGGACTGCTCGTCGTCGTCCTGCTCGAAGCCGTCGTCGTAGAGCTTCTGCTCCAGGTCCGTCATCTTCGAGCGGGCCAGGAGCGACGCCACGGTGAGCCGCTTGGTGTAGACGTGGTTGGCCACCGCGCCGGAGTTGAGGTCGAAGATGGCCATCAGCGCGACGCTGAGGATGGCCATGGCCACCATCGTCTCCAGCAGGGTGAAGCCCGTGCGCCTGTGCGTCGGGAATCTCATGAGCGGGGCACCTCCAGGGCCTCGGGTGCGATGAACACCTTGCCCGTGAGGGGTGACACGTCCAGCGTCCACGCGTTGTCGCCCTGGCGCAGGAACACCATGGCGCGCTCCGTGTAGCCCTGCGGGAAGAAGTAGAGATAGGCCACGCCGCTCTCCACCGGCTCGCGCTGCTGCCGCGTCCACACCGACACCGCCACGCCCGCCGGCAGCTGCTTGGGCGAGATCTCCTCCGCGGTGTACGCGGAGAAGGTGGACTGGGACTCGATGCGGTTCTTCTCCTCTTCCATCAGCTCCTGCGCGGACGGCTGCGAGCCCTCGGAGCGCGTGTAGTTCTTGCGCGCGTCGCCGCCGTTGTTGCCGTCGCGCGCGGTGCGCTCGCGGTCGCGCGCCTCGTCCCGCAGCGCCGCGTCCCGGTCGCGCGAGGTGGTGACGCCGCCCGCGGCGCACTCGGCGTGGTACTTCGTGGCTTCCTCACGCTTCGGGTCGGGGATTTCGAACACCAGCCGGCACGTCTTGCCGCTGAGCGCCGCCGAGTCGTAGAGCGAGCGGATGACGCCCGCCAGCTCCGTGGCGCTGCCCTTCGCCTTCGCGCCGGTGATGGCGCCGATGCCCACGGTCACCGCGGCGAACATCACCGCCGCGATGGCCAGCGCGATGGAGATCTCAATCAGCGTCAGGCCGCGCGGAGCGCGACGGCGGCGGGCGGGAGCGGGCAGGGACATGGCCGTCTTCAAGGCTGCACCTCCTGTGCCACGATGCCGCCGCTGAAGAGGTCCGCGGCCTCGCCGGTGCCGCCGGGCTTGCCGTCGGAGCCGAGCGACAGCACGGCGCCCGTCTTGCCCTCCATGCGGTAGAGGTACGGGTGGCCCCACGGGTCGATGGGCGGCGCGTCCAGCACCTTCGACTCGATGAGCGGCGTGAAGCCCTGCGCCTGTGACGGGAAGAAGCCCATCAGCCGGTGGTGGGCCTTGAAGAGCCCCTCCAGGCGGCGGATCTGCTCGCGCGCCTGGCGCTGCGTGGGCGTGAGGGTGTTGTCCTCGGTGGCCCACACCAGCGCGAACGCGAGGAGGCTTGCGCCCAGGAAGACGCCCAGGAGCAGGAGGCGGCCCAGGCGCGGCGAGCGGGCGCGGGCCTGCCCTCCAGGAACGGATCGCGCCTCGCGCGCGGACGTCGGTGAGGAAGTGTGCTCGGGGGTCATCACGGGCATTCCTACGACAACACGCGGGAGGCGCGGCTTTGCTTCAGGAAACGCCCGTTACTGCCGGGCGTTCTGGTCCTTGGAGGAGATGTCGGCGTCGGAGCCCTCGCCGCCCGGGTTGCCGTCGGCGCCGTAGCTGGTGATGACCGGCTTGCCGCCCTCGTTCATGTAGACGTACTCGCGGCCCCAGGGGTCCAGCGGCATGCGCTCCAGGTTCTGGGTGTCCACCAGCGCCTTGAGGCCCGTGGCGGTGTCCGGGTAGGAGCCCTTCTTCGTGTAGTAGAGCTTCATCGCGCTCTGGATGTTGCGGATGTCCAGCTTCGCGGTGTCCTGCTTGGCCTCTTCCAGCTTCGGGATGACGGCCACGCCCACCGCCGCCGCGATGAGCCCGAGGATGGTGATGACCACCATGATCTCGATGAGGGTCATGCCGCGGTTCTTGCGGCGCTGCTGCTTCTTCGCGTTCGTCGTGTGCATGTCTTCACTCACCTTCGGGTGACTTTCTGGCAAGCCACCGCGCCATGGGTGTGTCGGGATGTCAGAAGCGCTTCAGGGAGGCGTGCCCGGGCTTGAGGCCGCGGGCGGGTCCCGGTGGGCGTAGAGGGTGGCCCCCACCGTCGCCAGCGTGGCGGCCAGGGCCAACAGGCCCATCAGCGTGGCGCGCTGGATCCACCGGTCGAGCGTGTCGTTCATCGTGCGCCCCTGCTCCTAATGGATGGCCGTGTTCACCTGCAGAATCGGCATCAGGATGCTGAGCGCGACGAATGCAATCATCACGCCCATCACCACGATGAGCATGGGCTCCAGGAGGGAGGTCAGCGCGCCGATGCGCACGTTCACCTGCGTCTCGTAGGAGTCCGCCACCGACAGCAGCATGTCCTCCAGCTGCCCTGATTTCTCACCGATGGCGACCATGTGGTACACGAGCGGCGGGAACTGGCCGGAGCGCTTGAGCGGGTTGGCGATGCTTTCGCCCTCGCGGATGGATTCGCGGGCGTTCTCCACCGCGTCCGCCAGCACCGAGTTCGTCATCACCGCCTTGACGATGTCCAGCGCGGCCAGCATGGGCACGCCGCTCTTGAGCAGCGTGGCCAGCGTGCGCGCGAAGCGGGAGATGGCCAGCAGGCGCACGAGGCTGCCGAAGATGGGGGCCTTCAGCGTGAAGCGGTCCCACTTGGGCTTGCCCTTGGGGCTCTTGATCCAGCGCAGGAACGCCACCACGCCGGCGATGAAGGCCGGGATGATGATGAACCACCACGCCTGCATCAGGTTGGACGCGCCAATGAGGATGCGCGTGTTGAGCGGCAGCGTGGCGCGCATGGTCTCGAAGATCTTCGTCACCTTCGGGACCACGAAGACCATCAGCAGGACGAGGATGCCGCCGCCCACCGCCAGCATGATGACGGGGTAGATCATCGTGCCGATGATCTTCTGCTGCAGCTTGGCCTGGTTCTCCGTGAAGTCCGCCAGCCGCAGGAGCACCTGATCCAGCGCGCCGGAGGCCTCACCCGCGCGCACCATGTTGATGTAGATGCTGGGGAAGATCTTCGGGTGCTGGGAGAAGGCGTCCGCCAGGGAAGAGCCTTCGTTGACGCGCTGCTTGATGTCCGACAGGGCGCGCTTGAGGCGCTCCTTCTCCGCCTGGTCCACCAGCGCGTTGAGGGAGTCCACGATGGTGACGCCCGCGCCCAGCAGCGTGGCGAGCTGCCGGGTGAGGATGGCGACGTCCTCCGTGGACACGCGGCCGCGGCCCAGCTTGCGCAGGTCCACGTCGCGCGCCAGCAGGGACGCGTTGGCGCCCTTGGAGACGCCCACGCGGCTGCCCTCCGCCTGGCCCAGCACGTCGGTGAGGAAGATGCCGTCGGCGCGCAGCTTGGAGCGCAGCGTCTTGGGCGAGTCCGCCTCCAGCAGGCCCTTCTTCTGCCTGCCCTGGGAATCAAGGCCTCTGTATTCGAAGACGGGCATGGCGGACCTAGATGTCCTCCTGCGTGATGCTCAGCACTTCGGCGATGGTCGTCTCGCCCAGGGCGATCTTCCGCACGCCGTCGTCCAGCAGCGTCGTCATGCCCTTGGCCAGGGCGGACTTCTTGATGGTGGACGCGTCCACGTTCTTGAGCACCAGCTGGCGCACGTCGTCGTCCACGAAGAGGAACTCGTAGATGCCGGAGCGCCCGCGGTAGCCGTTGCGGTTGCAGGACGGGCAGCCCACCGCGCGGTAGATGCGGTCCGTGTTGAACTTCGCCTTGAAGCTGGCGAGCGTGAAGCCCAGCTCCTTCAGCTCCGCGTCCGTGGGCGTGTA
This sequence comes from Corallococcus macrosporus, assembly GCF_017302985.1. NCBI lineage: Bacteria > Pseudomonadati > Myxococcota > Myxococcia > Myxococcales > Myxococcaceae > Corallococcus > Corallococcus macrosporus. The sequence continues at coordinate 88,154 of NZ_JAFIMU010000009.1, forward strand.
CTGCTGCCGGCAGTCCGGGCACACCCGGCGCACGAGGCGCTGGGCGAGGATGCCGGTGAGCGACGACGCCACGAGGAAGGGCTGCACGCCCATGTCCACGAGTCGCGTCACCGCGCCCGCGGCGTCGTTGGTGTGCACCGTGGAGAGCACCAGGTGGCCCGTGAGGGACGCCTGGATGGCGATCTCCGCCGTCTCCTTGTCGCGGATCTCACCGACCATGATGACGTCGGGGTCCTGGCGGAGGAAGGAGCGCAGGCCCTGCGCGAACGTCAGGCCAATCTTCGGGGCGATGGCCATCTGGCCAATGCCCTTGAGCTGGTACTCGACCGGGTCCTCGACGGTGAGGATGTTGAGGTCCGAGGTGTTGATCTTGGAGAGCGCGCCGTAGAGCGTCGTCGTCTTGCCGGAGCCCGTGGGGCCCGTCACCAGCACGATGCCGTGCGAGCGCTTGATGACGGACTCCATGTTGGCCAGCACCTGCGGGCTCATGCCGATCTCCGCCAGGTCCAGCAGCGTCGCCGTCTTGTCCAGGAGACGCATGACGATGCGCTCGCCGAAGGACGTGGGCGTGGTGGACAGACGGATGTCGATGTCGCGGCCCGCGAGCTTGATGCGGATGCGGCCGTCCTGCGGCAGGCGCTTCTCCGCGATGTTGAGCTGCCCCATCACCTTCACGCGCGCGATGATGGAGTTCTGGTAGCGCTTGGGCGGCTTGATGACCTCCTGGAGCACGCCGTCGATGCGGAAGCGCACCAGGAGCTCGCGCTCCATGGGCTCGATGTGGATATCGCTCGCGCGCTCCTTGGCGGCGCGGAAGAGCACGGAGTTCACCAGCCGGATGACGGGCGCTTCGTCGTCCGCGTCCAGCAGGTCCTTGGGCTCCTCCAGCTCATGGGCCAGCGAGTCCAGGTCCTCGGTGGTCTCCATCTCGTCCACGAGCGCTTCGGCCTCGTTGACGGAGCGGTCGTACACGCTGTTGATGGCGTCCACGATGGTGGAGGCCAGCGCGATGCGCGGCTGGATGGACTGGCCCAGCAGCAGGCGCGCGTGGTCCAGCGCGGTGGTGTCCAGCGGATCCGCCACCGCGAGCACCACCTCGTCCCCCTCCAGGGAGAGCGGGAGCACCTGCGTCTGGCGGGCGAAGTTGATGGGGATGCGCTTGACCAGCTCCGCGTCCACCTCCTCCACGAAGATGCGCTGGAGGTAGGGCAGGTCCAGCTGGTGGCCCAGGGCGCGCGCGACGTCCTCCTCGCTGATCGCCTTCATGCCCACCAGGATTTCCCCCAGCCGTCCGCCCTTCTCCTGCTGGGCGGCGAGCGCCTCCTGGATCTTCTCCGGGGTGAGGGAGGGCACGAGCGCGCGGAGGATCTCCCCCAACGGCCGGCCACAGAGGTACGCGAGCCCGTGGCCCACGACCTGGGTGGCGTCGTTGCGGCCGCCAGACACGGCGGGCGTCGCGGCGGTGTCTTGAGTCGTCGTGGTGTCGGCGGTCAGGTCCATGGTCCTTACTCTCCGTCCCCCGGCTGGATGCGCAGCCGCTCGGCGTCCGCGTCCGGCGTGGGCGCGATCACCTCGGGCTGTGGCGCGGGGGCTGATCTCTCCGAACCCTCCGGAGGCGCCTCGAAATTTCGCGGTGCCTGCTCGCCCTCGGGGGCGGGCGTGGCACCTTCCGGAGCGGGAGGGGCTCCTCCGCCCGGCCGCGCGGGAGACGGGGAGGCAGGCGCCGCGCCGGCGGGACGGATGACGCGCTCGTTGGGCGTGCCGCTGCCGCCGTTCTCCACCCGCTGCTCTTCCTTGATGACGGACTGGTTCATGCGCGACAGGGGGCCGGGCTTGCGGCTGAAGTCCACCGCGACGTCGTAGCCGGGGACCTGGCCGTAGAACTGCTCCACGAACTGCTGCCGCTCCTTCATCTTGCGCTCGAAGATGCGACGGAAGTCCTCCTGGCCGCGGATGATGTAGGGCGTCAGGAAGAGCAGCAGGTTCGTCTTCGTCTTGCGGCGCGTGGTGTCGCGGAACAGGTGGCCCAGCAGGGGGATGTCACCCAGCACCGGCACCTTGGAGACGGACTCCAGCGTGCGGTCCTGCATGATGCCGCCAATCACCACCGTCTCCATGTCCTTGGCGATGACCGTCGTCTTGGCGCTGCGCTTCGACGTGGTGGGGCCCAGGACGGGGTCCGAGGACGCGATCTCCTCCGTCTGCTCCGTGATGACGAGGCGGATGTAGTCGCTCTCGTTGATCTGCGGCTTGACGGTGAGCTTCAGCTCCACGTTCTGGCGGGTGATGGGCGCGTACAGCGAGCCCAGGCCGCCCAGCGAACCCAGCAGCGAAGGATTGATGCCGCCGTTGGTGCCCGTGCCGGTGCCGCCCAGCGAGCTGCCCAGCGCGGACGGGGTGAAGCCGGACTGGAAGGGCACGTTCTGGCCCACCGTGATTTCGGCCTCCTCGTTGTCGCTGGTGAGCAGGTGCGGCGTGGACAGCACGTTCACGTCGGACGACTGCTGCATGGCGTTGAGCACCACGCCGAAGGCCGGGATGTCGATGCCCAGGTTCTTGAGCTCCGGCAGGACGGGGCCCTGGATGCCGGCGAGGAAGCCGCCCATGCTGGCCAGGTTCGCCAGGGAGAAGGACGGCGGGATGGAGCCGCCGGAGTAGTTGGTGCCCAGGATGCCGGGGATGGCGCCGTCGTCCGTCTTGAGGCTGAAGCCCTGGTGGAAGTTGATGCCGAACTCGCTGTTGCGGTCCAGGTTCACTTCCATGATGACCGCCTCCACGAACACCTGGCGGCGCGGCTGATCCAGCTGCTGGATGATCTGGACGATGTTCTTGTAGTCGCCCTGGCTGGCGACGATGACCAGCGAGTTGGTGCCCTTGTCGGCGGAGATCTTCACCTCGCCGCTGAACAGCTCCGCGGCCTGGGCGGGCGCGCGCGGCAGGCCCTGCGGCTGCTGCGGGATGGGGCCGCGCTGGGGGCGGTTGGCGGTGCCCTGCGCGAGCGACTGGAGCGTGCTGGCCAGCTCCTCGGAGTTGGCGTTCTCCAGCGGGTAGACGTTGATCTTGTTGCCGCTGCCGGACGGGATGTCCACCTCGCGCACCAGGTCCTGGATGCGGCCGAAGGCGGCGGGGCTGGCCACGATGATGAGCTTGTTGGTGCGCTCGTCCGGGATGATCTGCGACAGCGTGACCGCGCCGCCCGAGTCGGTGCCGCCGCCGGACACGCCTTCCGCGCCGGGAGGAGGCTGGCCGGGGGTGCCCTGCGTGAAGTTGCCGGGGCGCTGGCCCGCGCGGCCGCCCGCGCCGGCCTTGGCTTCAAAGAGCTTCTGGATGGTGTTGGCCACGTCCTGCGCGGTGGCGTACTGCACCTGGATGATGCGCATCTCGTCGCTGGAGGAGCGGCTGTCCAGCTGGTTGATCAGGCGCTCCAGGCGGTGGATGTTGGAGCCCACGTCGTTGACGATGATGGTGTCCGGCGGGTACGGGATGGTGTCGCCGTCCTTGGACACGAGCTGCTGGAGGACGCCGCGCAGCGGCTCCACCTCCACGTACTTGATCTTGAACAGCTTGGTGACCATCTGCTCGTTCGTCGTGTACGGGGTGTCCTCGTCCACGATGGTCGGGATGGGGTTCTGCTTCGCCGAGCGCTTGTCGACGATCTTCAGGAAGCGGCCGTACGGGTAGACGGCCAGGCCGTTCGCGTCGAGCGCGGCGAGGAACGCGGAGTAGAACGAGTCCGCGTCCACCTCCACGCGGCCGTTCTCCGGACCGATGATGGAGATCTTCCCGCGCACGTTCTCCGGGAGGATGAACGTGCGGCAGGTGGCGTCCGACACGGTCTGGACGAGCTTCTCGATGTCCACCTTGTCGAAGTAGATGCCGTAGCGCGCGTTGCGCCGGGCCTGCTCGCACGAGGGCACCTGGCGGGGGCCCTGGTTCTCGGTGGGCGCGGCACTGCCGTTGCCCTGCGGGGTGATGGTCCGGTCGCGTTCACCCTGGGCCGCCGGAGCGGGGGCAGGGGTACCGGGCTGGGTGGGACGGCGCTGGGCCCACGCGGAGCCGGAGAGCGCGAGGCACAGACAGAGCAGCCAGGACGGGAGCGTCGTCTTCATGGAGGAGCGGGCGCTTTGACGGGGGTGTTTAACGGACGTTGTAGGATTTGCGGATCGGCGCGCCGTTGCGCTCGATCTCGATCTCGATGCGGCTGGAGTCCTTCAGCTTCGAGTAGATCTCCAGCGCCTTCTCAGGGCTGTTCATGTCGAAGCCGTTGATGCGGCGGATGACGTCACCGTTCTGGACGCCGATCTTCGAATAGATGCTGTCCGGGCGGATGGAGAACAGCTTGAAGCCCACGGCCTGGCCGTCCTTGAAGGCCGGCACGATGCGCGCCTGCATCGCCACGTCGTTGAGGTTGCTCAACGTCTTGTCGATCTCCGCCTTGGGGACTTCGTACTCGTTCTCACCCGTGGACTTGATGCCGTTGCCCAGGCTGTTGGTCGGGGTGGCGGCGGGCGTGGCCGCGGGGGGAGGGGTGTAGGCGGCGACGGCGCCGTCACCGGGCTGCCCGTCGATGAACTCGCGGCGGCCGTTGTTGTTGATGATGACGCGCTCGCGCTCGATCTCCATGACGGTGGCGCCCATCAGGTTGTTGCCGATCATGTACGTCTGCGAGCGCTGCGTGGTCATGTCCTGGATGGACGCGAAGGACCAGTCCGGGTTGGCCGCGACGAGCGTGCCCAAGAGCTTCACGCGCAGGCCGCTCTTGGCCGGCGGAGCGTTGGCGTCGAACTCCGGCGTCGTGGGCTCCTTCACCGCGACCTCCGGCTCCGGCAGCTTCACGCCGGTGAGGCGCGACAGGCGCTCCGCGTCGATGGTGGCGAGGCCGCTGTCCGCGGCGTGGGTGCGCTGCGCGACGCGGGCGGGAGCCTCGGACGCGGGCGCGGGGGAGATGGAGGATTCGACGAACAGGTTCACCGTGCGCGCCGCCAGGAGGGCGACGAGCAGGATGAACAACAGGTTCACGCTCCAGAAGTACTTGCGAAAGAAGAGTTCCATCACGCTTCCGGGAGAAAGCCAGCCCCAGATGGGACCTTGAGCAAGGCAGGTGCCATCGTTGGGCGGGCGTCAAACCCACGACTTACGGCCAAGTCCTTGAAATTATTTCGGAATAGGACGGAGCCCCGGCCAGGTGGGCGGCCGGGACAGGACGTCGGGACAAATTGTCAAAAGCAGGCGGGGGCCGGTGTGACGGCCTGTCAGTCCGCGCTGGTGGGGGGGGAGGGGAGGACCGCCGGGGAGGTGGGGGCCGCGTCGGGGCCGCCCTGCTCCCGCTCGAGCTTGCGGTAGATGGTCCGCGCGGCGATGCCCAGCAGGCGGGCGGCGAGCGTCTTGTCCCCTCGCGTGTGGCGCAGGGTCTCGTGGATGACGCGCCTTTCGATCTCCTCCATGGGCGTCCCGATGGGGATGACGAGCTGGCCTGCGGAGCCCAGCGGCCCCTTGCGCACGGACTCCGGCAGGTCGCTGGCCTCCAGCACGTCCGTGCGGGCCAGGACCACGGCGCGCTCCACGGCGTGCTCCAGCTCGCGCACGTTGCCCGGCCACGCGTAGTTCTCCAGCACGTTCAGCGCGTCCGGAGAGAAGCCGCGCAGCACCTTGCCGTTCTTCGCGGAGAAGCGGCGCAGGAAGGCCTCCGCCAGCAGCGGGATGTCCTCGCGGCGCGAGGCGAGCGCGGGCACGCGGATCTCCACCACGTGCAGGCGGTAGTAGAGGTCCTCGCGGAAGCGCCCCTCCGCGACCTCCTTCTGCAGGTCCTTGTTGGTGGCGGCGACGAGCCGCACGTCCACCTTCACCGTCTGCGTGCCGCCCAGCCGCTCCAGCTCTCCCTCCTGGAGCACGCGCAGGAGCTTCACCTGCGCGGATAGGGGCATCTCGCCCACCTCGTCCAGGAAGAGGGTGCCGCCGTGGGCGCGCTCGAAGCGGCCCTCGCGCCGGGTGACGGCGCCGGTGTACGCGCCGCGCTCCACGCCGAAGAGCTCCGCCTCCAGGATGCTCTCCGGGATGGCGCCGCAGTTCACCGCGACGAAGGCCTGCTTCGCCCGGGCGGAGTGCTCGTGCAGCGCGCGCGCGGCCAGCTCCTTGCCGGTGCCGGACTCGCCCAGGAGCAGCACCGTGGCGGTGGAGGGCGCGGCCTGGCGGATGGTGTCCAGCATGGCGCGGAAGGCGGGGGACTGGCCCACCATGGCGCGGCCGCCCGCGGGGTTGATCTCCGCGAGCTTCGCCTTGAGGGAGGTGTTCTCCTGGACGAGCGCCTGCTTCTCCAGCGCCTTCTGCACGGCCTTCACCAGGGCGTGGCGCTTGAGGGGCTTGGTGATGAAGTCGTAGGCGCCGTCCTTCATGGCCGCCACGGCTGTCTCCACCGTGCCGTAGGCGGTCATCAGCACCACCTCCACGTCCGGGCGGATGGCGCGGCTGGCCTTGAGCAGCTCCTGGCCGTCCATGCCGGGCATCATCAGGTCGGTGACCATGACGCTGACTTCCGGGCGCCGGAGCATCTCCAGCGCCTCCGTGCCCTGCGCGGCGGACAGCGTGGCGAAGCCTTCCCGCTGGAAGATGCGGGCAACGGAATCAAGGTTGGCGCGGTCGTCGTCGACGACCAGGACCGTGGGAGATGTCATGGGAGTACGGGGCCTCTCTCAACACGGCCCTGCAATCCTCATTCCCTTCAGGCCTGCTCTTCGTCCGGTTCCATGGGGCCGCCGCCCATGCGGCCGATGTCCTCGCGCTTCACCTTGTCCACGTTGAAGCGCCGGGCGCTGGCCAGCATGCGCGTCACGGTGGCGTCGAAGGTGGGAGGCGGGCCGTCCTTGCGGAAGCGCAGGAAGTTGAGCCGGGCGACGACGAAGTTCTTGAGGTAGGGGCTCTGGAGGCCGCGCTCCTTGAGGGCGTTGACGACGGCCACCACCGCGTCGTCCAGCTCCAGCAGGCGCTCCGCCTGGGCGTCGCGCACGGCGATGGCCTCCGGCAAGGGCACGTCCTGGAAGCCGTCCACCACCTTGACGAAGGGGTGGTAGGCGCCCGCGGAGAAGCGGGGGCGCTTCTCGTAGGCGGCGCCCATCGTGAGGAAGGAGGGCTCCTCGAAGAGGTGGGCGAAGGCGGACTCCTTGCCCGGGCGGTTCGCGCCCACGAGGCCGCGCGCCATGCGGATGACCTCCAGGGAGCGCTCCTTCAGGTTGTGGGCCTTCTCCGTGTTGAGGGCGAGGATTTGATAGGCCACGTCCTCGTCCGGAAGGAGCAGCGCGACGATGGATTTCGCGCCCAGCAGCTTGCTGGCGTTGAGGCGGTGGTTGCCGTTGGGCGTCCAGTAGCGCCCCTCCACGCGCACGGCGATGACGGGGTCCAGGAAGCGGTCCAGCCGCTCCATCGCGGTGGCCAGCCGCTTGACGTGGGGCTCGGACAGGTCGCGCTGGTAGGGCGTGGGCTCCACCTTGTCGATGGGGAGCACCGCGAAGACGACGGGGTGTCCGCCCAGCGGGTCTCGGTAGACGGAGAGCACCTCGCCGCCGTCCTCGCGCACCGCCTGGAGGAGGGCGTCGGGGAAGGCCACGGCCTCGCTCGCGACCTCGTGCGGACCCAGGCCCCGCGACTTCGGCTCGGCCTTCTTGCGGCGCGGCTTGCGCGGCGCGGCCGACTTCGACCGGGGAGCGGCGGACTTGCGGGCGGACTTCGCGGCCATGCGGGCGGACCTCGTGCCGTGAGGAAGAGGCCCGCCAGCGTAGGCGACCGGGTGCGGCTGGCTACGCGCCCGATACGGTGAGCTGTCGGAAGCGGACAGTGGGCGCGCCCACGCTGCCGCCGCGGAACTGGAGGTCGCTGCCCACCGCGTCCAGGTCCTTGAGCATCTGGAGGAGGTGACCCGCGACCGTCACTTCCTGCACCGGGTGCGTCAGCTCACCGTTCTCGATCCACAAGCCGTTGGCCCCGCAGGACATGTCCCCGGACACCGGATCCGCGCCGTGGCCCAGCAGGGCGGTGACGTAGAGGCCCTGGGGCACCTCCCGGATGAGCTCCTCCGGCGTCTTCGTGCCCTTCTCCAGGTAGAGGTTCGTGGTGCCGATGCCCGGCAGCGCGCTGTAGCCGCGCGACGCGTTGCCCGTCGTGCGCGCCTTCGCCTTGCGTGCGGTGAAGGCGTCGTAGAGGAAGCCGGACAGCACGCCCTCATCCAGGATGGGCGTGCGGCGGGTGGGGACACCCTCTCCGTCGAAGGGCGCGGTGGCCAGGCCCCGGGGAAGCAGGCCATCATCCACCAGCGAGACGTGCTTGCCCGCGAGCCGCTTGCCCACGTGCGGCGCGAGCACGCTGGACTGCTGGTAGACGGCGTTGCCGTTGGCGGCCTGGGACAGGTTGCCCACGAAGCTCGCGGCGACGAGCGGGTCGAACACCACCGGCACCTGCTGCGTCTTCACCGGCTTCGCGCCCAGCATGCGCACGGCGCGCTTCGTGGCCTCGCGGCCGATGGACTCCGGGGACTCCAGGTCGTCCAGGAAGCGCTTGTAGTCCAGCCAGTAGCCCGTCTGGAGCTGCCCGTCCTGCGCGGCCACCGGCACCGCGACCAGGTACACGTACGTGCCGGAGTAGCCGCCGGACGCGCCCTCGCTGGACGCGAGGTACACCTCCGCCACGAAGTCGCCCGCGGACACGGAGTCGAACGTGGCCACGCGTGAGTCCTGCGCCCGGCCCGCGCGCTCCGCCTCCAGCGCGGCGTTGATCTTCCAGTCGCCGGGGAGGTTCGCGACCTTCGGGTCGAAGAGGACGCCGGTGTCCCCGCGCTTGCCCAGGTCCTTCGCGCCGGGCAGGCCGTTGAGCTTGTTGGGCGCGGCGGCCTCCGCCAGTTGCACGGCCAGGTCCACCACGCGCTCCAGGCCGGCGGTGGTGAAGTCGGACGTGTACGCGAAGCCCAGCCGGTCCTTCACGATGACCCGCACGCCCACGCCCTTGCTGGTGGCCTCCGTGAGGTCCTCAATCTGGCCTTCGCGGACGCGCACGCTGCTCTGGCGGCCCACCTCCAGGTACGCCTCCGCCTGCTTCGCGCCCTTCTTCACGGCGCGCTGGACGATCTTCTTCGCGAGCTGTTCGTAGTTCACGGTGTCCTCAGCCGACCTTCGTTCCGCCCACGGTGACGTTGTCGATGCGCACGGTGGGCAGGCCCACCCCCACGGGCATCATCTGCCCGTCCTTCACGCAGACGCCCATGCCGGGGTCCGGCATCGGGTCGCAGCCCACGCGGCTGATGTTCTTCAGCGCCTCCGGCCCCACGCCAATGAGGATGGCGTTCTTCACCGGGCGGCCCAGCCTGCCGTCCTCAATCTGGTAGGCCTCGCTGACCTCGAAGACGAAGTTGCCGTTGCTGATGTCCACCTGGCCCCCGCCGAAGGTGGCGCAGTACAGCCCGCGCTTCACCTCCTTGAGGATGTCCTCCGGCGCGTGGTCTCCGGGCGCCAGGAAGGTGTTCGTCATGCGCGGCAGGGGCAGGCTCTTGAACGACTCGCGCCGGCCCGAGCCCGTGGAGCGCTGGTTCATCAGCTTCGCGTTGAGCTGATCATAGAGGTAGCCCTTGAGGACGCCGTTCTCGATGAGGACCTTGCGCTCGCCGGGCACGCCCTCGTCGTCGATGTTGATGGAGCCGCGCGCGCTGGACACCGTGCCGTCGTCGATGACCGTCACCAGGTCGGAGGCCACCTTCTCCCCCAGCTTGCCCGCGAACAGCGACGTGCCCTTGCGGATGAAGTCCGCCTCCAGCCCGTGGCCCACCGCCTCGTGCAGGAGGATGCCGCTCCAGCCCGGCGCCAGCACCACCGTCTGCGGCCCCGCCACGCAGTCCACCGCGCCCAGTGTGGCGATGGCCTGGCGCGCGGCCTCTTCCGCCACGGACTCCGGCGTCACGCCGTCCCAGTAGCTGAAGGACACCCGGCCGCCGCTGCCGTACATGCCGGTGCGGCGCTCGCCGCCCTTGCCCAGCGCCACCACGTGCACGCTCATGCGGGACTGGTCCTGCGTGTCCTCGCTGAAGCGGCCGGTGGTGTTGGCCACGGCGATGCGCCGGGTCTGATCCACGTAGGACGCGTTCACCTGCTGGATGCGCGAGTCGAAGGCGCGCGCGGCGGCGTTGGCGCGGGTGAGCAGCGCCGTCTTGCGCGCCACCGCCACGTCCTCCAGCGGCTGGCCCACGCGGTAGTGGCTGGGCACCGGCACGCGCTTGACGGGGTAGGCGCGCTCGGAGCCGCCGCCCTGGGCAATCATCGCCGCGGTGCGCGCGGCGCGCACGAGCGCGGCCTCATCCCAGTCGTCGGAGTAGGCGTAGCCCACCTTGGCGCCGGCGATGACCCGCACGCCCACGCCCTGCACCAGCCCCACCTGCGCGCTGCGGATGCGCTCCTCCTCCAGCACCACGGCGGTGGTGGACGTGCGCTCCACGTACACCTCCGCGAAGTCCGCGCCCCGGCCCATGGCTTCCGCCAGCAGACGTTCCAACAGACCAGGGGGCAGGAGCGGGGAGGCGGACGCCTGCCGCGCGGCCGGGGGGGCGAGCTGGGCGGGGCGGGCGCGCCGGGAGGACGCGAGGACTCGGGGCATGGGAGGGCTCGTGGCGCTGGAGGAAGCGGGAATGGAGGAAACCTACATCGGAGACGGGGCGGCGTGCGGGCCAACGAACCGGAGCGAGCCCGTCTTCCCTGAAAGGAACGGTGGGAGCGCATTCCCACCGTGCGGTCCGCGCTCTAAGATGCTGGCCGCTTCAACCTGGACCCATCCATGCCTCCTCGCCGTCCTTCACCGTCATCGCGTTCAGGCACCGGCCGTTCGGCCGGGGGCGCGACGGCGGACCGCCGACCCAAAGCTCCCGCGGGGGGCGGCTCGCGCCGCGTGACCGCTGTCCCGGACGAGGACTGGTCCGCGCCCGAGTCGGGCGAGGACAGCCAGGACGGAGGAGACCCGGAGCTGTACGGCGACGCGGAGCCGGTGCGCTCGCGCACGGGCGAGACGCGGGTGGCCTCCATCGACAGCGTGCGTCCGGAGGAGGAGGAGCCCGCCGAGGAGGAGGACAACTCCGAGACGACGCGCGCCGGCCCGCCGGTGATGATGCTGGTGCTGGACGGCGTCGACAAGGGACGCAAGAAGCGCTTCAAGGGCGTGCGCATGGTGGTGGGGCGCAGCAAGGACTGTGACTTCGCCCTGGGCGACCAGACCGTGTCCCGCCGTCACCTGGAGCTCGTCTACGGCGAGAGCGGCGTGGTGATGCGCGATCTGGGCGGCATCTCCGGCACGCAGGTGAACGACCAGAAGGTCGACGAGTGCATCCTCAAGCACGGGGACGAAATCTCCGTGGGCAAGACGCGCCTGCGCTTCGTGGACGAGGGCGAGCTCATCAAGGAGATGCGCGCCAAGGCCGAGTCCGGCGAGGAGGAGAAGAAGGAAGAAAAGAAGGAGGAGAAGAAGGACCCGCGCCTGGATGAGAAAACCAACGCGAACTACAAGCTCGCGGACCTCATGCGCGACGAGAAGGCGCGCAAGACGGGCGTGCCCCGCCCGCGCCCGGTGCGCTCGCCGGCGCGCGAGGGCTTCCGGCCGACCTTCAAGATGAAGGTGGGCGCGGCCGTGGGCGGCCTGGTGCTGCTGATGCTCATCGCGGGCCTGGCGATGTCCGGCGGGAACAAGCCGCCCCCCAAGCCGCCGGTGGACCCCAGCCTGCAGCGCGCCCAGGAGCTGATGCAGCGCGCGCGCGACAAGGTGCGCGACGGCGAGTACCCGGACGCGGTGCGCTTCGCCCAGGAGGCGGAGAAGCTGCGCGTGGGCATCGACGTGGACGGCGTGGCCAAGGCGGCGCAGCAGCTCCAGGACATCATGGACTCGTTCCAGGCGGTCCGGGCGCTGATGGCGGAGAACAAGTACACGGACGCGCGCGCGAAGCTGACCGCCACCCCGCAGGGCACCGCGCGCACGGACGGCGAGCGCAAGAAGCTGGAAGAGGACCTGGAGGCCGGGGAGCGGGCGTACACGCTCAGGCTCGTGGAGGCGGCGCTGGAGGAGCGCCGGCCCGAGGACGCGCGCACCCTCATCACGGAGCTGCCGCCGGCCTCGCGCTCCATCTACGAGGAGAAGGTCACGGCGCTGGAGGCGCTGCTCGCCAAGGAGGCGGCGCAGGCCGCGCGTCAGGCCGGCATCCGGCAGGCGGTGGCGGCGGAGAACGCCAAGCAGAAGCGCGCGGAGTACGTGGCGGAGGCCTTCCAGGACGTGGAGCGCCGCTTCAACGGCGGGGACTTCCAGCGCGCGACGCTGGAGGTGGACCGGGTGATGGACAAGTTCCGCTCGGAGGCGGACATCCAGGCCCGCGCGCGCAACCTGAAGAAGCTCATCCCCCAGTTCCGCTCCGCCTTCGAGGAGGGCCAGAAGAAGTACGAGAACAACTCCCTGGAGGCGTCCGTGAAGCCGCTGCGCCGCGCGGCGGAGGTGTACCGGCAGATCGGCTTCAACGGCTCGCTGGGCGACACGCTGGACAACGAGCTGGCGTCCGCGTCGGTGGCGGCGGGGCAGGCGGCCTTCAAGCGCAAGGAGTACCCGGTGGCGGGCCGCAGCTTCCGCGAGGCGCTGCGCCTCAACCCGGGTGACTCGCGCGCCCGCGACGGCCTGGACGAGCTCCAGAAGAAGGTGGAAGAGCTGTACCTGTCGGCCTACATCGCGCGCGACCGCGACCCCGCGATGGCGAAGGAGCAGTTCAAGATCGTCATCGAGTCGTCCGCGGAGGGCGCGGACGTGAAGCGCAAGGCGGAGATGGCGCTGAGCGACCTGCAGAAGGCCGACGGTTCGTAGCGCGAAGCGTGAAGCCGGGGGCCGCCGCTCGTGGAATGGAGCGGGCGGCCTCCTCATGGGTTCCTGTCACACCTGTCGTCGTGAGCGGTCTGGAGACACTGGATGAACGAGTCGTCGTTGCGTGAGCTGGGCATGGACCTGTTCGAGGAGCGCCAGTTCGAGCGCGCCCTCGCCGTCTTCGCGGAGGCCGTTCGCCGCGTGCCCGCCGACCACCGCTCGCGCATGCTGGCGTCCCGGTGTCTGGCGGAGCTGGGCGAGCGCGAGCGCGCCGTCACCGCGTACCACGCGTGCGCGGAAGGGCTGCTGCGCCGCGACTACCTGCTGTCCGCCATGGCCGCGTGCAAGCTGGCCCTGGAGCTGTCGCCGAACGAGCGGCGCCTGAAGGAGACGCTCTTCCGGGTGCACTCGCGCGCCGCGCGCAGCGCCCCGGGCCGCGCCGCCGTGCCGCCGCCCCTGCCGCCGGAGCACCTGTACGACGGCAAGGTGGACACGGACCTGATGGGCCTCGTCGGCGAGGAGCTGTCCAACCGCGCCATCGAGGTGCTGGCCGCGCCGGACACCGGCGGCAACGCCGACCCGGCGAGCCGTCCGCCCCTGCCGCTGTTCGCGGACCTGGACCGGGACGCGTTCCTGGACCTGGTGGGGCGCATGGTGTGGCGCACCATCAAGCCGGAGGAGGTCATCAGCCGCGAGGGCGAGCCGGATGACCACCTGCACGTGCTCGTCGCCGGCAAGGCGGAGGTGACGCGCCGGACGGACGGCGAGGACCGCACCCTGGGCTTCCTGGGCGGCGGCTCCATCTTCGGGGAGCTGGCGCTGCTCACGGGCGCGCCGCCCACCGCGACGGTGACGGCGGTGTCGGACTCGGAGGTCTTCGAGATCCGCCGCGAGCACCTCAACGCGGTGGCGAAGAGCCACCCGGCGGTGCCGCAGTTGCTGGCGGACTTCGCCCAGCAGCGCATGATGCGCAACCTGATGGCGAACTCGCCGCTGTTCCAGCAGCTGCCGGAGTCCGAGCGGGGCGCGTTCTTCCAGCGCTTCACCTTCCGCGCGCTCCAGCCGGGGGAGAAGGTCCTGGTGGAGGGCGAGTACTCCCAGGGCCTCTTCCTGGTGCTGGCCGGCGAGATGACCGTGCAGAAGGAGGACCCGGCGGGCGGCATGGTGACGCTGGGCGTGCTGCGCGAGGGCGACGTGGCGGGGGAGATTTCACTCCTCACGGGCCTGAGGGCCACGGCCACGGTGACGGTGCAGCGCAAGACGGCGGCGGGGTGGCTCAAGCGCGAGGCCTTCCAGGGGCTGGTGAAGACCTTCCCCAACATCCGCACGTACCTGGAGCAGCTGTCCGACCGCCGCCTGAAGCAGATTGGCGAGGCGCTGCGTCCGCTGGAGATCATCGACGCGGACGACATGATGCTGGAGCCGGAGACCGGGGCCGCCTGAGATGGTCCTGACTCGAGCCCGGGTGGTGAGCGGCATGGCGGCGGTGGCCGCCGCGGCGCTGGTGCTGTACTTCTGGCCGCGTGAGGAGCCGGGGGTGAAGGACGCCGTCACCCAGCGCATCATCGCGATGACGCGCTTCGCGGAGGACAAGGATGTCGGCGAGGTGATGGAGGGCGTCTCCGAGCGCTTCAAGACGGCGGAGGGCTGGAGCAAGCAGGACGTGCACCGCATCCTGGCCGCGCAGGTGCTGCGGGGGCAGTGGGTCCGCATCTTCACCACCGACATCGACGTGCACGAGGTGTCGCCCACGCAGGGCGACTTCCAGGCGCGCTTCATCTTCGGCCGCTCGCAGGCGGAGAAGCTGGAGGACCTGGCCAGGGACAGCGTCCTCAACGCCTACGCCATCGAGGGCACCTTCGAGAAGGAGGCCGATGGCGAGTGGCGCGTGGTGAAGGCGAAGCAGCGCCGGTTGGACCCCTCGGAGCTGCTCTAGCCATTCCTCGGGGCCGGGCTACTGCTGCTGGAAGAGCGGCCCGGCCTCGGTGAGCCACGCCTTGGCCATGGCGGGCTGGCCGCTGGTTTCCAGGCGCTTCTTGATGTCGTTGGCGCGCGTGGCCAGCTGATCCACCGGCGTGCCCTGCGCGCGGGCCCGCACCAGCGCGAAGTAGTGCTGCTGGCAGCCCGCGGCGAACTCGCCCTGGGCGAAGAGCAGCTCGCCCAGCGCCGCGTACGCCTCCGGCATGCTGCCCGCGCCGGAGTCCGGGGCCACGGCGGTGAGCAGCGTCCGCGCGCCCTCGAAGTCCTTGCGCGCGAGCAAGAGCGACCCCTTGGCGTACTGCGCCCGGGCCAGCCCCACGCCGCGCGCCGAGAGCGCCTTGTCGTAGGCCGCGAGCGCGTCATCCTGGCGGCCCGCCGCCTCCATCACGCCACCGCGCGCGAGCCAGTACCGGTCGTCCCGGTCCAGCGCGGGGACCTCCTTGCCGTCCGCCGTCTTCGCCTTCACGTCATGGAAGGTCTTCTCGTAGGCGTCCAGCATCGCCAGCGCGCCCTCGCCGTCGCCCTGGGCCTGGAGCATCCGCGCGCCCTCCAGCGTCAGCAGCGGCGCGGTGGGCCGCTTCGCCGCCGCCGCCTCGAAGGCCTGCCGGGCCTCCGGAGCGCGCTTCGCCGCGAGCGCCCGGCCGCGGGTGAAGAGGGCGTAGTGCTCGTCCGGCCAGGCCTTGAGCGCCGCGTCCACGTGCGTGAGCGCCCCGTCAGGGTTGCCCTTCGCCAGCGCGGCCTCCGCCCGAGCCACCTCCACGCGGGCCTGGAGCGCGGGCGTCAGGTCCTTCGTGCGGGTGCTCACCTCGTCCAGCGTGGCCTGCACGCCATCCGGAGCGCGCCCCGCGTACAGCTGCGCCAGCGCGGACGTCACCCGGGCCAGCAGGTGGTCCGGGTTCGCGGTGGTGGCGCGCGAGAAGGCCTCCACGGCCTGGGGGAACATGCCCTCGTCGAGCAGCGCTTCACCATAGGCCGTGGAGAAGCGCGGGTCCTTCCAGGCGCCTTCCGCCGCGCGGGCGAAGGCCTGGCGGGCCTCCGAGAGGCGCCCCTGCTTCTGCAGCACCCGCGCCTGCGCCAGCGTCAGCTTGGGGCTGTTGGCGCCCTGGGCCTTCAGTTCCTCCAGCAGCTTCTGCGCCTCCTCCGTCTGGCCCGCGCCCACCAGCAGCAGGGCCCGGGCGCCGTAGCGCTCACCGGAGCGCGAGCCCAGCGCCTCCGCGCGCTCCAGTTGCTCGCGCGCCTTCGCGTCCGCGCCGGGCTGGTGGTGGGTGAGCCACAGCTCCGCCTGGAGGTCCGCGGACAGCGCCCGCGCGTCACGCGAGTCCGGCGCGAGCGCGAAGAGGGCCTCCAGGTTCTGCTGCGCCATGGCCAGGTCGCTGGGGTTGCCCTTCAGGAACGCGGAGCGCGCCGTGCGCAGGTGGGCATCCACCTCCTGGCGCACCTGTCCGCGGTGGACGAACCACGCGACGGCCGCCGCCAGCAGCACGGCGACGACGCCCACCTGGGCCAGGGCGCTGCCCAGCCCCTCGCGACGCTTCCAGTCACCGCGGCCCGACGTTTCCATGGGGGTGGCCTCACGCGCAAAGATTGAAGACTTTCAGACAGTTATGCGAAGTAGGACGGGCATGCACAGATAGGTCTGGCCCCCCGGGGTGTCAACGGGTGGGGGCCGCACGCACGCGGGGGCGGCACGCCCCGGAGGCACGCCATGGCCGTGTACACGACACTTCCCCCCGAGGCCTTCACCCGCGTGGCGGACGTCTACGGCCTGGGGGCGGTGCGCTCCATCACGCCCATCCCGCAGGGCTCCATCAACACCAACCACCAGCTGGAGACGGACGCGGGCCGCGTCTTCGTGCGCCACACGACGGTGCGCTCGTCGGACGACCTGCGCTTCGAGGCGGCCCTGCTGGAGCACCTGGCCCGCGCGCGCTTCCCCGCGCCGGTGCTGCTGGTTCCGCCGGGGCCCGCGCCGTTCCTGGACCTGCACGGCGGACGGATCAGCGTCTTCCGGTGGCTCGCCGGCGAGGAGCTCACCCGCGACCGCCTCACGCCGGAGGTGCTGGAGCGGCTCGGCGCCGAGCTGGGCAAGCTGCACCAGGTGACACAGTCCTTCGGAGGCACGCGCGCGAACCCCTACGGCCCGGGCGTGGTGAGGGGCTGGCTCGACCGCCTCTCGCAGCGGCCGGAGCCGGAGCTCGTGTCCGCGGCGGCGGAGCTGGAGGGCTTCCTCTCCCGCGCGGAGGCCGAGCGCCAGGGGCTGGAGCCCCGGGGCGTCATCCACGCGGACCTCTTCCTGGACAACGTGAAGTGGCTGGGCGACCGCGTGGGCGCCTTCTTCGACTTCGAGATGGCCTGCGTGGAGGCCTACACGCTGGACGTGGCCATCACCCTCAACGCGTGGTGCTTCGAGGGGACGTACCAGCCTGAGCTGTGTCAGGCGCTGCTGCGCGGCTACCAGGACGTGCGGCCGCTGGCGGACGTGGAGAAGCGGGCGCTGTACGGCCACGCCCTCTACGGCGCGGTGCGCTTCACCACCAGCCGCATCCGCGACTACCACCTGTCCCCGCTGGGCGCGGACAAGCTCGCGCCCAAGGACTTCCGCACCTACCTGGCCCGGGCGCGGGCCCTCGACGACATGGGCCCGCGGGGACTGCGGACGCTCGTGGACCTCTGACGGCCTAGATGCCGGAGAGGATCTTCCACTCGTCGTCGACCTTCTGGAACACCATCTGCTCCAGCTCCGAGTCCTGCTGGGGCCGGGCGTTGAGCCCCGGCATGCGCCAGGACGCGTTCCAGTAGTAGATGGCGAGCGCGACGTCCTCCTCGCGGAACTCCACGCGGCGGACGTTGAAGTCCACCTTCGGGTTCTGCAGCTTCTGGAAGAGGGCCTGGAGGTGCGGCTGCAGGTTGCCGGCGGTGAGGTCGTCCGCGGGGTCGTCGGGGGTGCCGGCGTCGTCGCGGAACTTCGGGGACACCAGCGCCTGGATGGCCTTCGCGTCGCGGGCCTCCAGGGCGGCGCGGTACTTCTCCATCACGGCGAGGATGGCGCGGGTGTCACCGGTGTCTTCCAGCTCCGTGCCGGGGATGCGCTTCGGGGCGCACGCGGCCAGGAGGAAGACGGCGCAGAGGGCGAGGAAGCGGTTGTGCATGGCGGGGCCTTATGGGTTCAACCGCATTTGTGTCAACCCATTCCCAGGCCCCGCCGCCCCGCGTGCGCTTTGACTATTTGGCGCGGATGACTTCAGCGATGAAGCGGTTGAGCACGGGCAGCTCGCCGTCGAGGATCTTCAGGCCCTCGGTCTTGATGAGCGGCTCGGCGATCATCGCCACGGGCTTGAGCAGGAAGGGCACCTTCAGCGCCAGCTCGCCGTCCATCTTGCGCTCCGTCTGGCCATTGCCCAGGTCGCGCAGCTTCAGCACGCCCGTGTTCACCAGCATCTTGGAGATGGTGTGGGACGTGGGCGTGTTGGTGAACGTGAGCTGCTTGGTGCGCTTGTCGTAGGTGGACGTCTCGATGAAGGCGAACCACTCCGGCGACACCTTCTTGGGGCCCACGGAGGAGATGACGGGCTTGGGGCGGTAGCGAATCTTGCGGTGCACGCGGTCACCGTCGTTGCGCACCTCCAGGGGCTGCAGCTCCAGCAGCACGCCGTGGTGCTGGAGGAGGAACGGGAAGTAGCGCTCGTCGAGGAGCGCGCGCTCCACCTCGTCCACCGTCCCCTGGATGTACTGCGTCTTCTCGAAGTGCATGCCCCATCCACCCTTTCCGTCAATGCGTGAGTCGTTGCAGCAGGGGCCCGCGTCTAGCGGAAAGCCTGACGCGGCACCAGGGGCCCGCGAAAGGTCGTCTGCTCGAAGTCACATCGCTCCTGCCACTCGGAGGCCGCCGCACGGAAGGCGGCCCCGTAATCCGACAGGGCCCCCACTTCATGCCGCACGGCGCCGCAGTCGCCCGCCAGGTAGGCGGCTTCAATCCGCAGCCGCGTGGCTTCCCGGCGGATGGCCTCCGGGAGCGCGGGGTCCGCCGTCAGGGCGCGCTGGAGCTGCTCGCCCGCGAGCGCCGGGGCCCCCACCTGGTGCAGGCGCCGTCCCAGCAGGTAGCGCAGCCACGGGTCCTGCGGCGAGACGATGAGGGCCCGGTCCAGCAGCAGCAGGCGCAGCTCCTCCTGCGGCGCGCGGAAGTATGCCTCGATGGGCGCGCGGCGCGACGGCGTCTCCAGCGCGGCCAGCTTCACCTGGGCGGTGCGCGTCACCTCCGGCGCGGCGTCCAGCGCGAGCGCGGCCTGGAGGAAGGCTCTCGCGCCCTCCACGTCCTCCAGGTGGAGGGCCACGTCGGCGCGGGCCACGGCCACCTCCGCGGCGAGCGTGGGCCGGTCCTTCACCTGCTCCGCGAGCGAGGCCAGCACCTTCGCCGCGTCCGGCCCGCGCTCCAGGGCGTCCAGGGCCACGGCCTGTCCCAGTTGGAAGGACGGCTCCTCCGGCTGGAGCGAGGCGGCGCGCTGGTAGCGCTCCAGCGCGTCCTGCGGGTCGCTCGCGAGCGCGTCGCGGGCGGACTCCGACAGGCGGGCCACCTCGCGGGCGCAGGCGCGGGAGAAGAGGCTGCCCGTGCGGAAGCGGGCGAAGGCGCGCGCGAGCGTGGACGCGTCCAGGGGCAGCGCGTCCAGGGTGCGCTCCCACTCGGTGACGAGCTCGTCCAGGGGCCGGCCGTAGGCCTCGTTGAAGTCCGCGTGCGCGTAGACGGCGCGCAGCCGGTCCGCGCCATACGTGTCCGCCAGGTAGCGCAGGAACGAGCCCGCCACGGTGTACGCGCGCGCCGGGGCGGACTGGTAGAAGCCCTTGGGCCCCATGATGGCGCGCATGTCCGGGGCCAGCCCCTGCCGGCGCATGCCCGCGGCCCACTGGTGCAGGGTGAGCTCGCCCTGCACGGGGTCGTCCGCGGCCACCGCCAGCCCCTCAATCACGCCCATCAGCGGCCACACGCCCAGCCGGGTGGTGACGCGGAAGAAGCCCGCGCCCGCCGGGGCCGCCATGACGTGCGCCAGCTCGTGGTGCAGCGTGGAGTGGGGGAAGGGCTTGTCCTGGATGTGCAGCTCGGTGCGCCAGGGCTTGGCGTACTGGGTGCGGCCGGCGCCCACCAGCTTCTGCTTCTCGTCCTCGGAGCGGTAGAGCCACACGCGCACGCGCTCCGTGGGGGCCACGCCCAGGAAGCGCGACGTCTGGGCGTAGCGGAACTCCAGGTCGCGGGCCATGCGGTCCACGTCCTCGCGGGCCTTGCCGCGCGGGTAGTGCAGGACGAAGTGCGCCGTCTCCCGCACGCCGCCCAGCTGCTCCGCGAGGTACGCGTCGCTCATCCGCAGGCCCAATTGGGGCGCGCGGGCCTCCAGGGAGGTGATGCCCAGGGCGCACGGGAGCACCAGCCCCAGCAGTCCGCCGACGCGGGCCCCCTTCAGTGCCAGCCGCCCGGTGCGCACGTCCAGGAACGCCAGGGTGAGCCCCGCGAAGACGCCCACCCACAGGAGCGTCTCCAGGCGGAACCAGCCGAGCGCGGCCGTCATCTGGAGGGCCTCGTCGTAGAGCGGGCCGGGCAGGTGACCCAGGAAGACGTTGAAGGCGAACACCTGGGGCCCGAAGACGATGGGCCACACCGTCACCGCCAGTGAGGCCAGCAGCAGCAGGGCGTACAGGCCGGCCGCGCTCCGGGGCCGGGCCGTCGCGAAGCCCAGGAACACGCCCGCCGCGGACGCCAGCAGGGCGGAGGGCACGGTGAGCAGGGGGTAGAAACCGGCCAGCTCGAAGGGGTCGCACGCGGTGCGCAGCCGGGCGAAGAGCAGGGCGCACACGAAGGGGGGCACCAGCACCCCCAGGTTCAGCACGACGCTGGCGCCCAGGGCCCGGCCCACGGCGGTTCCGGGCAGGGCGGACGCTTCCGCCGTGGCGGGCCGGGGGGAGGCGCCGGTGAGGATGCGGCGCTCCTGGGCGGCGGCGGCGATGCCCGTCCCTCCCCCGAGCAGGCCGACGGCGATGGACAGGGCCAGGCCCAGCTCGAAGCCGGGCACCCCGAAAAGCGGGAGCAGCACGAGGGCCGCCCCCCCACCGCCGAGCAGCAACACGGTGGCCAGGACGGCCGGACGGCTCAACAGTGCGCGGGCACGGGGGAGGACTTGCCGCATGGCGTCCCCTATACTCCCCGGCCGCATGTCCGAACAGAAGAGCGGATCCGAACTGCGCACCCACGGTCGTGCGCCCATCGAGCTGAAGGTCGACTACAAGAAGCTCAATTCGTTCTTCGCTGACTACACGAAGAACATCAGCAAGGGCGGCACCTTCATCAAGACGAAGAAGCCGTTGCCCATCGGCACGCGCTTCCTCTTCAAGTTGACGGTGCCGCACCGCGAGGCCCCCTTCGAGCTGTTGGGCGAGGTCGTCTGGTCCAAGGCCGACGCGGAGGAGCCCGGCATGGGCATCCGCTTCATCTACAGCAGCGAGTCCCAGCGCGTGGACTTCGAGACGCTGGTGGAGCGGCTCATGTCCGACAGCCTGGGCTCCGAGCTGACCGAGAAGCTGCTCAACAAGCCCCTGCACCCCCAGCACCCGTCATGAAGACGCGGACGCGCCTCAGCTTCGTCGTGGCGGCGCTGGCCTTCGTGGGCGGCGCATGTCAGGAAGCGCCCGCCGCTCCTCCGAAGCCCGCCGCGCCCGCTCCGGCGCGTCCGAAGTCGAAGGACGTGGCGGCGGAGGACTACGTGATGCCGACCCTGCCGCGCGCGCACGTGCGGCTGAAGGATGCCTACGGAGGAGTGCACCGCGTGGAGGTGGAGGTCGCCGCCACGGCGGAGTCGCGCACGCGCGGGCTCATGTGGCGCAAGTCGCTGCCCGCCGGGCAGGGCATGCTCTTCCTCTTCCCGGAGGAGGAGGTGCGCGGCTTCTGGATGCGCAACACGCTCATCCCCCTGGACATGCTCTTCATCACGTCCGAGGGCCGCGTCGTGGGCATCATCGAGAACGCGGAGCCGCGCACGTTGACGAACCGCACGGTGGGCATCCCCAGCCAGTACGTGCTGGAGGTGCCGGGCGGCTGGTGCCAGAAGAACGGCATCGTCCGGGGCGGCACGGCGGAGTTCGAGGGCGTGAGCACCATCCCCATCACGCCGTGACTCCTGGCGTGGGCGCGGTGCCCCGCCAGGGCTACTTCACCGCTCCGGGCTGGAACAGGAACGTGCTGCTGTGCGTCTGCGCGGAGACGGCCTTCACCCGCTTGCGCAGGGCCGCGGCGACGGCGGACAGCTCCGCGGGGTGGGGGTGGGCGGACAGCCCGTGGTGGTCCACCGCCGCGAGGCTCAGCGTCACCGGCACCGTGTTGCCCGCCGCGTCCGTCGCGGTGAAGCCCCCGCGCCGCAGGTCCTCCGGGCCGTAGAGCGGGACCTTCTCCGCGTCGAAGCGCTGGCAGAGCGTGCGCAACACCTCCGGCGCCACCGCGTCCGGGCACACGAGTACGAAGTCGTCGCCACCCACGTGGCCCAGGTTCGAGCCTTCCGGCAGCAGGTGCAGGCACTCCGACAGCACGCTCGCCGTGTAGCGGATCACCCGGTCGCCCTGGAGGAACCCGTAGCGGTCGTTGTAGGCCTCGAAGTGATCCAGATCCGCGTAGATGATCGTGAACGCACTGCCCTGGAGCGCGGCGCGGATCCACCGCTCGATCATCCGGCTGCCGGGCAGGTCCGTGAGCGGATGCGCTCCCGTGGCCGCGTGCTGCTCCAGGTCCGAGGCCCGCGCGATGAGCTGCTTCATCGTCACCGTGCCCAGGAAGTGGCCCTTCTCGTCCGTCACCACCACCGGGTCGTAGACGGACTCGGGCGGACGGCGCATCGCCATGCGCGCCAGCGCCGTGATGGCCGTCGCGTCCTCCACCACCATCAGCGCCTCGCGCGGGCCCTCCGGAAGCGCGGACGCGGTGCTGGCCGCGGCCCCTCCGAAGCGCGCGTAGAAGCTCCGCCGCGTCACCACCGCGTGCGGCTGTTCGCCGTCCAGCAGCACGACGTGGTCCTCGCCCGGCGTGCGGCGGAAGAGGCGGTCCAGCTCCACCGCCTGCGCCGTCACCGGGGCGCACGGCGGGCGGATGATCATGCTGCCCACCGTCTCGTCGTCCTCGTGCTCGCGGTGGTGCAGGGCGCGGATGGCCTCCCGGCAGCGCTCCGCGAAGTCAGCGCCCGGCCGCTGCGGAGAGCTCACGGGACGTGCCAGCAGGTAGCCCTGCGCGTGCCGGATGCCCAGGCGCAGCAGGACCGCCAGCTCGTTCCAGGTCTCCACACCCTCGGCGATGAGCACCGCGTCCACGCGCTGCGCGAAGGCGACCAGCGACTTCACCAGGTGCTGCCGGTACGTGTGCAGGTGGATGTCCCGCACCAGCGCCTGGTCCAGCTTGATGAAGTCCGGCGCGCTGTGCACCAGCGTCACCAACCCCGAGTGCCCCGCGCCAAAGTCATCCAGCGCGATGCCGAAGCCCTGCTCCGCGTACCTGCGCGCGAGCATGCGCAGCTGCTCCGTGTCCTCGAAGGTGCTGCGCTCGGTGATCTCCAGCACCAGTTGCTGGGGACTCAGGCCGTGCTGACGCAGCAGCTCCAGCGTGGACGCGCCGCCAAAGCGCTCGTCGCTCAGCACGTCCGGACTGACGTTGAAGAAGAAGGGCCCGCGCCGCTGTGCCTCCGGCAACGTGGCGATGCGCCGCACCGCCGCGGTCCAGCACGCGCGCTCCAGCTCGTAGGTGAAGCCCTCCACCCGCGCGCGGTTGAACAGCTCGTTGGGGGACTCCACCGGGCCCAGGCCTCGCGACAGCACCTCGTGGCCAAGCACCTCGCCGCTGAGCAGATCGACGATGGGCTGGAAGACGGTGGCGACCCTCGGCTCATCTCCGTTCCACAGCCAGGGGGGTGGCGGCGCAGGCTTGCTGGGGGAGGGCAGGCTCATGACTCCCGAAATGTACCGCGCTCTGGCGCAAGCTTCAGGCCCCCCCGACCACTCGGCAGGCCCGGCATCGAAAACGGACGCTTGCCACGGGGCCTCCCGGGAGCCCGGGGCGGGGAGGCCCTGACAGCCTCCCCAGGTCCTATTCCCCCTGAATCCGCTGGATTTCCGGCACCTTGGCGCCGTCGGACGCGATGGGCGCCGGATCCACGGGCGTCACGGGGACACCCTCCACCGGCGCCACCTGGGTCAGCGTCACCTGGGCCGCGACCGCGTCCATCGCCTGGCCCTCCTCTCCCTGGGCAGTCGAGAGGGCACGGAACCGGCGGGCCAGCGAGGCCAGCTCCGCCGCCTTCAGTTGGGCCTGACCGCTGCGCAGCGACAGGAGCGCCACGCGCGCGCGCTCCAGCAGCGCCACCTCCGCGCGAAGCCTCGCGAGGATGCGCTCCCGCCGCTGACGCATGTCCCCCAGCCGCTCCACCTCTTCCGCCAGCGACGCCGCCGCGGCCTCCAGTTGCCGGCGCGCCACCGCGTCCGTGCTCGCACGCGCGCTGCGCTCCAGGCTGTCTCGCTCGGCCTGCAGCTCCGCGGCGGCGCGCTCCTCGAGCTGCGCCTCCACGCCGGCCCACTCGGACGCCAGCTCCACCGCGCCCTTCGTGATGCGCGCCAGCGTGCGGGCCAGCTCCTCGCGCGCGGGCTCGCGGGGCAGCTTCGCCAGCGACTGGCCGCATTGGCGGTAGAGGTTCAGCGCACGCTCGGACAACGTGAGGAAGTCACCGGACAGCTGGGGCAGCAGCTCCTCCGCGCGCGCCTCCACCGGGTCGGCCGTGAGGCCCAGGTGCGCCGCGATGGCGCCCAGCCCCACGAAGAGGCCCACGATGCCGCCCACCACCGACGCCGCCAGCAGCGTGGGCGTGGCCACGGACGCGAGCCGCACCGACAGGATGTTCGCCACCACGCCGCCCGCCAGCGTGAGCCCCGCGCCCAGCACGGCGCCCAGGCCGTAGTGCACGAGGGTGGGGCGGGCCTCCGCGACCTGACCCTCCTCGCCCAGGTCGTTGAGGCGGGAGCGCACCAGCAGGGCCCCCGCGGCCGCGCCGCTCGTCGCCACCGTCCACGCGGGCGACAGGCCCAGCCCGTAGGGCAGCCCCACCAGCAGCAGGCCCAGGCCACTCAAGAGGCCCCGGTCCCACCTGTCACCGCGCGCGCACGCCAGCACCACCGCGGCGGGGACGAGCCACGTCAACGGCACCGGCAGGCCCACGCGCAGGCCCAGCCACTGCACCAGGCCCGCCCCGGCGCCGGCGGCCAGCGCGCGCGTGACGGTGTGCTCGAAGGCTTCGCGGTGGTGGAATTGCAACACGGCGGCATTCATCGGGACACCCCGGGAACGGCCTCACGGGCCGGGAATGTCCCTTCGAACGCGCGACGCGCTGAAAAAGGTCTACGCCTTCGGACGCGAGATGGGTCCCGGCTTTCCCTTCGTCACGCGAAGGTAGTCCGCCGGGGCGAGGACGATCTGCGTCCCGCGCACCCCGGCCGACACGGCGACCTCGTCGAACAGCTCCAGCGTCTCATCCACGAAGACGGGGTAGTCCTTCTTGCCCCCCAGCGCGGTGACGCCGCCCCGGATGTAGCCCGTCAGCGGCTGGAGTTCCTTGAGGGGGACGGTGTCCACCTTGCGGTCGCCGGACAGCCGCGCCAGCGCCTTCAAATCCAGCTCCGCGTTGCCGGGCACCACCGCCATCAACACGCCGGTGCGGTCCCCCTTGGCCACCAGCGTCTTGAAGACCTGCTCCGCGGGCATGCCCACCTTCGCGGCCACCGTCTCCGCGGACAGGTCGTCCGGATCCACGTCGTAGTCGCGCAGGCTGTACGCGATGCCGAGCGAGTCCAGGAGCCGGGCGGCGTTCGTCTTCATGGGTGCGTCACATCCCCAGGGCGGCGGCGGCGGCCTTCACGCGCTGGAGCGCGTCCTCGGGCGTGCTTCCCACCGCGGACAGGTGGCCCATCTTGCGGCCCTTGCGCGCGTCGCGCTTGCCGTACAGGTGCAGCCGGACGCCGGGCATCGCCAGCGCCTGCGCGAACCGGGGCCCGCCTTCCTTCAGCCACAGGTCGCCCAGCAGGTTCACGATGGCCGCGGGGCGCACCACCTCCACGGAGCCCAGGGGCAGGTTGCACACCGCGCGCACGGCCTGCTCGAACTGGCTGGTGAGGCACGCGACTTCCGTCGAGTGGAAGCTGTTGTGCGGCCGGGGCGCCACCTCGTTCACCAGCAGCGAGCCGTCACCCAGGAGGAACATCTCCACGACGAGCAGCCCCTCCACCTTCAGCCCGGAGGTGATGTCGCGCGCCACCTGCGACGCCTGCGTCAGCACGGCCTGGGGCAGCGGGCCCGGCAGCAGCGACCACGCGAGGATGCGCTCCTCGTGGTGGTTGAACGCGGGCGGGTACACCGCGAGCTGCCCATCCGGGCCGCGCGCCACCAGCACGGACAGCTCCGCCTTCAGGTCCAGCGCGGCCTCCACCACCACGGAGCGCTCGCCCAGCTCCTTCCACGCGACGGCCGCCTCGGAGGCGGACTTCACCTCGTACTGGCCGCGCCCGTCGTAGCCGCCCTCGCTGGACTTGATGAAGCACCTGCCGCCCAGCGCGGTGATGGCCGCGGACAGCTCCGCCTCCGAGTTCGCCTCGCGCCACGGGCCCAGCGGGAAGCCGCCCTTCGCGAGCCAGGCCTTCTGCCGGCCGCGGTGCTGCACCACCTCCAGCACGGAGGCGCCGGGCCGCATGGGCGCGTGCCGGGCCACCGCGTTGAGCGTGCCGAGCGACACCTTTTCAATCTCCAGCGTCACCACGTCGCACTGGCGCGCCAGGTCCTCGGCCGCCGCCGTGTCCGTGAAGGACGCGGTGAGGCAGCGGTCCACCACGTTGCGCGACGGGCACGCCGAGTCCGGATCCAAGGCCTGCACCTGGTAGCCCAGCGTGCGCGCCGCGAGCGCCATCATGCGCCCCAGCTGGCCGCCGCCCAGGATGCCCAGCGTTCCTCCGGGAAGCACCATGGGGCCGCTCATCCCGCCACCTCGCGGTGCGCGAGGACTTCATCCGTGCGCGCCTTGCGCCAGGCGGCCAGCCGCTCGCGCAGCTCCGGGTACTTCAGCGCCAGGATGGCCGCCGCGTGCAGCGCCGCGTTGGCGGCCCCCGGCTTGCCAATGGCCTGCGTGCCCACCGGGACGCCCTTGGGCATCTGCACGATGGAGAGCAGCGCGTCGAAGCCGGAGAGCACCGTGGTGGGCATGGGCACGCCCAGCACCGGCAGCAGCGTCTTGCTGGACACCATGCCGGGCAGGTGCGCCGCGCCGCCCGCCGCGGCGATGATGACGGACAGGCCGCGCGACTCCGCCGTGGACGCGTACTCCATCATCCAGTCCGGCGTGCGGTGCGCGGACACGACGCGCACCTCATGCGGGAT
This sequence comes from Corallococcus macrosporus, assembly GCF_017302985.1. Taxonomy (NCBI): domain Bacteria; kingdom Pseudomonadati; phylum Myxococcota; class Myxococcia; order Myxococcales; family Myxococcaceae; genus Corallococcus; species Corallococcus macrosporus. The sequence continues at coordinate 115,419 of NZ_JAFIMU010000009.1, forward strand.
GCGCAGCTCGGCGAGGATGTCGATCGCCGGTTGCAGGTGTTCGAGGTCGCTTCTGCCGCCCATGATGACCCCGACCCACGGGGTGCTCGCGCTCGCCGCCATGCTTGTCCGCGCCTCCAGTGCGCCCTGCTTCCAGGGGGTGAAGCCTGGAAGAACGCGGAGATAGGGCCACGCGATTCCGGAGGTCAACCGCGAAGATGTGACGTCGCGATGAAGGGCGGGCGGGGGGACGGGCGCCGCCCCCTCGCACGCCCTGGCCCCGACACTCAGTACGTCGAGCCCATGCGCCCGAAGCTCTTGAGCGCCTTCACCTTGCTGTTCTTCACGGCGGCCTTCTGGGCTTCTTCCGTCTGGGCGTCGTCGTATTCCTGCATCGCGCGGGCCTGGTCGGCCTGATCCGCCGCCACCGCCGCCGCGCCCGCCACCGCGCCCGCCTCCATGAAGAGGGCCTGGTTCTGGGACAGGTAGCCCTTCGCCTCGTCCTTGCGGCCCTGGCTCATCGCCTCCGCGGCCTTCTGGAGGTTCTGCGCGCTGCGGGCCCGGGCCGCGTACACCGTGGCCTCCTTGTCCTGGCGCTGGACGACCTCTTCACGCACGTCGGTGGCCACCGCGGCCAGCGTGGACTGGTCCTCCACGTTCTTGTGCACGAGCAGGTCCGTGTACGCGACCTTCAGCCCCGCCACCTGCACGGACTGGCCCGCCGCCGTGCCCGTCACGTGGAGGCGCGCCACCACGCGCTCCACCTGGCCCGCGGAGAAGTCCGGCAGCGCCACGCGCACGGTGTTGCCGGCCTGGTGCGCGCGGTAGCCCAGCACCTCGTCCAGCGTCGTGCCCGGGGGCAGCTCGAAGGACAGCTCCACGTTGCGCGCCACCGCGGTGGTGGCCTGCTGCAGGTCGCGCTGGAAGAGGGTGGACAGCTTGCTTGCGTCCTCGAGGAAGCCGTACGCGCCGGCGCCGTACTCCGCGAAGGCCTGCATCAGGTCCTCGTTGAAGTCCGTGCCCACGCCAATGGAGCTCACCGTGATGCCGGAGGCGCGGATCTCCTTCACCACGCTCTTGAGCCCCTCCTCGTCGGACACGCCCTCGGTGGGCTGGCCGTCGCTCATCAGGATGAGGCGGTTGACGCTGGCCCCGTTGCCCATGGCGGACGCCAGCTGCGTGCGGCCCACCATCAGCCCCGAGCTGATGTTGGTGCCGCCGTCGTCCCAGATGCCGTCGATGAACTGGAGCATCCGCTCGCGGTTGCCCGCGGTGGCCGGCAGGGACGGCAGGCTCTTCACGTCACTGCCGTAGTGAACGATGGCCAGCCGGTCCTCGTCGCGCAGCAGCGTCACCAGGTGCCGCGCGGCCTGCTTCGCCTGCTGGAGCTTGTAGCCGCTCATGGACCCGGACCGGTCGATGACCACCGCCAGGTTCACCGGGCTGCGCTTCGCCCCGGGGACCTCCGCGCCGGTGAGGTCCACCGTCACGTACGTCTCCGAGGCGCCCACCGGCACGTAGGGATGCGACAGGCGGCTGGTGACCTGGAGGCTGCCGGAGGACGAGCGCGGCCCCGGGGCCGGCGTGGGCGGGGCGGGCTCCACGACGGCGGCCGGCGGGACGGGCAGCAGGCTGCGCTGGGGCAGGCCCAGCACCAGCGCGGTGAGGGCGAGGCCACCAGCCAGGCCGAGGAAGAGGACCGTACGATTCATGGCAGGGCTCCAGAGGCGTTTGGAAACGCGGGCCCTGCCTTTACGAACGGGGCGCGCGAAAAGGTCTAACCCTTTCGCGCGAGGCGACTGTTCAGTGCGCCGTTCAGGTGCCCGACGCGGCCGGCACGGAGCCCGCGCAGAAGTAGGGCGAGTTGTTCTCGCCGAAGGTGCGGCGGTAGAAGCTCTCGTCGGCGGCGCGGATGGCGTCCAGCGTGTCCTGATCCAGCAGCAGGGGCCGGCACGTCATGCGGTCCTTGAGGCCCACCTCCACGTCGTCCACCGTGCGGGTGATTTCGCAGCCGGTGGTGGTGCCCTGCACGCACTCCTTGCTGCAGTAGCCCAGGGCCGGCGCCTCCGGATCCGTGCTGCGGGGGCTCTGGTCGTCACGCACGCAGATGAGGTCCTCGCACTCCAGCGAACCGAAGGAGATGAAGTCCTGCTCCGCGGCGATGTCCTTCTCCTTCACCTCCACGACCTCGCGGCCCTGTGCCTCCTGCTCCTCGGCCGTGGCCTTGCGCACCAGGGTGCAAGGCTTGCCCAGCTCGGTGGTGACGTCGCAGCCTCCCATCAGGAGGACGGCGGACAGGAAGAGCGCGGATCGCACGAACATCTTTGAGACCTCTAGGAAGGATGGAAACAGGGCGCCTGGGGGGAGGGCGCCGGAACCTCGAAACGGTAGCACACCGCTTCTTCGCGCCAACCACTGACCCGCGGGGAGCGAGCGCAGTGGAATTGTGAAGGGATACGGGAGGAATACAGAGGAGGCAGGCGCATCGTGGCGGTTGATGGTTGGGAATACGACCGATAGGATGGTCAGGCTGATGTCATGCTGCCTTCCGGTGGCAGTACGTTCCCTCCCCCCACGGAGCGCCCGGACTTGAACCGCCCCACGCTGCTGCTTGCGCTGAGCCTGATGTGGCCCGCGCTGGCCCCCGCCCAGAACCAGGAAGGCATGGGCCTCGATCTGACCGAGGATGCCCAGGCCAAGCCTCCCGAAGAGAACCCCGCGCCGCCGCCGGACGAGGAAGCCCGCCCCGCGTCGCCGCCTGCCGCCACCCCAGCGAAGGAAATCCCGGTCGAAGCGCTGATGCCGCTCACGGACATCACCCAGGACGACCGGGTGAAGAGCGTTCAGCGCAAGGTCTACCTGAAGAAGAACCGCCTGGAGATCTCACCGTTCGTGAGCCTCTCCGTGAACGACCCGTTCTATTCGAAGTTCGGCGGTTCGCTCCGGGCGGCCTGGTACCTGTCGGACACGCTGGCCGTCTCCGCGCGCGGCTCGTTGATCCAGGTGCTCCCGTCGGATGACGTCCGCACGGCGAAGCGCACCTTCAACGCGAAGATCTACAACTCCGTGCCGAACTGGTCCGCCATGGGTGACCTGGAGTGGGCGCCGCTCTACGGCAAGGTGTCCTTCCTCAACTCCATCCTCCACTTCGACGGCTACCTGCTGGGCGGCATGGGCGTGGTGAGGACGGAGACGTCCGCGCTGCCGGAGCGCGGGCTCAACCCGGCCTTCGACCTGGGCCTGGGCATGCGCTTCGTCACCAAGGACTACCTGGCCGTCAACGTGGCCCTCATCAACACCTCCTATGTGGATCAGCCCCTGGGCAGCAGCAAGGGCGCCATCCAGAACGTCATGACCCTCAACGCGGGCATCTCCATCTTCCTGCCCCTCAAGTCGACGGGGAGGGAGTCCGAATGAAGCCCGCCTTCCGTCTGCTCCTGACCCTGTGCGCGGGCGTGCCCGCGCTCGCCTCCGCCGCCGACCAGGCCCCCGCGCCCGCTCCGGCCGCCGCCGCTCCGGCGGCTCCGGCTCCGGCGACCCCGCCGCCCGCGGCCGCCGCCCCGGCGCCGAAGACGGCCGCCAACTCGAACCCGCCCAACACCTCCCAGGAGGAGGAAGCGGGCGACGTGTCCGAGGTGGACAAGGACGCCCTGGGGCCCCTTCGCGAGCGCATCCGGCCGGTGTCCGGCCACATGTTCCTCAAGAAGGGCCGCTTCGAAATCAGCCCGTCCGCGTCCATCACCATCCGCGACGCGTTCTTCAAGAAGTACCTCTTCGGCGGCACCGTCACGTACTTCCCCATGGAGACGCTGGGCGTGGGGCTGCGCGGCGGCTACGCGCTGAACTCCGTGGCGGGCTCCGCGCAGATCTGCACCTTCACGCCGGGCGAGGACGGCGACACGCGCGGCTGCCGCGCGCCCACCAAGGGGGAACTGGACGGGTACGCGCCCGGCCAGATGACGATGATGGGCGGCGTGGACGTCCAGTGGGCGCCCATCTACGGCAAGCTGTCGCTGCTGGCGGAGAAGTTCGTCCACTTCGACATGTACGGCGTCGTGGGCGCGTCCGTGGTCCAGTACAAGGGCCCGGCCGAGTCGCTGACGGATGGCTCGCCCGCGGCGGGCAGCAAGTCGTACCTCACGGCGGGCGGCAACGTGGGCGTCGGCCTGCGCTTCTTCTTCAACCGCTGGATGACGCTGCGCACGGAGCTGCGGGACGTCATCTACTCGGAGAAGGGCCGGGACCCCACGCCCAACTACCTCCGCAACCAGATCCTGTTCGAGCTGGGCCTGTCCTTCTTCTTCCCCTCCGGTTCCTAAAGACTCATGCGCACCCACCGGTTCCTCCGCCTCGCCGTCCTCGGGCTCACGCTCGCGTACACGGCCCCCACGCTGGCCCAGTCCTTCGAAGGGCTGGACCTGGCGGGCCAGTCGAAGAAGAAGAAGAAGGGGTCGTCTTCCAAGGCCTCCTCCAAGAAGAAGACCACCGCCAAGCGCGGCAAGGGCAAGACGGCCGCTCCGGCCGAGGACACCTCAACCGAGGAGTCCTCCACCGCCACCAGCGCGCCCGCGGCCGCCCCCGTGGGCAACCCGGCCACGCCTCCCGCGGCCATCTCCACGACGCCCGCGCCCACGGCGGCGCCCGCCGCGCCCGCCGCGAAGCCCACGCCGCCCGCGAAGCCGGCGCCCCAGGGCAGCCCCGGCCTGGGGCTGGACCTCACGGGTGACAACGACAAGCCGCCCGCGCCCACGATGACGTTCGACGCGGTGGACGTGTCCGGCAAGACGGCGGACCGCCAGCGCCTGGACGCGGCCATCAGCCTGTTCAAGAACGACGAGTACGAGAAGGCCGCGATGGCCTCCCACGAGCTCCTGGGGGACCCCAAGCTCCAGGGCCTGCACGTCGAGGCGCGCTACGTGCTCGCCAAGTCGCTCTACCGCATGGGGCTGTACCACTCGTCGCTGGGCGAGTTCTCCAAGATCCTCGCGGCGGGCCCGTCCACGAAGTTCTTCAAGACGAGCCTGGAGTGGCTGTTCTTCATCAGCCGCAAGACCCAGAACGAGACGGTCATCCTGGATGAGATCGCCCGGTACGCGAACTACGAGTTCCCGGAGAAGTTCCGGAACGAGTTCCGCTACCTGCTGGCGCGCTACCACTTCGTGCGCGGCCGCGCGCTGGATCAGGTGGGCCAGACGGAGAACGCGGACAAGTCGTTCGAAGAGGTGAAGCGCCTGGCGCTGACGATTCCCCGCACGGATCCGTTCTACCCGCGCGCGAAGTACCTGGAGGGCCTGGCCTTCTTCCGCAACGGCACGGCCCACAAGGACGCGGCGGCCAAGCGCGGCAACACGGACGTCATGGCGTCCGTGGAGGCGATGAAGGAAGTGGTGCGCCTCACCCGTCCGCAGGCGGGCCGCACCGGCGAGCAGGCGAAGCTGGACAAGTCGCTGCGCGAGCTGGCCTTCATGCAGCTGGCCCGCACGCACTACGGCATGCAGCAGAACCGCTTCTCCATCTTCTATTTGAACAAGGTGGAGCGCGGGAACACGCAGTGGCTGGAGGCCCTCTTCGAGTCCTCCTGGGCCAACTACCGCATCGGCCAGTACGAGCAGGCGCTGGGCAACCTCATCACCCTGTCGTCGCCCTTCTTCCGCGAGGAGTACTTCCCGGAGGCGCTCATCCTGAAGGCGGTCATCTATTACGAGAACTGCCGCTACCGGGAGTCCAACCTCATCCTCCAGGACTTCGAGCGCACCTACCTGCCCGTGCACGACGAGCTGGACGCGCTGGTGAAGAAGAACATGGAGGCCTCCGAGTACTACACGGTCCTCGCGGACGTGCAGAAGAAGAACAAGGACGGCCTGGAGAAGAACGGCACGGACGTGCTGCTGGAGCGCATCCTGCGCCTGGCCCTCACGGATCAGGACCTGAAGAAGACCAACGACTCCATCCTGGAGCTCGAGGGTGAGATGGACCTGTTCTCCAACAAGGGCGACACGTTCAAGTACTCGGAGCTGACCAAGCAGCTGCTGGAGGAGCTCAAGGTCCAGCGCACCAGCCTCATCTCCAAGGCCGGCATCATGGCCAAGGGCAAGCTGGAGTCGGAGCTGGGCGCGCTCAAGCTGCTCCTGGCCAACGGCCTGCGCATCAAGTTCGAGACGACCACCAAGGAGAAGGAGTTCCTGGAGGAGCAGCTCAAGGCGGGCGGCCGCACGGCCATCGTCAAGAAGTACAAGTACTCCGTGGCGGTGGCGGACGATCAGCTCTACTGGCCCTACGAGGGCGAGTACTGGCGTGACGAGCTGGGCACGTACCAGTACACGATGACCAAGGGCTGCATCGAGCGCGACACGGCCAACCGTCAGATCCAGTCCGCCGAGGCGATGTAGACGCCCAACGCTGAGAGTGGGATTCTTCCCGGCCGCCGGAGCGCCCCATACGCGCGCTCCGGCGGTCTTGTCTTTTCCAACGGTCCCAGCAGGGACGACGGGAGTGCGAAGTTGGCTCGGGAGGCGTCGCTGCGGGTGGTGTTCGGCATCGCCGTCCTGGACCTCATCGGGTTCGGCATCCTGATTCCGCAGCTGGGCGTGTACGGCGTGCGCTTTGGCGCTTCCCCCTTCGCGGTGGGGCTGCTCGTCGCGGTGTACTCGCTGATGCAACTGGTGGCGGCGCCCGTCATGGGGCGGCTGTCGGACCGGTTCGGCCGGCGGCCGGTGCTGCTCGTGTCCCAGGTGGGCTCGCTCGCGGGCTACGTGCTGTTCGCCTTCGCGCACACGCTGCCCCTCCTGTTCCTGTCGCGCGTCATCGACGGCATCTCCGGCGGCAACGTGTCCACGGCGCAGGCGGTGGTGGCGGACATCACCCGGCCGCACGAGCGCGCCCGGGGCATGGGCATCATCGGCGCGGCGTTCGGCCTGGGCTTCGTGCTGGGGCCCGCGCTGGGCGGCGTGCTGGGGGCGTGGGGCGGCAACCTGGCCATTGGCCTGTTCGCGGCGGGGCTGTCCGCGCTGAACCTGCTCAACACCTGGTTCTTCCTGCCGGAGACGCGCAAGCCCGGCTCGCCGTCCGCCACGTCGCGCACCCTCAAGGGCGCCCTGTTCGCGCTGACGCTGCCCGTCGTGGGCCGGTGCGTGGTGCTGGTGCTGCTCTACACGGTGGCCTTCGCGCAGATGGAGGGCACCTTCTCCGTGTACCTGCTGACGCGCTTCCTCTCCACCGGGCCGGTGCCGCTGGAGGGCGGGTGGCTGGTGCACGCGGTGCATCCGGACGCGGCCATCCTGAAGGAGGCCAGCCTGCGCTCCGGGGCGCTGTTCGCGGTGGTGGGCGTGCTGTCCGCGCTGGTGCAGGGCGGGCTGGTGCGCCGGCTGGTGGCGCCGGGGCATGGCGCGGCCGGACCTGAGACCGCCGGTGGCCCGGGGGGCAGGGGAGGGCGCGAGGCCCCGGTGGCCGTGGTGGGCTTCGGGCTGACGGCGGCGGGGCTGGCGCTCCTGCCCGTGGCGCCGTCGTACGGGTGGCTCTTCCCGGTGATGGGCCTGTTGGCGGTGGGGTCCGCGCTGGTGACGCCGTGCCTGTCCGCGCTGGTGTCGCTGCATGCGCCGTCCGAGCGGCAGGGGGCGGTGCTGGGGGCCTATCAGGCGTCGGGGTCGCTGGGACGCATCATCGGGCCCGCGCTGGGCGGGCTGCTCTTCACCCGGCTGGGCCCGACGGCCCCCTACGGGACGGGCGCGGTGCTGGTGGCGCTGGGTGGACTTTTGGCACTGTCCCTGGTGACACAGGTGCGAATGTCCGGAGCGGGCGCGGAGCAAAGCTCATAGGATGGGGACCATGGTGGGCAAGCCGCAGCACATCACCATCGCGTTCGACGTGATGGGGAGCGATCACGGCCCGGCGGAGGTGGTGCGAGGCGCCGCCCAGCTCTCGCTGGAGTCTCCGCACATCCACGCGCTGCTCGTGGGGGACCGGCCGGTCATCGACGAGGCCCTCGCGGGCATCAAGCACAACGGGGAGCGCATCTCCGTGCACCACGCGGGTGACTACGTGGGCATGGACGAGAAGCCCGGCGAGGCGCTGGCGCGCAAACCCGAGTCCTCCGTCGCGGTGGCCGCCCGGCTGGTGGCGGAGGGCGAAGCGCACGCGCTCGTCTCCGCGGGCAACACGGGCGCGGGCGTGCTCGCGTGCAAGCGCCACTTCCAGCTCATCCCCGGCGTGCGCCGCGCGGCCCTGGCCACGGTGTACCCGACGCGAGGCGTGCGCGGCGCGAAGCAGGACCCGTTCAGCCTCATCCTCGACGTGGGCGCCACGGTGGAGGCCACCGCGGAGGACCTGGTGGCGTTCGCCGTCATGGGCAGCGCCTACGCGCGCATCATCTCCCGCAACGAGCGGCCCAAGGTGGCGCTGCTCTCCAACGGTGTGGAGCCCCAGAAGGGCCCGCCGCGCGTGGTGGAGGCGCACCAGCGGCTGTCGCAGATGGCGGGGCTCAACTTCACGGGGAACGTGGAGGGCATCGACATCCCGCGCGGCACCGTGGACGTCATCGTCACGGACGGCTTCGTGGGCAACGTGTGCCTGAAGATGCTGGAGGGCGTGCACGACACGGTGATGGAGCTGGCCCAGTACGCCTACAAGGAGAGCCTGCGCTGGCGCGCGGGCCTGGCCATGCTGTCCTCCGGCATCGAGCGGCTGAAGGACATCACCGACTGGGAGCAGTACGGCGGCGCGCCCATCCTCGGGTTCGACCGCATCTTCATCAAGGCGCACGGCCGCTCCAGGGCGCGCGCCATCGCGAACGCGGGCAAGGTGGCGGCGAAGGCGGTGGCGAACGAGCTGGGCACCGCCATCCAGGAGGGCCTGGCGAAGTGAGCCTGCCGGACCGCATCGACCCGCGTCCTCCTCGCCGCATCTACCGGTGGGACCTGGACAAGACGTACCTCCAGACGGACTTCGAGTCGTTGCGCGACCTGTTCCGCACCGCCTTCCAGAAGGCCCATGAGAAGGTCGCCGTGCCGGGCGCGTCCGCCCTCATCCGCGAACTGGCGGAACAGGGGGACTCGCGGCTGTGCATCGTGTCCGGCAGCCCCAAGCAGATGCGCGCGGTGCTGGAGGAGAAGCTCAAGCTGGACGGCGTCCAGTGGGATGAGTTCGTCCTCAAGGACAACGTGGGCAACCTCTTGCGCGGGCGCTTCCGGGCCCTGCGCGGACAGGTGGGCTACAAGCTGCCCGCCATCCTGGAGAGCCGCGTCAACGCGCCGGTGGAAGCGGAGGAGGTGCTCTTCGGCGACGACGCGGAGGCGGACGCGTTCATCTACTCGCTCTACGCGGACCTCATCGCGGGGCGCGTGGACGAGCGCGTGCTGACCCAGGTGCTGGAGGCGGGCGGGGTGTACCCGGACGACGCCGCCCGGGTGCACGAGGCGTGGAAGAAGATCCCCATCGCGGATCCGGTGCGGCGCATCTTCATCCACCTGGACCGGCTGACGCCGCCCGCGCACTTCACGCCCTACGGCCCGCGCGTGGTGCCCATCTTCAACTACTTCCAGGCGGCGCTGGTGCTGCTGGCGGACGGCCACCTCACGGCGCCGCAGGTGCTGAAGATCGCCGTGGAGATGGTGCAGACGGCGGGGCACAACATCATCACGCTGTCGAACTCGTTCCAGGACCTGCTGCGGCGAGGACTGCCGCTGCAGCAGGCCGCCATCGCGCTGTCGCAGGCGATGGAGGGGCCCAACGCGCTGCTCAAGGCGATGCGGCCCGTGCCGGACATCCTGGCCGCGTTCAGCAAGCGCCTGGCCGCGCTGGGCACCCAGCCGCCTCCGCCGCGCGTGCAGGCGGTGGACTACGTGTCGCTCATCTCCCACGCGCTGCCCCGGACCCACAAGGGGCGCACCCTGAAGCCGCAGACCTGAGCCCCGGGCCCTCTTGGTGCCTGGCCGCCTGCCCGGGGGCCGGTCCAGCGGCCCGGGTCCCTGGAACGCCCGGCCCTGACCCCGGATGGGGTGGGGACGGGTGTTGTCCAGTGGAAGCGCCTTTCCCTGTGGGCAGCAGGCGCACGGAGGGCGGGCGGGGGGCCCCAGGCGAACCCCCGACGTCCCTGAAGAATGTCCTTAAGCGCGACCCCCATGGGTGGGAGGATGCGTGCTAGACGGCTGCCCTTCCGAGGCGAATGACGCGAGACCCGACCCATTTCCCGCCCCATGGCGGAACGCTGCCAGCCGCGCCCGGAGACGACGCGCGCGGAGAGGCCTCCTTCGAGGCGGCAGCGGCCGAGGCATCCGGGTCCGCGCACGAGGTTCTTCCCATGTCTTCCCCCCTGGACCTGACCGGCCCCGAGGAGCGCACCGAGCGCACCGAGGCCCAGGCGCCCGCGGACTCCGCCGAGCGCCCCAGCGAGCACGAAACCCCTTCCCGGGCCCCCGAGGCCTCTTCCGAACCCTCCTATTCCGCGGACGCGGGCGAGGACGACGGGTTCGATGACGACGACGACTCCGAGGACGCCGGCCCCGAGGTCAGCGACGAAATCCGGGCCGCCACCGAGGCCCTGAAGGCCGCGGAGGCGGAGGACGCGCAGGCCGCCGCCGAGGCGGGTGACGAGGCCGAGGAGCCCGAGGCCGTCATCCTGGAGCCGGAGCCCGAGCCCGCCGCGAACGAGCCGGAGCTGCAGGCGCCCACCACCACGCGCACGGGCGAGCCCGCGGAAATCGACCCGGACGAGATGGATCCGGACGCGCTCAAGGTGGTGCTGCGGCTGCACCAGCACGGGCACCAGGCGTACCTGGTGGGCGGCTGCGTGCGCGACCTGCTCCTGGGCAAGAAGCCCAAGGACTTCGACGTGGCGACCAGCGCCCACCCGGGCGAGGTGCGCGCCATCTTCCGCAACTGCCGGCTCATCGGAAGGCGCTTCCGGCTGGCGCACGTCTACTTCAAGGGCGGGAAGATCGTGGAGGTGTCCACCTTCCGCGCGAACCCGACGGAGCTGGAGCCGGCGGCCGGAGCGGCGGGGGCGCCGGGTGCGGAAGACGGGCAGGGCGGCGAGGATCTCCTCATCACCCACGACAACGTGTTCGGCACCGCGCAGCAGGACGCGCGCCGCCGCGACTTCACCATCAACGGCCTGTTCTACGACGCGGCGGAAGGCCGGGTCATCGACTACGTGCGCGGCCGGCGCGACCTGGATGAGCGCTTCATCCGGACGATTGGCGACCCGGAAATCCGCATGCGCGAGGACCCGGTGCGCATCCTGCGCGCGGTGCGCTTCGCGGCGAAGCTGGACCTGGACATCGAGTCGCGCACGTACGCGGCGATGGAAGGCGCGGTGGAGGACCTGCCGCGCTGCGCGCCCGCGCGCCTGCTGGAGGAGACGTTCCGGCTCATCCGCGGCGGCGTGTCCGCTCCGGCGCTGAAGCTGCTGGCGGCGCTGGACGCGCTGAAGATCCTGCTGCCGCCGGTGGACGCGTACCTGCGCGAGCACGGCAAGGAAGGCGAGAAGACCTTCTACGCCTTCGCGCAGGCGCTGGATAAGCGCGTGTCCGCGGGCGAGGTGCTGGACGACGCCATCCTGCTGGCGACCCTGCTGGTGCCCATCAGCCGCGCGCAGCCGCCGCCGGACGACTCGCAGGACGAGGGCCGCGCGTCGGTGTCGCGCGTCATCGAGGACCTGCTGGCGGGCTTCGTGGAGTCCGCGCGCCTGCCGCGCCGCATCGCCGAGCGCTGCCGCATGCTGCTCCTGATGCAGCGCACGCTGACCGGGGAGCGCCGCCGCAAGACGGGCGCCTTCCGCCGCCACCCGCTCTTCAACGAGGCCCTGGCCGTCTTCGCGATGACGGTGGAGGCCACGGGCGAGGGCCGCGAGGCGCTGGAGGCGTGGCAGGCCGGTGAGGTGCCGCCGCCGCGCGCCGGAGCGAACGGCAACGGGGACGCGGAAGGCCCCCGCCGCAAGCGCCGCCGTCGCCGTCGCCGCCGTTCCGGCAACGGAAGCGGAGAGGGCGGCGGTTCAGGCGCCTCCTCCGGTTCCGACGCCGGCGAGGGGTAGTTCCCCTCCGGAACTGTTGAAGCGAAAGGGCTGGAGCGCTCACGTGCTCCGGCCCTTGTCGTGTCCGCGCTACCGCTTCGGCTTGTCGGGGGGCTTCTCGGAGCGCGGGTCGTCGTTGTCGGACGCCTCCGCCCCCGCGATGTCCGCCATGGTGATGGCCTTGCTGCCGAAGCGCGCCGCGATGCGGTCCATGGCCTCGTTCAGCTTCGACGACTTAGGCGCCGCCGCCGGGAACAACCCGAGCTGCGCCTCGTCCTCGTCCAACTGCACGCTCACGCCCGTGAGCCGCAGGGCCTTGCCCTCGTGGGCCTTCTCCAGCAGCTCCAGCGCCGCGCGGTAGATGACCTGCCCGTCGTCCGTCGCCTCGCGCAGCGTGGTGCGCCGGGTGATGAGCGTGAAGTCCGCGAACTTCAGCTTGAGCTGCACCACGCGGCCCTTCAGCGACGCGCGCCGCAGCCGCCGGGCCACCCGCAGGGCCTGCGCGTGCACGTGCGGCTTGAGCACCTCCACTCCCGTCAGGTCCTCCTCGAACGTGTCCTCCGCGCCCACGCTCTTGGCCGCCCGGTCCGGCACCACGTCCCGCGCGTCGATGCCGTGCGACAGCTCCCACAGGTGCCGGGCGCTGGACGCGCCGAAGCGCTCCTCCAGCCACGAGACGTCCCGCGCCGCCACGTCCCCAATCGTGACGAGCCCCGCGCGCTTCATCGCCTCTTCCGTCTTGGGCCCCACGCCCCACAGCCGAGACACCGGCAGCCCCGCGAGGAAGGCCACCGTCTCCTCCGGCCGCACCTCGCGCTGGCCGTTGGGCTTCGCCAGGTCCGAGGCAATCTTCGCCACGAACTTCGCCGTGGCGATGCCCGCGGACGCCGGCAGGTTCAGCTCGTGGGCAATCTCCTTGCGGATCCGCTTCGCGATGTCCGCCGCCGCGCCGAACAGCCCCACCGACGCGGTGACGTCCAGGAACGCCTCGTCCAGCGACAGGGGTTCAATCAGCGGCGTGTACCGCTCGAAGATGGCGAACACCTGCTCGCTGGCCTCCGCGTAGGCGGAGAAGCGCGGCTTCACCACGATGGCGTGCGGCGCCTGCTTCACCGCGCGCGCCATGGGCATCGCGCTCTTCACGCCGAAGGGGCGCACTTCATAGGACGCGGCCACCACCACGCCGCGCTGTGCATGCCCGCCAACGATGACCGGCTTGCCCCGGAGGGACGGGTTGTCGCGCTGCTCGACGGACGCATAGAAGGCGTCCATGTCCACGTGGAGGATGGCTCGCATGGCGTGAGTCACTCTAGTGGCCCCCTCTGACAGTGAGCGCCATGAAGACCCTCACCGAATACCTCTGGTTCGAGACGAAGGCCCGCCGGGAGCTGGTGCGCCTCACGGACACCGTGGCGGCCCTGGTGAAGAAGAGCGGCATCCAGGAGGGCATGGTGCTGGTGTCCGCCATGCACATCACCGCGGGCGTCTTCGTCAACGACGACGAGCCCGGCCTCCACGAGGACATCTGGGACTGGCTCCAGCACCTGGCGCCCTCCGGCCCCGACTACCGCCACCACCGCACCGGCGAGGACAACGGCGACGCGCATCTCAAATCCATGCTCGTCCACCATCAGGTGCTGATTCCCGTCACCGCCGGCAAGCTCGACCTGGGCCCCTGGCAGCAGTGCTTCTACGCGGAGTTCGACGGCCAGCGCCGCAAGCGCGTCATCGTCAAGGTGATGGGCGACTAGCGCGCCACCGGCCACGACAGCCCGTGCCGCCCAAGCTCCGCCACCAGGTCCGGCGGCAGCGGGCTCTCCACCTTCACGGGCGCCTTCGTCACCGGGTGCGGCACGGTGAGCGAGCGGGCGTGCAGGAAGAACCGCCCCAGCTCCGGCGCCTCGCGGCCCCCGTAGAGCGCGTCCCCCACGAGCGGCGCGCCCACGCCCGCCAGGTGCGCTCTCACCTGGTGCAGCACGCCGGTGAGGATGCGTACCTCCACGAGGCTGTAGTCCCCGGCGCGGGCCAGCACCTGGAAGTGGGACAACGCCTCGCGCGCGTCCTCGGCGCCGTAGGGCGCGGGCTCCACGCGGTCCGGGTGGCGCGGGTGGTGGCGCAAGGGCACCTCCACCTCGCCCTCGTCCGCCAGCGGCCCCGTCACCAGGGCGACGTAGCGCTTGTCCACCGCGCGCTGGCTGAAGGACTCGCGCACGGCGGTCCACGCCTCGCGCGTGCGCGCCGCCGCGAGGACGCCGGAGGTCTCCACGTCCAGCCGGTGGCACAGGCCGCCCTCGCGCGGGTCCTGGGACGCCTGGGCGACCTCCGGGTAGCGCGCCACCAGGGCGTTGGCCACGGTGCCCGTCTCACCCGGGTGCAGCGGGTGGGACGGCCGGCCCGCGGGCTTGTCCACGAAGAGCAGGGAAGGGTCCTCGTGCAGGACGACGAGCGGGAAGTCCGTGTCGGGCACGGCCTCGCGCGGGGCCTCCTCCACGGTCACGGCGACCTTCTGGCCTTCGGTGACGGTGAGCCCCTTCTTCGCGGGGCGGCCGTCCACGCGCACCTGGCCTTCTTCAAACAGGCGCTTCATGCGCGCGCGGGACAGGCCCAGGGCCTCGCCCACGAACAGGTCCACCCGCTGGCCCGCCTTGGCGGCGTCCACGGTGAGGGTGTGCGTCGTCGTCGTGCTCACTCGGAGAGGGCCTCGTACACTTCCTCGGCCGTCTGGAACCGGTCGTCCGGCTCCTTGCGGATGAGGCGATGAGCCACCCGCGCCAGCTGCGGGTCGCCATGCAGGTTGAGCGCGAGCAGCGGCGGAGGTTCCGTCTCCAGCACCTGGCGCCACAGCTCGTGCGGCGTTTTCGCGTCGAACGGCGGACGCCCGCTCATCAGCTCGTACAGGATGACGCCCAGGCTGTACAGGTCCGAGCGCCCATCCAGCGGCTCGCCCAGAATCTGCTCCGGGGCCATGTACCGGTAGGTGCCCACGAGCTTGCCGTCCGCGGTGATGCCGGCGTCGTCGGCGAGGAACTTGGCCAGGCCGAAGTCCATCAGCCGCACCTGCCGGTCGTCGTCCACCATGATGTTGGACGGCTTGAGGTCGCGGTGCACCAGCCCGTGGCCGTGGATGTACGCCAGCGCCTCGCACACCTGGAGCATGGCGTCCTTCAGCTTGCCCATGCGCTCCGGACGGTTGAGGTCCGCCACCTTCGGCGCCGTGGGGCGCGAGGGCGGGGCCGCACGGGGCGCCGCGCGGCGCGGGTCCACCACGAGCATCCCGTCCGAGTCCGAGTCGTCCTCGGCGCCGTGGAAGCTGGCCAGGTCCTCGCTGGGGGCTTCCTCCGCGAAGGCGTTGAGGTCGAAGGTGCCGTCGTCCTCGCTGGCGTCGTCGTCGTCGCTGGCGCCCGGGTCCTCGCTGCCGAAGTCGTCGTCCGCGGTGCGGCGGATGGCGAGCGGGCCGCGCGAGGCGGGCGTGGGGGTGTGAAGGTCGTTGAAGCTGACGTCCAGGTAGTGGCGCAGCGTGAGCCCTTCAATCAGCTCCATGGCCAGGTACGGCTGGCCCGCGTGGACGCCGGCCTCGAAGACCTTCACCACGTTGGGGTGGGCCAGGTCCGCCAGGGTCTCGAATTCGCGCGCGAGTCTCCGGGCCGCGCGGTCGTCCAGCGA
Organism: Corallococcus macrosporus; assembly: GCF_017302985.1. NCBI lineage: Bacteria > Pseudomonadati > Myxococcota > Myxococcia > Myxococcales > Myxococcaceae > Corallococcus > Corallococcus macrosporus. The sequence continues at coordinate 131,065 of NZ_JAFIMU010000009.1, forward strand.
CGGGCCGCCCGTCGACAGGAGCTTCAGCGCGACCTCGTCGTTGCTGCGGCGGTCCAGGGCCCGATAGACGGTCCCGGCCCCGCCACTGCCGAGCGTCTCCAGCACGCGGTAGGGACCAATGGCCTTGGGAGGCATGGGAGGGCGGATCCTACGGAGCACGTCACGTCACGGTCAAACACGCAGACGGGGCTTGAGGGACAGCGGACGCCTGTCCCCTCGGGCCGTTTCACTTTTCCAGTGAACCATGGGAAAGCTCCCTGTCCATGCAATTGGGGAAGTACCAGCTGGTGCGGAAGCTCGCCTCGGGGGGGATGGCCGAGGTGTTCCTCGCGAAGGCGGCGGGACCCCGGGGCTTCGAGAAGACCCTGGTGCTCAAGCGCATCCTGCCGCACCTGGCGGAGGACGAAGCCTTCGTGGAGATGTTCCTGGGCGAGGCGCAGCTGGCCGCCCGGCTGGACCACCCGAACGTGGTGCAGATCTTCGACTTCGGCGAGGTGGACGGCAGCTACTTCCTGGCGATGGAGTACATCGACGGGCCCACGCTGCGCCGGCTCATCAAGCGCTCCCTGGAGCTGAAGCAGCCGCTGCCCCTGGGCGTGTGCGCGAAGATGGTGGCCGCCGCGGCGGAGGGGCTGGCGTTCGCGCACGAGCTGACGGACGCGGAGACGGGCGCGCCGCTGGGGCTGGTGCACCGGGACATCTCTCCGGAGAACGTGCTCGTCTCGCCGCAGGGCGCGGTGAAGGTGGTGGACTTCGGCATCGCGAAGGTGGCGGGGCAGAGCCACCGCACGGCGACGGGCGTGGTGAAGGGGAAGGTCGCGTACATGCCGCCGGAGCAGCTCCAGGCGAAGGGCATGGACGGGCGCGTGGACGTGTACGCGCTGGGCATCGTGCTCTACGAGCTGCTCACGGGGAAGCGGCCGTTCGACGCGACGACGGACGTGAGCATGATGCAGGCCATCCTCTTCGAGCCGTTCGTGCCCGCGCTGACGCGCCGGCCGGACCTGCCGGAGGCGATGCAGCGGATTCTGGAGAAGGCGCTCGCGAAGGACCGCGACCAGCGCTACCCGGACTGCCGCGCGTTCCAGGCGGACCTGGAGCGCTTCGTGCTGTCCCTGGGCGAACCGGTGGGCGCGTACCAGATTGCCCGGCTGGTGGCGCAGGTGATGGAGGGCGTGGAGGCGACGCCCGCGAAGGGACGGGAGACGGCGCCGTTGCCCCGTGCGCCGGAAGTGGCGACGACGCCGATGCCTGGACGGGCGGTGGGCACGGCGTGGGAGCCGGTGTCCTCAAGCTCTTCGATGGAAGCGCCCGCGGTGACGGCATCAGGGAACGACGTGCCGTCGAGCCGGTTCGATGCGGCGACGGATCCCGCGACGCCTTCAGCGGGGAGCCTGCTGGGGGAGTCCGGCGCTCGGTCTCCGAAGGTGGCTGCTTCCGAGCAGCCTGTGCACGCAGGCGCCGTGCGCTCTCCCCGGCGGACGCTGGTAGGGGCGATGGTGGCCGTGAGCGTGCTGGGGCTCGTTGGTGGCCTGGCGCTCCTGGGGAGAGGGGAGAAGCCCTCCGCGCCTGTGAGTCCGCCTGCACCGGTGGCTCGGAAGGATGAAGCGCCCGCGAAGCCGCTGGAGCCGAAGGCACCTCCCATCGTGCCCGAGGTCGACAGAGGCACTCCGGCCGTCGTGGCCGAGCTGTCGCTCGACTCGGGGACCCTCGAGGAGACGCGTGATGCGGGTCCGCCCACGGTGGTGGAGCCGCCCGTGGTCACCCCGAAGACCGTGGTGGCCACCAAGGGCACGCCGACGCCTCGTCGCCCTGTGACGCCGGTCCGTCGCGAGCTGCCCAAGGGCAAGGTGGAGTTCCGCGTCCGTCCCTTCGGCATGGTGTCCCTGGACGGCAAGCCCCTGGGCCAGACGCCCTTCGCCGCCGTGGAGGCGACGGAGGGCGTCCATCAGGTGCGCGTCGTGAACAAGGAACTGGGCAAGGACGTGACCCGCTCTTTCGAAGTGAAGGCGGGTCAGGACAACGTCTTCAAGCTCAACCTCGCGGCGGAGTGATGGCGCTTCACAGGCCGAAGTGGAAGAGCGCGCCCTCGTCGCCCACGGCCCAGATGTCGGTGGGGGAGGTGCCGTCCACGGACCGCAGCGCCCGGCCGTTCGTTCCGACGGAATCCTGACGCCAGGCAGTGCCGCCGTCGGGCTGCAAGCCATGGAAGTGGATCCGCCCCTGCTGGGACACCGCGTAGATGGCGTTGTGTGAGAAGGAGACCACGCTGGTGAGGTCGTCCAGCGGCCCCGTTCCCGCTTGAAGGGCAGGCAGCGGATGCCAGCCGTTCGAATCCCGCTCCAGGACCAGCCCGTTGTCCCCCACGGCGTGGGCGCGCTGGGCATCGAGGACGTGGACGTCGCGCAGGAAGCCCTGTCCCTGAGACGTGCCCAGGCTCTCGGAACGCCACTCGCCCTGGGCGGGGTCGTAGCGGAAGGCTCGCGGCACCCAACCCGTGCCGCCATCCAGTGCCTCCGCGCCCACGGCGACCAACGTGTCCTCCGTGCCCTGGCTGTCGATGGCCTGCAGGTTCGCGGGCATCAGCGCCATCAACTCAGGCTCCAGGCTGAACGAGGGCCAGCGGTAGACGCCGCCCCGGCTCGTGACGCCGTAGGCGATGGCGGGTCCTCCATCCGGGTTCGCCACGCCCGTGACGCCGGTGAAGCCGGGATGCTTCACGCTCTCGCTCGTCGCCAGGTAGCAGGGCTCGCCCGGCCGGCGCGTCATCATCCCGTAGTCGCGGTCCACCGTGAGGAGCTGTCCCGTGGTGTCGGCCCACGCGGCTGGGTATCCGATGGCACCCCCGGTGCACTGGACGGGCACGGGGACCACGACCCCGCCGTCCAGGGAGAACATGTCCGGGGCCGAACCGCTGAGGAACCAGGCACCGCCCCTCGCGTACGCCGCCACGGCGGACAGGTCCCCGGTCCCGACACCGCCGACGCTGTCCCATGTGAGGCGACTGCAACCCAGACCGTTGTCCGCCAGGCCGTCACAGTCATTGTCCAGCCGGTCGCAGACTTCGGACAGGCCGTTCGCCACGGCGCGCGAGCTCTCGTCGCAGTCCTCGGAGGTCGTGACCGCGCCGGGGACGGGCGCGGTGCAGTGCACCCCGACGTCATGGCCCGCCTTGCCATCTCCGTCCTCGTCCACGAACCAGCGGGAGCCCTCATGGTTGGAGGCATCCGCGTCGTCGCAGTCCGTGCCGCCGTTCTCCACGGCGACATGGCCGTCCCGGTCCGCATCCCTGGCGCTCAGCAGGAGCTGCTGTGTCTGGAGTGCCCCCTTCCGCAGCGTGACCGCATGGGCGTCCTCGGCCACCACGGTCACGTCACATCCGCGCTCGAAGGCCCTCGCGACCAGCTTCACGTCATTGCCCTGCGCCTCGGACAGGGTGATGCCCAGCCGGAACCGCCAGTCCGGCTCCGAGCCTGGGCCGGTTTCGATGAGCAGTGAGTCCAGTGGCTCGTTGGTGGGATCCAGCAGCGACACGCGGACACAGCCGGGTCGGAAGCCCTCCGCCGCCAGCTCCACGGTCAAGCCCCGGTCGCATGCGGCGGACTCCAGCCGGAGGCTCTGGTCCTGATTCCCGGGTCCGCCTTGCGCGCAGTACCGCTCCAACAGGACCGACCCGGTGTCAGGCACGGTACAGCTCGCGGCGATGGAGGCTGCCAGCGCCGCCCACATCCACGTCTTCACGGTGACTCCGACGACACCGTGGAGTCACCGCTCAGGAAGTACGTGGTGACCGCGGCAGCCGCCGCAGCCAGCGCCGTGCCGAAGAGGACGTTGGCCACCACGGCCTGGCCCCGCGCATCGTCCAGGTGCCCGCTCACGTCCGCGGACAGGTCCGCCTCACGCGCGGAGCTCACGTTGCCGCGCGACTGGAGCCCGATGATGGACCCCACACCGCCCGCGACCACGCCCGTGCCCAGGAGCACCCACGACACCGTCGGTACACGGCGCATCCCGCGCTCGCGGGCATCCGCCTTCAGGTCCACACCTGGAGTCGGATCAGGGGCCGTTGCGACCGTCGGCGGTGACACCACGCGCGGTGACTCCACCGGCGCCTGCACGGGCGCATCCGCCGGCTTCTGCACCGCCGCGCGCTCCTGCCGCACCGTGCTCCGCACCGACTCGAAGTCGCTCTCCACCTTCGGCGACACCTTCGCCGGCAGCTTCGCCTCCGGCGTCAGCGTCAGCCCCGCCCGGAACGAAGCCAGCGCCTCGTCGCGCCGTCCCATGTCCGCCAGGATGACGCCTTCGTAGATGGCGGCCCTACTGCGCTCCTCCTCCGTCCGCGCCAGCCGCTTCGCCCGCGTCACCGCCGCCAGCGCCTGCTCGGACTCCAGGTCCTCATAGAGCCGGGCGGCCTGCGCCATCGCCGCGTCGAAGTAGCTGCCCGCGGGCCGGGACGCCGCCGTTCCCGTCCCCTGACCGAAGGCCGGGCCCACCCCGAACACACAGAACCCGAGCAGCCCACCGAGCAGCCGGAAGGAGGGCAGGGCATGAGGAGTTTTCATGGAAGCCCACATTAACCGGCTTCCTGTCCCCTCATGAACCGTTCACCCCCTCTGGACGACCGCCTGGCCAGGGAGAGGGACCGGGCGGCCACGCGCCCGTGGACGCGACGCGGCGCCGCCGCTAGGGTGCGCGGCTTCATGGATCGCCCTCTTACCGTGTTGCCCACCGCCCTCGAGGCCCAGGTCAAGGCCCGGCCGCTCCCGCGCCACGTGGGCATCATCATGGACGGCAACGGCCGCTGGGCGGAGCTTCGCGGCCAGCCCCGGCTGGAGGGCCACCGCGAGGGCAGCGTCAGCGTCCGTGAAGTGACGCGCACCGCCCGCCGCATCGGCGTCCAGGCCCTCACCCTCTACGCCTTCTCCTCCCAGAACTGGGCCCGCCCCGCCGAAGAGGTCGCCGGCCTCATGGACCTCCTGCGCGAGTACCTGGAGTCCGAGCGCGCGGAGATCCTCGACAACGGCATCCGCCTCAACGCCATTGGCGAAGTCGACAAGCTTCCGCGCTACGTGCGCGAGCCCCTGGAGCGCCTGCGGGCCGACTCCGCCCACAACACGGGCATGGTGCTCACGCTGGCGCTGTCCTACGGCGGCCGCGAGGAGCTCTTGCGCGCCGCTCGCGACCTGGCCCAGGCCGCCGCGCGCGGCGAGCTGGACCCCGCGCACCTGGACGCCGACGACCTGGAGTCCCGGCTGTGGACCGCCGGGCTGCCGCCGGTGGACCTCATCGTCCGCACCAGCGGCGAGCAGCGCATCTCCAACTTCCTGCTCTGGCAACTGGCGTACGCCGAGCTGTGCTTCACCGACGCCCTGTGGCCTGACTTCCGCACCGAGGAGTTCCTGCGCTGCCTGTCGCAGTTCCAGGGCCGCGAGAGGCGCTTCGGTCTGACGTCCGCCCAGGTCAACCGGGACGACACCCCCCAGCGGGCCAAGGCGTGAACGAGAAGAACAAGAACCTCCTCATCCGGGTCGTCACCGGCATCACCCTCCTGCCGCTGGTGCTCCTGCTGCTGTTCCTGGGCGGGTACTACAGCGCCGTGCTGCTGGCCGCCGCCGCGGCCGTGTGCGCCGGGGAGTACTACCTCATCACGCAGAAGCGCCTGGGCGCCGCCGCCTGGGTGGGCATGGCCTTCGCCTTCGTGATGCCGCTGCTCCCGCTGCGGGACGCCGCGCGCACGGGCGAGGCCGCCTTCTGGCTCACGTCCGTCTTCTTCTTCTTCGCGTGGATCTACAACCTGTTCCGGGGCGCGCTCGCGGAGGCCCCCACCCGGGCCGCGCACCTCGTCACGGGCTTCCTGTACGGCTCCATCGGCCTCACCGCGCTGTCCGCGCTGCGCCTCTTGCCGGAAGGGCACGCGTGGGTCATCTGCGCGCTGACCATCACCTGGGCCAACGACACGCTGGCGTACTTCGCCGGGCGCTTCCTCGGGAAGCACAAGCTCTACCCGGCGGTCAGCCCGAACAAGACGTGGGAGGGCTTCTTCGGCGGCATGGTCGGCTCGGTGCTGGGCATGTTCGTCGCCAAGCTCGGCTTCTTCCCCATCTTCACCGTGTGGGACTGTGTGGTGCTGGGCATCCTGGGGGGCCTCTTGGGCCCCGTGGGCGACCTGTGCGAATCCATGCTCAAGCGCGCCTACGGCGTGAAGGACTCCGGAAAGCTCATTCCCGGACACGGCGGCGTGCTCGATCGCATCGACGCGCTCATCTTCAATGCGCCGCTGGTGTTCGTCTATGTGCAGTTCGTGAGGCACCTGCTGCCGTAAGTGCCTGATTTCGCGCCTGCCTGCCCGCCCGGCGGCATGCGTTGTGCGTTGTCCGTCCCAGGGGGCGCGATTACTCTCCCGCCCATGCTCCAGAACCTCGGGTTCTTCATCCTCCTGCTGGGCGTGCTCGTGACGGTGCATGAGCTCGGCCACTTCCTCGTGGCCAAGGCCTGCGGGGTGAAGGTCCTCAAGTTCTCCATCGGGTTCGGGCCGAAGATCATCGGCTTCACCAAGGGCGAGACGGAGTACCAGGTGGCGCTGCTGCCCCTGGGCGGCTTCGTGAAGATGGCCGGCGACCTGCCCCACGAGGAGCTCCCACCGGAAGAGGCGGCGCGCGGGTTCCTGGCGCAGCCGCCCTGGAAGCGCGGCCTGATTGTGCTCGCGGGCCCGGCCTTCAACCTGCTGTTCCCCATCTTCGTGTACTTCTTCGTCTTCCTGGGCCCCCAGGAGACGCTGTCCACGCGCGTGGGCATGGTGTCGCCGGACATGGCCGCCGCCGCCGCGGGCATCCGCCCCGGAGACCGCATCCTCTCCGTGGAGGGCGAGCCGGTCCGCACCTTCGACGACATGCGCGACGCGTTCGTCGGCAAGTTCAACCGCCCCGTGCCCGTCACCCTGGAGCGCGACGGGCAGCAGCGCGTGGTGGAGGTGACGCCGGAGAAGAGCTCGGAGGTGTCGCCGGTGGACACCGTCGAGCGCGGGATGATTGGCGTGAGCCCCTACCCGCAGCCGCCGGTGGTGGGCGTGCCGGCTACGTCCCCCGCGGCCGCCGCGGGCCTCAAGAGCTTTGACCGCGTGCTGTCCGTCAACGGCGTGCACGTGCAGGACGAGGCCGCCCTCTACCGCGAGGTGGCCAAGGTGCCGGAGGGCACCCCCATGAAGCTGAGCGTGGCGCGCCTGGCCCCCACGGCCGTGGGCGCCGTCACCGGCCGCATCCCGGAGGTCGTGGAGGTGACCCTGCCGCGTCAGCCGGGCGAGGGCGCGGCGGCCCTGGGCGCGGAGGCCTCGGACCTCTACGTGGCGAGTGTGGCCTCAGGCAGCGTGGCGGAAGGCGCGGGCATCGTGCCGGGCGACCGCATCGTGGCCATCAACGGCACGCCGCTGAAGTCCTTCAACAAGCTGGCGACGGTGCTCAACGGCCTGCAGGCCCAGCCCTTCACGCTCACGTGGCGCGGCGAAAAGGGCGAGCGCACGCAGCAGCTGGCCCAGGCGCCGCTCAAGACGCGCGACGACTACGGCCAGACGAGCGCCCCGCTGGTGTTCGGCGTGCGCCCGTGGAGCTTCAGCAGCGCGGACCTGCCGCCGGTGGAGAAGGTGACCATCGACCTGGGGCCGGCCGCCGCCTTCAAGGAGGCCGCGCTCATCGTCCCGAAGATTGTCGGGCAGATGGTGCAGGTGCTGGGCGGGCTGTTCGTGGGCAAGGTGTCGCCCAGCACGATTGGCGGCCCCATCATGATGTACCAGCTGGCCGCGAAGAGCGCCGAGCAGGGCCTGGACAGCTTCCTCAACCTGATGGCGATCATCTCCATCAACCTGGGCGTGATGAACCTGCTGCCCATCCCCGTGCTGGACGGCTTCCACCTGCTGTCCGCGGCGTGGGAGGGCATCCGCCGCCGTCCCATCCCCGTGCGCGTGCGCGAGGTGGCGAACATGGTGGGCCTGGCGCTGCTCATCCTGCTGATGCTGCTGGCCGTGACCAACGACGTGACCCGCTGACAACGAGGTGATGATGCACGGACGGACCGCGCTCCTGCTCATGGGGATGGGACTGCTTGCTGGCTGCGCGTCGCGCGCGGCCAAGCCCCAGCCTCCGGAGACTTCTTCTTCCGGTGACGACGGCACGAAGGTGACGCGCCGGGAGAAGATGCCGCGCAACTACCTGGGCGAGGGCCTCGCGTCCTTCTACGGCCCGGGCCTTCACGGCCGTCCCACCGCCAGCGGGGAGAAGTTCAACCAGAACGCCCTCACCGCCGCGCACCGCACCGCGCGCTTCGGCTCGTGCGTGAAGGTGATGAACATGGAGAACGGCCGCGAGGTGGAGGTGCGCGTCAACGACCGCGGTCCCTTCGTGGACGGACGCATCATCGACCTGTCGAAGGCCGCGGCGAAGCAGCTGGGCATGCTGGACAAGGGCCTGGCGCGCGTGCGGCTGTACCGGTGCGCCAGCGACCGTGTGTCGCAGGTGCCGGTGGAGTTCTGGGCCGTTCCGGCCTGAAGCGATTCGAACGAAAAGAAGGGATGTCGCCTGTGTTGCTCGCGCTGGACACCTCCACGCTGACGCTGTCGCTCGCCCTGGTGGAACGCCAGGGGGAGGACGTGCGCGCCGTGGAGCACGTGGTGGTGCCTCCGCCGGACAAGCAGAGCGAGGCGCTGCCCGGCGTCGTTGGGGACCTGCTCCAGCGGCACGGCCTGAAGCTCAAGGACCTGGAGGGGCTGGCGGTGGGCCTGGGGCCGGGGTCCTTCACGGGCCTGCGCATCGGCCTGGCCACGGTGAAGGCGCTGGCGTACGCCACCGGGCTCAAGGTGGCCGGCGCGTCGTCGCTGGCGGCGGTGGCGCTGGAGGGGCCGGAGGGCGTGCCGCTGTTCTGCCTCGCCGTCGCGCGCAAGGACGACCTGTACCTGGGCGCCTACCGCCGCACGGGCCACGCCGTGGAGGCGCTGGAGCCGGAGACGGCCATGTCGCCGGAAGAGGTGGCGCGGCGCATGGCCGCTGAACCGCGGGCCGTGGCGCTGGGCCCGGCGCTCGCGGACTACCGGGGGGCGCTGGAGAAGCACGGCGTCGCGCCGCACCGGCTCCTGTCCGGTCCGGCCTTCCCGTCCGCGGTGGAGGTGGGGCGGCTGGCCCGGCTGCCGGAGGCGTACTCCCAGCAGGCGCTCTTCGCCCTGGAGCCGCACTACGTCCGCGCGTCCGAGCCGGAGCGCAACCCGAAGTTCCCCCCGCTGCCGGGCCCCGTGCCCACGGCGCGGTTGAAGGAAGACTGACGCCTCATCCCCCGGGCACGCGTCGTCGCGCTCGCGCGGGCCGGGGCGCTGACGTAAAGGAGCCCTCATGAGAGAGAACCTTCGGATTGCCGTGGTGGGCGCCACGGGCGTGGTGGGCCGCGAGGTGCTGGCCAACCTGTACGCGCGCGACGTGCCGATGGAGCAGGTGCAGGCCTTCGGCTCGGAGCGCTCCAAGGGCCTGGAGGTGGAGTACGGCGAGGACACGCTGGAGGTGGAGCGCGCCTCCGCGGACGCCTTCCGGGGCATCCACGTCGTGCTGCTGGCCACCCCCGCGGAGGCCTCCCGCACGCTGGCCCCCGCCGCTCAGGCCGCGGGCGCGTGGGTGGTGGACGCGAGCAGCGCCTTCCGGAGCGACGGCAACGTGCCGCTCATCCTCCCGGGCTTCAACACGGAGGCCCTGGGGCCGGGCTTCAGCTTCAAGGGCCGGGTGGTGAGCCTGCCCGGCATCGTCACCAGCAGCACGGTGCACCTGGTGGAGCCGCTGCGCCGCGCGTTCGGCGTGGTGCGCGCGCAGGTGACGGCGCTGATGGGCGCCTCCAGCGCGGGCGTGCGCGGCATCTCCGAGCTGGAGAAGCAGACCGCGGACCTCCTGTCCGGCCGCGAGCCGGAGCCGCAGGTCTTCCCGCACCGCGTGGGCTTCAACCTGGTGCCCCAGGTGGGCGGCTTCATGGTGAACAGCCCCTGGACGGAGGAGGAGGGCGGCTGGACGCTGGAGGCCGCGCGCCTGTTCTCCGCCCTGGGCGAGACGCCCGTCCTCGCCGGTACCGCCGTGCAGGTGCCCACCTTCCACGGCCACGGCCTCACGGTGAACGTGCAGCTGAAGAAGCCGGGCCCGGTGGAGCAGGTGCGCGCCGCCCTGAAGACGTCCCCCTCCCTCAAGGTGCTGGATGCGCCCGGCGAGCGCATCTACCCCATGCCCATGCTGGTGATGAGCGACCCGGCCGTCCACGTGGGCCGGGTGCGCGCCTTCCCCCAGGCCCCGGAGTGGGTGACGCTCTTCGCGTCCGTGGACAACGCCGGCCGGGCCGCCGCCCACCTGGTGGACGCGGGCCTCAAGCTGGCGGAACGCCCCGCCTGACAATTTGGCAAAGCCCCCGGGGGCACCTTGCCTGTTTGGCGCGCGAACCCGGGGGTTTCCCTGGGAAACAGGCCGTCCGGACGGGGCTTGAGGGTGGCCCCGCCCTTGCTAGCTTCCGGCCCATCCATGCGCCTTCTCTTCATTGGACTCCTGCTCTTCGCGTCCTCCACGGCCGTGGCCCAGGCGGGGCCCACGGTGACGTTCGCGACCGCGGCAACCGGCTCGCAGAACCTGACGGTCACCGTGCCCAGGAGTGAGTGCGGCAACGCGCGCCGCTTCACCTGGACGCGCACCGGCAACATCTGCGGCGGCTCGCTCTTCATCTACGCGACCACGAACACCTGCGGCTCGGAGCCCGCCGCGACGGACCTGAAGCTGGAGACCCTCACCAACACCAGCGCGACCTCCGGCACCGTGAACTTCAGCGTGGCGGAGTTGCTCGCGGCGCGCGGCACCAGCGCGGACGGGGGCCCCGCGGCGACGTGCGACACCCAGCAGGCGGAGATCTCCTTCAACCTGTGCGCGTCCGCGCGGCAGCTGGGCGGGCTCTACGGCACCGACTGTCAGACGACCTACGCCAACGTGGGCACGCCCGCCTACGTGCTGAAGTTCGACCCGGTGAAGCCCACGGCGCCCACCATCGCCAAGGTCATCGTCCGGGACTCGGCGCTGTCGGTGCAGGTGGACGGCGCGGAGACGGACTCCACCGTCGTGGTGGAGGCGGCGATGGTGGCGTCCGCGACGACGGATGCGGGGACGGACGACGCGGGCACGGATGACGCCGGCACGGACGACGCTGGCACGGACCTGGACGCCGGGACGGACCTGGACGCCGGCACGGATGGCGGAGGGATGGGCCTGGTGGGCGCGCTGGCGCTGGAGGGCACGACGGGGCCGGTGACGCGCGTCACCAAGGCGTCCGGCGAGGGCAACGTCGTCGTCACCGGCCTCACGAATGGCGTGACGTATCGGCTCCAGGCGACCATCATCGACGCCGCGGGCAACGTGAGCGATGGGTCCAGCCAGGTGGATGCGACGCCTGTGAAGAGCAATGGTCTGTTCGACGCCTACAAGGATGCCGGCGGCGAGGAGAGCGGCGGGTGTGCCGCGACCGGTGGTGGCATCGCGGGTGGCGCGGTGCTGGCCGCCCTGGGCATCTGGCTGTCGTCTCGGAGGAAGGTGTCATGAGCAGCAGGGCTGTGGGCCTGGGAGTCGCGGCGCTTCTCTTGGCGGTACCGGCGGTGGCGCAGGAGGTGACCATCCCCACGCGCTCCCCGCGCACTGGCGCGGTCATCTTCCGCGGGGGCGGCTACAAGCCGCGCATCGACACCGAGAAGGCACTCAACGGCGCGACGCCGTACAAGGACACCTTCGGTGACGAGTCGCTGCTGCTCATCGAGGCGGAGATCCAGCGCTTCTTCTACCAGGGCATCGGCACGGCGGGCCTGGGCCTGGGCGTGGGCTACGGGGAGAAGTACGCGGACGCGAAGCTCGAGGACGGCTCGGCGGCGGCGGACAAGGCGGCGCTGAAGGTGCTGCCCATCCAGCTCAACGCCTTCTACAAGTTCGACTACGCGGCCTTCCGCTGGGGCATCCCGCTGGTGCCGTACGCCAAGCTGGGGCTCGTCTACTCCCCGTGGTGGATGACCAAGGGCAGCGAGACGGAGCTGGTGGAGGGCAGCAAGGCCAGCGGCGGCAAGTGGGGCTGGGCGGGCACCGCCGGCGTGTCGTTCCTCCTGGACGTGCTGGAGCCGCGCTTCGCTCGCGACTTCGACTCGGACCTGGGCGTGAACCACTCGTACCTCTTCGCCGAGTACACGCATGCGGATGTGAACAACTTCGGCGGCAAGGGCCTGAACCTGAGCAGCCGGCGCTGGATGTTCGGGCTGGCGTTGGACTACTAACCGAAAGGCCCATGGCCTCCCGACCCCGCGCGCTCCGGTCTCCGCTTCCGCTCTTCCTCCTGCTGGCCGCGGTAGGGCTGGGGACCTCCGGCTGCCGGAACCTGCGGCCGGACCTGGGGCCGGAGCGCACGCTGGAGGCGGGGGTCCCGGAGTCCTTCGGCTCCACCGCCCCGAAGGCGCCCGCCATCACCTGGGACTTCGGGGACGGAACGCCGGCCCAGACGGCGCCGGGCGTGAAGCACGCCTGGGCCACCGCGGGCCGCTACACGGTGCGGGCGCTGGACGGGGACAAGGAGCTGGCCCGGGTGGTGCTCACCGTGGTGCCGCGTCCGGTGCTCCGCGCGGTGCCCCAAGACGCGCAGACGGTGCTGTGGGTGCCCCGGCTGCGCGGCAACGTGGAAGGGCTGGTGGACTTCTACGAGCGGCTCGTCGGCGCCGGCAACGCGCGCGCCTCCCTGGCGGACACGCCGCTGATGCCGCTGCTCCTGCGCAGCCTCTCGGGGGGCCCCTCGGAGGTGGACCCCGAGGAGGGCTTCGGCTTCTTCCTCCTTCCGGACTTCGACGGCGTGGTGGCGCTGCTGGGCGTGACGGAGCCGCGCGCGGCGCTCGCTGCCGTGGCGCGCGAGCTGCGCGGCGCCGGCCACCAAGTGCTGCCCCGCGAGGACGGCAGCGCGCGCGTGACGCCGGTGGACGGCGGCCGGGACATGCTGCTGTTCGCGGACCGGGGCTACGTGTACCTCGCGGTGCCGGACTCGCCGGACGCTCCGGAGTCCGGAGAGACGGTGAAGGCGCTGGCGGTGGTGGAGTCCCCGGACGTGGAGCGGGTGCGCCGCCGGGTGGAGGCGCTGTCGGGCCCCGGCATCGCGGAGAACGCGCTGCTGGGCGAGCTGCGCGGCCGCGTGCGCGACGGCAGCGTGTTCCTCTTCTCCGCGCCGCCGGTGCCGGAGGCGGAGAAGGAGGACATGCCGGTGCGCGGCTTCTTCGGCGCGCTCGCGGTGCAGGCGGATCAGGCGGAGCTGGACGGCTTCCTGTCGTCGTCCCGGCCGCTCTTGGGCGGCACGCGCGGTCCGGCCTCCCAGCTCCTGGGGCGCGCGGCGGTGGGGCCGGTGGCGGCGGCGCAGCTGTCGGTGCCTCCGGAGGAGCTGGCGCGGCTGGTGTTCGGCTCGCCGGAGTCGCCCCGGCGGCAGCGGACGCTGGAGCGCTGGCGCAAGCAGGGGCTGGACGCGGAGCCGCTCCTGAAGGCGCTGCGCGGCGACGTGGCGATGCTCGTCTACTTCGACGCGGCGGCCTTCTTCCGCGGCTTCATCCAGGACCAGCGCCCGGCCCCCAAGGGCACGGTGGTGATGGAGGCGGGGCTCACGTCCGTGCAGCCGGTGCTCCAGCTCATCCAGAAGCAGCTCCAGGACAACGCGCTCGTCTTCCAGAAGGAGGCGCAGGGCAACACCACGCGCTTCCGCACGCGGCTCTTGGAGCAGCCGGTGTCGCTCACGCTCACCCCGGAGCGCGCCACGCTGGAGGCGGGCGAGGTGCTCACCGGGCGCGAGACGGGCGACGTGGGCGCGACGCTGCGCACGCGCTTCGGCGCGGAGGCGTTCGGCCCGGGCCACCTGTCGCTGATGGTGGACATGGGGCGGCTCAGGGCGGACCTCGCCGGGGTGCGCGAGGTGCCGGGCGTCGGCACCGGGAAGCTCCTGGCGAGCCAGCTCTTCGTGACGGCGCTCCTGGAGCGGCTCACCCCGTTCGAGTACGGGTTCCTCGACTTCTCCCCCGCGGAAGGCGGCGGCCGGCTCCAGGGCCGCGTCGTGTTGCGCGAGCGGTAGCCACACGCCAGGAGGCGCCAGGCCATGTCCGTCACCGTGCTGTACTTCGCCGCTGCCCGTGAGCGCGCGGGCCTGTCGCGCGAGTCGCTGGACGTCCCTCCCGGCTCGCGCGTGTCGGACGTGCTCGCGCTGCTCGCCGCGAAGCACCCGCCGCTGGCGCCGCTCCTGCCGCACCTGCGCGTGGCGGTGCAGCAGCAGTTCGTGGGGCTGGACTCGCCGGTGTCACCGGACGCGGAGCTGGCGTTGATTCCGCCCGTGGCCGGCGGGGCGCCGGGCCTCTTCCGCGTGGTGGGCCGGCCGCTCGAGCTGTCGGAGGTCGTGGACGCGGTGGCCTCCGAAGGGGCGGGCGGGCTGGTGACGTTCTCCGGCGCCGTGCGCGACCAGACGAAGGGCCGGCGCGTGCTGCGGCTGGAGTACGAGGCCTACGCGCCCATGGCGGAGGCGAAGCTCGCGGAGATTGGCGACGAGGTGGCCCGGACGTGGCCCGGGACGCGGCTGGCCATCGTCCACCGCGTGGGCACGCTGGTGCCGGGCGAGCTGGCCGTCGTCATCGCCGCGGCCTCCGCGCACCGCAAGGAGGCCTTCCGGGGCTGCGAGTACGCCATCGAGCGGCTCAAGCAGGACGTCCCCATCTGGAAGAAGGAGTTCTTCGAGGACGGGGAGGTCTGGGTGGGGCTGGGGCCCTGAGCTAGCGCACGCCGAAGCTGGCGGGGACGTTGATGCGCGCGCCGCCGTCCTGCTTCTGCGTGGCGCGCTCGGCTTCCGTCAGCGGCTTGAGCGGCTGGTCCAGGCCCATGGCCTTGCGCCGCGCCTCCTCCTTTTCGTGGGCCACCTGCAGCGCACGCGCGTTGTTCGCGGCCATGCGCGCCGGGTCCGGCCCCATGGCCAGGAAGGCGATGGGCGCGCTCAGGAAGAGGATGGCCACGGTGATGATCCACGCCACGTCGCGCACGCGGAAGCGGCCCGCGCGCTCCTTCACCACCGACGGCTGCACCAGCAGCCGCAGCTCGCCCTCCACCAGGCGCAGCGTCATGCCCTCGCGCAGCTCCACCGCCGCGCGGCCCGGCGCGCCCGTCAGCTCCTCCGGACCCACCGGGTGGAAGGCGTCGCCCTTGAGGCTCCTCTCCACGCGGGCCGACGGCGGCACGTGGATGCGCCAGCCCTGCGGTGTGCGCTCGGCGAGGAGGAAGGGCTCCTCCGGCAGCGTGAAGCCGTAGAGGGGCAGGGGGGCCGTCTCGTCGGGCGCGGCGTGGACCTGGCCCAATTCGGGGCCATAGCTCCAGGCCTCCGCCAGGGAGGTGCCCCAGTACAGCTCGCAGAAGAGTCCGCCGTCCGCCACGGGGGCGGTGGGCGTGGAAGGCGTCGGCATGTCGGGCCGGAGCATAAAACCTTCGCGGCCGCCCGGCCCGGCTTCGTGGCGCCGGACGTCCCCTGGATGACGGGCGGCCTGCTCCTCAGGCGCCCGTCAGGTCCTTGAGCAGCGTCTCCAGCGTCTCGAAGTGCAGCGGCTTCACCAGGTGGGCGTCGAAGCCGGCGGCCTTGGAGCGCTGGCGGTCGGACTCCTGGCCGTACCCCGTCACCGCCACCAGCTTCATGGGGCGGGGCTCCTCCTGCTGGCGGAGCAGCCGGGCCAGCTCGTAGCCGTCCATCACCGGCAACCCGATGTCCAGCAGGGCAATCTCGGGCCGGAAGTCCTTCGCCGCCTCCAGGCCCGTGGGGCCGTCGTAGGCCACGCGCGTCGTGCAGCCCAGGAACTCCAGCGACTCGGAGAGCACGTCCGCCGCGTCGCGGTTGTCGTCCACGATGAGCACGCGCGCGCTCATGGACACGGGCTCCTGGGGGACGAGCGCACCGGGCTGCGGCGTGGGCAGCGCGGGGGGCACCTCCGCCTCCAGCGCGGGCAGGCGCACGGTGAAGGTGCTGCCGCGGCCCCGGCCCGGGCTGTGCGCGCTGATGGTGCCGTCGTGCAGCGTCACCAGGCTGCGCGCGATGGCGAGCCCCAGCCCCAGGCCGCCCTGGGAGCGATCCAGGGCCTGGTGCTCCTGCACGAAGAGGTCGAACACGCGCGGCAGGATTTCCGGCGCGATGCCCACGCCCGTGTCGCGCACGCTGACGACGAACTCCTGGCCCTCGCGTGTGCCCGTCACGGCGAGGAAGCCGCCGGGCTCCGTGTACTTCGCGGCGTTGGTGAGCAGGTTCGCGAACACCTGCGCCAGCCGCGTGGGGTCGCCGTGGAGGTCCGTGCCACGGTCGGGCAGGTCCACCTCCAGCGTGTGGTGGCGCTGCTCGATGAGCGGGCTGATCTGCTCGATGGCCTTCGCCATCACGTCGGTGAGCGTGACGCGCTCGCGCTTGAGCGTGACCTTGCCCCGGGTGACGCGGCTGACGTCCAGCAGGTCGTCCACCATGCGCACCAGGTGCGTCACCTGCCGTTCAATCAGCGTGCGCTCGCGCTCCGCGGCCGTCTCACCCCGCAGGCGCATGAGCTGGAGCGCGGTGAGGATGGGGGCCAGGGGGTTGCGCAGCTCGTGGCCCAGCATCGCGAGGAACTCGTCCTTGGCG
Source organism: Corallococcus macrosporus (assembly GCF_017302985.1). Classification (NCBI taxonomy): domain Bacteria; kingdom Pseudomonadati; phylum Myxococcota; class Myxococcia; order Myxococcales; family Myxococcaceae; genus Corallococcus; species Corallococcus macrosporus. The sequence goes on from NZ_JAFIMU010000009.1 coordinate 147,757, forward strand.
CGGTTGGCGGACTCCGCCTCCCGCCGCGCGGTGGCCAGCTCCGTCACGTCGAAGACGACGACGATGATGCTCTCCACCTGGCCCTTCGCGTCGAGCATGGGCTGGTAGACGAAGTCGAAGAACACCTCGCGCGAGGACTGCTCGGGGCCGTCGTTGAAGACGACGCGCAGCGAGCGGCCGATGTGCGGCTCGCCCGACCGGTAGACGCCGTCCAGCAGCTCGTAGACGCCCTGATCCGCCAGGTCCGGCAGGGCCTCGCGCACGGGCTTGCCCGTCACGTTCCGGTTCGCGATGAGCTTGAGGTAGTTCTGGTTGGCGAACTCGAAGACGTGCTCCGGGCCGCGCAGGATGGCGATGCCCACGGGCGCGTGCTGGAAGATGCGCGACAGCCGCTCCGCGTGCGCGGCCTCCAGCTTGCGCAGCCGGGAGCGGGTGACCTGCGCGGTGACGCGCGCCAGCAGGTCCCGGGTGGAGAAGGGCTTCACCAGGTAGTCATCCGCGCCCGCCTGGAGCCCCTCCTCCTGGGCTTCTTCTCCCGCACGCGCGGACAGGAGGATGACGGGCACCGTCCGGGTGCGCTCGTCGGCGCGCAGGGCCTGGAGCAGCCCGAAGCCGTCCAGCCGGGGCATCATCACGTCGGACAGGATGAGGTCCGGGGGCCGGGCGCGCGCGGCCTGGAGCGCGGCCTCGCCGTCCGCCACCGCCTCCACCGTCCAGTGCGCGCCCAGCAGCCGGCCCACGTACTCGCGCATGTCCGCGTTGTCGTCCGCGAGCAGCACGCGCCCGCGCTCCTCCTCCCCGAGCACGGGCGTGGGGAGGGGCTCTGCGGGAGCACTGTCTTCGGCGGGCGTGGCGGGCAGGTCCGTCAGCCAGCCCAGCGCGTCGCGCACGTAGGGGTCCGCGCCCGCGGGCAGGGGGCGCTGGCTGCGCGCGGACGTGACGTGCTCCGGCGGCAGGTGCGCGAAGCCCGTGGGGATGCGCACGGTGAAGGTGGTGCCGCGGTCCAGCTCGCTCTGGACGGAGAGGGTGCCGCCGTGCAGCCGCACCAGCTCGTGCACCAGTGCCAGCCCGATGCCGGAGCCTTCGTGGGAGCGTGCGCGGGCGCCGTGCACGCGGTGGAAGCGCTCGAAGAGGCGGGGCAGTTCGTTGGCGGGGATGCCCGTGCCGGTGTCGGTGACGCGCAGCTCGACGTGTCCGTCCGTCAGCGCCTGCGCCACGGTGATGCCGCCGGTGAAGGTGAACTTCAGCGCGTTGGAGATGAGGTTGAGGACGATCTTCTCCCACATCTCGTGGTCCACCCAGGCCGGCTCCGGCAGGGGCGGGCAGTCCACGTCGAGCACCAGCCCCGCGCGCTCGATGGCGGAGCGGAAGGCGCTGGCGAGCCCCGCGGTGAGCGCGGCCAGGTCGGTGGGCTCGTAGGTGGCCCTCACGCGTCCGGCCTCGATGCGCGCGAAGTCCAGCAGCGTGTTGACCAGCTTGCGCAGGCGGATGCCGTTGCGGTGCACCGTCTCCAGCGCGTCTCCCTGGAGCGCGCGCTCGGTGCTGGCGAGCGCGTCCTCGGTGGGGCCCAGCAGGAGCGTGAGCGGGGTGCGCAGCTCGTGGCTGATGTTGCTGAAGAAGGCCGTCTTCGCGCGGTCCAGCGCCGCGAGCTCCTCCGCGCGCTGCCGCTCCTCCTGATACGCGCGCGCGTTGGCGACCGTGGCGGCGACGTGCTCGGCGGTGGCCTGGAAGAAGGCGTGATAGCTCGCGTCGAGCAGCCGCCGGGGGCTCACGCCGCCCACGAGGAAGCCGGACGGCCGCGACTGGCCCGGCCGCGTCAGGGCGCGCACCACGGCGAGCGACGGCGGCGTGTTCCAGCGGCCTCCCGGCAGGGCGCTCAGGCGAGCCCCCAGGTCGTTCACGACGATGGCCTGCCCCGTGCGGGCGGCCTCCGCGAAGGGCCAGTCCGTGGCGGACTCCGTGGTCAGGGACTGCTGCGCGGGCAGCGCGGCCAGGACGGCGTCGGGCAGGTGGGTGCCACCGGCGAGGTGCGCGGTGCCGCCCTTCGCGTCCAGCAGGTAGAGCAGGCAGAACGGCAGGTCCAGGTCGTTGCCGTCGAGCACGGCCAGGCTGGCGTGGACCGCCTGGTCCGGCGACTTCGCGTCGGCGGCGCGGGCCGCCAGGTCGCGCAGCATGCGCAGCTGCCGGTCGTGCTGCACCTCCGGGGTCGTCTCGCGCACGGTGACGAGCACGCCGCCCACGCCGCCCTGCTCGTCGGGGATGGGGCTGTATGAGAACGTGTGGAACGTCTCCTCGAGGAACCCCCGGCTGTTGAGGAACAGCTCCAGGTTCTCGCTCCAGGTGGCGGGGCCGCCGTTGAGCACGCCCCGGGCCATGGGGCCGATGACGTCCCAGATCTCCCGCCAGATGACCTCACCAGGCGCGCCCAGCGATCCGGGATGCTTGAGGCCAAGCACCGGACGGTACGCGTCGTTGTAGATCTGGATCATCTCCGGGCCCCACCACATGAGCATGGGGAACCGGTTGTGGAGCACCACGCCCGCCATCGTCTTCAGGCTGATGGGCCAGTCGCGGGACGGGCCCAGCGGCGTGCGAGCCCAGTCCTTCGAGCGCACCAGCTCGCCCATCTCACCGCCGCCCACGAAGTGACGCTCCTCGGAAGCGGGGATGGAGGGGGGCAGGGGCTGGGGCATGCGGAGCTCTGGGGGACCGAGAAACGTGGGGAGGAGTTCTGGCTTCTATTGGCGCACACGCGGCCGTGCAATCAGTGAGGTTGATTGCATCTCCGTGGCTCCTGTCACCCAACAACGGCTCGCCCTCCAACACGGAGTCCAGTGGAGCAGGCGGGCGGTTGTTTCAGGGAGATGAGGGCGTCGCGACACGATCCGTGCCGCCATCCGACGCCAACGGCGCGCTGGCGGAGGGCTTCAGCCCGGCGTTGGGCGCGTCCATCGACGGCAGCGCGCGGCGGATCTCCGCGCCCGCCGTGGCAACGATGCCAATGGACAGGAAGAGGAACCCGGCCGTCTGCGCCACCGTCTCCACGCGGGGAGGGATGCGCCGTCCGCTCACCGCCTCGATGGCGAGCAGCAGCACCCGGCCGCCATCCAGCCCCGGCACCGGCACCAGCGTCAGCATCGCCAGCGCCACGGAGGCCGCCACCATCGCGCGCACCAGCGCATCCAGGCCGGACGCCGTGGACGACGCGACGTCGGAGGACTCCTGGCGCACCAGCGCGCCCGGCCCCGCGCGGCCCGCGACCTGGGGCCCGCGCACCATCGCCATCAGCGTGGACAGCGCCTCGGACGCCACGCGCCCGGTGTGCACCAGCGACTGGGTGAAGGCCTCGCCGGGCGCGTGCTCGCGGAACACGTACTGCTGGCTCACGCCGATGCGCCCCGCGCCGCGCTCGTCCGCCCGGGGCCGCACCGTCACCGTGCGCGGCTCGCCGTGCCGGTCCACGGAGAGCTCCAACTGACCGCCCACCGCCTCCGCCACCCGCGTGACGAAGTCCGACCAGCTCTCCAGCGGCTTGCCGTCCACGCCCACCAGCCGGTCCCCCGGCAAGAGCTGCGCTCGCGCCGCCTCCGAGCCCGGCACCACCGTGCCCACCGTCAGCGGCACCACCACGTGCGTGCCCGACGAGTACAGCGCGAAGAGCAGCCCCAGCGCGACGGCGTAGTTCGCCAGCGGCCCCGCCAGGATGATGGCCATCCGCTTGAGCGGCCCCAGCGTGCCGAACCCCGACGTGTCCTCCTCCGCGGAGCGGTGCGGGTTCATCCCCTGGAGGTTCGCGGACGCGCCCAGCGGCACCGCGCCCAGCACGAACTGCGTCCCGCCCAGCCGGAACGACAGGAGCGGCGGTCCGAAGCCCACGGTGAAGCGCGGCACCCGCACGCCCAACAGGCGCGCGGCCACCAGGTGCCCCAGCTCATGCACGATGAGCAGCGCCCCGAGCGCCAGGAGGACGAACAGGTAGTGCATCCGGAAGAGGCCCTGCCGCCTACAGCTTGCGGCGCTTCCCGGTGCGCTTGTAGGTCAGGTAGTCCGACAGGATGGTGCCGTGGTCGAAGCACAGGTCCTTCGGCAGCGCGTCCACGGAGAACGTCTTCGCCTCCGCCGCGTCGTCCGCGCCCACCGGCTCGCCCGTCGCCTTCGCGATGAACACCGTGGAGATGGTGTGCAGGCGCGGGTCGCGCTTCGGATCCGAGTAGCTGAAGAACTGCTCCTCCAGCGTCACGTCCAGGCCCGTCTCCTCCTTGGCCTCGCGGATGGCCGCCTTGTCCAGCGGCTCACCCTCGTCCACGAAGCCGCCCGGCAGCGCCCAGCCCACCGGCGGGTTCGCGCGGCGGATGAGCACGATGCGCTCGCCGGACAACTCGATGATGCAGTCCACGGTGGGTTTGGGGTTGCGATATTCAGGCATGGCGTCGCACTCTACCCAAAGCCCCCTGGCAAGCGCCCGTTCCGGATGCCTCCCGTGGGCGATGGTGCGTGCCGTGTCTACCCTGCGACGCCTCTGCCTCACCGCCCTCCTGTCCTCCACCCTGGCGGGCTGCCTGCCCTACAGCCAGAACGAGGGGGAGTACGAAATCATCCCCTTGGAGACCCTGCGGGATGACTGCGGGCTGCTGGAGCAGATCCGCGGCAACCTCCAGTTGAGCCTCCAGATCTCCGGCCGCGTGGTGCGCGCGGACTTCGGCGTGCAGAACATGCAGTTGCTGGGCTACTTCCTGGAGGACGGCGAGGCCTTCACCGCCGACGGCAGCGTGGCCAACGTGAGCACCACCGTGGACGGGGCGAATGAGTGCCTGCTCGACCAGGTCCGCGTGCACGTGGACGCGTCCACCCGGTGCGCCACGGAGTTCCAGGGGCAGCTGCGGCTCACCTACGACGCCAGGAACAACGCCGCGTGCACCTGCGAGCTGTGGTTTCGCTTCGACGGCGTTCAGGGGAACACCCGCTGCGCAGGGAACCCTTGAGATAGCAGGAGGGGCTTCCTAGAACAGGAGGGCTGTTCCCACGCTTTCGTTGGAGGAACGCCCCATGGCAGACCCGCAGGAAATCGTCTCGGTCCTGACCGAGTCCCGCGTCTTCCCCCCGCCCAAGGAGTTCTCCGAGCGGGCCCACATCCGCGGCATGGCGGACTACCAGCGGCTGTGGGACGAGGCCGCGAAGGATCCGGACAAGTACTGGGGCGACCGCGCCCGCGAGGAGCTCTACTGGAAGGAGCCCTTCCAGACGGTGCTGGACTGGAAGCCGCCCCACGCGCGCTGGTTCGTCGAGGGGAAGACCAACCTCGCCTACAACTGCCTGGACCGGCACCTGCCGAAGCTGAAGGACAAGCCCGCCATCCTCTTCGAGGGCGAGCCGGGCGACCGCCGCGTCCTCACCTACGGTGAGCTGTCGCAGCAGGTGAACCGGCTGGCCAACGGCCTCAGGTCGCTGGGGGTGAAGAAGGGCGACCGCGTGGGCATCTACCTGCCCATGGTCCCGGAGGCCGCCGTCGCCATGCTCGCGTGCGCGCGGCTGGGCGCGGTGCACTCCGTCGTGTTCGGCGGCTTCTCCGCGGAGGCGCTCCAGGACCGCATGAAGGACGCGGGCGCGAAGGTGCTGCTCACCGCGGACGGCGGCTGGCGCAAGGGCGCGGTGGTGCCGCTGATGAAGAACGTGGAGGCCGCGCTCCCCAACGCCCCCAGCATCGAGAAGGTCGTCGTCCTCACGCGCACCGGCGACGGCAAGCTGCCGGAGGGCCCGAAGTTCCTGGCGTGGGACGCGCTGGTGAAGGGCCAGTCCGATGTCTGCGAGCCGGAGTGGGTGGAGAGCGAACACCCGCTGTTCATCCTCTACACGTCCGGCTCCACCGGGAAGCCCAAGGGCGTGCTGCACACCACCGCGGGCTATGCGGTGGGCGCGTCGCTCACCACGCGCTGGGTGTTCGACCTGCGCGACGACGACGTCTACTGGTGCACCGCGGACGTGGGCTGGGTGACGGGCCACACGTACGTCGTCTACGGCCCGCTGATGAACGGCGTCACCACCATCATCTACGAGGGTGCGCCCACGCAGCCGGGGCCGGACCGCTTCTGGGACATCATCGAGCGCTACAAGGCCACCATCCTCTACACCGCGCCCACCGCCATCCGCGCCTTCATGCGCCTGGGCGAGGAGCCGGTGAAGAAGCACGACCTGACCTCACTGCGCCTGCTGGGCAGCGTGGGCGAGCCCATCAACCCCGAGGCGTGGATGTGGTACCGCGACGTCATCGGCGGGGGGCGCTGCCCCGTCGTGGACACGTGGTGGCAGACGGAGACGGGCGGCATCATGATCTCCCCGCTGCCCGGCGCCACGCCCACCAAGCCCGGCTCCGCCACCTTCCCGCTGCCCGGCATCCACGCGGAGATTTTGGACCGCGACGGCAAGCGCGTGCCGAAGGGGCAGGGCGGACTGCTCTTCGTGACGAAGCCCTGGCCGTCCATGCTGCGCACCGTGTACGGCGACCCGCAGCGGTACGTGAACACGTACTTCAGCGAGCTGCCCGGCATGTACTTCACCGGCGACGGCGCGCGCACGGACGCGGACGGCTACTTCTGGCTGATGGGGCGCGTGGACGACGTGGTGAACGTCGCGGGCCACCGCCTGGGCACCGCGGAGGTGGAGAGCGCGCTCGTGGCGCACCCGAAGGTCTCCGAGGCCGCCGTGGTGGGCCGCCCGGATGATTTGAAGGGCACGGCGCTCGTGGCCTTCGTGACGCTCAAGCAGGGCAACGCCCCCTCGGATGCGCTCAAGAAGGAGCTGGCCGTGCACGTGGGCAAGGAGATTGGCGCCATCGCCCGGCCGGATGAGATCCGCTTCGCGGAAGGCCTCCCCAAGACGCGCTCCGGGAAGATCATGCGCCGGCTGCTGCGCGACGTGGCCGCGGGCAAGCAGTCCACGCAGGACACCACCACGCTGGAGGACCTCAACGTCCTGGCCGCGCTGCGGCAGAACGACGAGTAGCCCCCAGTCCCGACGAGCGGTCGCCCCTACGGGTCCTTCACGTCCTTCTGGGGGCGGCCGTACTTGTCCTTCACCTGGTCGCGGTCCGCCTTGCTCCACCAGATGCGGGAGCTCCACAGGGCGGGCCCGAGCACGACCGTGAGGACGAAGAACACCACCAGCCCCACCACGATCTCCGTCAAGGCTTCCTCCAGGAAGGGAAAAGCCAACCCTAGCGTCCCGGCGCGGCGGGTGCCATCGCGCGTGGGGAGCAGGAAGTAGCGGAGCGCTCGGCGGCCATCGGCTTCACGCATGGTGCCAGGCGGCGGGGGCCCGGGTGCCTGACGGTCGGGCAACCTGCCCGGGCGGGCAGCGGGCGACGGTCCTGCTAGATTGCGCCGCCATGAACCGATTCCCTTCGACCCTCCTCACCGCGCTGCCGCTGACGGCGGTGCTCGTGGCCCCCGTCGTCTCGGACGCCTGCACCAGCATGCTGGTGACGAAGGGCGCCACGACGGACGGCTCCACGTTCATCACCTACGCGGCGGACGCGCACGAGCTGTACGGTGAGCTGTACTACACGCCCGCGCGCCGCCACGCCGCTGGGGCCATGCGCGACGTCGTGGAGTGGGACTCCGGCAAGTTCCTGGGCCGCATCAAGCAGCCGGCCGCCACGTACTCCGTGGTGGGCAACATGAACGAGCACCAGCTCTCCATCAGCGAGTCCACCTTCACGGGCCGCAAGGAGCTGGAGGGGCCCGCGGGCCTCATCGACTACGGCTCGCTCATCTACATCGCGCTGGAGCGCGCGAAGACGGCCCGCGAGGCCATCCAGGTGATGACGGACCTGGTCGCCGAGCACGGCTACGCCTCCACGGGTGAGACGTTCTCCATCGCCGACCCGAAGGAGGCGTGGATCCTGGAGATGATTGGCAAGGGCGCGGGGCAGAAGGGCGCGGTGTGGGTGGCCCGCAGGCTGCCGGACGGCTACATCTCCGCGCACGCCAACCAGTCGCGCATCCGCCAGTTCCCGCTCAACGACAGCTCCACCACGCTGTACTCGCCGGACGTCATCACCTTCGCGCGCGCGAAGGGCTGGTACACGGGCGCGGACAAGGACTTCAGCTTCGCGGACACGTACCACCCGCTGGACTTCGGCGGGCAGCGCTTCAGCGAGGCGCGCGTGTGGAGCATCTTCCGCCGCGCGGCCCCGTCCCTGAAGCTGGGCGTGGAGTACGCGGACGGCGCGGACACGACGAAGCGCCTGCCCCTGTGGGTGAAGCCGGACAAGAAGGTGTCCGTGCAGGACGCCATGGCGCTCATGCGCGACCACTACGAGGGCACGCCACTGGACATGTCCAAGGACGTGGGCGCGGGGCCCTACGCGGTGCCCTACCGCTGGCGCCCGATGACGTGGGACGTGGACGGCAAGAGCTACGTGCACGAGCGCGCCATCTCCACGCAGCAGACGGGCTTCTCCTTCGTCGCGCAGATGCGCTCGTCGCTGCCGGACGCCATTGGCGGCGTGCTCTGGTTCGGCGTGGACGACACCTTCACCACCGTCTACACGCCCATGTACGCGGGCATCCGGCAGGTGCCGAAGAACTTCGCGCAGGGCGTGGCCAGCCGGGGTGACTTCTCCTGGGACTCGTCCTTCTGGGTCTTCAACTGGGTGTCGAACCAGGCCTACGGGCGCTGGAGCGACATGATTGTCGACGTGCAGAAGGCGCAGGGCGACCTGGAGGGCCAGTTCCTGGCGGATCAGGCCAACGTGGAGAGCGTCGCGCAGGTGCTCTACAAGCGGACGCCGGAGCAGGCCCGTCAGTACCTCACCGAGTACTCCATGCAGCAGGGCGACAAGGTCCACGCGCGCTGGCGCAAGCTGGGCGAGCAGATGCTCGTGAAGTACATCGACGGCAACGTGCGCGACGCCACGGGCAAGGTGGGCCACCCGCGCTACCCGGACGCGTGGTACCGCCGCATCGCGGCCGACAACGGCAAGATGCTGGAGTCGCACGAGAAGCCGGAGCCGAAGCCCGCCGCCGCGCCCGTGCCCCCCGCGCCGCCGGCCGCGCCCGTGCAGCCCGCGGCCCCGAAGCCGACGGTCGCTCCGGCGCCCTGACGTTTCCTCCGAAGGCCGGGCGCGCGGTGTCCGCTGGGGGACCCGCGCGCCGGGCGCGCACGTTCTCGCGTGTGTCGGTGGATGGCTTGTGGCAGTGAGGGCCCCCGGGCGGCGACATCGCGCCCGTGTCCGGAGGACGGTTCCTTTGAGTGACGCCCCCACCGTGACGGCCCTGCCGTTCCGGGACGAAGAGCTGGCGGACTTCCTTGAGCGGACCAGCCGCACGTTCGCGCTCGCCATCCCGCTGCTCGAAGAGCCGCTGCGCCGGGAGGTGGGCCTGGGCTACCTGCTCCTGCGCGTCGCCGACACGCTGGAGGACGCCGCGCCCTGGACGCGCGACGAGCGGCGCGAGGCCCTGGCCGCCTTCGCGTCGCTGCTCCAGGAGACGCCGGGCGTGGACGCCGAGGCGCTGTCGCGCGAGTGGCTGTCGCGCCGCCCCTCCGAGAACGCCGGCTACCTGGACCTCCTCGCGAGCACCCCCACGCTGCTGGCGAGCCTGGACGCACTGCGCCCGGAGGCCGGCGCAATCCTGCGCCACTTCGTGCTGAAGACGGTGCAGGGCATGGGGCAGGTGCTGGCCGGTGCCTCCGAGAGCGGGCTGTTGCGGCTGGAGTCACTCCAGTCCCTGCGTGACTATTGCTACATCGTGGCGGGACTGGTGGGCGAGCTGCTCACGGACCTGTTCGTCCTGGATCCGCGCCTCGCGCCGTACGCGCCGAACCTGCGCTCGCTGGCCCCGCTGTTCGGTGAGGGGCTGCAACTGGTCAACATCCTCAAGGACGCGCGGCAGGACCGGAAGGAGGGCCGCGTGTGGCTGCCGGAGGGCGTGCAGCTCCAGGACGTGGAGCGGCTCGCCGGCGAGGACCTGGTCGCGGCGGCGCGCTACGTGCGGTCCCTGCACCTGGCCGGAGCGCCCCGGGACGTGCTCGCCTTCACCACGCTGCCGCTCTTGCTGGCCCAGGCCACCCTGGACCTGCTGGTGCGCGACGGCGCGGGCGCCAAGGTGTCGCGCGCGGTGGTGTCCGCCCAACTGGAGACCCTCCAGGTCGCCCTGTCGCGGGGCGCGCTCCCGGAGGCCGTGGAGGCGCTCGCCGGGCCCATGCCGGGCAGCCCCTGAAAAGCGTTGGTTGGGAAGCAACTCCTGGGCGCTGGCGCCGGATAATTCCGGTGCAGGTGTTCCCCTCTGGAGTCATGTCCCTCATGAACTGCGCCCGCTCGGCCCCGGCGGTCATCGTCTACTTTCCCGCGCGTTCCGAGGCGACACCTTCACGGGTGCACCGCCGCGTGGCCCGGCTCGAGCGGCAGGGAGGTGGGGGCCTGCCGTTCGCCGCCACGCGTCACCGGGGGCTGTGGACCTTCCAGACGTCGGCGGGGCCGGAGCGGTGGCTGCCCGGCCGGGTGCGGGGGCAGGCGCGGATGCACGCGTTCCTGGTGGAGGTGCTGGGCTTCGGCGCGTTCATCCAGGCGTATGACGTGGCGGCGGACACGCGCAGCGACTCGCTGCCGGGGCACCCGGACTTCGCGAAGAACTTCGACCTGTTCCTCCACCACTACGCGGGCGCGCTGCTCAAGCACGCCGCGCCGGAGATCGCCTTCGCCCGCGCGCTGGGCCAGGTGGTGATGCTCAACGGCCAGCAGTGGAGCGGCTTGGGCTTCACGCTGACGGACGCGGGCCAGCGGCTGGTGGACGCGTGGCTCGCGGAGCAGGGCGTGGTGCTCAGCCCTCCCGCTTGAGCCACACCCGCAGCGGTCCCCCGGGCTGGAAGCCCACGGCGCACCACGCGTCGAGCGCCTCGCCGTGCTCGTAGCCGACGAGGCGCTGTCCCGGGAAACGCGCGCGGATCCGCGCGACCAGCTCCGCGTCCAGCGAGGAGGGCGCGCCCTCCGCCCGGAACGTGTTCGACAGTCCGACGGCCCCCGAGGCGAACGACGCGATGCCTCCGGCCAGCGGGCGGGCCCCGGTCCCCGCCGCGAGGAAGACGACGCCCTCCTCTTGAAGCAGCGCGGGCGGAAACACGCGCGCGCCCGGCCGGGCTCCCTCGGGCAGCCCGCTCCAGGCCGCCTCCCAGGCCTCCAGCTCCGCCGGTGTCCGCACCGTGCGCCACTCCAGGCCTGAAGCCGGATCCGGCACGGACGCGGTGGCCTCCAGGTGGATCCACCGGGCCTCGAACAGCACGTCGAAGCCGAGCGCGGAGAGGTCCAGCGTGGCGAAGCTGTCCTTCACGCCCCAGCGGCCCGGCGGGTCCAGGCGGGACAGGGCCTGGCGGGTGTGCTCCGGGGGCCCGGCCGTGAGCGTGACGGCGTTGGGATAGAAGGCCGGCACCGGCGCGGGGTTGAGCCAGAGGCCGGGCTCGAACCGGCCCGGGCGGCCATGGGCGCGGCAGACGGCGTCGCACCAGTCCGCGTTGTTCCGGACGGCGGGGAGCCAGGGCGGGGCAGGGGACATGGCCCGCGAGCATAGGGGCGCGGCAGCTCGGTCGTCCGCCTGCTTCCGGAGGGGGCCTCGGGAGACCCTGGGCGGACGGCGGGAGTCCGGATATGGGTAGGGCGATGACTGCCCTGGCCTACCCCATGCCGCTGTGTGTCGCGCCGATGATGGACTGGACGGACCGGCACTGCCGGTACTTCTTCCGGCTCATCTCCCGGCACACGCTGCTCTACACGGAGATGGTGACCACGGGCGCGGTGCTCCACGGCAAGCGCGACCGGCTGCTGGGCTTCACGCCCGCCGAGCACCCGGTGGCCCTCCAGTTGGGTGGCTCGGAGCCCGCGGACCTGGCCGCCTCCGCGCGCATTGGCGAAGAGTGGGGCTACGACGAGATCAACCTCAACGTGGGCTGCCCCAGCGACCGCGTGCAGTCCGGCCGCTTCGGCGCGTGCCTCATGGCGGAGCCGGACCTGGTGGCGCGTGGTGTCACCGCCATGCGCGAGGCGGTGCGCATCCCGGTGACGGTGAAGTCGCGCATCGCCATCGACGACATGGAGGAGTGGTCCACGCTGGAGGACTTCGTGCGGCGCGTCTCCGCGGCGGGCTGCACGCGCTTCATCGTGCACGCGCGCAAGGCGTGGCTGCAGGGCCTGTCCCCCAAGGAGAACCGGGACGTGCCGCCCCTGCGCTACGAGCTGGTGCACCGGCTCAAGGCCGAGTACCCCCACCTGGACATCACCCTCAACGGCGGCATCAAGACGCTGGACGCGGCCGCGGAGCACCTGGGCCGCGTGGACGGCGTGATGATGGGCCGCGCGCCCTACGAGTCCCCGTACCTGCTGGCGGACGCGGACCGGCGCTTCTTCGGAAGCACGCAGGCGCCCCTCACGCGGCACGAGGTGGTGGACGCGATGCTGCCGTACATCGAGGCGCAGCTGAGCCAGGGGGCGCCGCTGGGCGCCATCACCCGGCACATGCTGGGCCTCTTCCAGGGCCTGCCCGGCGCGCGCGCCTGGCGCCGGCACCTCAGCGAGAACGCCCACAAGGACGGCGCGAGCCCGGAGGTGGTGCGCGTCGCCGCCTCGAAGGTGCCGCGCGACGCGGACCTCCAGGCCGTGGCCTGAGCTTTCAGCGCTTGGGCACGGTGGTGCAGCACCCGGAGCGCGCGCAGCGCACCCAGCCCTGGTTCTGGCAGAGCTGATCATTCGTGCACGCGGGGCCCTGGCCCGGCTGTCCGCAGGTGGAGGACGGTCCGCCTCCGCCCCCGCCGCCGTCGAAGGGCTTCGCGGCCTGGATCTTCACGGTGGGGCAGCGGGGTTGTGAGCCATTGCCCACGCAGCTGTTGGTGGCGCCGCTGGTCACGTTCTTCGGGCACGTCATGCGCCCCGCGGGGCGCCGTTGTTCGTCGACTGAAAAGCAGACGCCCACCTCGGTGAGGTTGCAGCCCGGGTCGCAGCTCAGGGCGACGCTGTCCGCCTGACCGAACGACGCGCGCAGCTCCTCCACCGCCACGCCGCCACCGACGTTGTTCGTGATTGCCGCCGGCGTCCCCTGGTCGCCCGGCAATGACAGCAGCGCGTCGATGTTGCTCTGGAAGTACGTCCGGGCATCCATCCCCGTGCAGCTGCCGTGCTTGGGCCACTCGTGGTTCGCGAGGAAGAAGTTGTCCGTGATGAAGCCCGGGCCGTAGGTGCTCATGGCGGGCGGAATCGTGGCGGGGTCCGGGAAGCAGCGCGAAGGGGCGTTGGTGCCCTGGCATTCACAGAGCCCTCCGCAGAACGCCGGATAGGTGCAGTGCTGCGCCTGCGCCTCCGCGTCGGTGAACTGGGGCCACAGCCCATGGATGGTGAGGTGCGTCGCGCCGAAGGCGTCTTCCAGGTGCTCGCACTCCTCCTTGTCCGGGTGGGTCCGGCAGAAGGTGGGCGCCCACGTCAGCGCGAGCAGGTACGCGCCGAAGCGGGGCGTGGCGCACGCGCCTCCCTCCTTCACCTCCTTGGAGGCCGGGTCCGCGCTGAAGCAGTTGCAGGCGGTGGCCTGGGGCCGTCCGAACTCGAACTCGATGGCGTCTGGCTTCGCCAGGTGGAGCGGCCGGGCGGTGGCCGTGGGCGGCGTCGCCGGCGGCGCGGGAGGCGGCTCGGTGTGCGTGCGGCATCCCTGCGCGATGACCAGACATGCCCACAGGGCAAGGCACGACGGAAGGCGCATGGCTCAACTCCCTTGGGACGCGGGCGGCTGCCGCGGCACGAAGGTACGGAGGTGGAGGCGGGCGCTACACCCCGTGCTCCAGTCCAATGCCTTGTGCGGGCTCCAACCCTTTCCTCCAGCGCGCGGGGCCCCCAGCTTCTCTCCTGGGACCCATTCACCTGGAGGGATTGCACCATGGCACGCGCCATCATCAAGAAGGCCAACGAGGCGGACGAGCGCCGGCCCTTCCTCGCGCACGGAGAGGCCACCGTCCTGAACCTCGGAGCGCTCACGATTGGCCGGGGATATTTCGAGCCCGGCTGGCAATGGTCGAAGGACGTGAAGCCCATCGCGGGCACGGAGAGCTGCGAGGTGGTCCACACCCTCAGCGTCCTGTCCGGCCGGCTGCACATCCAGATGCGCGACGGCCAGGAGCTGGACTTGGAGCCGGGTGACGTCGCCTTCGTCCCGGCGGGCCATGACGCCTGGGTCGTGGGGGATGAGCCCTGCCGCGTCGTCGACTTCACTGGCGCGGAGGAATACGCCCAGGCCCGGACCGGCAAGCAGGAGCCGGAGCAGCCGTCGCTCCAGTAGCCCGGGTGCGGCGCTTCAGCGGATGCCCAGCCGCGCCAGCAGCGTGTCCACCATGCCGCTGACGCGGAATTGATCCATCCAGTCATCCACCCGGGTCAGCCCCGTGACGGTCGCGAACCGGCGCAGCACGTCCGAGGCCTGGAGCGCGGTGCGCAGGCCGAGCAGCTCGAAGACGTGCGGGCGTTCGCGCTCATACAGCTCCGCGTCCAGGCGCTTCCACGGCTCCAGCCACGCCGGCTCCTCCAGCGGCCACACGTCCGCGTGGCGGGCCCGCGAGCCCGTCCGGTCGAGGATGGCATTGACCGCGCGGCGGCCCGCCTCGCACGCCCCCTCCATGGAGGCCAGGTCCGTGTGCGTGCGGACGAAGTCCCCCGCGAGACAGAGATTAGGAATGGCGCACGCGGCCTCCGGACGCGTGTCCCAGGAGCCCGGTGGGTGGACCAGCAGGCCGGAGGTGTTGCGCGGCGGCAGCCCGCGGCCGTAGTCCAGGTCCGCGTCCAGGTGGAAGGAGTGCAGCAGCTCGTCGGTCAGCACCTGCTCCTCCGCGTCCCGGCCGTTGAGCGCCGCCTTGAGCTGTCCCCAGACCTCTGTCTTCAGCTCCTCCGGCGTGCAGTCCTTCGCGCGCTTCGGCACGAACGTGCCGGGCGTATTCCAATCCGAGATGTCCACGGACAGCAGCCCGCCCACCTGCCCGTCCCCGAACTGGCGGCGGAACAGCCCCAGCTCGCGCCAGAACTGCGGCTGCGAGATGGACGTCAGCGCCCACGGCGAGTCTGGATAGAAGGTGTGGCCCCGGACCAGCGGCACGTCCTCGTAGAGGAAGAACTGCATCCCCACCATCCACGACACCAGTTGCTCCACGTCCGCCGCGCGCAGCCGCGCCAGCGCCGGGTCCAACGCGGCCAGCTCCGGCGTGATGAGCGCATGCGCCGCCTCCAGCGGCACCGCGAGCACGTAGTGGTCCGCGGCGCGTGACTCGCCGTTGGCGAAGCGCACCCGGGAAATGCGCCCGCCCTCGACGTCGAACCCGGAGCAGGGCACGCCCGCGTGGAATTGCACGCCCAGCGAGCGCAGGTGGGCAACCCAGGGGTCGAGCCACATCTGGCTGGTGGGCCCGCCCATCGTCCGGTCGTTGTTCACCCCGCTCTGCGCGAAGTCGAGGATGAGCTGCATGGAGATGGTGCCAAGGGTCCGCGCGGAGCCCCGCCGTGGATCCATGGCCACCATCGTGCGGGGGACGGCCCGCAGCAGCCGCTGGAGCTTGGGCGAGTACAAATCCCCCTGGCAGTAGTCCCACCAGGAGAGCCGCTCATACTGGCCAAACCGGCGAGCATCACTGGATGAAAGGAATTGCAGGATCTTGAGGCCGTGCAGGCTGGCGTCGGCCGTGTCGATGTCCAGCTTCTGGAAGAACAGCTCCAGCGCCTCCACGACGTCGTAGGGCTTGTCGAGCTTGCGGCGCGAGAACCGGTACCACGTGTCCTCGTCCACCATCGCGATGGCGCTCTCCGTGGTGGCCTTGAGGCGCTGCTCCACGGTGGGCGTGGCCTGGCCGGGCACCGCGGGCGTGCGCTGCATCTGGTCGATGACGTGGCGGTAGAAGCGCGGGTAGAAGCGGAAGCCGTGCTCGCCCGGCAGGTCGCGCCGCCCCTCCGTCCCCGTCCCGGGCACCGGCTGCGAGCGGGCCTTGCCGCCCCAGCTCGTCCGCGTGTCGTGCACGTGGACCTCGAAGCCGCGCTCCACCAGCTCGTGCGCGGCCGTCAGGCCCGCGACGCCTCCTCCCACCACGATGACGCTGGGCATGCAGCACCTCCGGCGGTTCGACCTCCGCGGCGGAAAGCGTCGCGCACGCCCCCGGGGTGTCCACATCACCCCGGAGCACGAGTGCGATGTCTGGGATGAACAGAGGAGACGCAGTGTGTCGGGTGTGGAAGGGATTGAATCATGTAACTCCGGAGAGATGAGACGCCCTCTCCCGGGAGACAGCGTTCGCACGACCTGGGACGTCCTGTCTCTCGGCCAGCCCTCGGTTCCCTGCTGATTCCAACTATGCGTGAAATCACCTGTGCCATTGTTTCTTTTTGTATGTTTCGATACTGTTGACTTCTCGATTGATTCCTCGCCTGAGGGTCGGCCCACCTTCACGGCAATGCCTTGCATCTTGAGGAAGGGGGGCGTGTGTCGCTGTTCCTGAAGGACCCTCCACCCATCCCCATACGTGTGCTGACTCCCTCGCCCTCGTGGGGCGGAAGGTGACGACAGGACCGGGGGACGTGACGTCGGATACCGCCGCGGAATGGCAGAAGGTGCTGGCCGTCTTCGCGGATGAAGCGGAGGGCCTGGTCGCCTCCATGGAAGAGAACCTCATCGCGCTCGAGGTCTCTCCGGCGGAAGGACTGCTCCAGGACATCCTGCGCGGGGCCCACACGCTCAAGGGCGCGGCGGCGTCGCTCGGCTTCCAGGCCGTGACGGACTACACGCACGGCGTCGAGGACCTGCTCCAGGCCTTGATTGACGGGCGCCTCGAGCCCGACGAGACGCGGGTGTCGCTGCTGCTCGCCGCGGTGGACCACCTGCGCGACCTGTCCCGCGCGTCGCTCGCGGGCGTGGACTCGCTGGGCGCGGTGCACCAGGCCCACCTGGTCCGGCTGCGCGAGGGCATCGTCGCGGGCGCTCCCATGGAGGCGCCGCCCATCCCCACCGGCCTGCCGCGCCTGCCGGAGGGGCGGACCACGGCGCGAAGCCGTGCGCGCATGGATTTGGAGCGCCTGGACCGCATCGTCACGCTCACCGCGGAGCTGTCCGTGGCGCGCGGACGCATGGCGCAGTTCCTGGCCCGCGCGGAGGAGTCCGGGGCCAGTTGGGAGGACGCGCTCAACCAGCAGCGGGAGATGGATCCGCTCTTCGAGGCGCTCCAGGAAGAGGTGATGAAGGTGCGGATGGTCCCGGTGGGGCCGCTGTTCCGCCAGCACCTGCGCACCGTGCGCGACCTGGCCCGCTCCCAGCAGAAGCTGGCCCAACTGGAGCTGGAGGGCGAGGACGCCACGCTGGACACCGCGGTGCTGGACGCGCTGCGCGACCCGCTGCTCCACCTGCTGCGCAACGCGCTGGACCACGGCATCGAGACGCCGGACGAGCGCCGCGCCGCGGGCAAGGACCCCCGGGGCCGCCTGCGGCTCAAGGCCTACCATGACGCCGGCAGCGTGGTGGTGGAGCTGTCCGACGACGGCCGGGGCATCCAGCGCGAACGCGTGCGCGAGCGCGCGCGGCAGAAGGGCCTGGTGGCGGCGCCCGAGCGGCTTCGCGACGACGAACTGCTGCGCCTCATCTTCGAGCCCGGCTTCTCCACCGCCACCGAGGTGACGGAGCTGTCCGGCCGCGGCGTGGGCATGGACGTGGTGCGCCGGGACATCGAGGCCCTGCGCGGGTCCGTCGCCATCCACAGCCAGGAGGGGCAGGGCACCACGCTGACCTTGCGGCTGCCGCTCACGCTCGCCGTCATCCAGGGCTTCGCCATGGGCGTGGGGGACCAGGTGTACGTCGTCCCCATCGAGGGCGTGCAGGAGTGCATGGAGGTCCCCGCCGAGGAGCGCACCGCGGAGTCCTCCGGAGTGCTGTCGTTGCGTGGCCAGCCGCTGCCGTACCTGCGGCTTCGCCAGGTCTTCTCCCTGGGTGGCGGCACGCCGGCCCGGGAGAACGTGGTCGTCCTCAAGCACCCGGACGGCGTCATCGGGCTGGCGGTGGATGAGCTCCAGGGCGAGGGCCAGCGCGTCATCCGCCCCCTGGGGCGCCTCTTCCAGGGCATCCCCGGCATCTCCGGCTCCACCATCCTGGGAGACGGCCGCGTGGGGCTGTTGCTGGACACGCCCGCGCTGGTGCGCAGGGCCATCCTCCACGCCTCCGCCTCCGCGGTCAGTCCTCCCGCGCCCCTGGAAACCCCTTCCCCCACGAACGCCCCCCGGCCGTCGTAGCGGTCCGTCGCCCTACCGGAGTTGTCACCATGTTCAACAATCTGAGCATCACGGCGAAGCTCACGCTCGCCTTCAGCGCGATGGTCGCCATCATCATCGCGCTGGTCGTGGTCGTGTACACGACCATCATCAAGGTCTCCGTCACCGCCCTGGGCGACACCGAAAGCCAGAAGGTGCTCATCGCCGTGCGCACGCTGGAGGGGGACATGGCCGACCTGGAGACGGGCCAGCGCGGCTTCCTCATCACCGGCGACGACAAGTTCCTGGAGCCCTACAGCATGGCCCGGGTGAGCGTGACCCAGAGCCTGGACAACATCCGCCAGCTCACCCAGAGCGACCACCGCCAGCAGGAGCGCCAGCAGGAGATCCGCGACCTGTTGCAGCAGTGGATCTCCCAGCACCTGGAGCCGCTCATCGCCCAGCGCCGCGAGGTCACCGCGGGCCGTGGTGAGCTGGCGCAGCTCATCGCGGTGGAGCAGTCCGCGCGCGGCAAGCAGACCGCGGACCGCATCCGCATGCAGCTCACCAAGCTGGCGGACGACGAGACGGCCCTGCTGGCCGAGCGCTCCGCCCGCACCGCGGGCATGGTGGAGGACCTGTACGACACCATCATCATGGGCGGCATCCTGGGCGTGGTGCTCGCGGCCCTGCTGTCCTACTTCCTCACCCGCAGCATCGTGCAGCCGCTGGCGGAGGCCGTGCAGGTGACGGCGCAGGTGACGGCGGGCGACCTCACGGCGAACATCGTCACGCGGGGCACCGACGAGACGGGCCGGATGATGGGCAGCATGCGGGACATGATCCAGCGGCTGTCGGGCGTCATCAGCGAGGTGCGCGGCGCCGCGGGCTCGCTGTCGTCCGCGTCCCTCCAGGTGGCGTCCGCCGCGCAGGGGCTGTCGCAGGGCACCAGCTCCCAGGCGGCCTCCGTGGAGGAGACCACCGCCAGCCTGGAGCAGCTCAACGTGAGCATCCGCCAGAACTCGGAGAACAGCCGGGAGATGGAGCAGACGGCCCTCAAGGGCGCCCGCGACGCGGAGGAGAGCGGCCGCGCGGTGAAGGAGACCGTGGAGGCGATGAACGCCATCGCGGAGCGCATCTCCATCGTGGAGGAGATCGCCTACCAGACGAACCTGCTGGCGCTGAACGCCGCCGTGGAGGCCGCGCGCGCCGGTGAGCACGGCCGGGGCTTCTCCGTCGTGGCCACGGAGGTGCGCAAGCTGGCGGAGCGCAGCCAGAAAGCGGCGAAGGAGATTGGTGGCCTGGCCACCTCCAGCGTGAAGGTCGCCGAGCGCAGCGGCCAGCTGCTGACGGAGCTGGTGCCCGCCATCCGCCGCACGTCGGAGCTGGTGCAGCAGGTGACCAACGCCTCGCGCGAGCAGTCCGTCGGCGTGTCGCAGATGAACCGCGCCATGACGCAGGTGGATCAGGTCACCCAGCGCAACGCGTCCGCCGCGGAGGAGCTGTCCTCCACCGCCGAGGAGATGGCCACCCAGGCGGAGTCCCTCCTGCAGATGATGACCTTCTTCCGGCTCACGGAGGGCTTCAGCTTCAACCACCACGCCGCGCCGCGCGCTCCGGCGCCCCGGCTGCCGGCCTCGCCCGCCCGAGGGCTCCAGGCGGCGGCGCAGGGGGCGCTGGGCAGCGCGTCCACGCCCACGGCGCTGTCCCGGCTCCAGAACGGCGCGGAAGCGCCGGCCCCCCATGACTTCCAGCGGTTCTAGGAAGGAGCGCGCACCATGAACCCTTCCAGCGAACCGGGCGGCGGCAGGTCCAGCTACCTGAGCTTCATGCTCGCGGGCGAGGAGTACGCCGTGGGCCTCCTGCGGGTGCGGGAGATCATCGAGTACCGCCCCGTCACGCGCGTGCCGGGCATGCCCGCGGCCGTGCAGGGCGTCATCAACCTGCGCGGCAGCGTGGTGCCCGTCGTGGACCTCGCGGTGAAGTTCGGGCTGCCGCCCCGGCCCATTACGCGCTGGTCCTGCTTCGTCATCGTGGAGGTGGCGCTCGACGGCCAGCAGACGGTGCTGGGGCTGCTCACGGACACCGTGCGCGAGGTCCTGGAGCTGGGCCCCGACGAAATCGAGCCGCCGCCGGCCTTCGGCACGCGCGTGCGGCTGGAGTTCCTCCGGGGCATGGGCCGCCACAACGACGCGTTCATCCTGCTCTTGGACCTGGACCGGCTCCTGTCGCTGGAGGAGCTGCTCAAGCTGACGGCCGCCTCCGAGGAGGCCCCGTCCGCCGCGCCGTCGCAGCCCGCGGCGGCACCGCCGGCCCCGGAAGCGTCAGGCAACGGGTGAGGGGATGAGCGGGCAGGACCCCTGGCCCTCGGTGCTGCCTCCGGCGCTGTCGCGCTCGGAGCTGGCGCTGTTCCAGAGCCTGGTGGAGGCGGAGGCCGGCATCCACCTGTCGTCGGCCAAGAGCGCGCTGGTGGCGAACCGGCTGTCGCGGCGCCTGCGCGAGCTGGGGCTGACGTCCTTCGCCGCGTACCACGCGCATGTCACCTCGCGCGGGAACGAGGCGGAGAAGGTGCGGATGCTCGACAGCCTCTGCACCCACGAGACGTCCTTCTTCCGCGAGCCCCGGCACTTCGAGCTCCTGCGGGACCACGTCTTCCCGGAGTGGGCCGTGCAGGCGGCGCAGGGCAAGCGGCCCCGGAGCATCCGCGTCTGGAGCGCAGGGTGCTCCACGGGGGAGGAGCCGTACTCGCTGGCGATGGAGATGCTGGAGGCGTTCCCCAAGGGCTCCGGCTGGAGCCTGGAGGTCGTCGCCACGGACCTGTCCACCTGGGCGGTGAAGCGCGCGGAGGAGGGCCTCTGGAGCATCGAGCGGGCCCGGAGCATCCCGCCGGTGCTGCTACGCAAGTACATGCTCAAGGGCGTGCGCACCCAGGAGGGGCTGATGACGGCGGGGCCGGAGCTGCGCCAGTTCATGCGCTTCGCGCGCGCGAACCTGCACGCGCCGGCCACCTGGCCGCTGGGGCCCTTCGACATCATCTTCTGCCGCAACGTGCTCATCTACTTCGGCACGGAGGCCCGGACGCGCGTCATCCAGGGGCTGCTGTCCCGGCTGCCGGAGACGGGCTACTTCTTCCTGGGCCACGCGGAGAGCCTGATTGGCATCACCGCCTCCGCGCGCTCCGTGAGCGCGAACGTCTACACGCCGCGCCCGGGACCGCCGCTGCCGTCGCGCGAGTAGCGGTGCGCCGCTCTCCATTTCCGGAAAGCAGGTGTCCGCCGCTTGCCGTTGTTGCGTGAGCGGCCGGCGCCCATCCTTGCGCCATGAAACCTTTTGATTTCGCGGGCAGGACGGTGCTGGTGACAGGGGCGTCCATGGGCATTGGCGAGCAGTTCGCCCGGCAGTTGTCACGGCGGGGCGCCACGCTGGTGCTGGTGGCCCGGAGCGAGGCGAAGCTGGAGGCGCTCGCTTTGGAGCTGGGCAACGCACACGTCCTCCCGGCGGACCTGACCGCTCCGGGCGCACCCCAGCGGCTCCTCGAAGCGGTCCGTGCGAAGGGGCTCGAAGTCGACGTCCTGGTGAGCAACGCGGGCTACGGGCTCCACGGTGGCTTCGAGGTCCTGCCCTTGAAGGACCAGCTCGGGCAGATCGACCTCAACGTCCATGCGCTCGTGGAGCTGACGCACGTCTTCCTTCCCATGCTGGAGCGCCGGCAGGGCGGCGTCATCCACGTGGCCTCGATGGCCGCGTACCAGCCGACGCCGTACATGGCGGTGTATGGGGCGACGAAGGCGTTTGTCCTGTCCTTCAGCGAAGCGCTCTGGGCGGAGTACCGCGCTCGTGGCGTCCGGGTGCTCTGCCTTTCGCCGGGCGCGACGGACACGCCGTTCTTCGAGCGGTCGGGAGAGGGGGCTTCGCCAGGACACAAGGCCCGGCCCGAGGACGTGGTGGCGGTGGGGCTGACGGCATTCATCGCCGGGCGCTCGTCGGTGATTCATGGCCTGGGCAACCGGCTCGCGTCCTTCGCCACCCGGTTCTTCTCCCGGGAGTTGAGCGCGAAGGCCATTGCGCGGATGACCCGGCCGAAGACGCCCGCGCTCCCGGCGACCTAGAGTGCTGCCCACGCATGGAAAACAAGACTCCCGCGTGGGATGACCTCCGCGTCCTGCTCGAGGTGCATCGGGCAGGCAGCTTCCTCGCCGCGGGACTCCGGCTGGGCCTGTCCACCTCCACGGTGGCACGGCGCATCGGTGCGCTGGAGAAGGACCTGGGGCGCCCGCTGGTCCATCGCACGTCGCAGGGCGTCTGGCTGGAGAAGGAAGCCCTGGAGCTCATCGCGCTGGCGGAGCACTTCGAGCAGGCGCTTCGCGCGCACCGGCGTGATGAAGGGGGAAGCTCTCCCTACGCGGGCCGGATCCGCATCTCGCTTCCGGATGGCTTCCTGACCGGCGCGGCGGAGGCGGCCACCCGCTTCCGGCGGCTGCATCCGGAGACGCTCATCGAGGTCATCTCGGAGCTCCGCTTCGTGGACCTGTCCTCCCGCGAAGCGGACATCGGTGTGCGAGGCGGCCGGTGCTCATCGACAAGCCCCTGGGCGACGTCGTGAGCGGCCTCTACGCGAGCGAGGACTACCTCCAGCGATTCCTTCCCAAGCGGTTCCTGGGAGCGGACGACTACCGGGAGCAGGACTTCGTCGTCGAGGACGAGACGCCTCGTGGGAAGGGCCCCTCGCAGTGGTTGATCCAGCGGGGTGCTACGCGGTTTCCCTTCCGCTCGAACTCACACGAGGCGCGGCTGCACGCGGCGAAGGGCGGCATGGGGCTGGTCCTGCTCGGGGTCGGAGCGGAGAAGGCGCATCCGGAGTTGAGCCGGGTGCGGCTGGAGACCCCGCTGCCGTCGCTCCGCTTCTACCTCACGATGCACAAGGACCTGCGCAAGGTGCCGCGCATCCGGGCGTTCGCGGCGACCTTCGAGGCCGTGTTCGCGGAGTACCTGGCCGCGCAGGCCGAAGCGGAGGCACCGCCACGCTCGAAGAGGCCGCGTCCCCGGGCGCGCTAATGGCAGGATTGATTCCTCATGTCCATTCGCTATGGCCTTGTCGAGTTGTACGTGGAAATCCCTGAGCGCCGCTTCCAGTCGCTTTCCGATGCGCTTGTGAGGACCATCCAGCGCCAATCCGAGAAGCGTCTGTCAGATGTCCTCAAGATCCTCCGCGCCCCCGAAACACAGCGCCTGGACTTGATTGAATTTCCTGGGTGGACTCTGGTTGGCGAGAAGGTACCGGAGGAGGTCATCGCCGCGTCAGGTGGCCGCACGGTCGTTCTAGAGATGCTTCCCACCGAGCAGTCGGACTCGGCATCAGGAAAGCGCGGAGTGAAAGGGGGCGCTTTCAAGGATGAAGGAGCGCGCTCTCCCATTACCTGGAGGACGCATGTGATCCACAAAGGAGGAGTGCTCGGGCCTGTCGTCCAAATGCTCGTGACGAGCGGGGACGCAGGCAAAAGAAATGCACCCACCGAGAAGATGCGTGAGTTCAAGAGCGCACTTTCCAGTGGAGCCCGTTCCTGGGAAACGCGCGCATCGTTGTGGGTCTGCGGTGAGGTGAATGCCCTCTATGGCAATGGAGACGAGATTGAGCCGCGGGTTCCCGACTTGCCACTCGATTGGCGTCTCATCGCCAACCCATCCCATCGGCCGAGCAAGCTTCCTGCCATGCAGGCCAAGCGTGCCTATCTCTCAAGCAAAGGGTTGCTGCTCATGACAGCGAACACCCACAGCCAGTGGCGGGATGCTTCGGGCACGTCGCGGCACGGTGGGTATGTCGCGGCCCAGGTGTTCCACAAGGGCCGTCGGCTCGGCAGGGAAGAACTCAGTGCCACCTCCATCGGTGCACATCGCCTTCTGACTGCAGCCTCCTAGCCTCGCCCACCACATCCATCGGCGCGAACAATGACACTCCCTCCTCCAGTCTCAACGAATCTGATCGGTGACCCTGGCGAGTCGATGAACCCCCGCTTCGACCGCTTGTTGGATCGTGAGGTGGAGGGATTGGTTGCCCCTGGGGGGCCGCTACATTTCCTCGTGACCCGGCCGGGAACGAAGGATGGAGAGCCGCTCGACGTGCATTTGCGTGAAGGCAATATCGTCACGCTGTACCTGGGGCTCACCAAACTGCTGGATATCAAGTTGATGGCTGGGGCCGTGAAGCTGTCCGCCGACGCATTCTATAGGGGGCAAGCCGCGGCTCTGGCTCTCTTTCCCACTCAGTCCAATTCCGCGCAGGCTCTTCCGCATCAACTGGCCGCGACGTGGGATGCCTACCGGGACAATCTGCAGGTACAAAAGAGCAAGGTGGGACAAGAGGGGCCCTGGCAAACACGCCTCTCAAGACGTTACGGGCCCGGTTTTCGAACGACCGATCCCTGGTGCGTCATCGACCGGGAATGCGTCATCGGGTATCCCAATGCGAGGATGCGAAAGGAAATACATGATGACCTGAGAGCGCGCCACGCACCGGTTGCTCAATCCCTCCTTGGCAATCAAGAGCTGCGCCTCAAGACGGGCTCCCAGGAACTTCGAGGCAACGAGGTGGATGCACTCGCGGTGACACCTCAGGGCGACCTCTTCATCATGGAAGTGAAGCACGGTCGTGACGCGGCGGGCCTCTACTCGGCACCCATCCAGCTCTGGGGGTACCTTGAGCAATGGCGGAGACTCCGCGAGGCTCAGTCGGGACTACGCGAATCCATCAACCGGATGATTGAGCAGCGGAAACGGTTGAAGCTCCTTCCGGGGCACGCGCCGATGCTTCGCGAGGGATTCGAGTTGAAGCCGCTGGTCATGGTAGGCGGGCCCCCTCCAAGTCCGGAGGTCCTTCGTAGGTTCAGTGCCGTCCGCGAGACCGTGGAGCGTTTTCATCCAGGCTCCGTCGGCGGCCTGGCGATTGAACAGATCGAGTCACCAGACCCATAGTGTCGGTCCCTCTACACGTTGCTCGCCAGTGAAGAGTCCTCTCGCGGAAGCTGGCTGTCCCGCTCGGCTGGGCCCTTCCAGCGCGTCAGGCCAATGATGGCCAGCGTCAGCACCGCGACGCTGAAGATGGACGCCTCCAGGCCGTAGGCGCCGCCGGAGAGCCATTCCGGGCGGCCGTGGAAGACGGGCGTCCACCAGCCTCGGGACTCATTGCCGCTCACGCCGAAGCCCATCACGCTCAGGAACCAGTTCCAGCCCATGTGCACGCCCACCGGCAACGCGAGGTGCCGCGTGCGCAGGTAGCACAGGCCCAGCATCCAGCCCGCGAGGAAGGTGGTGAGCATCGCCACGATGCGCGTGGGCACGTCCATCTGGGTGTTGAAGGGGTGCGCGAGGCAGAAGACGAGGGACACGATGACCTGCGCCCAGACCGTGCCCACGCCCCGGATGATGCGCTGGAAGAAGTAGCCGTGGAACAGCGCCTCCTCGAAGAGGCCGACGCCCAGCATCAGCCACGCCCCCTTCACGACCGCGACCCACTGCGGGTTCCCGGAGCGCTCCAGGTGGTAGCCACCCGCCATCCAGCCGCCGAGGGCCACGAGCCCCACCAGGACCATGCCGCCCAGGACGCCCGCGCCCAGGTGCCGGGCCGGGCCCACGCCCACGGAGATGCCGAGCGACGCCAGCGGCTGGCGCTCGAGCCGGAGCGCGACAAGCGTCCCGAGCATCACCGCCAGGAACCCGAAGAAGGGGTGGGGAAGGAACGGCTTCACGGGCTCGGGCAGCACCGTCCAGCTCCAGAGCAGCAGGCCCGTCAGGAAGAACGTCGGCAGGAGGAACGCCAGGACCTTCCAGCCGTTGCGCAAGCGCCCTTCGCCATCCCGGAACACGGACCGCATGGTGTGACTCCTCACAAGCTCGTCTGCGTACCCTGCCTACAATCAACGCGCGAGCCGGGGAAGGATTGCTCCCTTTCCATGCGGTGTGGGACAACCCGCCCCATGAGCACGGGCCCGAAGCGCATCCGCCGGGGCGACCTCTTCTGGTGCGAGCCGGACGAGGCGCGCGGCTCCGTCCCGCCCATCGCCCACCCCTACGTCGTCCTCCAGGACGACGTCTTCAACCGCTCCCGCGTCCACACCGTCATCGTCTGCGCGCTGACCTCCAACCTGAAGAAGGCGGGCGAGCCCGGCAACGTGCTGCTCGACGAGGGAGAGGGTCACCTGGCCAAGCGGAGCGTCGTGGTCGTGTCCCAGGTGTCCTCGGTGGAGAAGGCCCGGCTCGGTGAGCGCATCGGGGCGCTCTCCGACGCGCGGGTGGATCAGATCCTCGCGGGCCTGCGCTTCCAGCAAGAGTCCTTCTTCCGGGAGTAGCGTCCGGCCGTGGACTCCCACCACCCCAACTGTCTCACGTAGGCGGAACAGGGTTGCCCCAGGCCGCGGCGGAGATCCGCCACTGCCCACCGGTGCGCACCAGCAGCAGGTGGTCGATGAAGCGCACGCCCCCGACCCGGACCTCCAGCTTCGCGGCGGCCACGTTGCCCCGGACCTCCACGTTCAGGACCTTCCAGGGGCTCTCCCGGTCCTGGAGGCCTGCCTCCGCGTTCGCCGCGTAGCGGGACGCCGCCTCGGAGATAGTCCCCCACCCGAAGGGCACACCATCCACGTTCACGCGGTAATAGAGACAGCCCGGCGTATGGGATTGGTGCAGCAGCGCATGGCTGTAGAGCGCGTGCGCTTCGATCTTCGCGTCGAGCACCGCGCGAATCTCCTGCTGCGCTGACGGCGATGCGGTCGCTGCCTCCCCGGGCGCGAGCCGCTGGAACACCTTGCCCACGATGCGCCAGCCCACCGGCGTCTCCACGACGAGCAGCAGGTCATCGAACGAGTGGTCCGGCCAGTGGGAGACCGCCTCCATCAGCGCGAACGGGCCCTCACGGTCGAGCACCACCTGCCTGCGCTCGGTCGCGGGCTGGGGCGCCTTCGCATCCGCGTCCAGGGTCTGCCACCACTCCAGTTGCGTCTTCGTCCGCGGCGAGCCGTCAGCCTCGTTCGCCCAGTGCATGAGCACGTCCGGATGGAACGCGGAGCGCAGCAGCCGGCTTGAGCCCGTGTCGGAGGCCTGGAAGTACGCCTGCACGGCCTCCTCGGGGCGGGAGTGCAGCCGTGAGAAGGGCCCCGGAGAGGGGAGGGGAGCGGTCCGGACACAGGCCGCGAGCAGCGCCACGGTCACCAGCGGGAGCGTTTTCGACATGCCTGGAACGGTGCGCGTTCCGCGGCGTGGAGGCCAATTGATAGTTCTGGCCTGAATCCATAGAAAGCTTCGATGGACTTCCCGGACCTCCCCTTCCTGCGCACGTTCGTGACCGTCTATGAGTGTCGCGGCGTGACGGAAGCCTCGGCGCGCCTGCATCGCACCCAGCCCACGGTGAGTTACCAACTGCGCAGGCTGGAGGAGACGCTCGGCGCGCCGCTGTTCGAACGCCGGTCGGCGCGGCTCGTGCCCACGCCCCTGGCGGATCGGCTCTTCCGGTTCCTCGGCGGCTTCGCCCGGGACGTGCAGTCGGTGTTGCAGGGGGACCAGGAGGACCGTCCGCTGGAGCTCGCAGCGGTGTCTGGCTTTGGCCGCTACGTGCTCTTCCCGTTGCTGCGCGAGTCGGAGTCGCTGCACCGGGCGCTGACGCTGCGCTATCCGTCGGCGGAGGAGGTCTTCCGCCAGGTGCTGGAGGGCCAGGTGGACGTGGGCTTCTCCTTCCGGAGCACGGTGCATCCCCGGCTCACGCTGACGCCCGTCTACGAGGAGCAGCTCGTGCTCGTCGCGGGGCGGACCTGGGCCCGGCGCCTGCGTGAGCAGGACCACTTCCAGGACGTGCCGCTGGTGACGTACGACGAGAGCGATTACGTGGTGGGGCGCTGGCTGGGCCACCACTTCGGCCGGCGCCATCCGCACTGGTACAGCACCGCGCACTTCGAGGAGCTGGAAGAGGTCCTGGAGTGGGTGGCGCAGGGACGGGGCGTCGCCGTCGTCCCTGGCTTCTGCATCCCGAAGGGACGCGGCCTGGCCGTCGTGAGCTGGGGCAAGCCCGCGTTGACCAACACGGTGCATGCCGTGCAACGCGCGCACGCTCCGGTGCGGCCCGTCGTCACGGAGCTGCTGGAGCGACTGCGCGCCAGCGCGGGGGTCAGGCCGGGCCGGAGCGCGAAGGGGCTTCCGCGCTCCGGCTCGCGAGTCTCACCCCAGCTACACGGTGGGCCTGAGCAGCGGCTACGCGCTCAGCGGCTGCGGAGCGTTCGTGAACTGGAGCGGCTCGGGCAACCTGCTGTGGCGCATCCGGCCGGTGAACTCGGGCTGCGCGGTCGCGTCGAAGGACCATGAGGAGGCCTCCCCGGCCTCCATCTCCGCCTACGCGATCGGCCTGCGCGCGAACTGAGCGCTGGACGCGCCGTGAACCCCGGGCCGTGTCACGCGGCCCGGGGTCGGCGGATGCCATTCTGGGCAGTGGGTCCGAGATGCACCGCCGTTGTGCTTTTCGGGGGGTTCGCCTTTGCTTGTGCATGCTCAAGGGATTTCTCCCTCGCCATTCATGCACTTGCCCGGAGGCGCTGTGCGACACCCGCAGCCCGATACCTCACTGAAGAGTCGTCTCGCGAGCCTGCGAGACCATCTGGCTGTGGATCTCATCGAGCGTGAAACCCCTCTGCGTCTGGCGTTGCTCGCGGCCCTCGCGGGTGAGCACCTGCTGCTGGTGGGGCCTCCCGGCACCGCGAAGAGTGAGATGGCCCGGCGCTTGAGACGCGCCTTTCGTGATGCCCCGCTCTTCGAACGTTTGCTGACGCGCTTCACGGTTCCAGAGGAACTCTTTGGTCCGCTGTCCATCAAGGAACTGGAGGCGGATCGCTATCATCGGCAGACCGACGGCTACCTTCCCTCCGCGGCGTTCGCCTTTCTCGACGAGATCTTCAAAGCCAACAGTGCCATCCTCAACGCGCTGCTGACGCTTCTCAATGAGCGTGAGTTCGACAACGGCACGGAGCGCGTCCAGACACCCCTCATCTGCGCCATCGGGGCAAGCAATGAGCTTCCTGAAGGCGAGGAGCTGGCGGCCCTCTACGATCGGTTCCTGTTGCGCTGCCATGTCGCTCCCGTCTCGGCCGAAGGCTTCGAGACGTTATTGGAACTCCGTGGCGCCCATCCTCCAGAGCCACCCCTGGACTTGCGTCTCAGCAGGACCTCACTGGAAACCTTCCGGGCCGAAGCCCGGATGGTCGTCCTGCCCGCGGACGTGAAGGCCCTGCTCAAGGCCTTGAGGGTGTTCCTGGAGGAGCAACAGATTCCCGTCTCCGATCGCCGGTGGCGCAAGATCGTCTATCTGTTGCAGGTCTCCGCGTGGAGTAACGGCCGGACGGAAGCCTCTATCTGGGACGGTTGGCTGCTCCAGCACTGCACCTGGGAGTGGCCCGAGCAACGCGAAGCCATCTTCAACTGGTACCAGGCACGGCTGGGAACGGTGTCCGCGGCGGAACCGGAGCGCTTCACGAAGCTGGTCGGAGCCCTGGAGAAACAGCTGGAGCTGGAGAAACAGTCCCGCTCCCAGGCCCGGAACGACAAGGGACAGTTGCTGTATGTCAATGGGACGGAGCTGGTGACCAACCCCGAGGGGAAGCGTCAAAAGCGCAACTCCGAAAAGGAGGCCCTCTTCCTTGCGCCACCAGAGCGGCACTCGGAGCGAACCCTGGGCGGAAAGGGGATGACCCGTGGGGACGTCGACTATCACTTCAGCAGGCATTACGAGTCCAACCGCACGGCGGCCTACCTCGCGGATGAAAACAACCACTACATGGAGCCGTGTCAGCTCCCTCCGATGATGGAGCCCACCCGGTATTCGGCGGCCCACATCCAGGGTCGGGCGCGCCAGGTCCAGGAACTGGAGGAGCAGTTCTCCCGGTACCGCGCGGGGTTGGATGCACAGATCCAATCGGTGACGACCGTGGTCGATGAGCACCTGTGGATTGCTCCCGGCTTCAGCGGACCTGCCCGTGCCAGCCTGGAACAGCGTCGGGCACATGCGAACCTTCTCGCCGCGCGCCTGGAGCAACTTCGCAATGGGGTCCAGGCCCTTCCCCGGGACGCCACGTGAGCGGGGCCGGTGGTTTCGACGCAGGCGAGCTTGAGCGACGCTATGCGTTGCTGGACCGGCTCCCGAGCTCTCTCTTTCACGCCGCCGCCGTGCATCTGGATGGCACGCTCCAGGACCGGGTCGCGGGGGTTCTCCAATGGCATGACGCCCTGATGCGTGGCGCGCTTCCCTCGCTGGAGGGACTCCAGTGGCCGGAGCGGTCCACCGCGGAGTTGCTTCAGCAGGAACTCTCTTCCCTGCGTCTGCCGCACTTCTGCCAGGGCGAGTCCTCTCTCGTCGAAGCCTTGCTGCTGGACATCCTTGAAGCCAGTTCGGCCGGAGCCCTGAAGCGCGCGGCGTGGGAAGCGTCGCGACTTCGGGAATTGATGGAGCAGGAGCGCACGCGTCAGCAGAAGGCTCGCGCCGTCTCGGCTTCATCTGCTGCCGAACCCACCTCCTTCAGGGCGAAGGGGAGGAAGATCGTCCTTGAGGAGGCGCCCAACGCAGCCACGCTCGCCGCGCTCCATGCGGAAGCCGCGCAATGGGCGAAGCTCCAGGAGCAGGGCGCGCTAAGAGAAGGGATCCAAACAGCCTGGCAGGAGCGGGTGCGAAGCTGGGCGCTGTTGGAGGAGGTCTTCGGCGAGCTCGCCATGTTGCTCGGGCGTGGCTGGGACCTGGGCCGGGGACTGCTCCGCTCGCGCGGGTGGTTGGAGACAGCACGGCTCCGTGAGCTGCTGGAGCGACTGCCTGCCTTGAAGCAGCTCATCCAGGCGCTGGGGCGGATGCGAACGTCGGAGGACGCATCCCTGCCTCCCGTGATGGAGACAGTCATTGGTCCCATGCGCCGGGTCCATGAGGAGCGCCAGGAGGTCCAAAGCCCCCTGGCCCGGTCGGAGACGCGCGGGGTCGAGCGCTCCGGAGACGTGCAGCGGATGCTTCCCCCGGAGGCTGTCCTCCTGGGGCACCCGACGCTGAGGTTGCTCTGGCATGCCCGCCGTGCCGAACGAACCTTGCTCACCTACAAGGTCGATGGGACCGAGCTGGAGCTCGTCCAGAGAGAAACCGAAGCAGATGAGGCCCGGTCGCGAGCCTCTCCGCCCATGACGCGCGGCCCCATCCTGGTCTGCCTGGACACGTCCGGGTCCATGGAGGGAACGCCTGAAACGGTCGCGAAGGCGCTGGTCCTGGAGGCAGCCCGTGTGGCCTTCGCGGAGAAGCGGGCCTGCTACCTCTACGCCTTCAGTGGTCCTGGAGACGTGGTGGAGCATGAGTTGTCGCTGACGGAATCAGGACTCGCGAGGCTGATGGCGTTCCTCACCCATTCCTTCGGTGGAGGCACGGACGTGGAAGTGCCTCTCAAGAGGGCCGTCTCCCGCCTGGACTCAGAGGCGTGGGCGCGAGCGGATCTCCTCCTCGTCAGTGATGGCGAGTTCGCTGTTCCGGAAGCGACTCGGAACCTGATGGTCCAGGCCTCCGCACGAAAGGGACTGCGTGCACATGGCGTCCTGATTGGCGCGGGCCACGGAGACGCCATGGCCGCGCTCTGCTCGCCGGTTCACCGCTTCAATGACTGGCGGGCGCTGCTCGACGGGCCCTGAGGAAAGCCGCTGGACCGATGACGGAGGGAAGGCTCAACCGCGGAGCCGGTCCGCCAGGTCCTGCGCCAGGCCGCACATGGTCAGCGTGGGGTTCCACGAGCCCGAGGTCGGAAAGAGCGCTCCGCCCGTCACGTAGACGTTGTGCACGCCGTGCGGGCGGTAATCCAGGCCCACCACCGAGGTCGCCGGGTCCGTTCCCATCCACAGCGGCGACGCTTCATGCACGATGATGTTCAGGCGGATGTGCTTCTTGCCGGGCCGCTCCGACTGCCAGGAGCCCCCGGTCCCGCTCGCGTCGTCGACCCAGTACTCCATCTCCGGCGCCGAGCCGGAGCACCCCGCGCGCCCGGCCAGCACGTCGAGCGTCTGATACGTCGCCTCGTCCAGCACGTCCCACAGGTGGTGGTCCTGCACCCCGGGCTGGAGCTGGAGCGTGATGTTGGTGGCGGGGTCGGTGCCTCCATTCATGCGGATCCAGTTGTCGGGGTTCTTCTCGCTGACCTCGCCCAGGGTCGCGCAGACGAACACGACGTAATCCTCGGAGCCCTTCAGCTGGGCCATGGACGCGACCGCCGCCGCGTCCGGGGCTTCGTGGGCGATGGTGCTCTCGTCCGCCTCCGGGTTCGCCGCGGCGAAGGCGCTGGCCTGCACGTGATACTGCAAGCCATTGGGCGCCTTGCCGTCCAGGTAGACCGCGCCAATCTCCAGCGACGACAGGTCCTTGAACGCCGAGCGCTTCACGCGCGCCGTGATGTGAGACATGAAGTGCCCGGTGTAGCGCTTGCCAATGTTCGGCAGGGCCTCCTTGAAGGAGTTCATCAGCAGCGTCGCGGGCGGAATGGTCCCCATCGCCAGCACGACCTTCGCCGCGCTCACCGCCAGCGGACCTCGGCTCGTCTCCAGCGCGGTGACCGTCCCGTGGCCGTCATGCACCAGGCGGTCGACCACGCAGTGGTCCACGATGGTCAGCGGCTGGCCCTTGCCCTGCGCCGCCAGGGCCTTCTGCGACTGCTGCAGGTCCAGCAGCGTGCCAACGGTGGAGTACTTGTAGAACTTGACCCCCTTCCAGGGCGGATTGCCCACGGCGATGGGCGCCGGGAACGCGTTCTCCGCCGAGGGCACGTAGCGCCTGAAGTTCTCCCGGAGGTTCACGTCGATCTGATGCTGGAGGCTGCCGTAGACGCCGTCGTGGATCCGGTCCATCGGCGTGACGTGCAGGAAGGCCCGGGCGCGGTCCCAGAAGCCCGGCTGGAGCGTGACGTCGATCAGCTCTTGCGGCCAGTCCCGCATGAGGTCAGGGCCCGGCGCAGGGCACCAGGCGCTCCAGTAGGTGGAGCGTCCGCCCAGCACGGGGATGTAGCCGGCCTGGAAGAACTCCAGCTCCGACGTCGCCATCCGCGCCGTGCGGGTCCAGGGATAGGTCGTGGGCGGCGAACCGGTCGCGGCCTGGAAGGCCAGCGGCAGCATCTGGTAGTGCGTGGGCAGCCAGAAGCCACCCCGCTCCAGCACCAGGATGCGCGCGTTCGGGTTGTGCTTCAGCGTCTGCTCGATGAAGGCCACCCCGGTGGGCCCGGTGCCAATCACGATGAAGTCATACGCGGAGGCCTGGATGTCGCTCCAGTCGCTCGGCTTGGCGAAGAAAGCCTGGCCGGCAATCTGATCCGCGCTCGCCTCCTGCGGCCCGGGCACCGGGTAGCCAAGGGAGATGCCCTTCGGGACGTTGCGGGAGCCAGCGAAGAACTTCTTGTAGTTGGCGGCCATGGGACCTCTTCACGCGAAGACAGGTGGAGGTGATGGCTTTGGGCATTGCAGAACACATGCCGCATTCCCAACACCTGTCATGGCGTGACCGCCCCGGAGCGTGAAGCCTCGCGGATGGACCGGGACGCGCGTCGCGTCAGGAAGCGCGCGCGTCTCTTCCGAACGCGGCTCAGCCGTGGGCGGCGCGGCCCATGGAGTCCAGCTCCCGGAGCGCATCCTCCGGCAGCTTGAGGTCGCCCGCGGCCAGGTTCTCCCGCAGGTGCGCGACGGAGGACGTGCCGGGAATCAGCAGGATGTTGGGCGAGCGGTGGAGCAGCCACGCGAGCGCGACCTGCATCGGCGTCGCGTTCAGGCGCTGCGCGACGGCGGACAGGGTGGAGGACTGGAGCGGGCTGAAACCGCCCAGCGGGAAGAACGGCACGTAGGGGATGCCGTCGCGGTCCAGCGAATCGATGAGCGCGTCATCGGCCCGGTGCGCCAGGTTGTACTGGTTCTGCACGCAGACGATGCGCACCATCCGGCGGCCCTCCTCGACCTGCGCGGGGGTGACGTTGCTCAGCCCGATGTGCCGCACCAGGCCCTGCCGCTGAAGCTCCGCCAGGACGCTCAGCGGCGCTTCGATGGAGCCTTCCGCGGGGCCGTGCGTGTCGAACATGATGCGCAGGTTGACCACGTCCAGCACGTCCAGCCCCAGGTTGCGCAGGTTGTCGTGCACGGCCTGCTTCAGCGCCTCCGGCGAATAGGCCGGGAGCCAGGACGCGTCCTCGCCGCGCCGGGCGCCAATCTTGGTGACGATGACGAGGTCGCGGGGGTAGGGCGCGAGCGCCTCGCGGATCAGCTTGTTGGTGACGTGGGGACCGTAGAAGTCGCTGGTGTCGATGTGGTCGACCCCGCGCGCCACGGCCTCGCGCAGCACGGCCAGCGCGGCGGCGGGGTCCTTGGGCGGGCCGAAGACGCCGGGCCCCGCCAACTGCATCGCGCCATAGCCAAGGCGCTTCACCGGACGGTCACCGAGGAGGAAAGTGTTGGACGGGTCGAAACCGGGCATGCTCCATCTCCTTTTTGGGATGACGCAGGGATAACCGGCGTGGGCGCTGGCGATAACAGGGCACGGCCCGAACAGGTTGTGCGGAGCGGCGGACAGTGAAGGTCGACCTGGGTGACTTGAACGCCTTCGTGGTGGTGGCGCGGGCCCGGAGCTTCCGGGACGGCGCGCGGACCAGTGGACGCAGTGCGTCCTCCCTCAGTGATGCGGTGCGCCGGCTGGAGGAGCAACTGGGGGTCAGGCTCCTCAACCGGACGACGCGCAGCGTGGTCCCCACCGAGGCCGGGGAGGGGCTGCTGGCTCGGATGGGCCCCGTGTTGAGCGAGATGGAGGCCGCGCTCGACGTGGTGAACGGCTTCCGCGTCAAACCCGCGGGGACCCTGAAGCTCAACGTGCCGGTCAGCGCGTCGCGGCTGGTCCTCCCCAGCATCCTCCCGGCGTTCCTCGCCGCCTATCCCGACATCCTCGTGGAGGTCATCTCCGAGGAGAGCTTCGTCGACGTGCTCGAGGCGGGCTGTGATGCCGGCATCCGCTACGACGAACGGCTGGAGCAGGACATGATCGCGGTGCCCATCGGGCCGCGCACCCAGCGCTTCGCCGCCGCCGCCTCCCCGGCGTATCTGGCGCGGCATGGCCGGCCGGAACATCCCCGCGACCTGCTCCAGCATGCCTGCGTGCGCGGCCGCTTCTCCAGCGGCGCCATGACGACCTGGGAGTTCGAGCGCGACGGCGAGGAGGTGCGCGTGGAGCCGACGGGGCCGTTGATTGTCGGGGTGGGTGGGGCGACCGACCTGGCCGTGGACGCGGCGATCGCGGGGACCGGCATCGTGTACCTCTTCGAGGACTGGCTTCGGCCGCACCTGGAGCGCGGCGCGCTGGAGCCCGTGCTCGAACCCTGGTGGCTGCGCTTCTCCGGACCGTTCCTCTATTACCCCGGCAGGCGCCTGGTGCCGGCGCCGCTGCGGGCCTTCATCGACTTCATCAAGCTGCCTCCCGCGACTCCTTCCCCCAAGGACCCATGAACGCACTGCGAACCCCCAGCGTCCTCGCCGCGTTGTTGCTGCTGTCCCCTGGCTGCACCTCGTCACGCCCACCGGTCCAGGCGGAGTCGCAGGCCTCCCAGGCCGTGGCGCCCGCGCCGTCCTCCGCGCAGGCCGCGCTGCGCGCCTTCGTGGACGCGCACTTCGAGGAGCACTTCCGCCGCTCGCCCATGTCCGCCACCTCCGCGGGCGTGCACACGTATGACGGCGAGCTGCGCGGCTTCCGGCCCGAGGAGCGCGCATCGCAGTTGGCGTACTACAAGGACCGGCTCGCGGCGCTGCCCGGGGCGGTGGACCGCGCCGCGCTGGCACCGCAGGACCGGGCCGACTACGACATCCTGGAGAACCACTTCCGCGCGCGCATCCTGGACCTGGAGACGGTGCGCTCGTGGGAGCGCAACCCGAACGCCTATCTGGGCTTCGCGTCCAACGCCGTGTACCAGCTCATCAACCGCGACTTCGCGCCGCTGGAGGAGCGGATGCGCTCGGCGGTGAAGCGCATGGCGGTGGTGCCGGAGGTCTTCGCGGTGGCGCCGGCGAGCCTCCAGAACCCGCCGAAGCTGTGGACGGAGATCGCGCTGGAGCAGGCGAAGGGCACGCGCTCGCTCTACGCGCAGACGCTGCCGCAGGCCTTCGCGCCGGTGAAGGACGCGGCGCTCCAGGAGGCCTTCAAGAAGGAGCAGGCGCGCTGCCTGGAAGCCATCGACGGATACATCCGCTTCCTGAAGGACGACCTGCTGCCCCGCTCGAAGGGGGACTTCGCGATTGGCGAGGAGACGTACCGCCAGAAGCTCCAGTACGAGGAGGGCGTCACCGAGAGCATTGATTCCCTGCTGGCCTGGGGGCGCGCGGAGATGAAGCGCACGCAGGACCAGTTCCGCGAGGTGGCGGGACGGATTGCTCCGGGCAAGCCCGCCATGGACGTGTACCGCGAGCTGGGCAAGGACCACCCGTCCGGCGCGGAGCTGGTGTCCACGACGACGGCGACGCTGGAGGAGATCCGCCAGTTCCTCATCGACCACCGCATCATCACGGTGCCCAGCGAGGTGCGCGCGAAGGTGGCGGAGACGCCGGTGTTCAGCCGCGCGCTGTCCTTCGCGAGCATGAGCACGCCCGGCCCGTTCGAGACGAAGGCGACGGAGGCGTACTACTACGTGACGCCGCCGGACCCGGCGTGGAACGCGGAGCAGACGGCGCAGCACATGAGCTTCTACAATCGCTACGCGCTGCCCATCGTCTCCATCCACGAGGCGTATCCGGGCCACTACGTGCAGTTCCTGTGGACCAATCGCATCCAGTCCAAGGTGCGCCGGCTGCTGGGTTCCGGTTCCTTCAGTGAAGGCTGGGGCCTCTACACCGAGCAGATGATGCTGGACGAAGGCTACGGCGGCACGGGGCCCCAGGCGGACAAGCTGCGGCTGAACCAGCTGGCGCTCTACCTCCAGCGGCTGGCGCGCTACGTGGCCGGTCTGTCATTGCACACGCGCGGGATGACGTACGACCAGGCCGTGAGCCTCTTCGAGAAGGAGGCCTACATGACGCGCATCAACGCGGAGCGCGAGGCGCGCCGGGGCACGTCCGACCCGACGTACCTGGTGTACGCGCTGGGCAAGAAGATGCTGATGGAGCTGCGTGAGGACGCGAAGGTGAAGTGGGGCAAGGACTTCAGCCTCCAGCGCTTCCACGACGCGGTGGTCTCCCACGGCTACCCGCCCGTGCCCATCGTCCGCCAGCTGCTGCTCGGCGAGGACACGGCGCCTTCGGCGTCACGTTAGGCATTACGGCGAGAGGCGCCCCCACGCTGTCTCCGCGGCCCACCGTCCGGATGCCGAAGACACAGGCATCCGGGCGAGGGCGGCTGGGACGGCCGGTCTCGCTGTAGCTGGCGGGCCGAGGGCGGGAGGACAGGCCGCCTGCGACTTCCGGCGCACGCTGGCCAGCGTCCGCGTCACCACCTGCTCGAACTGGTCCAGATCGCCAGACTTGGGCAGGAAGGCCAGGACGCCGGGCGCGTGGGGATTGCCGGAGGAGCTGTGCATGATGATGGGGAGGCCCCGGAGCGCCTCCTCCTGCACGAGCGCGCCGCACAGCTCCACGCCGTTCATGCGCGGCATCATCCTGTCCGTCACCACCAGGTCCGGACGCCGCCGCCGGGCCACCTCCAGGGCCTCCAGGCCGTCGCCCGCTCGAAGGACGTCGTGGCCCATCGACTCGAGGAGGTCGGAATAGAGCTCGAGGAGTTCGACTTCATCGTCAACGAGGAGAATGGTGCTCATGGCCGTGGCCTTCCTTTCCCGAGGAGATGGCCCGAAACCGCGTTCCATCCCTCTCTCTCAGTAGACCCCGGTCGCCCTCGCTGTGATGGCCACCGGCCCGCGCGTCACAACGGCGTCCCCGGCACTCCATCTCCATCTTCTTGAGAGTTTTTGAGAGAAGAAGGAGAGCTCGCGTGCAACTCGAGGAAAGAAAAAGAGTGGAAGACGACCTGCAAGCGCTCTGCGCTCGAGGCGAGTACAACCTCGCCGTCGAACAGGCGCTGAGCGCCTACGGGCCGGAGCTCCGCCGACTCATGGGCGCCGTCCTCCGGGACGAGGTCCAGGCCCAGGAGGCTTTCAGCCTCTTCTGTGAATGCCTCCTGAAGGGGCTGCCGGAGTTCCGGTGGGAGAGCTCCTTCCGGACCTGGTCGCAGCGCATCGCGCGGAATGTCTGCTTCAAGGTGCTGAACGCGCCCACCGTGCGGCATCGGCACGTCAGCCTGTCTGAAATCTCCGCGCGCTCCGCGCCCC
Source organism: Corallococcus macrosporus (assembly GCF_017302985.1). Classification (NCBI taxonomy): domain Bacteria; kingdom Pseudomonadati; phylum Myxococcota; class Myxococcia; order Myxococcales; family Myxococcaceae; genus Corallococcus; species Corallococcus macrosporus. Next base: position 186,307 of record NZ_JAFIMU010000009.1, read on the forward strand.
GGCGCTCCACCACGCGCCCCTGGCAGCGAAGCACCGTCAAGGACCGCTTCCGCTCGCTCTGCGAACGGCTGGACCCCGAGCAGCAGAAGCTGCTGGTGCTCCGGGTGGATCAGAAGCTCTCCTGGCCGCAGGTGGTGCGCGCGCTGTCGGACTCCGGCGAGTCCCTGACGGACGAGCAGCAGGCCCGCAAGGCGGCGGCGCTGCGTCAGCAGTTCCAGCGGCTCAAGGCCCAGCTGCGCGCCCTGGCCATCGAGGAAGGGCTCATCGCGCAATCAGACACCCGCGCCTAGCGTGCGCCCGCGGCTGGGGTGCGCGACGAGCGGGAGGGCGGCGAGCGCCCCCGCGCTCCCGGTCAGCACGTACGGGGGAAGGGCCTCGCCGCAATGGCCCAGGAGCAGCATCGTGCCCGCGGCCCCCAGCAGCATCCCGGGCCGGAGGTCGCGCCCCGGACGCCCGCCGGTCGAGCACGCCATGGCGCGCAGGATGACCGCGAACGCCGCGAAGCCGCTGGCGGTGGCGGCACAGAAGAGCCACCGCGCGGCGGCGCTGACGGGCTCGCCGGGAGGACTGGCGATCAGCAGCTCCACGCCCGCTCCGCTCGCCGTCAGGCCCATCATCAGGAAGAGATGGGTGTAGACCCAGACCTGCGCCGAACGTCGCTTCGGGTGGACGGTGGCGTGCTTCTTGTCGAAGTAGAGCCACCCCATCGCGAAGGCGTAGGCGAAGGACAGCACGGCGGTCAGCACGGAGCCGGCGGCCCAGTGCTGACCGGTCACTCCGCCCACCACCGCGGCCACCGACTCGCCCAGCACGATGAGGGTGAACAGGCCAAAGCGCTCGGGCAGGTGCGCGGGGCTCAGCGGCAGCGCTCGCTGCTGGGGCCGGGAGGCCAGGGGGGTGAGCAGGTCGATGACGATGCCCGCGGCCCAGAGGCAGAAGCGCAGCGGGGACGGGACGAAGACCGAGGCGAGCCACGGCAGCAGCGCGAGCGAGAAGCCCACCATGTACCGGGCCGCCAGGGGCCGGGCCTGCGGGATGTGCCGCCAGGCGCGTGCGTAGAGGAGGATGAGCAGCAGCCGCAGCCCGCAGTAGGCCAGCGCCAGGCCGGGCGCGTGGGTGCCCGCACCGTCGTGGATCTGCACGGCGAGCGCCGCCACCCCCAGCATCTGGAGGGCGAGCAGCAGCCGGTCGGCGGCGTCGTCCGCGTCGAACCGGTCCGCGTAGACGGTCACGCCAATCCATGACCACCACACCGGGACGAAGAGGCCCGCGAACGCGGCGGCGCCCGGGAGCGTCGGGTCCTCCTTCAGCTCATGCGCGAGCCGCGCGATGGCCACGACGTACACCACGTCGAAGAAGAGCTCGGTCCAGGTGGCCCTTCGCTCCGGGTGATGCACGTGCTCGGTAGGGGGATGCACCGGTCACCTCCGTGTGGCCTCCATGGAGCTTCGGTGCGGGCGGTGTGATGGACGCGTGCCGACGGAGCGGGGCGCCGTCACGCCTCCGGGGAGGTGGATCAAGGACTCCGTCACCCCTTCCCAGACAAAGGACCCCGCATGCCCATCTCCGTCCAGTTCGAATACCGCACGGGATTGAAACGAGATGTCTTCCGGAATGTCCGGCTCACCGGGAGCTGGGACGCGCAAGGACGCGCCTCCGGCACCTGGTCGGTCATCCCCATGGCGCCGGCCCTCGCGGAGGATGGCTGCCCCTGCTTCCGCGCCACCGTCTCCTTTGACAGCTCCCAGGCCGGGACGTGCTTCCAGTGGGGCGTCATCGTGGACGGACCCGGTGGGGACGGCCAGTGGGGCATCCCGGCCGGGCCGCGCGAGCCCGTCTCCGCCGAGCCGGTCCGCGGCTTCGTGCTCGGCTCCGGGCCCTCGTGCGAGCGCTACCACCTCACGCAGGGCCGCCGCCTGGGTGCCCAGAAGCACTTCGTCCCGGGAGCGCCCCGGCCGCTGGCGCGCTTCGCGGTCTGGGCTCCCAATGCCAGACAGGTCGAGGTGGTGTTCGGCACGCAGGAGGGCGGCTACATCGCGGATGACGGGACGGGCCTGTCGCCCTCGCTCCCGGTGCTGCCCATGGTCCGCCAGGAGGGCGGCGTCTGGGAGACGTCCTGCGAAGGCCCCGGCGCCCTGGAGTTCGAGCGGCTCCGCTTCCAGCCCTACATGTTCAGGGTCACCAAGGCGGACGGGCAGGTGGCCTACAAGACCGACCTCTACTCGCGCTGCCAACTGGGAAGCGGGACCTCCAATCCCCGGGGCAGGCCCCACGCGGGAAGCCGGCGGGACGTGAACGCCACCGTGAGCTGCTCCGTGGTGGTGGACCCCGACCAGGTGACGAAGCATTTCCGCGAGCCGCGCTGGCCCGAGCAGGAGTTCCTTCCGGAGGAGGAGTTCTGGCGCGATGAGTTCCGCCCCGGACGGCCCGTGCCCACGCGCGTGGAGGACCTGGTCCTCTACGAGCTGCACGTCGGAGCGCTCGGCTTCGGTAGGGACGGGGCGGGCACCCTGGAGGACGCGATGGCGCTGCTCGACCACGTGGAGGCGCTGGGCGTCAACGCCATCGAACTGCTCCCGATGGCCGAGTTCGGCGGCCTGCCGAACTGGGGCTACGCCACCACGCACTACTTCGCCATCGAGTACGCGGGCGGCGGGCGCGACCAGCTCAAGCACTTCGTGCGCGAGTGCCACCGCCGCGGAATCGCTGTCATCATGGACGTCGTCTACAATCACTACCACCCGGACGCCGAGCGGGCGCAGTGGATGTATGACTCCAACGCGCACCCGGACAACCTCTACTACTGGTACGAGGGGCGCCCCGAGCACTACCCCGACTACGAGCGGGCGGCGGCTCGGCCCGGCACGACGGCCGCGCCAGGGCACGGCGGGTACATCGACAACCAGTCGACGGGGTACGCGCCCCGCTTCCACGAGGAGGCGGTCCGCGCGCTCTTCACCAGCAGCGCCGTCTGCCTGATGGAGGAGTTCCACATCGACGGCTTCCGCGTGGACCAGACGACGTGCATCCACAGCTACAACGTCCTCCACGCCCACGGGCAGCCGGCCTCCCGGACGAACATCGCCGGGGCACGGTTCCTCCGGGAGTGGTGCCGCACGCTGCGCCTCATCCGCCCGGGAGTGATGCTGATGGCGGAGGACCACTCCGGCTGGGATTCGGTGACCACCCCGGTGCCGCGGGGCGGCCTGGGCTTCGACGCCGCGTGGTACGCCGACTTCTACCACCACCTCATCGGGGGCCCGGCGCGGGGGAGGGAGTTCGCCAAGCTGCTCTGGACCTCCGGCCAGGGTGGAGGCGGGCCGCTCGCCATGGGCACCTTCGCCGGCGTGCTGGCCCGGACGGGGCAGAAGAAGGTCGTCTACCACGAGTCCCACGACGAGGCCGGCAACGGCGAGGGAACGCGGCGGACGCTCGTGGTCGCCGCCAACGGGGCGGAGCTCCAGGGCGACGTGCTCCGGGCCGCGGAGGCGCGCTGCCGGACCGTCTTCGGCCTCTCCGTGCTCGCGGCGGGCACGCCCCTGTTCCTCATGGGGGAGGAGGTCGGCGCCGCCCGGGACTACCGGTACGACACCTTCGTGAGCCAGCGGGAAGACCTGGTGGGGCTGCGGGAGGGGAGGGGACAGCACCTCTTCCGGTACTACCAGGAGCTCATCCGTCTGCGATTGGGCCAGGCGGCGTTGCGCTCGCGCGACCTGGAGGTCCTCCTCGTGCACGACGTCGACCGCGTGCTCGCCTTCCGCCGCTGGAGCGGGGCGGAGGAGTTCCTCGTGGTCGCGAGCCTCAACGACGCGCCGTTCCTCCAGGGCCTCGAGCTCGTGAGCCCCCGGCTGGGTACGGGCGCCTGGAAGGAGGTCTTCAACAGCGACGCCGGGCGGTACGGAGGGAGCAACGTCGGCAACCTCGGGGCGACGCTCCACGCGTCGGCGGACGTGCTGCGGGTCGTCCTCCCCGCGCGGGGCCTCGTCGTCTTCCAGCGGGTTGCCTCGCTGAGCTGAAACGACAGGGGCCAGGACCGGATTGCCTCCCGGTCCTGGCCCCATGTTTCATCGGTGTTTCAAGCGGGGCTCACTGTCCGCAGCGGCGGTCCGCGCCCGGGTCCAGCGGCGTGTGGGGGAGCACCCAGTCGATGAGGAACGGGCCGGAGGCCGACAGGGCCAGGTCGAGCGCGGGACCGATGTCCTGCTCCGTGCTCACCCGGACGGCTGGCACTCCCAGCGAGCGCGCGAGCTCCACGAAGTGGAGGGCCGGACGGGACAGGTCGAAGGAGCCGGGGAACGGATGCTCGGGGATGCCTCGCTCCTTCCAGTACTGGAGGAGGTTGAGGTCGAGCAGCCGGTAGCCCCCGTTGTTGCACACCACGAACTTCGCGCCGATGCCGTGGCGCGCCGCCGTCCAGAGCGCCTGGATGGTGTACATGCTCCCGCCATCCCCGGTGAAGCCGATGACGGTCTTGTCCGGATGGGCCAGCTTCACCCCCAGCGCCCCGGGAATCCCCACCCCGAGCGAGCCGCCCCGCGTCTGGAAGGAGTGCCCCGGCCTGCGCCCGGGCAGCGCGCGGGCCACCTCCGGCGAGAGCGTGAGCGCCTCGTCGAAGATGATGGCCTCGTCACCCACCCGCTTCGCCAGCTCGCGCAGGAAGAGGGCGGGTGGTGCCTCGCGTGTTTCACCGGGAGCCGTCCCGGCGGAGGCCCGTGCCCGCTCCAGTTCCTGTTGCTCCCGCGCGCGTCGCAGCCGCTCCGCCGCGGCCTCGCGCCGGGCCGGTGTCATCACCCAGGTCAGTGCCTCCGCGAGCGCCGCGAGCGTCCGCTTCGGGTCCGCCACGAGGCCCAGGTCCACCGGGAAGTTCTTGGCGATCTCATACGCGTCCAGGTCGACATGGGCGACCCGGGCGCCGGGGCGGAAGACGCCGGAGAGGGCGGGGAAGACCTCGGGAAAGACATACGTGCCCGTGATGAGCACGGCGTCCGCCCGCGAGACGACCGCCGCGCTGTCCTTGCCGAACATGTGACCCAGCAGGCCCCGGAACAGCGGGTGGGCCGCGTCCATGTTCACCTCGGAGCTGTTGGCGCCCCACACCTCGGCGCCGAGCAGCTCCGCCACCCGGGTCAGCTCCTCCTGGGCACCCGAGGCCGCCACGCCGTCACCGACGATGAGCAGCGGGTGCCGGGCCTCCGCGAGCAGCCGGGCCAGCGCCTTCACCGCCTCCGGCTCCGGCGCGGAGCGGGTGTCCAGCCGCGGCGTCGGGAAGACGGGCTCGTCGTTGGGCGCGTCGAGCACGTCCATGGGCAGGGAGACGAAGACGGGCCCCATGGGCGGTGTCGAGGCGATCTTGATGGCCCGCCGCAGCACCCGCAGCACCGAGCCCGCGTCGACGACGCGCGTGGCCCACTTGGTCACCGGGCGGGCCATGGAGACGAGGTCGCCCGCCATCTGCGCGTCCATCGCGTCGTAGGCGAGTCCGGCCTCTCCCGCGAGCACCACGAGCGGGGTGTTGCCGCGCTTCGCCTGGTAGAGCATCCCGATGCCGTTGCCCAGCCCCACGCTGGAGTGGAGCTGCACGAACGCGGGCCGCCGCGTCGCCCGCGCGTGGCCATCCGCCATGGCCACGGCCACGGACTCGTGGAGGCCGAGGATGTATTGGATGGATGGCACGTCGCGCAGGGCATCGAGGAAGCCCTCCTCGACCGTGCCTGGATTGCCAAACAGATAGCGCGTCCCCTCCGCGGCGAGCTGTTCGAGGAGGGCGACGCAACCGGTTCGCTTCTTCATGGGGCCTGCTCCTTTCGTGCGCGGTTGCATCACCACCCCCAGCGGCGCAGGCCGTGCTCCAGGACCTCCACCAGCTTCTCGCCCGTCAGCGTGGAGTCCGGGGTGGAGCGGCCCGTGACGAACGGGAAGTCCACGATGACCGACCGCTCCTGGCCGAAGTTGCCGTGGTACTGGCCCCCCGGCGCGGTCGCGTCGCGGAGGATGTACTCGAGCGGGTACGGCGGCGGGCCCATGTTGAAGTCGGTGCCCACGAAGCCGGTGCCGTCCTTGTAGTCGTACTCCAGGCAGTGGCCGGTCACGTGCTTGCCGCTCAGGATGCTCCGCCGGTCCTCCAGCTCGCGCGCGAACGCGAGGCAGGTCACGGCGTAGCACTCGGCGGCGATGGGCTTGCCCTGCTTCAGGAAGCCGAGGATGAGGTCGTGCACGCGCTGGTTGTTGGCCAGGTCGACGATGGGGCCGCTGCCGCCCACCAGCAGCAGCGCGTCGAACCGCTCGAAGGCGCGGAGGGCGTCCTCGCGCTCGCGGTAGTAGGCCTCCAGCGCACGCACCATCATGGGATGGCTGAAGTAGGGCCGCTCGGGCAGCAGCCTCGAGAGGTTCATCGGCGCATCGAGCAGCCGGGAGCGCTCGCCGCGCCCGGGGCCGGTGGCGTCCAGCAGGCCCACCTTGAGGGCCATCTGGGGGCTCGTCACCGGGCGCCCCAGGGGCGGGTCGACGTAGCTCGCATCCATGCTCGGAGGCAGGGCCACGGGCCTGCGTCCGTCCGGCGTGGCGAACTCGATGCGGTAGCCCTGGCGCTCGAAGACCTCCAGCGGACCCACCAGCTCCTCGCCCCAGTAGCCGTGGCTGGAGAGGACCACGAGGATGCTGCGCGGAGCGCCCTTCACGGGCTCGGGAGCCACCGCCGGCACCTGGGGCACGCGCCGCTCCACGAGCCGCTGCTGGATGCGCTGGATGAACGCGGAGACGTTCATGAACGAGCGCCCCGTCACCAGGTCGCCGTCCACCACCACGCCGGATGGATCCGGGGTGTAGACGCCGCCCGCGTTGAGCACGTCGGCCAGGACGACCTCGTGGCAGATGACCTTGCGCCCCGCGAGCAGCTCCGGCGTGGGCGTCAAGAGCCAGAGGGCGTGGCACAGCACGCCCTTGACGATGTCCGGGTTGCGCATGGCGCGGCTGAAGAACTGCACGGCGGGAGAGGTGCGGACCATCTCCGGGCGGATGGGCAGCGGCCTGCCATCGGGCCCGTCGGGCGGGACGAAGTGGCGCAGCCGCACGCTGGGATAGTTGGCCGCCACGAGCACGGCCGCGTAGTCCTCCGGCGCGGCCTTGCGGATGTCGCGCGTGACGGTCAGCAGCTTGGGCGTGCCGCCCACCTCCTCGACCTCGCTCACGAGGTTCAGGAAGGGGCTGCCATTGAGGTTCGCGAGGAAGTGGACCTCCGCCCCCTCCTCCCCGAACCGGTCCCTGTACTGCGCGATCTCCTCCGCGATGAACTGGCTTTCGACGAGGACGGCGATCTTCTTTCCCTTCAGGGACGGGGCGCTCATGACTTCCTCCGGAACTGGACGATGACGTCCGACCCCAGGTCCGAGGGCTCCAGGGGGAGCTGGAACCGGTGGGGGTCGAAGTTGGCCCGATGGCGGCCGTTGATGGTGACGCTCGCGATCTCGATGGAGCCGGGCTTCACGAAGTCCGGCAGCACGTTGATGGAGCGGAAGCCGCTGTCGGCGGACGGATGGAAATACAGACAGAAGCTGGCGCCCGGCGAGACGTAGGCGCACGTGTAGACGTGGGCCAGGTAGTTCAGCTCGAAGGAGTGGTAGCCCGCGACGGCGTACTGCCCCTTGTTGGCGAACGCGCCGTTGAGGATGGGGAGGCCGTCCTCGTTGACGCGGAAGAAGACGTTCTGGTTGTCCCGGTCCAGGAAGAACATGTTCCAGAACGCGGACATGGCGCGCGCCTGGTCCAGGTACTCCGGGTCCCCCGTCTGGCCATGGAGGATGAGGTTGGCGAGGATGGCCTGCTCCTGCTGCCAGAAGTCCTTCACGCTGCCCCAGGGGAACTCCAGGGGCTGGCCGTTGGTGGGGTGCCGCTCCACGGCGTCGAAGCAGCCGCCCCGCACGAGGTCGGAGCCGTGGGAGACCATCGCCCTGGCCAGCCGCTCCGCGAGCTGGAGCGAACGCCGCGCCTCCTCCTGCCGTCCGCGGGCGAGCTGGTCGTAGGCGACGCGCGTGAGGTTCCAGGCAATCTTGTAGTTGTGGCCCACGACGGCGCGGTCCTGCTGCCATCCCCACTGGTGGTCGGGCGTCCAGTCCGCGAGGAAGCGCTCATTCACATACAGCGAGTCGGGGTCCGGGAACTTCTCCAGGATGAGCCGCGTCGTCCGGTCGAGCATCCGCCGGCAGGTGTCGAGGAAGCTCGCGACGTCCGGGTCCGCGCCCTGCGGCAGCGGATCCAGGGCGAGGATGAGGTTGATGAGGTAGGCGGGGATGTGGTCCCCCACCGAGTTCCAATTCTTGCGTGACTGGAGCCGCCCGAGCGCCGCCGAGTCCGGCCGCAGGGTGACCGGGTCGAGGTGGGCGAAGTAGCCGTCGAGGCCGGGGAACGCGGCGTTGGCGTCCTTGCTGTCGAGGAAGAGCGTGTTGAACGTCCTGACGGTGCGGCGCAGGTCCTCCAGCACCTCGGGGTCGCCGGTGATGCGGTAGTACTGGGCAAGCCCGGCCAGGCCGTAGATCTGCTCGTAGAGGGCGATGGCGCCGGAGTCATCGCTGTTCTCCGAGGCGACGAGGGTGACGGTGCCATTGACGCCCTTGCGCCGGCCATAGGCCCAGAGGCAGGACTGCCCATCCGGACTGAGGATGCGAAAGGAAGACCGCTGGAACTGGATGCCCGCGGCGGCCGCCAGCCGGTAGCGGTGGTCGCCCGTCATCAGGTACGCCGTCGACAGGCCGTAGATGAGCCGGGCCAGGGTGGGCATGGCCTGGAGGTTGTCGTCCGTGGCGCCGCCGTAGAAGTCGAGGTGGGTGCGGTAGCGCGTGGAGAAGTCGTCCTCGCTGTAGACGCGCGAGTCACCGAAGAGGTCATCGAGCCACGCATTGGCCATCTGCCGCGTCTGGTTCATCCACCAGTGCGGCTCCTCGAAGAGGAAGCGCCGCGGCTCGGAGTGCATGCGGGTGACGGCGCGCGCGTCGTAGCGCACCACCCCGGCGTGCTCGAACCGGATGGCCCGGACGAAGACGGTGTCCTGGGGCCGCAGGTAGCGGGCGACCTTGCGGACCAGCTCGCTGCCCTCCTGTCCGGGGACGTCGGGCACCCGGTCATGCGACGTGCCGTCGATGTTGGTGAGGACCGAGAACGTCGTCTCGGCCCCGAAGTGGAGCGTCACGGTGTCGCCGCTTCGCAGCAGCAGGTCGCACTGGAGCTGCTCGGGCCGCGACGCCGTGACGGTTCCCTGGAGGGTGAGGGTCTGACAGAGGTTGTTCATGCGCGCTCGTGAGAGGGAGGTGCTGCGCTGTGGCTGTCTTTAGAGACAGGCATTGCGCGCTGTGACGTCGCGGGCGCGGAGGCCGTGCGCGGCCTGGAGCAGGTCTGCGCACTTCTCCGCGATCATCACGACGGCGGCGTGGCTGTCACCGGAGGGCAGCGACGGCATCACGCTGGCGTCCGCCACGCGCAGTCCGCCGATGCCGAAGACGCGCAGCTCCGGGTCCACGACCGCCATGGCGTCGAGCCCCATCCGGCAGGAGCCCGCGAACTGCTGGCCCGGTTCGGCGGCGCGCTGGACGAAGGTCCTCAATTGGGCCCGGCATCCCACCTCCGGGCCCGGCCGCAGCTCGCTGCCCACCTGACCGCGGAACGCCCGGGTGGCGAAGAGCTGCCGGGCCAGCTCCACGCCCTGCATCAGGCGCGTGAGGTCCGCCTCGACGGCCAGGTAGTTGGGATGGAGGAACGGCCTGGCGAGCGGGTCACGGCTCGCCAGGCGCACCCAGCCGCGCGACAGCGGCCGCACCACGCCCGGCAGGATGCTCACGGCATGGGGAGCCTTCTGGCCGGGGGGCGTGTCGGGCGGTCCGTGGAGGAACGCCAGCCGCAGGTCGGGCCCGAGCCAGCCGGGAGTGGAGTGGCAGAAGAGGGCGCTCTCGCAGGGGCCCGGCGGGGACGGGACGGGCGTGGGCCCGGTGCGCTCCCGGACGACGCTCGTGACGACATGGTCGTGGAGGTTCTCGCCCACCCCGGGGAGGGCGGAGTGCATGGGGACGCCAAGCCGCTCGAGCCGCTCGGGCTGTCCGATGCCCGAGAGCAGGAGCAGCCTGGGTGACTCCAGGGCCCCGGCGCAGAGCACCACCTCCTCGACCGCGTACGCGCTCTCGCGCCGGCCCTGGTGGTGGAACTCCACGCCCATGCAATCCGAGCCCTCGAAGAGCAGCCGGGTGGCCTGGGCGCCCGTCACGAGCGTGAGGTGGGGCCGCGCCCGCGCCAGCAGCAGGGTCGCGACGTCGACGCCGTGACGCCGGTCCGGCTGGAGGTGGAGGTGGTGCCAGCCGGCGCCCTCCATCCGGGGCCCGTTGAAGTCCCCAACGAGGGGATGGCCCAATTCCTGGCAGGCTTCGATGAAGGCGCCGGAGGCGGGGCTCGCCGCATCGCGCGGCGCGCTCGTCACAGCCTCGGCTTCCATCCTCTGGAAGTAGGGCCGCACGCTCCGCCAGGCCCAGCCCGGGCATCCCTGGTGCGCCCAGGCATCGAAGTCCGACGGATGGCCGCGGACGTGGACCCGGGCGCAAGCGGTGCCGCGCGACGCGTGGAGCCGCCGGCCCTCGAGCGCCATCTGGGGCTCGGTGCGGTAGGCCCGGGCCGTCCGGTCGTCCTCCATCTCCAGGAGCAGCACGCGGACCTCGGGGGTCTCCGTCAGCCGGTGGGCGATGACCCGGCCCGCCGTGCCGGCTCCCACCACGATGAAGTCATAGGCGTTCAATGTCTTGTCCCTCGCAGTGTCAGGACTGACATGGAGCGCGGGCGCTCATGCCGTGACGCCGCATCACACCGGGCACCTGGCGGCTCTTCCATGAGGCCTGTCCAGCGGCGCACCTGCCGCGTCAATGACAGGCGTTCCCCAAAGACAGACACACGAAAGGCGTCAGCCCATGCTCAATGAGAACCCCGCGAACGTCGAGTCCTCCCGGAGGGCGCGGTCCACGAGGGCGCGGATGGTGGACACGGTCTACAGCTACTTCGACGAGGTTCTGGGCCAGGGCCGGCTGGAGCTCATCGACGCGCTGACGACGCCCGGCATCACCCTGCGCGGCCCCGCGCGGCCGGAGTCGGGCGCCGGGCGGGAGGGCCTGCGGCGGTGGGTGCGCAGGCTGCGAGGGAGCGCGCCCGGCATCCAGGTCGCCATGGAGCGGCGCGCCATCCAGGGCAACAAGGTGGCGGTGCGCTGGCGTGCCGAGGGCTTGCCCCCGGGGCCGGTCCCCCGGGGCCTGTACGTCTTCGTGTTCGAGGAGGACCGGGTGGCCGAGCTCTGGATGCACGACCTCGACGCGGACTCCTGCTCCGACGCGGAGCTTCCGCTGCGCGCGGCGTGAGGCCGTCCGCGGCGCCTGCGCTACCAGGCCGGCGGAGGAAATCCCCGCGAGCGCGCAGCGGGCTGCCGTTCCCCTCCACTCCGGGTGTCTCTCCGAGCAGGTCCCGAGTGGGCTTCGTACGCATTGGGCTCACACCCGCTCAATGGTCATGGTGAGAAAGGGGACTTCAAATGCTCGGACAATCGCCATTGCGGCGGCCATGGGAGCCGCTCCTCGGGACCTGGCCCTCCGGCGACTCCTCCCCCAGGGAGATAGGCAATCGCTATCAGCTCCTCCGGCGCCTGGGGAGCGGCGGCTTCGGGACGGTGTACCTGGCGAGGGACAGGCTCGGCGGGCTGGTGGCCTTGAAGCGGCTGCGCTCGAGCCGCCATGCCCATGCAGGCGGGGATGGCCCCGCCTGCGAGCTTCCGTCGAAGCATCGCTACCGGGCCATGCTCGTCCTGGCGCATGAGTTCGAGGTCCTCGCCTCGCTGCGCCACCCGAACATCATCAGCGTGATGGACTACGGCTTCGACGGGTCGCAGCCCTACCTCGTGCTCGAGCTGCTCAACGAGGCGCGGACCTTCACGCAGGCGGGACGCGGGCAGCCCCGGTCCGTGCAGGTGGACATGCTGGTGCAGATGCTCCAGGCGCTCCACTACCTGCACCGGCACGGCATCATCCACCGCGACCTCAAGCCGGCGAACATCCTGGTGCTGGACGGGAAGGTGAAGCTGCTCGACTTCGGCCTGGCGGTGGGCCGGGAGCAGCGGGTGCGCGCGATGAGCTCCGGGACGCCGGGCTACCTCGCTCCGGAGGTGCTCCGGGGAGAGGCCCCCTCGGAGCTGTCGGACCTCTACGCGGTGGGCGTCCTCGCCTACGAGCTCTTCGTGGGCAGGCATCCGCGGGTGTCATGCTCCCCGCGGCCCCTCCGCGAGGAGCGCTCACCCCTCGCGTGGCTGGACGCGCCGGACAGCCTGGACGGGGACAGCGGGACCGACAGCCTCGAGCCCGACCTCGCCTGGATCGTCGACGGGATGATGGTCGGGATGCGCGACCCTTCCGCGTGCCGGGTCTACGACATGCCCCAGGAGCTGGAGCCGGGGCTGGCCCAGCTCCTCCTCAAGCTGCTCGACCCGCTGCCCCACAACCGGTTCCAGAGCGCGGACCTGGCCATCGGCGCGCTGTGCGCGGCCACGGGACAGAGCCTGCCCGTGGAGACGGTGGCCACCCGCGAGAGCTTTCTGCAGGCGGCCCGCTTCATCGGCCGCGAGCGTGAGCTGGGGCTGCTCGGCGCCGCCCTGGAGGACGCCGAGCGGGAAGAGCGGGGCGGGGCGTGGCTGGTGGCGGGCGAGAGCGGCGTGGGCAAGTCGCGCCTGCTGGACGAGTTCCGCGTCCGGGCGATGGCGCGAGGCATCCCCGTGCTGCGCGGGCAGGCCGTCCGCGCGGGGGGGCTGCCCTACCACGCGTGGCACGAAGTGCTGCGCGCGCTGACCTGTCTCACCGAGCTGGGAGACTGGGAGGCGTCGGTCTTCAAGCCCCTCGTGCCGGACATCGCGCAGGTGCTGCGCCGCCCCGTGGCGGACGCCGAGCCCCTGGCCACGGAGGCGGCCGACCAGCGCCTCCTCCTCGCGGTGGAGGACATCTTCAAGCGGCTGCCCCAGACCACGGTGGTCCTCCTGGAGGACCTCCAGTGGGCGGACCATTCGACGCTGGCGCTGTTGAACCGGCTCGCGAGGCAGGCCTCGGGGACGCGGCTGCTGCTCCTGGTCAGCTACCGGGATGATGAGCGTCCCAGGCTGCCGGAGGAGCTGCCGGGGCTCCCGGTGCTGACGCTGCCCCGGCTGTCCTCCGCGGAGATCGCCCAGCTCAGCGAGTCGATGATGGGCTCGCCCGGGCGCGCGCCGCGCGTGCTCTCGCTGCTGGAGCGTGAGACGGAGGGCAACCCCTTCTTCCTCATCGAGGTCATCCGCTCGCTGGCGGAGGAGTGCGGGCGGTTGGACTACATTGGCCACGTGCCCCTGCCGGCCGCGGCCTTCGTCGGAGGCATGCGCTCCATCGTCGAGCGGCGGCTGGGCATGGTGCCCCCCAGGGCGCGCGGGCCGCTGCGGCTGGCGGCCATCCTCGGCCGGGACATCCACGAGGAGCTGCTGCGGGAGGCCTGGCCCGCGCTGGACGTGGCGGGCTGGCTCGTCGAGTGCGCGGACGCGGCGGTGCTGGAGGTGATGGGGAACCGCTGGCGCTTCGTCCACGACAAGCTGCGAGAGGGGCTGCTGGACAGCCTTCCCCCCGAGGACGCGGGGGCCCTGCACCGCGAGGCGGCGAGGGCCATCGAGTCGGTGCACCCGGACGAGGCGGGGTGGATGGCGGCGCTCGCCCACCACTGGGGCGAGGCCGGCGACGTGGCTCGCGAGGCGCGCTACTCCGAGCGGGCCGGCGAGCACGCCATGTCCGTCTACGCCTGCTGCGAGGCCATTCCGTATTTCGAGCGGGCCCTGGCCTTCGCCAAGGCCCGGCCGGACGGGGCCCGGTGGGTCATCCACCTGGAGGGCCGTCTGGCGGAGGCCCATTACCTCATGGGGCAGATGCAGAGCTGCCGCTCCTACCTGGAGCGGGCGCTGGACCACCTCGGCTGTCCCGTGATGCGGCTGCTGAAGGGCTCGAAGCTGGGCGTCGCGCGGCAGGTGCTGTGCATGCTGCTCCAGTCCGTGGCGCCCTGGGCCTTCCGGGTGAGGTCCGCCGAGCGCCGGCAGCAGCGCATCGAGGAGGGGCAGTTGCTGTGGATGTTGAGCGACATCTTCTGCTTCGCCCAGGACGTCCCCCGGCTGCTGTGGACGGCCTTCCGCCTGCTCAACGTGCTGAAGCCCACCGGGCCTTCACTGGACCTGGCCCTTGGCCACATCACCATGGCCACGGTGCTGGGCAGCCATCCCTCCTTGCGCCCGCTGGTCGAGAAGTGGCACGCGCGCGGCATGGAGACCGTCGAGCACCTGGGGGCCTCGACCGACATCGCCTACGCGCTGGTGCGCCGCTCGGTCTGCAGCATCGGGTACGCCCAATGGCAGGCGGTGGAGACGTGGGGGGAACGGGCCCGGCGGCTCTCCGATGCCGCCCGGGACTTCCGGCGCGCGGAGGAGAGCCGCATCGTGCTGCTCGTGCCCTGGGCGTACCGCGGGCAGTTCCGGCGGAGCATCGAGCTCTCCTACGAGCTGGAGGACTCCGCGCGGAGGCGGGGCTCCGCCCAGACCCTGCACTGGGGGCCCGGCGTCCGGGGCGTGCCCCTGGTGCGCATGGGCCGGGCCAGCGAGGCCGTGCGCGAGATGGAGGAGGAGCTGCCCTGGCTCGAGGCCCACGGCGGGGCATCGGAGAAGGTCGTCGTCCAGGGCTCGCTCGCCCTCGCGCTGCTGCGGCAGCACGAAGAGGCGCGGGCGCTGGAGCTGGCGGACCGTGGGCTGGTGCTGCTGCGGGAGATGACGCCCGTGGCGTACTGGATCTTCGCGGGCGCTACGTGCGTGTGCGAGGTGTACCTGAGCGTGTGGGCGCAGCGTGGCGGGGAGGCGCTCTCGAAGGAAGAGCCGCTGGTGCGCTCGGCGCATGAGGCCTGCAAGGCCCTGAGGCGGTTCGCCCGGGCCTTCGTCATCGGCAGGCCGTTCGCCCTGCTCTGCGACGGGCTGGAGGCCGCGCTCTCCGGGCACCCGCGCCGCGCGCGCCGGGCCTGGCGGCGCTGCGTGAGGCGTGCCCAGGCCCTGTCGATGCCCTACGAGGAAGGGCGCGCCTGGTTCGAGCTGGGGCGCCATGGGCCCGCCGAGGAGCCGGTCCGGCGGGAGTACCTGGCGCGCGCGATGGACCTCTTCACCCGGCTTGAAGCGCGCGATGACCTGGCGCGGGTCGAGTCGGTGATGGCGCAAGCAGGGAGGTGAGGGGCGACCGTGGGGGCACCGCGCCGGTGGCCAGCTCCAGCGCGGCGCCCACGAACTCATTCGTCCTCGTACCCCTGGCTGATCTCGATGATGTTGCCCTCCGGGTCGGCTATCCACGCGGACCGCCAGCCTTCGATGAAGTCATCGAAGTCCATGGGCTTGAGCGTCACGCGCGCATCGGCGCCCAGCTCCGCCAGCTTCGCGTCCACGTCGTCGACGTTGAACGCGATGTGCCGCCAGCCGGGATACCAGGGCCCGTCCGCGTCCGGCGCAATCACCGGTGCGGGCTGCCGCGCCTGGAAGAGCTCCAGGGAGAGGCTGCCGGACCTGAGGAACACGATCTGCTCGTTCCCCAGCGACACGACGCGGACCCGCTGGAAGCCGAAGTGCTTCGTGTAGAACTGCTCGATGCGCAGCGGATCCGCGCAGGCCAGGGCGAGGTGCAGGAACTCGGGTCGGGTCATGGACGGAGGCCCTCCAGGTGCTCGGCCTTGAGCAGGTCGGCGCAGCGCTCGGCGATCATGACGATGCCCGCGTGACAGTTCCCCGAGGGGACGGACGGCATCACGCTGGCGTCCGCGACGCGCAGGCCCTCCACGCCAAACACGCGCAGCTTCGGATCCACGACGGCCATCGCATCGAGCCCCATCCGGCAGGAGCCGGCCTGGTGGTGATACGAGTCCGCGCTCTCCTGGAGGAAGGCCTGGAGCTGGGCGCGGGTCTTGACCTTCGGTCCGGGCATCCGTTCGTCGCGCACCCAGCCGGAGAACGCGCGCGTCGCGAAGAGCTCCCGGGCCATCTCCACGCCCTGCATCAGCCGCTTCCTGTCCGCTTCGTTCCCCAGGTAGTTGGGATGGACGAGCGGCCTGTCCAACGGGTCGCCGCTGGCCAGCCGCACCCAGCCGCGCGCCAGCGGCCGCACCACCCCGGGCAGGATGCTGATGGCGTTCGGATACCGCAGGCCGACGGTGCCATTGAATGGCACGTGGACGAAGGCGAGCTGCAGGTCGGGCCCCACCTGGTCCGGATGGGATTTCCAGAAGAGGGCGCACTCGGACAGGTTGAGCCGTGGCGCGGGGACGCGGGGGGCGCACTCGCGGATGACGCCGGAGAGGACGTGGTTGTGGAAGTTCTCGCCGACGCCGGGGAGGGCCGCCCGCACGGGGATGCCGAACCGTGCGAGCTGCTCGGGCTGACCGATGCCCGACAGCATGAGCAGCTTGGGCGACTCGATGGCTCCACACGAGACGACCACCTCCCGCGTGGCGTAGGCGCGCTCGAGCCCGCCCTGGCGGTGATACTCGACGCCCACGCAGCGCTCGCCCTCGAAGATCAGCCGGGTGGCGTGGGCCTCCGTCACGAGCGTGAGGTTGGGCCGCGCCAGGGCCGGGAGCAGGTAGGCCGCGTTGACGCTGTGGCGCTTGCCGTCCCGGATGTTGAGGTGATGCCACCCGGCCCCCTCCATCGTCGGGCCGTTGAAGTCCCCGGTCGAAGGAAAGCCCAGCTCCTGGCAGGCCTCCAGGAACGCCTGGGAGGTCGGGTTCGGTCCGTGGTCCTTGGCGTTCGTCACCGGAAGCTGGCGCTCCAGCTTCTGGAAGTAGGGCAATACATCCGAGTAGGCCCAGCCGTGACATCCCTGACGGGCCCAGCCGTCATAGTCAGACGGGTGCCCGCGGACATGCATCATGATGTACAGGTTGGAACTGCCGCCCATCAGCTTTCCGCGAGGCTCCTGGGTGACCCGGCCGCCAAGCGCCGCCTGGGGCACGCTGGTGTATCCCCAGTCAATGGACGAGCCGAGCATCAGGGGCCACGCCGAGGGGCGCGTGACCTCCTCCGGTATCTGGTCGCCGCCCGCCTCCAGGAGCAGCACCCGGCACCCGAGATCCTCACTCAGCCGGCTGGCGATGACCGCTCCCGCCGAGCCGCCTCCGACCACGATGAAGTCATGGACAGTCATGGTGTCCTCACTCGCTCTCGCGGGCCTGGCGCGGCTGCGGTTCGAGGATGGGGGCGAAGGGCACGCTGTCGTGGAAGTTCGCCATGTAGGCGATCTTCCCGTCCTGGATGAGGAAGTAGTTGGCGACCTCCGCTTCAATGGGCTTGCCGCCGGCGCTGGTCGCGGAGATGTGAGACACCACGCAGGCCTGGGCACCGTCGATGACGAAGTACCGGGGGGTGTTCTGGAAGCGTGAGTACACCTGCTGGATACCGGAGACGGCCCCCCGCAGCGCGGTGAGGCCTTCCAGATGCCCGGCCAGCTGCTCGTCCATGACGAGGTGCTCATCGAAGAGCCCGAGCCAGCCCTCCCAGTCTCCCGCATTGACACACTCGTAATACCGGTCGATCACGCTACGGACGCTCATGGTTCCTCCTTCTGCTTTCGGGAGGAGATAGAGCGGGGTGGAGTCCGCTGTGACGGCGCAATCACAACCGGGAGGGGCGCGCTCTAGTCCCGCATGAAGACTCCCATCACCCTCGAGCAGATCCGGCGATTCGCTTCCGCGTGGTACCAGGCCCTGGACCAGCATGTGCCCGTGGAGGAGTGCTTCAGCCTCGTGGCTGAGGACGACCTGCGCATGCTGTTCCCGGATGGAGACATCCGGGATTTCGACAGCTTCAAGACCTGGTACGAGCGGGTCACCCATCTCTTCTTCGACGAGAACCACAACATCCAGAGCCTCGAGGCCACCGTCCGCGACGACGAGGCCGAGGTGAAGATCGTCGTGGGATGGCAGGCCAGCTGGTTCGAGCCGCCCGCCGCGAAGAGCAAGCGCGTGTCCCTGAACGCCACCCAGGGCTGGCTGCTGCGCCGCTCCATCCGGAACGTCCACGGGCTGGAGATCGTCTACTACGACGCGACGGTCGAGCCCTTCATGTACGCGCCGGGCTTCGCGCGCCTGTAACGGACAGCACCGGGCGTGAGCAGTGCTCACGCCCGGTGCCGCCCCTTCAATCCATTACACCGGCGACCAGAACTGGTCGTACTGGGCGGTGCCATCACCCATGATGGCCCCGCGGCCTTCCGTGACCTTTCCGTCACGCCACCGCAGGACGTGGACGGCGGTGATGTCCAGCTGCTTGGCGGGATTGCCCGCGCGCTGCCCGCGGTTGCGCGTCACGTCCGCCGAGTACTCATCGCTGGTGGTGGTGCAGAGGTTCTCCATGTGGAAGCTGTTCCCGGACAGCTCACCCACCTGGCGCATGAACCCGAGGAACCCGTCCAGGCCCTCCTTCCAGCCTGACAGCAGGTTGTGGCCGGGCACATACCAGCGCATGTCTTCGGCCCAGTACTGCTCGATTTGATTCCGGTCTCCGCTCATCAAGGCCGCGTAGGCGTTCGCGACCTGCTCGGGTGTGACTGTGGGCAAGGTCATTCTCCTTGGGCCTGGCTGGCGAGCCGCTGGGGGATGGGCGCGAGCTGGTGGGACTGGTTGAAGAACTGGTCCGCCGCGTGCTGGTCGCTGAGGTAGACCTGGACGTCCCGGATGCGGCCGTCCACGACGTGGTAGTGGGTGCAGTTCCTCGCGTCGAGCCGGGCCGTGCCCGCCTGCCCGTAGCCGCGATGGACCTCGACGACGAAGTCCTCACCGAAGACGTCGATCTTGATGAGGTCGACCTTGATGTTGGACTTCACCAGCTGCGCGAAGAAGGCGATGACCTCGTCCGCGCCGGACTTGGTGCCCGCGAGCGGGTGGTGGCCCGGCAACCGCCACTCCAGCTCCTCGGAGAAGACCTCCCGCTTGAGCGTCTCCATGTCACCGCGGTTGAAGCAGTCATACATCTTCTGGACCAATGCAACGTTGGGGTGTGTCATGTCTGTCCTTTCTGGACAACAGCGTGTCTGGGGTTCCAATGGGCTGCTGGGAACGCCTGCCGCCCGGCTCAGCCCGGCCGCGCCGGAATCACGCCCAGCTGCTGCATCAGCCCGACCAGGTCCTGCTCCAGGTACAGCTCGCGGATCTTCCCGTCGACGATGCGGAAGACGTCCGCGCCGCCCATCTCCATGCGCTTGCCCGTCGCCGGCATCCCCATGAAGGACCCGGTGTTCGTGCCCCGGAGCTTGTAGATGATGGCCACGAACTCGCCGTTCTCGTCGTCGGCGACGACCTCGTTCTCGAAGCGCATGTCGGGGAAGGCCTGGTGCAGCGAGGCGCCGTAGGCCTTGATGCCCTCCCGGCCCTGCCGCAGCTCCGGCGGGACGTGGCGGCTGTGGATGACCGCGTCCTCGCTGAAGAGCTCATCCACCGCCGCGGCGTTGCCCTGCTCCAGCCACTCGCTGTGCGCCCGAAGCCCCAGGTTCTGTTCCTTCTTCGTCATCATGTGTCCACTCCTCTGGATGGGTGTATGGGTTTGAAACACGGGGTCGCTGCTAGTGCGCGCCCGGCGAGGGCGCACCGCCGATCTGCTGGAGCAGGCCCAGCAGATCCGGCACGCCCCAGTGCTCCTGGATCTTCCCGTTGGCGACGCGGAACACGCCGAGCGACGCCCAGACGGCCTGCTTGCCGCTGGGCGGAACGCCCATGAACACACCCTGATGGGTGCCCCGGCCGGTGACGTGTGACGTGACGAAGTCCCCTTCGCCCACCAGGTGCTCGATGGTGAAGTGGACGTCGGGGAAGGCACCGCGGAACAGCGAGGGAATCATCCGCACGGCGGCCAGCCCGGGAGGGGCGCCGGGGGGAAGGCTGTGATCGACGTAGTCGGGCGCGAAGAGGTCCGGGATGGGATCCAGGTTGCCCTGGTTGATGACCTCCTCCACGAAGCGACGGTAGACGGCCTTGTTGTCTTCAATCGACATGGTTCGTTGTCCTGGGATGTGAGGGTGAGGGGTCAGCGGGAACCGGGGCCGCTCCGCCGCGGATCGGGCGCGAGCCCCATCTGCTGCGCCACGCCCAGCGTGTCGATGGAGCCCCAGCGCTCGACGATCTTTCCGCCGACGATGCGGAAGACGTTGATGCCGTTGAGCTGGAGCTCCTTGCCCGACGGGGGCGCGCCGAACAGCGGAGCCCCCCGGTGGGTGCCTCGCGCGACCCAGTGGTGCGCCATCTTGTCCCCCTCGCCGAACAGCACGTCGTGGGAGACGTGGAGGTCGGGCATGGCGGCCCGGAACATGCCCACCACCGCCAGCGGCCCCGCGATCCCCGGAGGCAGCCCGGGGATGGGGGGCGCGTGGACCACCGCGTCCTTGCCGATGAACTCCGCTTCCTTGTCCAGGTTCCCCTTGTTCCAGACCTCGTCGAAGTAGCGGCGGATGAACTCCTTGTTCTGCTCCACGGACATGCAGTCTCTCCAGGTTGAAGGGATGATTCCGGCGGTTCACCGACGAACCGCCGACGCGTTTCGTGCGTGAGCCATTGGAGACAGCGGGGGCCGAAGCGTGACGGTCCGGGCCGCGCCTGCCTGCTCTCCGGACGAGGCGCGCCCCGACCTTCGCGGGGACCGCGTCACATCCGTGGCTCCCGGGGTCCGTATCTCGTCGCAAGCCATCCCCCATCCAGGAGCCCCATGACCCTCGCCTCTTCACGTCCCGCGCATGTCCGCATCCGCCCATCCCTCACAGCCGCGGAGCCGGAGGCCGAAGCGCCCGTGCCCGGCGCGTTCCTGCGCGCCGATGCCAGCCGCCGGGTTCCCGTCCGGTTCCAGGGGAGGGGCGCCTCGCTGGCCGGGCACCTCTACCGTCCTCGTGGCGCGGCCAGCACGGAGCGCACGCCCGGCATCGTCCTCTGTGGCCCCATTGGCAGCGTCAAGGAGCTGGTCGTGCCTCACTACGCCGAACGGCTGGCGGACGCGGGCTACACGGTGCTGACCTTCGATCCCCGGGGCTTCGGCGAGAGCGAGGGCACACCCCGCTTCCACCATGACTCCAACCGCGTGGTGGACGACTACGCGAGCGCCGTCAGCTACCTGCTCACGCGCGACGACGTCGACCCCGCGCGCGTCGCGGCGCTCGGCGTGTGCATGGGCGGTGGCCATGCCGTCTCGCTGGGCGCGCGCGACAAGCGGCTCAAGGCCGTGATTGCCATTGGTGGCGCCTACAACACCGGCGGCATGCTCCAGAAGTTCATGGGCGTGGACGGGGCCGCCGCGTTCTGCCGGAGCATCAACGACATCCTCCAGCAGCAGTACGTGAACGGAGACGTGCGCTACGTCCCCGCCGTGGCGCCAGGGCTGTCCAAGGAGGTGCCGCTCGCGGTGATGCCCAACGCGGAGGCCCACGGCTTCTACACGCGGAGCCAGGCGGACGCGCCCACCTGGGCGAACTTGATGACGGTGGGCTCCATCCTGTCGCTCTTCTCCTACAACGCGGTCGCCCAGGCCCCGCTGGTGGCCCCCACGCCGCTCATGGTCATCCACGGCACCCGGGACGGGACGATGCTGCCCGAGTACGCCCAGCAGGTCTTCGAGGCCGCGGTGGGGCCCCGGGAGCTGGTCTGGATCGACACCCAGAACCACGTCCAGCTCTACGACCAGCAGCCCTACGTGGACGAGGCCACCGCGCACGCCATCCGGTGGTTGGACCAGCACCTGGGCCGTCCGTAGCCATCACAGCCGCCAGACGAAGGGTCCATTCACTGCCTCAACAATCCCTCACGCAAAGGATGTCGTGAAATGCCAATCATCTCCATCCGCTTCATCAAGGACGTGGTCGCGACCCCGGAGCAGAAGAAGGAGCTGGTCTCCCGGATGACGGACACCTTCGTCAGCGTCCTCGGAGACGTGGTCCGTCCCTTCACGTACTGCCTCATCGAGGAGGTGCCGCAGGGGCAGTGGGGCATCGCCGGCGTGCCGATGCCGGACCTGCCCTTCCTGACGGGGGAGGAGTACGCGCGGATCTACAAGGACTCGAGCGACGTCATGAAGGCCGCCATCGCCCAGATGAGCGCGGCCAACGACAACGAGCCCTCGGATTCGTAGCGCACGGCCCCGCTTGGGAAAGGACGGATCCTCATGGGAAATGAGCAGAACAAGGCCCTCTTGCGCCGCTGGCTGGACGAAGGCTGGTGCCAGGGCAACGTCGACGTCGCGGACGAGCTGATCGCCACGGACTTCGTGGTCCACGGCGCGGGAGGGCAGGCCATTCCCTCCGGCCGCCAGGGCGTCAAGGACCTGGTGCGGGAGTGGCGCCGGGGCTTCCCGGACGGCCAGATGCGGGTGCTGGACGAGCTTTGCGAAGGAGACCTCGTCGGTGTCCGGCTTCTCTGGACGGGAACCCACCTGGGCCCGTTCTACGGGGTCGCGCCGAGCGGCCGTCGGGTCACCTGCGTCTCGCTGGGCCTCGACCGGATCCAGGATGGGAGGATCAGCGAGGGCTGGGGCGAGCTGGACATGCTCGGCCTCATGCAGCGCATCGGCGGTGTGCCGGGGCCGGCGTCCAGCGCGCCACCCGCCCCGGGTCTGGCGGCGCCGACCCGGCCCGGGCCGGCCCCCTCGTCGGTCGCGGAGAACAAGGCGGTCGTGCGCCGCGTCCTCCAGGCCACCGGGGATTGGGACCTCGAGGCGATCCGTGAGGCGTGTGACACGGACCGCTACGTCGAACACGCCCCGGGCCGCAGCAGCCTCCCGCTCGAAGAGGCGCTCAGGGCGGACTCGCAGTGCCGGGCATCCCTGCCGGACCTCCGCTTCACCCTCGACGCGGAGCGGATGGTGGCGGAAGGAGATCGCGTGCTCGTCCGCGGCACCTTCTCCGGGACGCACACGGGGGCGCCGCTGTTTGGCGCGCCTGCTTCCGGCAGGAGGCTGCTGTGGGGAGGCATCGACATCTTCCGCGTCTCGGAGGGCCGGCTGACGGAGCGCTGGCGGTGCTCGGACACGCTGAGCCTGATGCAGCAGGCGACCGCCGCGGTTCCGAAGCCGTAGCGCGGTTGCGCACCCACTTCTGACTCAAGGACAGTCATGACCACTGAATACAAGCAGCTCGTCATCCGGTATGTGGAAGAGGTCAACCGGGGCAACTTCGACGCGTTTGACACACTGGTCGATCCGGCGTTCATCGACCACGATCCCATCCCCGGGCAGCAGCCGGGCATCCCCGGGCTGAAGGACGCCTACCGGCAGTTCCTGACGGCCTTCCCCGACATCCACTTCACCTTCGAGGACGTCTTCTGCGAGGGCGACCTCGTCGTGGGCCGTGGCGTCATCCACGGCACCCATCGGGGGACGTTCATGGGGATGGCCCCGACCGGGAGGCGCGTGCGCTGGACGGGGACGCGCCTGTTCCGCGTGCGCGGCGGCCAGGTCACCGAGGGATGGATCAACCTGGATCTGCTCGGGCTGGTGGCCCAGCTCAGCGCGCCCTCGGCGCAGCCGCTGCCCGCCGAGGTGGGGCCGGGGGACATCGACCTCCTCGCGAGGCCGGTCCCGCCCAACGGGGGAACGCCGGAGCAGAACAAGCCCGTCTTCCGCCGGATGATCATGGAGCTGTGGAACCAGAAGTGGCTCGACATGGCCGACGTGCTCTTCACGCCCGGCGCCACGAGCCCCACCGCGCCGAACCTGCCCCCGGGGCCCAGCGGGGTGAAGCAGCTCGCCGGCATGTTCCTGAAGGCCATCCCGGACCTTCACATCGAAATCGAGCAACTGGTCGCGGAAGGGGACCGCGTGTTCGGCAGGTTGCGCGAGACCGGGACGCACACCGGCGACCTGGTGACTCCGGCCGGCATCATCAAGGCCACGAACAAGCCCGTCAGCTTCACGGAGATGGCCATCGTGAGGTTCGAGGACGGGAGGATCGCGGAGAGCTGGTACGACGTGGACATGGCGGGCCTGCTCATGCAGATCGGCGCGGTTCCCGGCCCGTCGTAGCCGTTGCACCGGATGGCGCAGCCAGAAGCCCAGCAACCCGGTGGGCTTGCTGGGCTTCTGAAAGAGGCCCGGCGGCTACTTCTCCTGCGTGACCTTGTTGTCCATGCCGGTGCGGCTGATCTTCGGCTTGGACTTGCCGTGACCGCGCTTCCAGGTGACGGAGTTGGAGCTGCCCGTGACCTCGATGGCACGGGTGGCCTCCACCTTCACCTTGTTGCCGGTGCCGGTCACGGAGACGCTCTTGCACTCGCCGGTCAGCGTCACGGTGTTGGACGCGCCGGTGACCTCCACCTTGGTCTCCGGCGTGCACTCGTGGGTCGAGGTCTCGCCAGAGCCGGTGATGTCGATGTCGCCCGCGCCCTCCGCGTCGTCCTGGGCGACGGCCGTCATCGGGCCGAAGGCACATGCCACCATCATGAACACTGCTGCTCCAAGCTTCTTGTTCATCCGTGTCCCCTGTGAAGAGGTGCGAGCCTGCCCCCGCACGACGCCATCTACGTACCGGGTGACGAAAGATTCAAGGAATCTCCCCCAGCGCCACGGCCAGCTCCGCGTGCTCCGCGAGCGCCTGCTCCCGCTCCTTCGCCGTCCCCGCGTCCGGCTTCTTCAGCGCCGCATCCAGGACCTTCGCGGCGGCGGCGTCATCGCCCTTGAAGTCGCGCAGGCGCCGGGCCGCCTTGAGCGCCTTGCCCAGGACGGTGGCCGGCGTGTTCTCGTCATCGCCATAGCCGGAGGGCTCGTCACGGCGGATGAACATGAGCGAGTTGCCGGAAGGGTCGGTGAGGGTGAAGCGCGTCTGTCCCTTCCGCATGCGAGTCATGCGTGGAAGCCCCCGGACGGGAGTCCGGCCATAGGCCTTCCGCAGCGCGTCCAGGAAGCGCGCGTGCAGCTCCTCCACCTCGTCCACGATGATCAGACAGGTGCTGAAGGCCTTCGCCGGATCCAGGCCCTTCAGGCCGAAGAAGTGGAGCTGGGCGCCACCCCGGCGTGTCGCCGCGTAGGGGTTCGGCGCCTGCTGCCGGTACGTCACCTCGAACCCGAGCAGCGCGTAGAACTCGAGCGTCGGCGCGAGCTCCACGCAGGGGAGCGCGGGGATGGAGGTGTCACCCTTCATGGGAGTGGCCCTCCTCGGCCAGGTCCTGCTCAAGACGCAGCCGGGCTTCGCGGACGCCCTCGACCGCCGCGGCCAGGAGCTTCGGAGGGAGGCTCGAGCCCAGCCGGTCCGCCCACGCGGCATGCGCCTGCTCGACCTTGCGCAAGGCGCGGCGTCCGGCGGCGGTGAGCGAGACGCACTTCGCGCGCTGGTGATTCGGGTTCTCGACGTACTCCACGAACCCATCGCTCGCGAGCGCATCCGCCGTCTGCTGCACGCTCTGCCGCGCAAGCCCCATCGTGCGCGCCACCGCCGCCACCGTGGCGGGGCCATGGTCGATGACGCCCAGCACCTGCCAGCGGGCGCTCGTCAATCCCGCCGGAGCGCTCAGCCGATCTCCGGCCTGGAGCAGCAGGCCGTTCAACTGGAACACCTCCAGCACCAGCGTGCTGAAGGTCTCTGCTTTCTGGGTAAGGGGAGGCATTGACAGGAGCCTGTCATAACGACAGGTCCCTGTCCATTGGCACCGGTACCGGGTCCGGCCGGGTATGCTCCCGCGCATGCGCACCCAGGCAGTCCGTTCCCGGAGCAGGCGCGGGCGTCCTCCACGTCTCTCTCGGGACCTCGTGGTGGAGACCGCTGTCGTCCTCGTCCAGGAGCAGGGATTGCGGCAGCTCTCCATGCGGACGCTGGCTGAACGGCTCGGGGTCACGCCCATGGCCGTGTACAAGCACGTCGCGAACCGGGACGCGCTCGCGCTCCTGTGCGTCGAGTCCATCCTCGGGTCCGTCGCATTGCCGGAGGAGGGATTGGCTCCCGTGCCGTGGCTGCGGAAGCTCGCGGGCCAGCTGCGCGTCGTGGGCCTGCGGCACCGGGGCGTGATGGACTTCCTGTTGGAGGAGGGCCCCGTCGTCCACCCCGCGCTCGTCATCCTCGACAGGACGGTCCGCAAGCTGCACGCCGCGGGCATCCCCTGGAAGGAGGCGGGCGCGCTGCACAACACGTTCTTCTCCTGGCTGGCCGGAGCGGTCCGCAGACAGGAGCCCTGGGACGTGAGCACCCCGGGCGCACCGCCGCCCTTCGAGAGGTTCTTCGCGGCGGCGGAGGCGCTTCCCGTCGCGGAGTACCCGGGCCTGGCCCACAGCCTGCCTCACATGCGCGCCACGGATGTCGGGCGCGAATTCGAGGCCAGCCTCGCTTTCATGCTGGAGGGAATCCAGCGGCGCATCGACGCACGGCAGGACTCCCCGCGAACGCGCTGAAGCCCTCAGCCCGCGCGGCCCAGCTCCCAGTGCGCGGCGAGCGCCTCGCGCTCACCCAGGAGCGCGGCCGGCCCACCGGCCCGGGCGAGCACCGCGTCGCGGGCCTCGATGACCCGGCGCCGCACCGTTTCGAGGTCCACGCCGAGCAGGGCGCCCTGGAACTTCGCCCATCGTCCGCGCACCATCACCGACTCGACGTTGCCCGCATGCGCCTGGAGCACCACCGCGTCACGGGGGCGGTTGAGCGGCGTCAGGTTCAGTGCTCCGGCGTTGAGGACGATGAGGTCCGCGTCCTTGCCAGGGCGCAGCGAGCCCGTGACGCGCCCCAGGCCCAGGGCTTCCGCGGCATCGAGCGTCACCATGGGAAGCATGCGCTCCGCCTTGAGCGCGAGGACCCGCGACAGGCCCTCGCGCTCGTGGGCCCGCGCGCGCTCCACCTGGAGCGCCAGCCGCATCGCGGTGAACAGGTCGCCTCCGTTGCTGGAGACGACGTCGCACCCCAGCGTCGTCCGGACTCCCGCATGCAACGCGCGTCCGGTGGCAGGGAAGCCCATGCCCATCTGCAGCTCCGTTTCCGGAGTCACCGCGAGGGCGCCGCCGCTTCCGGCGATGTGTTTCAGGTCCTCCTCGGAGCTCCACGTGCAGTGGACGAAGAGCAGGTCCGGACCGAGCAGCCCCTCGGCCGCCATCCGCTGCACCTCGCTCGGGCCCGGCATGGGCCACGCGGAACAGTGGGCGGTGATGGGGACGCCCAGCTCGCGCGCTGAAAGGATTTCCGCCCGGCTCTGCTCCCAGGGGACCTGCATCTCCGTCAGCGCGATGCCCATTCGCACCAGGCCACCATCGGACGCAAGCCGGGTGGTGCGCAGGCGTCGGGCGTCCTGGAGCCGGCTCGCATGCGTTGGCAGCGCGGTGCTCGCCTGGGGACCGGCGGCATAGCCATACGCGAAGAGGGCCCGGATGCCGGCGTCCTCGAGCGCCGTGAGCGCGGCATCCGCGTGCTCGGGCGTCTCCATGCAGTGGGAGTAGTCCACGAGGGTGGTGATGCCCGCGTCCAGGGCCTCCAGGGCCCCGGCCAGGTTGGCGGCATGCAGGTCCTCCGGCCGGAACGCGGGCGAGAGCTTCACCCGCACCGCCGCCAGGTAGTCCATCACCGTCCAGTCAGCGCCCAGGGCACGCAAGGGCGTCTGCCACGCATGCCGATGCGAGTCGATGAGCCCCGGCATGAGCAGCTTCCCCCGCAGGTCGACGACGCGGCAGTCCTCGGCGCGCAGCTCGGGGGCCATCGCGAGGATGACCCCGTCCTCCACCAGGACGTCGCCTCGCGGCAGGTCCGGCTGTTCGGGGTCGCAGGTGAGGATCTCCGCTCCACGCAGCATCCATCGGTCGCCCATCCGGTGTTCCTCCTGGAAGAGGGCAGGAGTATACACCGTATACCTTTTCTGACGTGGCGCTCAGCGGACGACGCCGACCGCGAACGGAGTGAGCGTCCCGGCGCTGCCCATCGTGGCGGCCTGGCACCGGCGGCACGAGCCGGACCTCGCCCACGGTTGGCTGCGCCAACAGGTGCAGGCCGTGCTCACGGAGCTCACAGCCTAGAGATAGCTCATCCACGCGCTCTTCGACCGCGCCTTGAGCCCGACGAACCAGCGACACGCGAACCCCAGCGGCAACAACAACATCACGGCGAGCCCCCAGAGCGCGGCGATGTTCGGGACGCTGAAGAACGCTCCCTGGTTGGGCCCAAAGGCAAACAGCGCCACGCTGTTGAGCCCGTGCAGCAGGTAGAGATGGGCCAGGTAGAAGAACAGCGGCGCCGCTCCAAACGTCGTGAGCAGCGCCAGTCCTCGCGCCGGCATCCGCTCCAACAGCGCGAGCAGCAGCGCGCCCGTCCCCAGGGTCAACAGCAGGAAGTCGAGCGACGGCGGGTACTTGGTGAGGTTCAGGAAGGAGATCACCGTCAGGAGGGGCGTCGCACCCGCCACCCAGGGCACCGGCTCTCCATATCCATTCATCCACCGCAGGAGCAGGAACAGCGTCAACGCGGACGCTCCGACAAGGACGAGCCTGCGCCGACGCGTCCCTCCGTCCACCGCTTGGGCGAACCAGGGCCCGATGACGTGGCCCAGCGCAATCACGCCAATCCACGGAGCCAGGGGATAGGACGTCCGCGCCCGGGCGTCCCAGGGCAATTGGATGAAGCCCCTGTCGTGAAGAATCGCCCAGAGCGTGGCGCCCGTTTCCCCGGGGGCAAGCGTGATGGAGTCCAGCAGGTTGTGCCCGAAGACGATGGCCAGCCCCACGCCGAGCAGCGCGGGCTTCGGCAGCCACAGGAGCCCGGCGAGGGCGATCATCGACCAGCCAATCGCCCAGATGACCTGGAGGAAGTAGGTGGCGGGCGTCAGCGAGAACGTCCAGGCGAAGTTGACCAGCGTCAGCTCCAGCACGACGAGGAACGCGCCCCGCTTCAACAGGAACCCGGAGGCCGCGCGCCTTCCGCCCCGCCGCTGGCCGTAGAGCCACGCCGACAGCCCGGTCAGCGCGACAAACACCGGCGCGCACAGGTGCGCCGCGAGCCGCGTGAAGAAGAGGCCGGGAGGCGTGGTGGCCAGGTCCACCGGATCGCTGACCTGCGCGTGCATGTAGAAGAACTCACGCGCATGGTCGACGAGCATGAGCAGCATGACGAAGCCCCGCAGGGCATCGATGCCGGCGATGCGTCTTGCGGACGCAGGGTGTGCGAGCGAGCCTGCGGGCACCTGGATTCTCCTTCCCGGTCACATCGTGGCGTACAGAACGGGTGCAACACCCTTCACCACGGCATGTTCCCAGGACACGCGAGTTTTCCAGGCGCCCGCGGCTGACGCCTACGGCGCGGGGATGAACTTGAACTCCGCGATGACGATCTCCGCCTCCTGGCCGTTCTTGGGGGCGCGTCCCTGGAAGAGCCAGAAGTTCATGTGGACGGGCAGGGGGTTCTGGGGAATGCGCTGGACGTAATCCGGCGGATTGAAGAGCCAGCTGGCCATCTGGTTGACGTTGCCATCCTGGTGGCCATGCAGGGCCTGGAAGAAGACCTGCGTCGATGACCACTGGAAGCGGTGGGTGGAGTAGGTCCCCCCGAGGCTGATGGTGTAGGCCTGATGGGAGTAGGGGACGCCCGTCACCGCGGGGTACACGGCCCAGTTGCCCATCTGCGGCTGACTGCCGCCCCACTTCGCGAACTCGATATCGATTTCATTCGTGGCGTCCGGACCCACGTCGGGCCGCGTGTAGTTGAACAGGCCCAGGACCACGTTGTCGTCGAAGAGGTCGGGCCGGCCAATCACCTTGAACTGGTAGGTGCCAAACCCCAGCCGCTGCTGCGGCATGTAGACCTCCGCCGTCGTCCAGCGGCCGTCGCGCCAGGCAATCTTCAGGTGGAGGTAGCCGTTCGCATCGACCCAGGCGTTGCGGTCATCCCAGGTGTTGGGTCCCGGACCGCCCTGACCGCTGCGCACCTCCCAGTGATAGCCAGAGAAGGAGACGCTCTTCGCTTCCGCGAGCGAAGCGAAGGCGATGCTGGAGACGAGAGCGATACCGAGGAACTGTGAGCCGCGCATGGATGACCCCACTTCGAGAAGGGTGCCAACGTGAAGCACTTCTTCCGCCATATCCCGCTGTTCCGAGGATTGAAATGGGATTGCCCCACAGCCTCGTCAGCCCTCGGTTTTTCCGTACGGTCCTGCCTGCTCGTGGGGTGGGCTGGAACGGGATGAATTGCGATCGCGGTTCCGCTCTGGGAAGTTCCCGGGCTCTCCTGGAGCGTGAACATGAAATGCCCCACTTTCGCAGCAGTGGCCGCCCTCTGGGGTGCACTCGGTCTGGGCGGCGTTGCGCAGGCCTCCGAACAGGGCACGGCGCCCCGTGCCGATGACTTCGTGGGGTGCCCGGACGCGAAGTCGGATGCGGCGCTCGCGGGTTCCCTGTGCGCTCGCTTCGGCGCGCCGTTGGACTTCGCGGCCCCGAGCGGTGAGCAGGTCGAGCTCTTCGTCCGCAAGTTCCCGGCGGTGGGGCGTTCAGCCGGGCAGGTCTGGCTCGTGGCGGGTGGTCCCGGCGAGTCAGGGGCTTCGTTCTACCCGCTGCTGAAGACGCTTCGGGCCTCCTTCCCGGGATACGACCTGCTGGTCCCGGATCATCGCGGGACGGGGTTCTCGAGCCGGCTCTGCCAGAAGGAGGAGTCCGCCGACAGTGCTGGCGGCACCGCGCTCGAAGGCGCTGAGTGGGCGACCTGCTTCGAGGCGCTGGAGTCCAACGCCAAGCGCACTCGCGCCTTCACCATCACGCACTCCGCACATGATCTGCGCGCGCTGATGGAGCGATACTCCACGGGCCGCAAGACGTGGCTCTACGGGGTCTCCTACGGCACACAGTTGGTGTTGCGCATGATGACGGTCGCCCCGCCGAAGCGGCTCGATGGGATCGTGCTCGATTCCCTCGTTCCTCCGGAAACGACCGAGCAGTGGGACCTCAGTCATCGCTCGGCCGTCGTCGACGAGGTGGGCCGCGCGGTGCTCGCGCGTTGCGATGCGGAGCCGGGCTGCCGGGCGCGTCTCGGAGGTTCGGCGGTCGCCGCCATGCAGGGACTGATTGATGACCCCAAGGTGTCGGAGGCCATTGCCGGGGGGCGTCCGAAACTCTTCTTCGGGGCCCTGCTGGACAGCCCGGCGCTGCGCGCGCGGATTCCGCTCCTCCTCGCGGGCCTCAGGGGCGGAGACCTCGCGCCGTTGCGGAAGGTGGAGCAGGACCTGGAGGCATTGGGTGCGCCGTTCGACCGCTTCCCCCAGGCAGCGATCTCCATCCCGCTCGTCGCGGTGATCAGCGCCTCCGAGAACAACGCCCGGCCAGGTCTCACCCAGGCCCAGGTGGAGGCCGAAGCCGCGGGGTTCCTGTTCGTCAGCAGCCTGCCGGGTCAGCTCGTCGGTCGAACGTCACTGGCCTATCCGCGTGACGAGTGGTTTGGCCGCTCTCCCACCGCGCTTCCGCCGGTGCTGGTGCTCCAGGGCGACATGGATCCCAAGACGCCCCTCGCTGGTGCCCAGGCTCATGTCCGCCTCCTGCCCGAAGCGGCTGGCGTCAACCTGGTCACCGTCAAGGGAGGGCCCCACTTCCTGCTCTACACGGCGCCAGATTGCTTCAAGGCCACGGTGAGCACGTTCGTCCAGAAGCGGCGTGCTCCTCGCGCGACCTGTTCGCTTTGAGCCTCGTGCCACGATGCTCGGTTGGCCGCGCCGCCATTCCGCGTCCCGCTGAGCCAATCGTGCATCAGGGCGTGCAGCCTGGATCGGCTGGGCTCCAGGTGTACTGGGAGTCCAGCGTCAGCTTCTGTTCCACCACCGGGCCCTTCATTCCGCGCGCGGTGAGGCGGAAGGTCTGCTCCGGCGCCGTGCCCGAAACCTCGGCGCGGTAGATGAAGTGACAGCCCGCGGTCCACGTGTCATCGGGTACTGGCGCGCGGGTGCCGTCGAGGCAGGGCTCCGGAGCGAAGTACACCTGGACGGCGCTCTCCGAGTAGCGATCCTTCTCCCCGAAGTACGACTTCTGGGCGGTGAAGAACCCTTTCAGGTTGCTGGCCCCTTCGCACAGTGGAGCAGGCAGAGGCGTCCCCTCCGGCCTGCGCACGCCATGGCAGTCCTCCAGGACGAGCTCCGAGGGCCATACGCGCACGGGCCTCCTGTCCGCGTACCCATGCGTCATCGTGTACGTGAGCCCTTCGGCGAGTCCGCCCACGCCCACCGCGCGCACGCTGAAGGTGCTGTTGTCGGGGTGCGAGCCGGCCACCGAGACCGCGTAACGGAAGTGGCAACCCGCGAGCCATGCGCCGTCCAGCGTGGACACGCGGCTGCCGTCCGTGCACGCCGCCGGGGCGGGGAGCTGTTTCAAGTCCGCCGTCCAGGTGTCCTTCTCTCCGAAGAACTCCTGCTGCCCTGCCAGAAGCCCGCTGAAGCCGAGGAGCACCTCGCACCGCAGCCGCTCGCGCAGCTCTGCCTCGGTGGTGCTCTGTGAAGGCATGACCGGTGCGGGCGCGCTGGCCTTGACCGGAGTGGGCGCGGGCGGAGGCGCAGGCGGCTTCTCCTGACGCTCACAGCCGCCCATCACGACCAGCGCTGAGACGAGACAGGTGATCCGGACCGAGAGGCTTCGCACGCAGGACTCCTTGGCGGGTGTATTTCCAGTGCTTGTTCGTGGACGAGGATCCCCAGCCACGTCGTAGCCAGCAAGGATGTCTGTATCGACCCTCTGCCATCCCGGAAGAAGAGGCTGGATGTTGGGGTACATTCCCGTGAATTCCACGCCGCCAGGGGGCCTTGTGGCGCGAGGAAGATTGGAAAGCGGGATTCATGTACATACGTCTTCGTTGGATGCTTGCTCTTGTGACGTGGATGTTCACCGGGGCCTGCGCAGTGACCGAGGAGGAGGCAAATCATCCTCTTCAAATCACCGACACGGAACCATGGTTGGGGGAGCTGCAGGTACTGCGTGCTTCTCGAACCTATGCGCCCTCGCGCTGGGAGGATGGTCAACTGACCCTCCAGGAGCCGATCCACTTCACCATCCCATCCGCGGTTCCGGTGGTGATGGGAAACGGTGGCAATCATTGGGTGGAGTTCCGTTTCCGTACGGCCCAAGGCGAAGAGCAGAACTGTGACTATCGTGCAGGCAGCGACAAAGCCCATCCCGAGACAGGTGTCGAGCAGGCCAAGGGGCGCCGGTATCTGTTCGTGCGGTGCAGTGGTGGTTTGAAGGAGGGGGACCGTGCGAGCGCACTCTCCTTCCAGTTGCACATCCGGAATGGTGACCACAAGGACCCGGCCGAAGTCACCCGGGTCGAACTCCGGTTGGGTGGCAATCTCCCGGAGCTTTCGCCGCCAATCCCTCCTGAGGAATCAGCGGCGATCCGGGATTCGTTCTCGTGGGACAAGACAATCGCGCTTCCCGAGCGGAACCCCGAGGGGCTGCCTTCGCTCTATTACTCGCTTGTCTACGTAGAAGAGCGAGAGCAGATCGATGCGCTTGACGAGATGCTGGTGCATTACAGCACGCTGCCCTTGTTTGGCGAAGAGCTTGAGCGCTGGCAAGGGCAGAGAGGTGTCTTTTCCCACGAGGGAGACGGGCATGGCATGTTCCTCTTCGCGCTCATGCCCGCGGCGACCTATAACCTGCTCCGCGAGGCTGCCTTGAATGGCAACGCGGTCTACAGCGTCATCGCACTCAGAAATGTTCCCGCGAGTGTGAAGCTGGCCGACGGCTCAATCTCATACGAGGCGCTGCGAAGCTCCGGCTTCCTCTATCGCGGCCTTCAGCCAACAGACGTGGCTTCGTGGAGCCTGACGTCTCCTGGCTCCAAGCAGGTCAAGCAGGAGCTCTTCAACCGGATCATCCGGGCAATCGTCAAGACGGTCGCCACGGTCGTGAAGGCTGAAGTCCGGTTGGTCGTTCGAGGCATCGGGCTCATCGACCGTTGGGCCAAGGGGTCCGTGACACTTCGGGTTCGCCTGGACCTTCAGAACATGGACCCTGCATTCCCTGCCGGGCCCATGCAACGGGCCTGGGGCGCCGGCGCGGGGACGCAGGTTCCTCTTTCCAGGGTACGCATCAGCGCGTGGCAGAAGAGCCTGGGAGTCCTGCCGACGCTCTTCACCGATAAGGCCGACGATGGCGGAATGGCGTCGATGCGCGTTGCACGTGGGAAAAAGACCTCGTTGTGCGTTGCGACGGAGAACGACGCGGTGGAGGTCACAAAATTCTTGCTCGAAAGCGAGATCTGCGACTTCACGGACACGCTCTCCGACGCCGTCATGGAGCAGGACGTGGAAAGGCTCATTCCCGTGGAGCGCCAGCGCTCGCTCAATGTCCTTGCTCAGGCTTCCGAGGGATGGTCCTACATGAAAGACGTCGTGGGGTATGAGCCTCACAAGGCCCGAGTCCTGGTGGGGGGACTCGCCAACATCGCGGGACTCGCTAGCGGAAACAGGGCCTTTGCGCCGTGCTTCCACTTTCCAAACCTCTCCGAGGACGTCTTCATCTATTCCTCGTCCTGGGCCACCTTCGTTGATGGGATAACCCTGAAGAATCTTGGCGCGGGGATGGTGGCGCGAAGAGCGGCATCCGCCTATCTGACGGACATCATCATTCCAGAAGACCCGAGTGAGTCTGTCGCGGGAAGTGACAGCAGCCTCGATTCTCGTGGTGTGGCCAGTCACGAGTATGGGCATTTCGTGCTCTGCAGCATGCTGTACTCCGAGAACCCCGCCAATATCTCATTCGCCTATACGGCTGCCATGCTTGACCAGATCTTGAGCGGTGGTAGCCCTACGGGCGAGATGGAGAGCGCCTATCACAATGAGTCCTTTGCTGATTTTGTTGCCAGTCAGCTCGTGGGTGGCGTTAATTATTTCGATCCATGCAGCAATAATCCCAGCAGAAGCCAGCCCGAGTGCGAATCGGGGGCTGTGACGACGACTTCTCTTGGAGTCAATTATTGCAACGCTGCTTCGAAGGACTGCCTTGAGCATAACTTCTCTGGACAGGGCTCCTTTGTTGGAGGCAATGGATTCGATGCGGAGATCGCTCGCGTCACGACGCTGTTGCACGACGCTTTCGATGGGCGGGACTCATTGACTTCAGGCAATGCTCCCTCCAACGCAGACGTATGGAAGCTCAATGGCAGCGATCAACTCGTCTACAGCTCCCAGCTCCGTGCTGGGAGCAGCGGGGACGAGAATGTGGCGCTACCGGGGAGAAGTCTTCGCAGACTCATCGCCAACTGGGCCAAGCGGGGAGTAACCCTCAACCAGAGTAACGTCATGGGGGCCCTGGCTGACACCATGAGAGAGGAAGGTGTCAATTGGTGTGAAATTTGTCAGGTGTTTGCCCTGCATGATGAAAATTTTGATCCCAACACCATGGACCCCCGGGATGTCTGCACTCAAGCCCCCATCCGGAACTGGATCGGTCCACCGCCTCCCAATGGCTGCGGCGGGACTGCCACGGCTGCTGGCATGACCTGGCGGGTCAGGCAGGTCAATGGTCCCTATGTCTTGGTGGGGTCTGATGGGCAGACGGACCCCTACAACGGGGACACCGCGCCGACGGCCGCCCTTCCCATTTTGTGTCTCAGCCGAGACGGGCGGCCCGTACCTTCGGGGCTTCCCATCGACTTCTACAATGGCTGGGCTGCGGGTGTGGTTCAGCTCACCCAACCCATCTTGGGCTCTGCGCTCACGTCGCGAGCCACCGCGGATGGTTTCTGCTCCTCCGCTTTCGGGAGTGGATATCGGATGGCGGAGTTCCACGACGGCGGTGGTGGTTGGAACTGGTGGGCCGAGGGAGCGCCCGATGCAGCAACTCGCTTCTGGGTGGCAATCAATGATCAACCCGCGAACCCATGGGATCCCTGACGTGAGCTCCTGATAAGCGGGCAGCGATGGCAGGAACGCGCTCGGGCCCAGCAATCTCTCAAGATTGCTGGGCTTCTTGGGCTGAGGCGGGAGGAATTGAACCCGCCGTCACCGCGCCCGCTGCAGATGGATCATCGCTTCATCCAGCAGCGCGGCGACGCCCCGGCGCACCACGTGCACCACCTTGCGGTGATGGGAGGAGGCCAGGTGCGTGTAGTGGGTGGACACCTTGTGGTGCAGCTCCGTGGCGCCCCACACCAGCACCAGGTCCGCCCACTCCAGGTCGCTCTTCGCGCGGTCCGCCGTGCGGCGCTCCGTGCCGTCCACCATGCGCAGCGTGATGGGGCCGCTCAGCTTCGCCTCCAGCTCCTCACGCACCGCGGGCGATCCGCCCACCACCACCACGCGCTGCACGCCGCGCTGATGGCACATCTCCAGGAACGCCACCTCCGCGCGCCGGTTGGCGGATCCGCCGCACCGCGCGCAGTGGCTCCGGGGCTCCACCCGCAGGGGCTCCCGGCCGCTCGCCGACGCCACCTGGAGGCAGCCTGGATCCGCGCACACCTGGAAGAAGCGCTTGGCCAGCACCTCGGCCGCTCGCAGGAGCTTGGGCTCGCTCATCCGCGCCTTGCCGGGCCGCGTGAGCCCGGCCTCTTCCAGCACGCCCCTCGCCCGCGCACGCGCGTCCATCAGCGTGACGCCCCGCTCCGCCAACCACCCGTCGATGTCCCGATCCGCGCTCATCGCTTGGCCATCGGAACAGGAGTAGCGGCGAACAGCTCCGACTGCATCGGGACGGGCCCGGAGGGCTGCGCCAGTCCGAGCGCCTCGCGCACCGGGCCGAAGCTCCGGCGGTGGATGGGCAGCACGCCCAATGCCTGGATGGCCTGCACGTGCTGCGCGGTGGGGTAGCCCTTGTGCGCCGCCAGCCCATAGCCGGGATACTGCGCGTCCAGCTCCGCCATCAGCCGGTCGCGCGTCGTCTTCGCCAGCACGGACGCCGCCGCGATGCTCAGGGACAGCGAGTCCCCCTTGATGATCCCCCGCTGCGGAGAGGGGCACTGGGGAATCGTGCGCGCGTCCACCAGCACGTAGTCCGGCGTCAGCCCCAGCCCCTCCACCGCGCGGCGCATGGCCAGCAGGCCCGCGTGGTAGATGTTGATGGAGTCAATCTCCTCCACCTCCGCTCGGCCCACCGCCCACGCCACCACGTCGCGCTTGAGGGCCTCCGCCAGCGCCTCGCGCTTGTCCGGGTCGAGGATCTTCTTCGAGTCGTCCAGCCCCTTGAGCTTGTAACCCCTGGGCAGGATGGCCGCCGCCGCGACGACAGGGCCCGCGAGTGGCGCCATGCCGGCCTCGTCCACGCCCGCGACCTTCAGGAGGCCCTGCTCCCAGAGCTCCGTCTCGAACTTGAGCAGGTGCCGCAGCCGCTGGCCCTCCGCCCGGTTCTTCTCCTGACGTGAGCGCAGCCTCTTCGCGAGCGCCTGCGCGCCCTGGCGCGGATCCGCCTCCAGCGCTTCCAGAAGCCCCTGGGGGACGGGCTGCGCCTGGGTAACGAACCGCCCGGTCAGCTCGGTGACCGAGCATTCAAGCAGTGCCTGCACACTCTCTGCGGACATGGGGGACCTTCGGGATTGCCTACCCGTCGGGTAGCGCGGTTGCACGGCTTACTGGAGTGGGGGAACACCAGTGCCGCGACAACACGCTCGCACGCACGCCGTCAGCACAGACGGGCGGGCGCCAGGGCTGGAGGAGAGCCGGACCGACGCGGAGGCGCGCATGCGGGTTTGACGCATGGCGTAAGTGGTACCGCGCGCGGGCAGGTGTGCACAACCGCCCGGCGGCCTGGGGCAGCGGATTTTTCGCGCGCCCCGGCCCTCCCTGGCGGATGGCGGTGCTCAGTTCTGGAGCTGGAGCGTCACCGTGGCCGGAACAGGCGTGCAGTGACACGCGTCGCACGTCCACTCCACGCGCTGGGCGGGCGTCACGTGCGAGCCCGCCGTGGCCACCACGCGGATGGGGCTGGGCGCGAGCGTTTCGTTGATGGCCGTGGTGACGCCCCGGTCATCCGTCACGCCGGTGATGCTGACGTTGCTCTCCAGGTTGGTGGCCGTCACGGACGCGCCCTGGATGTACGCGCCGTCCGCCGACATCACCTCCACGCGCAGCGACATCGGCTCCGCGCAGGTGTCCTCGTGCCGGTTCGCGCTGGGGGCGTCATCACAGCCCGTCAGCAGCACGCTCGCGAGGAGCCCCAACCACCCATACGTCCTCAACTGCTTTCCCATCCCCACGCCCCCAACCCGTCCCATGCAAGGAATCTGGTACCGGGGGACGGGTGCTGCAATGCGTGTGTCAGGCGGCGGGCGTCAGTCGCGCATGGGCAAAACGTGCGGCATCCGTGTCCGGATATCGATGCAGGATGTACCGGTAGATTTCCTCCGCGCGCACCGCGTTTCCCAACTTTTCCCCCTGCACGCGCGCCAGGAACACCAATGCGCGCGGCGCGGTGGGTTCATCCGGCGCCGCGTCCGCCGCGGCTTCCAACGCTTTGACCGACAGTGGGAAATCTCCTTCCACCGCCGCGGCCTGGCCAATGAACAGATGGTGCGCCGGCGAAAGTTTCAGCCGGGGCACGACGTGCAGCACGCCGTACAGCGCCAGCGCCTTCGCCACGTCGCGCGCCTCCACCGCCGCGCCCAGCTCCGCCAGCCGCTGGTCGCGGGTGGCCTCGGCCTCGGCGGCGGAGGGCTCCGGGGCCGGGAGCCCCGGGGACTCGCGCAGCGCCGTGGGCACGCGCTGGGGCGCGGTGTCTCCCAGGGTGGGCTCCAGGAACTCGCGCGCGGGCAGGTAGCCCAGCGCGTCCCCGTGCACGTACAGCACGCGCCCCAGCAGGCTCGCGGCGCAGAAGGGCATCAGGCAGGTGAGCACCTGCGCGATGAGTCCGGACACGAACGGAAGCCCCAGCTCCACGACCCAGGCCGCGCACCCGCGCAGCACGCCGTGGACCGAGGCCAGCACCACGAACACCCCCGTCACGAGCCCCGCATCGCGCCCCAGCGCCCGCAGGCAGCCGAGCGTGCGCACGGGGTTCAGCGCGGCGCGCACCGACTGTGTGGCGGCGGCCAGCAAGAGCGCCCACGGCAGCCACAGCAGGCCCAGGCCCGCGAGTGCCCAGAAGAGCGCGTTGCCTCGCACCTCGGGCAACCACAGGGTGTCCAGCGGGTAGAGGAACCGGACGACGATGGCGAAGCCGGACACGGGCGGCAGCAGGTGCCACGCGTGCACGAGCGCGGGCAGGAAGACGCCCACGGTGACGCCCAGGCCGCGCAGGCCCGGCAGGAGGTTGTCCTGGACGAGGCTGGTGAAGCCCGGGCCCTCGGGATCCGCGTCGCCCCGGGCCGTGCCGCGCACGAGCGAGAAGAAGGCGGACCAGAAGACGCCCAGCGCGAGCGTCAGGGGCAGCACGTGGAGGATGCGCACGCCCACCGCGAACATGTGCAGCACGGCCAGCATCACGCTGACGGCGATGAGCGTCTGCAGGCCCGGTCCGGTGAAGGGAAAGCGCAGGGAGTCCAGCAGCCGGGTCCGGAGGGCGGCTCCCGAGCGTGAGCGCAGGAGCACGTTCGCCGTGCCCTCGCACCGGCCGCACACGGCGTACTCCACCGTGCCCGTGCGCCGCAGCTCCACGCACGCGGGGCACAGCAGGGCCTCGCAGTGTTCACAGCGCCAGCCGGCGGCGGCGTCCGGGTGGCCGGTACAGCGGGGTGGGGCGGGGAGGGACGTGGCCATGCGGCCGGCAAGCCTACGCCGGGCCGGGAGTCTCATCCCAGGGGGCGCCCAGCCACGCCTGGAACGCGGCCTTCTGCGCGTCGCTGGGGCGCTCCACGCGCTGGAGCCACGCGGCGTCCGCGGGCTTCTGGCCCAGCACCACCGGCACCTCCAGCAGGCGGTCGCGGCGGAACAGCGTCACCCGCACGGTGTCGCCGGGGCGCTTGTCCTCGCAGCGGGCGATGAGCCCCGCGCCGTCCACGCGCCAGCCGTCCAGCGCCACCACGTCGTCCTCCGGATACAGGCCGGCCTCCAGCGCGGGCGTGCCCTCCGGCACGGTGGACAGCGTGGAGGAGCCGCGCACCGTGACGCCCAGCCAGCCCTTCGGCCGGGGCTCGCCCTTGAGGCGCGGCGGCGTGCCGCCCTTGTCGTTGGGGGCCTCCCGCACGCGGAAGGACAGCTCCAGCCCCACGTGCGCGAAGACGCCGTAGTCCAGGTCGTCCGTGGAGCGCACCGCCCGGTCGAAGAAGGGCGTCAGGTCCACGCCCGCCACCTCGCTCGCGGCCTTCTCCACGCCGTCCTCCGGCACGCCGGAGCCGTCGCCATGGCGTTGCCACAAGAGCCGCATGACGTCATCCAGGCTCTTCGCGTCGCGGGTGGCGCGGCGCACCTCCAGGTCCAGCAGCGCGCACACCACCTCGCCCTTCAGGTAGTAGGAGATGGCGCTGTTGGTGGAGTGCTCGTCCGGGCGGTAGTGCTTCACCCAGCTGACGAGCGACGCCTCGGTGAGCGTCTGCACGCGGCGCCCCGGCGTGGAGTGCAGCAGGCTGAGCGTCTCCCCCAGGCGGGCCAGGTAGCGCGGGGCGGACATCAGGCCCGCGCGGCGCACGAAGAGGTTGTCGTAGTAGGCGGTGCCGCCCTCGAAGGCCCACAAGAGCGTGGTGTAGTTCTCCTGCGAGTAGTCGAACGGCACCAGCGCGCGCGGCTTCACCCGCTTGATGTTCCACAGGTGGAAGTACTCGTGCGCCACCAGCGTGAGGAAGTCCTCCCAGCCCCGGTGCGTGGACAGGCCCGTGCGCGGGAAGAGCAGCGCGGTGGAGGCCTGGTGCTCCAGGCCGCCGCGCCCCTTGTCGGTGAGGTAGACGAGGAACAGGTAGCGCTTGAGCGGCAGGCCTTCGTACATGCGCGCCTGGGCTTCACAGATGCGCTGCATGTCCGCGCACAGCCGGTCCGCGTCCGGCACGCTGTCGCCCCACACCACCACTTCATGCGGCACGCCCGCGGCGGTGAAGGTGAGCGGCGTGTGCGGGCCCACCTCGAAGGGGCTGTCCACGAGCGCGTCGTAGTCCGGCGCGTGGAAGGTGGCCCCTTCCGAGTCCAGCGCGCAGAACGTGCGCCAGCCCTGCGGCGCGTCCACGGTGACGTGGTGGGGCAGGGCGCGCGTGCCTTCCGTGTAGAGGAACACGGTGGCGCCGTTGAAGTACGCGTGGCTGCCGTCCAGGTGGCTGGTGCGCACGGACAGCTCGTTCGCGTAGACGCGGTAGCGCAGCGTGACGGCCTGGCCCTTCGCCTCCACGCGCCAGGTGCGCTTGTCCACGCGGCGCACCGGCAGGGGCTGTCCGTCCGGCCCCTGCGCGGTGACGTCCTGCACCTGGCGGGCGTACTCGCGCACCAGGTAGCTGCCCGGCGTCCACACCGGCATCACCGCGTCGAGCACGTCAGGCCCGGCGGGGAAGGCGGCCTCCACCTCGAACAGGTGCGCATGCGGGCGGGGCATGGCGACGTGGTAGCGGACGGCGAGCGGCATGGACGGAGGGCCTTTCTTCCTTTGGGGACGGCGGGGTTACTTCGCCTTGACGAGCACGGCGCCGAAGAAGCCGTCGGTGCCGTGGGTGTGCGGGGCCAGCCGCAGGAAGGGGCCGGGCCCCAGCTTCGCGCCCAGCTCCGCGCCCAGCACCTCCGCCACGGGCCGCACGCTGAAGTCGGGGTGCTTGGAGAGGAAGTCCTCCACCACCTCCTCGTTCTCCTCGCGCAGCACGCTGCACGTGCCGTAGATGAGCCGGCCGCCGGGCTTCACCAGCATGGCGAAGCGCGCGAGCAGCGCCTTCTGCCGGCCCACGTGCATCTCCAGGTCCTCCGGCGTGAGGCGGTATCTCGCGTCCGGCTTGCGGCGGAAGGTGCCGGTGCCGCTGCACGGCGCGTCCACCAGCACGCGGTCCGCCAGCCCCTTCAGCGGCGTGAGTGCGGCGTCCGCGTCCGGGCCCTCATGGGGGATGAGCTGCGTGCGCACGTTGTGCACGCCGGCGCGGCGCGCGCGCTTGCGCAGGTCCTCCATGCGGCCCTCGTCCACGTCGAGCGCGTGCAGGTCCCCGCGGTTCTTCATCTGCGCGGCCAGTTGAAGCGTCTTGCCGCCCGCGCCCGCGCACGCGTCCACCACGCGGGTGGGCGGCGCGTCCACGAGCATGCCCAGGAGCTGGCTGCCCTCGTCTTGAATCTCGAAGCCCCCGTCCTTGAAGTCCTGGAGGGAGAAGAGGTTGAGCCGCGTCTCCATGACGAGGCCGAACGGGGACAGCGTGGTGGGCTTCGTGGACTCCACGTCCTCCGCGGCCAGGCGCTCCTGGAGCTGGGCGCGGTCGCCCTTGAGCGTGTTGGCGCGGACGATGAGCGGGGCGCGCTCGTTCATGGCCTCCGCCGCGCGCGCGGCGTCCTTGCCGAAGACGGCGCGGAAGCGGTCCGCGAGGAAGTCCGGCAGCGACGCGGCGATGGGGAAGCGCTTCGCCTCCGGCAGGCCGTCCAGCTCCGCGGCGGCGTCCGGCAGGCGGTCGAGCACGGACACGTCCGGGCCGGTGAGCCCGCTGGAGCGCGCGACGTAGGTGGGGTCCTCGCCGTGGAGGATGCGGGACGCGGCCAGCCGCATGACGTCCTGGCGCGTGGGGTCCAGCGCGTCGAACTTCCGGTGCGACTTCTCCAGGAGGAAGTCCACGGTGCGCTGGCGGCGCAGGAGCGCGTAGACGCGCTCGGCCACGGCGCGGCGCTCGGTGGAGTAGAGGGCCGTCTTGCGGCGCAGTACGAACTCCAGCGCGCGGTCGGACAGGCGGCCCTCGCGGCGCACGCCGCCGTAGGCCTCCAGACAGGCCTGGAGGACCAGGTCCTCGCGCAGGGGGCGGTTGGGGTTGGGGCGCGCGCGTTCGTGCTGGGCGCGGCTCATCTTCGGTTTGTCAGCGCGTCCCTTGGCGTCCTTGCGCTTCTTCGGAGCGCCAGGGCGGGACGAACGGGGCCCGCCCGGCTTGGGGGCGCCGCCGCGGGAAGGTCCAGGCTTGCGAGTCGTGGCCATGTCGCATGGGCCTTCGCATCCCCCGGGCAGCCTTGACAAGCGGGGAACGCAAAAGACGCCCCCGGAAGGCCCTGGAGGGACCGGCCGGAGGCGTCCAGGCGCCACTTCAGGGGGCTTTCCGGGACCTGCCGTCCGCCCCCCGGCCCGGCGGGGTGGACCCACTGGTCCGACTGTCGGACCAGTTGAGTCCGGGCGCCTCCGGGGAGAGGGCTCAGCGGTTCCGGCGACGGCGGCGCATGAGGCCGGCGACGAGGGCGGCCGCGGCCGGAATCAGGGCGGCGGATGGGCCGGCGGTGCAGCCTCCGGCCCCGTTCGCGTCATCAGCCCCGGGCGTGACGCCTGGCGTCGTGGGCGTGGCCGGAACCTCGGGGCGGGGGTCGGGGTCGGACGGCGTGGTGCCGGGATCCTCGCCGGAGCCCGTGCCGGGGTCGGTGGTGCCGGTGCCGCTGGACGCCACGGTGACGACGGTGGTGGCGGTCAGGGGGGAGGCGCCCTGGACGGTAGCCGTGGCCGTCACCGTGTAGGTGCCGGCCTGGGCGAAGACGTGCTGGGCCTGGGGGCCCTGCGCGGTGGCGCCGTCGCCGAAGTCCCAGGTGACGGTGGCGCCGGACTGGGAGGCCGTCGCGGTGAACGCGGCAGTGTGGGGCGCGGTGCCGCTGGCGCTGTCGACGGCGACGTTCAGCGTGCCCTGGGGCGCTTCCGGCTGCGCGGGCAGCGTCTTGGAGAGGGTGAACGAGTCCAGGACGCCGCCATCCGTCTTCACGAGCTTCGCGGTGAGGTTGCCCTCCACGACGTCCACATCGAGGAAGCCATGGGCCGCGTCGTCGCGGATGACGCTCCAGGATGGGCGCGACGTGGCGAATTCACGCAGCGTGGCGCCGCCGCCGCCGACGACGAGGTAGGGGATGCCCGTCTCGTTCTTGCCGGCCTCGGCGTCACCGAGCATGGGCTTGCTGCGCTCGTAGTCGTGGTCATGGCCGGTGAGGACCAGGTCCACGCCGTACTTCTCGAACAGCGGGCCGAACTGGCGGCGCATGGTGAGCTGCGAGCCGTGCTCGCCGCTGGACCAGGACGGGTGGTGGAAGAAGACGACCTTCCACGGCTGCGTGGTGGCGGCCAGGTCCTTCTCCACGAACGCCTTCTGCGCGGCGAGCGTGCACTTGCTCGAGGACGCCAGGCCCACGGCGCAGTTCGAGTCGATGGACACGAAGTGCACGTGGCCCCAGTCGAACGAGTAGTAGCGCTCCGAGCCCTCCGCGTTGTTCGTGGGCAGGTAGAGGTTGTCCAGGTAGGGCTGGGCCTCGTTGGTCACGTACTCATGGTTGCCGGGCGTGGCGAACATGGGCACCTGCGCGAGCAGGGCGGCCATGGGGGTGAAGAGGTTCGTCTGGAATTCGGTCTCGGTGCCGGACGCGTAGGCGTTGTCACCCAGGGCGACGAAGAGCTCCGGCTTGTTGGTGAGCATGGAGGCGGCGACCTTCCTCTGGTCGCTGCCGCCGGTGCCGAAGTCGCCCACGGCGGCGAAGTGCACGCGCCGCGTGCCGGGCACGGGGGCGGTGCTGAACGTCTTCGCCGGGGTCGTCTCACCGCACGCGTCCACGGAGTACGTATAGGAGGTGCCCGGAGACAGGCCGGTGAGGACCACGGCGTGGATCT
This sequence comes from Corallococcus macrosporus, assembly GCF_017302985.1. NCBI lineage: Bacteria > Pseudomonadati > Myxococcota > Myxococcia > Myxococcales > Myxococcaceae > Corallococcus > Corallococcus macrosporus. The sequence goes on from NZ_JAFIMU010000009.1 coordinate 230,945, forward strand.
TCGCGGTGGCCGTGGAGCGCGCCGTCTGGCCGGTGTCGCCCACGCCGTAGCGCACCTGGGCGCTGGAGCAGCTCGACGCCGTGCGGAACGCGACGGTGGCGGTGTCGGGGCCCACCTTCTGCAGGTAGGGATCACGCGGCAGGGCGAGCGCGTCACCCGAGGCAAAGCCCCCGACGAACAGGGCAGCCAGGGCAGCGAGCGAGAGAGACTTCGTCCGGTCCATGAATCCTCCGGCCCGAGACATTCGGGACCGGGGCGCAACGGTTCATGGCTCAACGTTCATCCGAAAATCAGGCAGCCGGGGGTAGGCAGGCGTGCGGGCGCTGGCTGCGGCTGAAAGGCAGACAGCAGGGCGTGTATTGCCTGTTTCAGCCCAGGCGCGTACAGGGCGCCGCCTTGCGGAGTCCGGGGGCTGCGTTACCCCTGAAGACATGACCGAAGTCCACTCCCAGACCCGTGAGTACACGCTCCCCGAGGGTTGCCCCGTGTGCGAGTCGGACCTGCCGGTGCGCGTGACGGCGACCGGTCCGAACGCGGTCTGCACGCACTGCGGCTGGATGGGCCGCCCGTTCATCACCGTGACGCACAACGGCCTGCGCGTGTCGTACGACGACACCGCGCGAGCCTGAGCAGCGCCAAAGGGCTGCCGTCCGTCATGAGAAAGCCCGGGCCGGCGCATCGCTCGCGCCAACCCGGGCTTCAATCCCAGACAGGTGGACCCTGGGCCTACGGCTTCTTGATGTCGTAGGAGACCAGTTCCTCCGTCCGCTCACCTTCCTCGCGGACCTTGCCCACGCCGGGGACCAGCCAGTACCTGCGCTGCTTCTCCTCCTTCACCTCGCCGCTCTTGTTCAGCTTGTCGCGCTGGACCTTGATGGCGTTGGTGAACGTGCCCGCGGGCGTCGTCACCGTCACGTCCTTCTCCAGGACCTTCCAGACGTAGGTCGGATCCTTCCCCTCCGTCCCGCCCGCGGAATAGGTGATCAGCTCGCGCACCTTGTCCTGGTGCTCCCAGGGCACGGAGGCCGGCGTCACCGCCAGGGACTTCATCATCGCCGGGGACCAGGTCGTCGCCTTCGTGGGCTGGCCGTCCGTGACGTCCTCCTCGCGCAGGCGCACCACCACGCCGGACGTCAGCTCCAACTGCCAGGAGTTCTCCTCGTAGACCGTGCCCGTCAGCGTGCGGTCCTGCTTGCTGTGCACCTTGACCGCCGTCATGGTCGTGCCGGGCACCGCCTCCGGGCCCTGCACCGTCACCACCTTGTTGAAGACGCCTTCCTGCTCATCGGTGATGCGGTAGGTCCACGTGGAGCCCGTCGTCAGCGGCCACAGCGTCGTCAGCTCGGCCTGCTGATCCGGCTTCGTGCCGCCGCCCGTGCTCGGGTCCACCGGGTTGCCCGGCAGGTCCACCGTGCCGTCCGGGTTCGTCGTGGGCGAGCCCGGATCATTCCCCGTGGGCAGGCTGCCCCCGCCGCCACCACACGCGGCCAGCGCTCCACACGCCGCGAACAGCACCGCCAGCTTCCTGAACTTCATGCCATCTCCTCCCGCGCGCCCTTCGCGCTCACCGCCGTCCACCGCAGGCCCCTCAAGGGCGCCCCTTCCGTCCGTCCCAACGCCGCCGCCAGGCTTCCAGGCTCCGGCTCCTCCACTTCCAGTTCCACGCGCCGCGCGGAGAAGTCCAACGCGCAGCTCTTCACCATCACGTTGCGCTCGCCCAGCGCCGTCCTCAGCGTGGCCTCCGCGCGCACCAGGTCGTCCGCCTGCGCGGACACCACCAGCCGCTGCTTCGGCTCCTTCGCCGCCACGGCCTTCTTCTCGAACAGGTCCAGCACGAAGAGCAGCACCGCCACGAACATCGTGCCCACGAACGCCAGCACCAGGTTCCCGTGGCCGCACGCCATGCCCAGGCCAATCACCAGGAACAGGATGGCCGCGTCACGCGGATCCTTCAGGCCGGAGCGGAACCGCACGAACCCGCCCAGGCCCACCAGTCCGAAGGCCTTCGCCACGCTGTTGCCAATCACCGCGGTAATCACGGCCGCCGCCGCGCAGAGGAGGATCTGCGCCTGCACCATCTCCACCTTCGGCAGCGGCTTGCCCAGCACCAGCCGCCAGGGCCGCGACGACAACAGCGCGCCAATCACCGCCGACGCCACCAGCCGGGGGAGGATGGCCCCCATCGACAGCGCCTGAAGCTCCTGCTCCACGTCCTGGAACAGCGCTCCGAATGGACCTTCCATGGGCGTCATGCCTCCTGCCGCCCGGCGTCCACGCCCAGCGTCTCCGCCAGTGCCCGCGCCGACCGCTGCGCCTGCTCCAGCAGCCGCGCCTGCGCCACCACCGCGTATGCGTTGCGCAGCACCGGCAGCTTCCCGGCCTGCTCCTCCAGGATGCGATCCAGCAGCGCCCGCGTCTCCGCCTCCAGCGGCAGCCCGCGCATCGACGACACCACCGTCGCCGGCCACCGGCGCGCCGCGGAGGCCCGCAGCTTCCATGCGCGCGGCGAGTCCATCCCGTCCACGGAGTCCAGCGCCTCCTTCGTCAGCGCGGCGCCGCGCTCACGCATGGCCCAGGCGCGCGGCGTGTCCACGCCGGTGAGCGAGCGCAGCACCAGCTTCAGCGCTCCCTTCTCCAGTTGCTCCCGCAGCCCCACGGCCACCGGCGTCTCCAGGCCCGTGGTGCTCTTGAGCACCGCCAGCCGGTCATGCGGAATCAGCGCCTCACGCAGCGCGTCCGCGCGCTCCGTGGCCAGGCCGCCCAGGCTGCGCGCCACCTCCGAGTACAGCTTGCGCTGCATGCCCGCCTCGCGGACCACCCAGGACTCCTCGCCGTCCACGCCGGCCAGGCCCAGCAGCACCGCCGCCAGGTGTCCGTCCTTCAGACCGCGCTCGCGCAGCGCCCACGCCTCCGGCGAGTCCTGGCGCTTGAGCCCCTCCAGCACCGCCGCCGGCGCCTGCGCGTACAGCCGCTGCCGCAGCGCGTGCGAGCGCGGGGAGGTCACGAACCCCAGCCCCTCCGCCACGTCCACCGGCACGCTCGCGGACAGCACGTCGCGCAGCGTCCACGCCGTGTCGTCATCCAGCCCCGTCAGGCTGCGGGCCACGAGCCCTGGCAGCCGCTCCGCGTACGCCAGCCGGCGCTGGTGCGCGGGCAGGCCCGGGATGCCGTTGAGCAGCCACGCGGCCAGCTGCGGCTCGCGCGCCTCCAGGCCGTCCACCGCGTGGAAGAAGCGCTCCTCCACGTCGTCCACGCACGCCAGGCCCGGCGGCGGCGGGGTGGGGGCGGGGACCAGCCGCTGCACCGGCTGCTCACGGCCCTCCAGCCGCGCGACGACGGCCTCCACCAGGCGCTGCTCCAGCACGCGCAGCGGCTGATCATTGTTCTCCAGGATGATCCACCGCGCGGGGTCCCTGCGGGCCTGCGCGAGGAACGCCTCGCGCACGCGCACCGCCAGCCCCGCGCCGACGAGGCCCTTGCGGCTGTCGGAGTCGTTCACCTTGCCGCTCTGCACCTTGCCCAGCCGCTTGCGCAGCCGCGCCAGGTCCGGATCCACGTCCACCAGGATGACCAGGTCCGGCCACAGCCCCTGCGAGGCCAGCTCGCAGGAGGGCAGCAGCTGCTCCTCCTTCAGGCCGCGCCCGCCGCCCGTCAGCGCGAGCTGCGAGTAGAGGTAGCGGTCGGTGATGCACACCTCGCCACGCTTGAGCGCGGGCGCGATGACCTCCTCCAGTTGTTGCGCGTCGCGGGCCAGGTTCAGGAAGAACTCGGCGCGAGGACCCATCTCCAGGAGCCGCGCGTCGCGCGTCAGCTCACGGATGCGCCGCGCGGTGGGCGACTGCAATTCGCCGCCTTCGCGCGCGTGCGCGACCTTGTAGCCCAGCCGCTTGAGCCGGGACGCGAGCAGGTTGGACAGCGTCGTCTTGCCGCTGCCGTCAATGCCTTCGAAATCGATGAACACGGTGCCCTAACCCCCTACGACCCCAACGCCACCTGAAGCGAAGGCATGCACCCGCGCCATGCCTTCCGCGAACTTGCTGTACGCCGCCGGGCCCCCCGGATTGAGGGCCGACAGCCACTCGGGCAATTCCGCCCCGAGGTGCTTCACCTCCAACACCACCCGCGAGTCCTCCCACACGGGCAGCCCCAGCCGCTCCACCGTCAGCGCCGTGGGCGACAGGGCCAGCTCCGGTGACACGGCGTGGAAGCCGATGTCCCGGTCCACCGTCACCCGCCACTCCTGCGACACCTGGTACACGTGCCGCCGGTACGTCACCGCCAGCACCGGGGACAGGCTGCCTCCGGTGAAGAGCGGCAGGAGGCTCACGCCGCCCCGGATGGCCCGGCCCAGCTCCGAGCGGGGCACCCACACGCGCCGCTTCTGCGTGAGGCCATTGCGCTCGCGCTTCACCTCCAGCACCACGCGCTCGCGGCCCGCCGCGCCCACGTCCGGCGAGTACTCCTTCGTCCTCACCTTGAGGCAGTCCTCCGGCGTGGTCAGCGCGCGCGCCGTCAGCGGATAGCCCTGCTTGTCGAAGTACACGGACACGATGCGCGTGGGCGGCGGCAGCACCCCGCCCAACTCCTGCGACAGCCGCGAGCAGACCGCCTTGGCCTCGGAGGCCTCCAGCACGCGCTTGAACTCACGCCGCAGCTTCGTCACTTCACCTTCAGCGAACGAGATCATCTCCAGGTCTCCTCACCGGAAGCGGGTGGCGAGCTGCAACGACAGCTCGAGCGCGGGCGCCACGTCCCCCGGCCGGAGCGCACGCTCCGCCTGGACCTGCGCCTTGAAGGAATCCGCCAACAACACGTTGAAGCCCCCCGTCAACGAATGCCCCTGTGCCTGGATGCCACCTTGCAACTGCAGTGCCTCCGCGCCCACCACCGGCTGCACCGCCCAGCCCTCGCGGCCCACCGGCACCGTCCAGGAGGCCAGCACCGACTGCGAGCGGAACGGCCCCAGCGCCAGCCGGCCCGCCGCGGCCTCACCCGTCAGCGTCAGCCCCCAGAGCGTCAGCTCCGCGTCCGCCGCCGTCGCGTACTGCTTCGTCCCGTCGATGACCTGCGTGAGGTACGTGCTGGTGCCCAGCGTGAGGAACTTGAACGGGCGGATGCTCAGGCGCGCGGAGCCGTCCTCGCTCAGCCGCTTCCCGGTCGCGTCCTCGCCGCCCTCGAAGAGGCCCGCGGACAGCTTCAGGCCCCACGCCTCCTTGAGGCGCAGCTCGCCCATCAGCCCCAGGCGCCGGCCGCCCAGCGCGTTGGTCTCCGTGAGGTAGTCCTCCACGAGCCCGCGCTCCTGGATGGGCAGCCGCCACGCCGACTCCTGCGAGCGCTGGAGGAAGGGCGACTTGAAGCGGCCCGCGTACAGGCGCAGCCGCTTGGCGTCATCCGCCAGGCGCACGAAGGCGTCCTTGAGAATCGTCTTGGAGGCGAGGTCCGCGCTCACCTCCGCTTCCAGGTTGGACAGCGACGCGGCCACGCCCACGCGCGCGGACTCGATGCCCAGGTCGCGCTCGTACTTCTGCCGCTCGTCGGCGGCGGCGCGCGCGAACACGCGGCCGAACACGCGGATCCGCTGCTGGGGACCGCCCTTGTCGTCCACCTTGTCCGCTTCGTCCGGCGCCTCGCCCAGCGTGTCCGCCTTGGGGCCGGTGTCCTTCTTCTTCTTCTTGCCCGGCACCGCCGCGTCCGGCACCGGCGCGCCCGGCTCCGTCACCTGCTCCGGCGCGCCCATGACGGGCCCCTGCGAACCGCCCGGCATCGCCTGCGCCACCGCGCCGTCCAGCGCGTCGCCGTCTCCGGAGACCTCCAGCGGTTGATCCGCATCCGCCGCCGCGTCCTCATCCGGTTCCGGTGCCGCGCTAGCGACCGCCGGCAGGCCCAGGAGGACCGCGACGAGCAGCCCCCGCCGCCACCCCTTCTGCTCCAGCCCCCTCCCGCCCATGCCCGATGTCTCCCCGCCCCGGAAATGCCCACGCCATCCGACCCTGACGCCTGCTCTCCCGTGCAACCCTGGTGCCCAGGGCAGGGACGTGCACTGCCGGACATCCGGAAGGGGCTCGCGGGGCGGATGCCCCGTGACGTGGACGTGACGAGACCCACCCTGGGAAGGTTTTTTCCCTCCCAGGGCCTGTAGGGCCTGTAACGGTGGGCTGTAAGAAGGGCGGTCTTACCGATCAGCCGGCGGCTCCACCGGCGGCGCGGCGGGCGCTGGCGGCCCGGCAGCGCCGGGCTCGGGGTCCGCGGGCGCATCCCCCGGCGTGGCTTCCGGATTCGCGGCCTGGGGGAGGGGCGGGATGGGGTGCTCGGGCGTCACCCCGCGCCGCGTGACGGCGTACAGCACCCGCACCAGCAGGAGCCCCCCAGCAATGGCCAGCAGGACGCGCCAGACGATGGGTGGGACCGGGGGCTCGCTCACGGTGAACCGCGCGTGGGCCGCCTTGGGGCGGGTGGTGAGGAAGCGCACGTCCACATCCCACGTGCCGGGCTCGTCGGGGACGAACTCGGTGCTCCAGCCCACGGCGTCGCGCGTCAGGGTTCGCGTCACCTGGCCGGGCACGCCCTCGCGGGAGAACGCGACCGTGACGGCGCCCTGGAAGGGCGGGCCCTGGAGGTTTCCCACCGACAGGGTCAGCCGCAGGGGCTCACCGGGGCGGGGGACGGCGGGGGTGAGGACGCCCTGGATCTGGTCCTCCGCGTCCCGCCAGGACAGGGAGAGCAGCTCTCCCTTGCGCTCGACCTTGATCTGATCCGGAGCAGGGGCCGCGGCGGCATGCAGGGCCAGCAGGCAGGTCATGACGACCCACCCCAGGAAGGAGTCCGTGCGCCTTTGCCTCATGGGCGGCTGTCCCCTAAGATGCGCTCCCCTGTCACCCTTCACTGAGCCCGCTCCCCCCGGGGAGTCCCCGGGATGAACCCTCAAGCTTTCGGGAAATACCAGCTCCTCAAGAAGCTCGCCACGGGCGGCATGGCCGAAGTCTGGCTTGCTCGTCAGTCCGGAATCGAGGGCTTCCAGAAGGAGCTTGTCGTCAAGCGCATCCTCCCGCACCTCGCGGAGGACCGCGAGTTCGTGGAGATGTTCAAGAACGAGGCGCTGATCGCCGCGCGCTTCAATCACCCGAACATCGCGCAGGTCTACGAATTCGGGGAGGCCAACGGGACCTATTACATCGCCATGGAGTTCATCCACGGCGAGGACCTGGGCCGGGTCATGCGCAAGGCCAGCGGGATGAACCAGTGGATCGCCCGTCCGCTGGCCATCCGCATCGTCGCGTCCGCGTGCGAGGGCCTCTACTACGCGCACAGCCGCACGGATGACCGGGGCCAGCCGCTCAACGTGGTGCACCGCGACATCAGCCCGCAGAACATCCTGATCAGCTTCGATGGTTCGGTGAAGCTGGTGGACTTCGGCATCGCCAAGGCCGCGGATCAGGCGTCCATGACGAAGTCCGGCGCCATCAAGGGCAAGTTCGCGTACATGGCGCCCGAGCAGGCCGCGGGCAAGCACCTGGACCGGCGCGCGGACATCTTCGCCATCGGCCTGGTGCTGTACGAGATGCTCACCGGGCACCGGCCGCTCAAGAAGGACTCGGAGCTGGCCACGCTGCAGGCGGCCATGGAGTGCGCCATCCCGTCCCCGTCCGAGGTGGCCGACGTGCCCCGGGACATGGACCACGTGGTGATGCGCGCCCTGGCCAAGAGCGCGGATGACCGCTACGACAACGCGCGCGAGTTCCAGACGGCGCTGGAGGAACTGCTCGTCAACGAGCGCTGGCTCGTCACCTCCGGGCAGATCTCGGAGCTGATGAAGACGCTGTTCGCGGACCGGCTGCAGGAGGAGCTCAAGCAGGGCCAGTTCGTGCCCGTGGGCGAGGACTCCAACACCTCGCCGCCCCGGCCGCCCCCGGACATGAGCTGGGATGCGCCTCCGGGCGAGCCGTCCCAGTCGCGCGGCTCGCGCGGCAACACCCGCACGGGCGCCGCGCCCCGCCGCGCCACGGGCATGTCGCCCGCGCTGGCGGAGGACCCGAACGAATACGACGCGCCGTCGCTCACCGGCGTGGAGCCGCAGCCCCGCCGGCGCTCCAGCGTGTCGGAGCCGGTGGCCCGGCGCGGCACGGGCACCAGCAACCCGAACGCCACGCAGATTGCCCGCACCAACTCGCGCTCGGACCTGCGCAGCCAGCAGGTGGAGGACGTCCCGCCGCCCCGGCGCACGTCGTCGCGCGCGGTGCCGGTGTCGGAGCCGCCCATGCGTTCGCGCTCGGGCGTGCACCGGATGGACCTGGAGGACGACGAGCGCACGCGCCTGCCGCCGCCGGAGGATGATCCGGACACGGTACCCGCGCCCCTGCCGCCGCGCCGCCGCACCAGCACCAGCCAGTCCGCCGCCGTGGAGCCGCCGCGCCGCCGCACCTCCAGCCGCGTGGACGCGCCGCGCCCGCGCCCGGTGGCCCCGCCGGTGGACGACGAGGACTCCGGCGAGCGCCGCCCGTCTCGCAACAGCGCCCCTCCGCTCCCGGAGCCGGTGAAGCCGAAGGGTGGCAGCGTCCGCGCGCTCGTCACGGTGGGCTTCGTCGTGGGCCTGCTGGCGCTGGGCGTGCTCTTCCGCGAGCCCATCATGCTGGCGCTCACGTCCAAGGCCGCGGACGCGCAGGGCGTGTGGCTCACGGTGAACACCAACCAGCCGGTGAAGGTGTCCGTGCGGCACACGGAGCGCTGCGGCAGCCCGGAGCCGGTGACGCTGCTGGGCACCGCGCCGCTCACCCGCGTGCAGGGCGCGCACCTGCAGGACACGCTCATCCTGGAGAACGACGCCCAGGGCATCTACCTGGAGGACTCCGAGGAGCTCGCGTTCGGCCAGCCCGGCGAGCTGAAGACCTTCGAGCGCAGCTTCAAGGAGGGCACCCTCAAGCTGAAGATCACCCCCAAGGGGATGACGACGGGCCTGACGGTGTACCGGAACAACCAGATGATGGGCAGCGCCGGCACGACGCTGAAGCTGATGGAGGGCAAGCAGCGCCTGGAGCTGCGCGGCAAGCAGCTCAAGGAGCCCATCGCCTTCGAGACCACCATCAAGCCCGACGAGACGACCGAGCAGCCGCTGGACCTGGCCTCCGCGCTCTAGTAGCGCGGCAGGGAAGGGTCCACGGTGCGCGAGTACAGGTCGATGCCGCCCTGGAGCGACACGGCCTGCAGCCCCCGGTCGATGAGGTACGCGGCGCCGTCCAGGCTGCGCACGCCGTGGTGGCAGTAGACGACGACGGGGCGGCCCTTCAGCGCGTCCAGCTGCTCGTGGAAGTCCTCCAGCTCCGGCAGGGGCATCAGCACCGAGCCGGGCAGGGCCACCCATTCGTGCTCGTGGGGGAAGCGCACGTCCACCAGCACGGGGCGTGACTCGGGGGGGCCTGCCAGGCGCCGGGCCAGCTCGGCGGGGGTGATTTCAGGGATGGGCATGGGGGTTATCTTCTGTTGAGCCGGGAAGGGGCCCGTCAGGTCCCTTGGCTTTTCGGGCGCCAGGGCGTTATGAGGCGCCGTCTACGAGGAGAGTGAAGCACATGGACACTTCTACCGCCGTCGCCGGCTCCACGCCGGCCTCCCAGCCCGCCACCTCCGCGCCCGTCGTCCTGACGGCCGCCGCCCTCACCCAGGTGAAGACGGTCATCGAGGCCCAGGGCTTCCAGGGCTACTACTTCTCCATCCGCGTGGTGCCCTCCGGCTGCAGCGGCCTGGGCTACGACCTGAACCTCGTGAAGGAGACGAAGGCAGGCGATCAGCTCTGGGAGCAGGATGGCGTGAAGATCGCCACCGACGCGCTGAGCGCCCAGTACCTGTCGGGCACGCACATCGACTACGTCACCAGCATCACCGGCGCGGGCTTCAAGTTCGAGAACCCCAACGCCAAGTCGTCCTGCGGCTGCGGCACGTCGTTCACCACCTGAGCCGGCTTCCGGCTTGAGGTGGAGGGAGGGCCGGGAGGGACGCCAGCCAGGCGTGCCCCCGGCCCTTCGTGCGTTCAGGCGCCGGCCACGGGCTTCATCACCTTCATCCAGTTCTGCTCCTCCTTGCCGCGGCCCCGGCGCTGGGCGCGGCGGGCCTCCGCCTCCTGGAAGGCCTGGCGCTCCGCGTCCGACTCCAGCAGCAGCGGCGGCACGGGCACGCCCTTGCCGTCCTGGCCCTGCGCCACGAAGGTGAGCAGCGCGCTGGTGGTCAGGTGCCGCTCACCGGTGAGCGGGTTCTCCGCGTGCACGGTGACGCCCACCTCCAGCGAGGTGCGGAACGCCGCGAGCACGCGCGCGTGCAGGAGGGCAATCCAGCCCACGCGGATGGGGGCGTGGAAGTGCAGGTCGTCCATGGACGCCGTCACCACGACCTGACGGCAATGGCGCTGGGCGGCCACGGCGCCGCAGATGTCGATCCACTGCATCACCTTCCCGCCGAACGCGGCGTTCAGGTTGTTGGCGTCCGGGGGGAGGATGAGCTGCGTCATCACCACTTCGGAGTCGCGCGGGCTCTTCGGGCTGAGGTCGTGCATGGCGCCGGGCAGCGTCGCACGAGACATGCGCCGCGTCAGGCGAGGAATGCGGAGACGCGGTCCATGAACTCCTCGCGGCCCTGCCCCCGGCGGATGTCCTGCTTGGACACGTCCACCACCAGGCAGTCCACGCCGTACTTCTCCTGGAGCACCTGGGGGAAGCCCGCGTAGTAGCCGTTGAGGCCCTTGAGGAACTGCCGCCCGATGCCCTTCTCCTCCGCGCGGCCGCGCGTGCGGATGCGCTGGAGCAGCACGTCCTCCGACGGCACGTCGAAGCAGATGACCTTGTCGGGCCGCACGATGTGGCGCGACAGCCGCTGGAAGTACTCGTAGTACAGGTCCAGCTCCGCGTTCGTCATGTGCCCCAGGCCGTGCAGGTACTTGGCGAAGATTTCCGGGTCCTCGTACAGCGTGCGGTCCTGCACGCAGCTCTTCCTGACGGAGTGGATGAGCTCGTGGTGCTCCACGCGCCGGATGAGGAACTCCAGCTGGAGCGTGAACGACCAGCGGCTCATGTCGCCGTAGTAGTCGCGCAGGAAGCGGTTATCGATGACGGGCTCGTCGAACAGCTCGAAGCCGAAGCCCTGGCTGATGAGCTTCGCGGCCGTCGTCTTGCCCGCGCCGATGTTGCCCGCCAGCGCCACGAAGCGCTTGGCGCGGGGCACCTTGACCTTGAGCTTGAGCGTGTTGCGGGCCGAGGGCTTCGGTTCAGCGCCGTCCGTGGGCGGCGCCTTCGACGGGGGCGGCTCGGTGCGGGACGTCGCGGGACGCGCGCGGGCGGTGGTGCGGGGCATGGAGCCCGAAGGCTTAACCCGGCTTTCCAGAGGCGTCCATTCGCTGGCGGAGCAGATCCGGCCGGTCGGTCATGATGCCGCCGACTCCTTCCACCAGGAGCCGGTCCATCTCCGCCGGATCATCCACCGTCCACACGTTGATCCACTTGCCGCGCTCGGCCGCGGCCTGGAGCAGCGCGTCGTCCACCAGCCGGACCTCGCCGAAGTACAGCGGCATGTCGAGCACGCGGTAGCGCGCGTCCTCCGGCGGCGGCTCGCCCGCCTTGAGCGCCAGGACGAACGCGGCCAGCGCGTCGCGCGGGTAGAAGTGGCACACGTCGGGCAGCTTCTCGTGGAGCCGCTCCGCGATGACGTCCTGCTCGCTGCCGATGCACACGCGACCCAGGGCCCCTTCCTCGGTCAGCAAGCGGGCGAGCACGGCTTCCGCGCCCGGCACGTCCGGCTTGAGCTCCACGTTGAGGCGCAGGGCAGGGAAGGCGCGCAGCACCTCGCGCAGCGTGGGCAGGCGCACGCCCTGGCCCCGGAAGGGGAAGGTGCGGCCCTCGTCCGGCGTGAACTGGTGGCCCGCGTCCAGCTTGCGCAGCTCCGCGAGCGTGAGCGCCGCGAGCGGGCCGGTGCCGTCGGTGCAGCGCTCCAGCGTGTCGTCGTGCGCGACGATGACCTCGCCGTCGCGCGACAGGTGCACGTCCAGTTCCAGCATGTCCGTGCGGTGCGTATGGACCGCGCGCTGGAACGCCTCCAGCGTGTTCTCCGGCGCGAGCAGCGCGCCGCCGCGATGCGCGATGTGGAGCGTGGGCCTCAGCCCATTAAGAAACATGTCGCGCGGCAGCATGATCCACCTATTCCTGAATTGACGACGATGTCACGGACAGGGGCCCGGTCCGTTCCTTGCCGGTCCCACCAACCCACCGGTATAAGGGCCCGAATCCTCAGCCCGACCGGCGTCGGACTTCAACCACCACGGCGCCCCTCACCCCCCGGAGAGATAGACATGGAACTGCGCACGAAGCTGGGCGCCGCTGCCCTCCTGGCCGCCGCGGCGATGGCCACCGCGGCCGGCTGTGGCGGTCGTGACGATGACAACCCCACCCCCACTCCCGACGCCGGCTGCACGGGCGTGTGCAGCACCGACGCGGGCAGCGATGCCGGCGTGGACGCGGGCACGAACACCGACGCGGGCACGGACGCGGGCACGGCGAACCAGATCGCCGCGACGCGCAAGGTGCCGTTCAACACCAAGGTGACGCTGCGCGACGTGGTGGTCACCGACGTGGACTACGAGAAGCTGGGCAATGACGGGGCGCAGTGGCGCTCGTTCTTCTGGGTGACGGATCCGGCCTTCCCGAAGGAAGGCCTCTACATCACCAAGTTCTACGACGACACGCCGGACACCTACCGCCCCCAGCCGGGCAACAAGATCGACATCGAGGGCTACTTCGGCACCGAGCCGAACTACCAGCCGTTCAGCGGCCGTCGCCACCACCTGGCGAACGACTTCCGCAACGCGAAGAAGCTCATCATCACCGTGAAGTCCGACGCGGGCGTGGATGCCCGTCCGGCGGCCAACGAGGTGACGACGGAGTCCCTGACGGCGTCGCTGGCTGCGGGTCAGGCCACCGCGCCCTTCCTGGGCACGCGCGTGCACCTGGCGGGTCCGCTCACGCTGACCAACCCGCAGCCTGGCCAGCTCCAGCGCCTGGACAAGGCGGACGCGGGCACCCTCTACTACGGCTTCGAGGTCACCGGCGGCATCCTCGTCTACCACGACAAGACCCGTGACCGGTCCGGCGACGCCGGCGTCCGCTGCGACTACCAGAAGGCGGCCCTGGATGGCGGCGCGGTGACGTTCCCCAACGGCATCAGCGGCGTCTGGGACACCTACACCTTCGCGGCGTGCGAGGACGGCGGCACGGACATCACCGGCTGCGGTCGCAACGACAATGACAGCGGCGTGCCGGGCACCGACCAGCGCTACACCTACACCATCATCCCGCAGGGCTGCGAAGACCTGCCGGGCCAGGTGAACGGCGCGGCCTTCCCGTAAGGCCGCCTGCCGTCTGACGCTTTCACCTTCCGCCTCCCAGGCCTCGCGGGCCTGGGGGGCGGTCGTGTTTCAGGAGCCCGAAAGTTCGCGTGGCCCGCCTTTGCCTGCCTAGAGTCCGCGCCGGGCGGGTCCGACGGCTCCCCCCGGGGCGGGATTGGCGGTAGGCTCCGGACACGGTTCAAAGTTCCACCCGCGGCCCACCTTTCACGTCCTTGAGCTCGCCCCAGACGGCCACCCCGTTCGGCAGATACCTGCTCATCAAGCGCCTCGCGCTGGGCGGGATGGCGGAGCTGTTCCTGGCGCACAAGCCGCCGGACCCCACGCTGGTGGTCATCAAGCGGATCCTCCCGTACCTCTCCGAGGAGCCGGAGTTCGTCCAGATGTTCCTGGACGAGGCGCGCATCGCCGCCCAGCTCCACCACCCCAACATCGTGCAGGTGCACGAGCTGGGGAAGGAGGGGGACAACATCTTCATCTGCATGGAGTACGTGGAGGGCGTGGACCTGCGCCGCGTGCTCCTGGAGGAGCACAAGTTCGGCGCCTCCATGCCGTACGGCGTCGCGGCGAAGATCTGCGCGGCCATCGCGGCGGGCCTGGACCATGCGCACTTCAGCCGGGGCGTGGACGGGCGCCCGCTGGAGCTGATCCACCGGGACGTCTCTCCGCAGAACGTGATGATCTCCTACGACGGGCGCGTGAAGCTCGTCGACTTCGGCATCGCCAAGGCCGGCGCGTTCATGGAGCGCAGCAAGCCGGGCGTCATCAAGGGGAAGTTCCTCTACCTGTCGCCCGAGCAGATCATGCAGGAGCGGCTGGACCACCGGGCGGACATCTACGCGCTCGGGGTGATGCTGTATGAAATCACCACCGGCAAGCAGCCCTTCCACCGCGCCACCACGGAGGGCATCCTCTTCGCCATCCGCTACGAGGAGCCGACGGCGCCGCACCTGGTGCGCCCGGACTACCCGGAGGCCCTGTCGCGCATCGTGATGCGGTGCCTGGTGAAGGACCGCACCCAGCGCTACCAGCGGGCCGCCGACGTGCGCCGCGACCTGGAGGCGTTCCTCGCGTCCGGCGTGCTCAAGCAGAGCCTGGACGTGACGGGGTACATCGCGCGGCTCCTGGGGGAGAAGGAGGAGCGCACCGTGCTCCACATCCCCCCGGCGAAGCGCGCGGGCCGCCACGATGCCACGCTGCCGCTGCCGTCCCTGCGCACGCCGCTGCCGCCCCCGGTGCCCGACCTGCCGGAGGACACCGCCGCGCGCACGCTGCCCCTGGCGGACGCCGAGGACACCGCCGCGCGCACGCTGCCGCTCACCGAGGACACCGCGGCGCGCACGCTGCCGCTGGACGAGGACACGGGGGCGCGCACGTTGCCGCTGGGCGGCACGGCGTCACAGCCCAGGGGGCCCTCGGCGCTGACGCCGGTGGGGCTGGTGGCCCGGCCTCCCGCGCGCCGGCCCACGGCGGAGGCCGCCGCGCTGCGCGCCTGGGACGCGGAGGAGGGTGAGCCCGAGACGCAGATGGCGCTGCCGCGCGACCTGCCCACGGGCCACCGGGACAACGACGACGAGGACGGCGAGTCCACCGCCGTCGGCACGATGCCCGGAGCCCCCGCGCCGCGCCGCCACCTGGAGCCCGTGTTCGAGGCGGAAGCCTGGGACGACGACGCGCAGGAGGAGGACGAGGACGCCGACTCCACCGTCCCGCTGCGTGCGCGCCGTCCCCGCGCCGTCGCGCCCGCGCCCGCGCGCCGGGGCGGCCCGCCGGAGCCCACCGCGCGCTCTGGGCCGTCGGGAGAGCGGGGCGCCTCGGACCGTGCGCGGCGCCCCTCGTCCGGCGTGGCCGTGCCGCGTGCGCCCGGGGCGTCGGAGGATCCGTTCGCGCCCACCCCGCGCCGCACGCCGTCCCATCTGGCGGATGATCGCGCCTCGACGCCGCCTCCGGCCCCGCGCCGTGCGGGCATGGCGTCCTCGGACGATGGCCGCTCGGAGCCCCTGTCGTCCGGCCCCCGGCGCATGGGCGACGATGGCCGCTCCGAGCCGCTGTCGTCCGGACCCCGGCGCATGGGCGACGATGGCCGCTCCGAGCCGCTGTCGTCCGGTCCCCGGCGCATGGGCGACGAAGGGCGTCTGTCGCAGCCGCCAGGCCCGCGCCGTGGGGCCTCGCCGTCCAGCGACGCGAACCGCTCCACGCCGCCCGGCGGCTCCGGGGCTCGCAACGCGCGCCCGCCGCTGAAGCCGTCACCCGAGGACGACGAGCGCTTCCACACCGACCCGGGCCCCTCCGCGGTGAGCCTCACGGATCCGACGCCGGTGACGACCGGTGACCCGGACGACGACGAGTCCACCATCGGGTTCCAGGCGCCGCGCCGGCCGCCCCGGCGCGCCGTGCGTGCCCCCGTCGAAGTGGACGAGCCCTACGACGACGAGGGGCCCGACACGCTCGACGCCTCGGGTGCGCGGAAGCGCTCGCGCATGGGCGTGCTGCTGGTGGTGGGCGTAGTGCTCGTCGCCGTGCTGGGCCTGGGGCTCGCGTGGATGATGGGCCTGTTTGGTCCGGAGGCGCAGGCGCCTCCCGCGCCCATGAAGGGGCCTCCCGTGGGCGGCCCGCCGCGGCCGGGTCCCCAGGGTGCGGCCCCCGCGAAGGACCCCTCGCCCGGAGTTCCGGACGAGGCCTTGGCGCCGAAGCCCGCCGACCCCGTCCTCGCGGACACGGCCACGACGCCGGACGCGGGAGTCGCGGTGGCCGCGGTGGGCTCCGAAGTGGCGGCCCCGCCGGCCGTGGAGACGGCGGCCCCCGTCGAGCCGCCACCCCCCGCCACCGTGGAGGTCCGCTTCGACGCTCCGGTGCGCACCGTGCTTGGCCGGCCGGGGGGCGGGAAGCTGCCCATCAACCAGGTGGTCGCCCTGGCTCCCGGCCCGCTTCGGGTTCAGTACACCTGCCCGGGAAAGCGTGCACCTCGGGGTATTGAGACCTACAACGTCCGACCTGTAACCGGGGAACTCCAGACGCTCCGGGTCCCATGCCGCAGGCGGCGCTAATTGGCACGGCGACTTACGCGTATGCGGCATCCGCACCCCCCGGAGGACACGTAGGACCGGGTAAGCTTGAGTGCCCTTAAGTCGTTGGAATTCCTTGGCTTTCCACCAAGCGGGCGCGTTTACACATGTCAGAGGGGTCCGTAGACTCCGGCCCCTCTATGGCTCGCGCGAAGAAGCGGAAGAACATCACACGACAGAGGACCTACCCCGCGGGGAGGGTGGCCCGGCAGCTCCCGGTCGCCCCGGAGCCCAACCGACTGGTGAAGGTGTGGCGGCGCGTGTTGGAGCGCCGGCTGCGCACGAGGCTGCGGGGGAAGGTGGCGGTGGAGATCCATGACAACACCCACACGATGCTGACGTTCCAGCGTCAGCGGGCGCTGTGGCGGCTGCGGCTGCACCACATGTTCCTGGCGGCGCCGGACGACGTGCTGCAGGCGCTCGCCAGCTTCGTGCGCAAGGGGGACGCGGACGCCAGCGCGCTCCTGGACCGCTACATCGAGCGCAACCGCATCTTCATCCGCCGGCTGTCCCCGGCGCAGATGCGCAAGCGGCTGCGGCTGTCGCCGGTGGGGCGCTACCACGACCTGGGGCGCATCTATGAGCGGCTCAACGAGCGCTACTTCCAGAGCCGCATCGACGCGGCCATCACCTACGGGCCGGCGCCCCGGGTGAAGGGTCCGCGCAAGAGCATCAAGATGGGCTCGTACTCGGCGGACTCGAAGGTCATCCGCATCCACCCGGCGTTGGACCAGCCGCTGGTGCCCCGGTACTTCGTGGAGTGGATCGTCTTCCACGAGATGCTGCACCACGTCTACCGCGCCCGCCGGGGCGAGGACGGCCGGCGCTGCATCCACCCGCCGGAGCTGATGGAGCACGAGAAGCGCTTCCACGACTACCAGCGGGCGCTCGCCTGGGAGCGGGAGAACCTGGACCTGCTCCTGTGCGCGCGCACGGAGCAGGCCTGAGGGAAAACGGTCCCGGTGGCCTCAGGGCAGGATGAGGCCGCCGGGGCTGCGCCGCTCGTGTGAGGGCGCGGCCGGGGGCTCTCCGGGCGCCGTGGGGGCCTGCGCCGCCTGGGCCTGCGCGCCCGCCGCGGCCAGGACCACCACCTTGGCGAAGAGGGTCTCCGCGAAGCGGGAGAAGGGCTCGTCGAGCCCATGGAAGAGGCGCCGCGCCTCGCCCCTCGCGATGTCCGCCTGGAGCGCCCGCTGGGTCGCTTCGAAGAAGGCCGCCATGCGCCACAGGCGGCGCGCGTAGCGCTGGCGCACCTCCGGGGTGAAGAAGGCCCGCGCCGCGTCCAGCACCCGCTGCCGGACCTGCTCCTGCCGCTGGGCGCCACTCAACGCCAGGGGGCTCGCCGCCAGCGCCTGCACCTGCTCCATCAACGCCCGCACCTGCTCATCGGGCGGCATCCACTCCGCGATCTCCGGCGTCGCATGGAGCTGGTCGCCCTCCAGCACGCGGCGCACGTCGTCGGGCTCGGGGGAGGGGAGGGGCTCCGGCTCGTGGACGGGCTGCACGCCGTGGTGGCGCAGCGCGGCCTCCAGGTCCGGCGGGAAGGGCGTGCGGGTGCGCAGGTTCAGGGCCGCGGCCTCGGCGAGCAGCCGGGCTCCCTCCTCGCGGGAGATCTCCATGCCCAGGCCATTCTGCAGGCCGTGCTTCAGGATGCGGCGGAGGTCTCCCCGGCTCTGCTCGGTGCGGGTGAGCTCCAGCACGCCCTGCTCGTCCGACGCGATGACCTGGAGCAGCTCCACGCCGCCGCGCACCACGCGCGTGAGCAGCAGGCCATACTGCCCCGTCGAGGACACCAGCGTCACCAGCGTGGGCAGCGTCTCCACGGCCACGGGGGCGGGCGCCGCCTTGGGGGCCTCCGGCGGGGTGACGCCGCGCGAGCGCAGCCGGTACAGCGCCTTCTTCGCGGCCTTGGCCAGCGGCTTCACCGAGGAGGCGGACAGGGCCTCCGGCAGCGCCACCTGGCCCGCCAGCACGGCGGCCTCCAGCACCGCGCCCGCCAGGGCCTCCGGCAGCGCCTCCACGTCGGCCTGCGACGCGGCGCCCACGTCGTCCACCAGCCTCCGGGCCCGCGCGACGTCCGCCTCCGGGAAGGCGGGCAGGGGCGTGCCGGCGCGCAGCGCATCCAGCAGGGGACGGGGCTCGGTGGAGGCAGGGCTCATGCGACGCGGTTCTACTTCACGCCCTACCGCCGCCGCACCAGCCAGCTCCCTCCGGCCTGTCCCACGATGACCAGTTCCGACTGCAACCGTCCGCCAAAGACGCGGGAGGGATGCACCCCGCGCACCAGGAAGTGGTCGTACCAGGTGCCCTGCGTCTCGTAGTCCATCTCCTGGGGCCGCCACTCGGAAGGGAAGGTGGGCGGCACCTCCCCCCGGTAGCGCAGCGGCGAGTGCGGCGTCGTGGCGAAGGTGAAGTTGGGCACCCCGCCGCGCTCGCGCGCCACCACCGCCGCGGCGTGGATGAAGACGGGGAAGCGCACCACGCTGGAGCGCGGGTCGAACACCAGCCCCATCACCCGGGGCCGGTTCGCCGCGACGTCGGACAGCGCCTCCAGCTCGCGGGCCTCCACGGAGAAGCGCTGGAAGCCGCGCCCCATCACGAAGGCCAGCAGCAACGCGCTCGCCGCCGCCGCCAGCGCCAACGGCCGCCGCCACTCCGGCCGCGCCGCCGGCATGCTCGCCACCAGCAGCGCCGCGGCCAGGTGCGCGTAGCGCGTGTTGAGGTAGTAGACGTACCCCCGGATGTCGAAGGGCAGCAGGAAGTAGAGCGCCAGCGCCAGCACGCCCAGCCCCAACAGCCGCCAGCGCGCCACCGGGCCCTCGCGCCGCGTCCCCGGACCCACGACGCCCAGCACCCAGCCCGCCACCGCCACCGCGCCCACGGCATACAGCGGCCACCGGTCCGACCCGTCGTGGAACGTGTTGGCGAGCACCTGGAAGAGCTCCGCGCGGTTCTGCTCGAAGCCCTTCCACGCCAGGTTCTGCGGCGAGAACGTGGGCCCCCACGCCTTCCACGGCACGCCCGGCTGGATGTCCGGCGGGTTGCCGAACCGCAGCACCACCCACGACAGGAACAGCGCCACGCCGGGCACCACGCCCAGCAGCGCCGGCACGCGCGGCCGCAGCCGGGCCATGACGCCACGCCCCGCCGCGTCCTCCGGCACCGGCGTGGTGATGAGCAGCCACGGCAGCCCGAACGCCAGGAACCCGAAGGCCTGCACGTGGAAGAGCAGCACCGCCACCAGGCACGCCGCCAGCCCCACGCCCCAGCGCGCGCGGCGCGGCGCGTCCGTCAGCGTCCGCACGAAGAGGCCGCAGCACAGCAGCGTCAGCGGCAGGGCCGCCAGGTAGTTGATGAAGCCCCAGCCGAAGCTGTCCCCGTACACGAGCGGCAGCGTGAGCAGCGCGGGCCACGACGGCCGGCCCAGGCTCCGCAGCAGGAAGGCCATGCCCAGCGGCATCCCCACCACGTACGCGGTGAGGAAGACGCGGTTGGCCATGTCCAGCGGCAGCAGCCAGTTGAGCGCGCTGACGAGGTAGTAGTACCCCAGGTACGGCGTCAGTTCGTGCCGCGCCGCGAACAGCGTGGGGTACAGCGTCGTCGGGTCGTCCAGCCGGTGCAGCACCGAGATGAGGTACAGGTGCTGCGGCAGGTCCACCATGGGCACGAGGCGCGACACCCAGAGCGGGAGCGCCCCCAGGACGAGCGCGGCGGCGAAGGCGATGCGGGCGGTTCGGTTCGTCACGGGCAGGAGGGCGCGGACTGTATGCGCGCGCCCCCGCGCCGGGCGAGCGCACCGTGTGCCCTGTTGGCGGGTAGGCAAAGGTGCGTGCGAATGCCTTGGCAGGGGGAATGCCCTGCGCTATAGGCCGGAGCGGCGGGCGCTTCCCCCAGCCTTCACGGCGCCTCGCCAAGGAGAGCGGACATGGCACGCAGCGCGACGTTGATGACCGCGGGATTGCTGCTGGGCGGCCTCTGGCTGATGCCCGCCAGCGCCCACGCCTGCGAGGCCCACGCGAAGGCGGCCGCCTCCAAGGGCTCCGCGCAGGGGGCCCCGACGCCGTCCCCGGAGGCGAAGCAGGACGAGGCGCCGCGCCCCCTGGAGGAGCTGGACCGGGTGCTCACTGCGAAGTGCTCCTGCGGCAGCAAGGCGGACTGCACCTGCAAGCGCGGCAAGTGCGAGTGCTCCAAGTGCTCGGGCCGTCATGCCCCGCGGCAGGTGATGGACGCGCTGCGCGGCCGTCCCGCGACGCAGGAGCTCCAGGAGGCGCGCAACGACGCCTCCGCCGGCATCTTCATCTGAAGCGGGAAGGGGGCCTTCGCACGCCGGCCCCCGTTGGGAATCCGCTCGGCGGCTTCAGGCCGTCGGGCTGGACGAACGCCCGCGCGGGGCCGGGGCGCTGCCCTCGGACACGAGCACGGGCCAGCCGCGCGCCATCGCCTCGCGGAAGAAGGCCGCCAGCTCATGCCGGCTGGTGTTCACCGCGCCCTGGAACGGGTCGATGAGGGCCTCCTCGCCCAGGCTCTGCTGCGAGGACAGCTGCACCGGGTGGCCGCAGCGCTCGCAGCGGATGGACACCTGGCGCACCAGGGCCACCGGCACCGCGTAGCGGGCGCTGCACTCGCCGCACTTCCACACCAGCGCGCGCTCTCCCGCCTCACGGCGCGCCAGCTGCTCCAGCTCGTCCGCCATGCGCAGGAGCGCCGGCAGGTCCTGGGGCGGCTGGGCGAAGATGGCGCTGGGGCCAAAGCCCTTGCCCGGCGAGCCCAGGGCCGGGGGACGGTCCCCCTGCAGCAGGGCGCGCATGCGGTCGCGGGCTTTCAGGTCGCGGAACTCGGCGCCGGCGAGGGCGCGCTCCACGGCCTCCATCACCGGCGGCAGGTCCGGCTCGAGGCGCTCGTCGTCCGGCAGGGTCTTGGGGAAGTCCACCAGCCGGTGGGCGGGAAGTGCGAGAAATCGGAAGGCCACGTCTCTTCCATGGCACTTGGGCCCGCCGTCCGCAAGACGCGAGTTGCTGAAGGTGGGACGCGGGCGACAGTCCGCGTCCTCCTTTTTCAGGCGGACCACTCCAGCATCCGCTGCAGGGGCGCCAGCGCCGCGTGCTGCAGGTCCGCCGGCAGCACCAGCTCCGGGGTCCGGTCCTTCATGCACCGGTAGAGCTTCTCCAACGTGTTGAGGCGCATGTACGGGCACTCGTTGCACGCGCACCCGTTGTCCGGCGGCGCCGGGATGTACGTCTTCTGCGGCGCGGACTTCTTCATCTGGTGGAGGATGCCGGCCTCCGTCACCACGATGAACTTCTGCTTCGGGCTCTTCACCACGTAGTCCAGGATGGCCTTGGTGGAGCCGATGAAGTCCGCGTGCCGCAGCACCTGCTGCTCGCACTCCGGGTGGGCCACCACCTCCGCGTCCGGGTGCTCCACCTTCAGCCCCACGAGCTTCTTCTCGCTGAAGATTTCATGGACGATGCAGCTGCCCGGCCACAGCACCATGTCGCGGCCCGTCTCCTTCATCACGTGCCGGCCCAGGTGCTGATCCGGCGCGAAGAGGATGGGGCGGTCCTTCGGGATCTGGTTCACGATGCGTACGGCGTTGGAGGACGTGCAGATGACGTCGCTCATCGCCTTCACCGCGGCGGAGCTGTTCACGTACGACACCACGAACGCGTCCGGGTGCTTGTCCTTGAAGGCCTTGAAGGCCGCGGGGGGGCAGCGGTCCGACAGCGAGCAGCCGGCCTTGAGGTCCGGGAGCAACACCTGTCGGGTGGGATTCAGAATCTTGGCGGTTTCCGCCATGAAGTGCACACCGCAGAAAACGATGACGTCGGCTTCGGTCCGCGCCGCGGCCTGCGCCAGCGCCAGGCTGTCACCGACGAAGTCGGCCACGTCCTGCACCTCGCTCTCCTGGTAGTAGTGCGCCAGGATGACCGCGTTCATGGAGCGCTTCAGCTCCCGGATGCCCGCCTCGTAATCGACCGTCTCGCCCATGGGGGGCCTCCTCGTCGCCCGCGCATTCTGTAACGGCGTCCGGGCCCGGGAGCCAGCGCGCGCGCCCGCATCCAATCCGCGCGTCCTACCCACCAAGGGGTCCCGGATGACCGCGCGTCTTTAACCTATTCCGAAAAGTCTCTTACCCCCGCGTACATCACCTAATCCGTGGGAGCAGGTAAAGTACGCGCTGGTTGTTCGTCGGCGGCTCACCGGGAAGGCGTCTCAGCGCGGAACCCGCTGGCAACAGAGAGAGCACCAGGCTCGGACACTCAAGACATGTGGATGGCGGGAACGGGGCGCGTGCGAGCCCCGCGTCGACGGGAATGGCGCCATGCACGGGCGCCGGTGTGGCTCTTGCGCGTCGGGAAAAATCCATGAGCGTGCCGACTCACGAAGTCCTCATCGTCCACCCCAACGAGCTGCGCCGCAACGCGCTGAAGTCCGCGTTGGGAGCGCACCGGGTCTCGGTGGTGGGCTCACAGCTGGAAGCCACGCGGCGCATGGAGGCATCCGTGCCCACGCTGATCATCGCGCCCGCGGACAACGCGCGACGCTTCCTGCGCCACGTGGACCGCGCCGCGCCGGAGGCCGTCTGCGTGTTCGTCTGCGCGCGGTCGGATCAGCACGGCCTGGAGGAGCTGGTGGAGACGGCCGCGGAGGGGCACGTCTTCAGCACGGTGGATGACGCGCTCAGCGAAGGCGAACTGAGCACGCGGCTGCGCGACATCCTCCAGCTGCGCGCCTCCACGCGCGTGGTGCTGGACGCCGGCATGCGCGTGGACTTCCTCTTGCGCGACCGGCCCTTCAGCGCGGAGTGCCAGGACCTGGGCCACTTCGGCGCGGCGCTCCTGGTGCCCATGGACGCGTTGATGGCGGCCTTCCTTCCGGGCACGCCCCTGGACTCGCTGTCCATGGTGCGCGACGGCCGGCCGGTGCTGCACGTGGCCCGCGCCTACGTGCGCCACGCCACCCCCGTGCAGCAGGGGGCGCACGCGTTCCTGCGCGTGGGCATCTCCTGGCGGCCCGCCCCGGAGGAGACCACGGCCGCCCCGCCGCGCACGCTGAGGGACGCGGTGGCGGTGCAGGCCGCGCTGCGCAAGGCGCTGCGGCGCGAGCTGCCCGTGTGGCTGCACCCGCCGGACAGCCAGACGGCGCACTTCCGGTTGGAGTCCGCCACGGTGGAGTCGTGCGACGAGCGCGG
This sequence comes from Corallococcus macrosporus, assembly GCF_017302985.1. Lineage (NCBI taxonomy): Bacteria > Pseudomonadati > Myxococcota > Myxococcia > Myxococcales > Myxococcaceae > Corallococcus > Corallococcus macrosporus. The sequence goes on from NZ_JAFIMU010000009.1 coordinate 254,571, forward strand.
CCTGCTGCGCGGGCGGGTGTCCCAGGCGCTGCCCGCGAGCGTGGGAGAGGTGGTCCACCTGTCCTTCGAGATGGGCGGCCAGCGCTACCGGGGCGTCACCAGCATGCTCCACGTCGGGCATGACGGCGTGGCCCTGGGGATGCCCCGCGCGCTGGCGGTGGAGAACCGGCGCGGGCAGCAGCGCTTCCGCCCCAGCGCGCACCACCGCTTCCTCGTGCGCTTCACCTCGCCGTTCAGCGGCCAGCGCATCACCCGCGCGGTGCTGGACCTGGGCGCGCGCGGGTTCGCCTTCCCCATCGACGCGTCGTGCGAGGTGCTGCCCGTGGGCTCGCACCTGGACACCACGCTGCTGCTCCCGGATGGCTCGGAGGTGGCGTGCCGCGTGGAGGTGCGCTCGGTGGACGTGGTCCCCTTCGAGTCGCGGCATGATCAGCGCCTGCGCCCCTACCGCTGCGGCGTGCGCATCCTGGACATGCCGCGCGCGGTGCGCGACGCCATCGTGGACGCGTTCGTGTCCGCGCGGGCGCCGCAGGTGCGCGACGGCGCGGTGTTCCGCTTCCCGGACCTGTGGCGGATGATGGAGGACGCCCACTACACGTTCCACCCGGACCACCCCTTCGGCGAGGAGTCCCGCGTGCTGCCCGTGCTGGAGGCCACGCACGAGCGGCTGAGCCGCGCGCGGGAGCTGGGGCGCTCGCTCGTCTTCACGGATTCACACCGGCTGCTGGGGCACGTCAACGGCCTGCGCATGTACTCCGGCACATGGCTGGTGCAGCACCTGGCCGTGATGCCCGGCTTCCGCCGCAGCGAGCAGGTCTCCAACGACCTCACGTCGCTCGCGGTGGAGGTCGGCGAGGCGATGGAGGACGTGGAGTTCATCCGCTACATGTGGCGCACCGACAACCGCTGGCCGCACCGGCTGGGCACGTGGCTGGCGCGCGTGCTGGAGGGCCAGGGGCTGTGCCACCTGCGCCAGTTCCACTACCTGCGCGCGGACCTGGCCCAGAAGTCCGCCGGGGACCTGACGGCGCTGCCCTCCGTGCGCGAGGCGGGCCCGGAGGACCGCCAGTGGCTGGAGTCGTACCTGCGCCGCCGGGGGGAGATGGTGCGCCTGCTCAGCGAGGACCTGCGCGCGGACCCTGGCGCGGAGGCCGTCCTGGGTGAGCGCTTCCGGGCGGCGGGACTGCACCGGGAGCGGCGGATGTTCGTGGTGGAAGGCGAATCGGGGCCGCTCGCGCTCGCGCTCCAGGACGAGGCCACGCCGGGCCTGAGCCTCATCGAGGTCACCAACGGCTTCAACCTCGTGGTGCCGGACCGGGAGCACCCTCGAGCGCAGGCCGCGGTGACGGCGCTGGCGCTCCGGTGCATGGCGCACGCGCGCGAGCGGGGCCGGCGCTCGGCGCTGGGGCTGGTGGACGCGCTGGACGTGCCGGTGCTGCGCGAGCTGGGCTTCGTGGACCAGGGCCGCTTCTCCGAGTGGACCTTCCACCGCTCCATGGTGCGCCGCTGGTGCGAGGCGTGGCGCTCGCTGTTCGAGCGGCAGATGCCCATGCGCAAGACGAAGCACCGGGCCGCCGTGCCGGCCGCGGCGCAGGTTCCGAACCAGGAGGCGCGGTGATGTACCTGATGGAATCCGCGGACGAGTCCCGCCGCCTGCTGGAACAGGAGCAGTCCCAGGACACGCGCGCCGTGCTCCGCCGCACGGGCCTCAAGCCGGGGGACCGGGTGCTCGACGCCGGCTGTGGCCCCGGCGGCATCGCGGAGCTGATGGCGGAGCTGGTGGGGGAGGGCGGCCACGTCACCGGCGTGGACCTGCACGAGGGCCGCGTCGCGGAGGCCCGGGCGCGCAACGCCCACCGGCCGCACCTGACGTTCCTCCGGGCGGACGTGCGCACCACGGGCCTGCCGCCGGACGCGTTCGACTACGCGTGGAGCCAGTACGTCTTCGAGTACCTGCCGGACCGGCACGTCGCGCTCGCGGAGCTCATCCGCGTGACGCGGCCCGGGGGGCGCGTGGTGGTGTCCGACATCGACGGGCTGGGCTTCCAGAACTGGCCCTTCCCGGAGCACCTGCGCGCGGGCACCCAGCGCATCGTGGAGGCCCTGGCGACGCGCGGCTTCGACCTGTACGTGGGCCGCAAGCTCTTCTCCGAGTTCCGCCGCGCGGGCCTCGCCGACGTGCGCGTGCACCTGATGCCCTTCTACCTCTCTTCCGGCGCGGCGGAGGCGCGGCTTGTGCGCGACTGGAAGACGCGCTTCGAGGCCCTGGCGCCGGTGGGCGCGGCGGCCTTCGGCAGCCAGGCGGCCTACCAGTCGCACTGCGACGACTTCCTGGCCATGCTCGAGGACCCGGAGGGATTGAAGTACGCGGTGACGCTGGTCACCGAAGGAACGAAACCGTGACCGCACGCCTGCCGGCGGTAAAGGTCCAGGACGTGTCACCGGACAACGCCCCCGAGGTGAGCGTCCGCGCCACGTCCACGCTGCTGCTCTACTTCGAGCACCGCTACGGCGCGGAGCGGCTGGCCAAGGTGTGGCGCGACCACGGCTTCACCCTGGGCCTGGAGTACATGCGCCAGCCCACCAACTACGTCTCGCTGCGCTTCCTGGAGCGCGTGGCGGCGGCGCTGCGCGAGGAGTCCGGCGACTCGCGCTTCATGCGCGAGGCGGGCCTGTTCACCGCGTCGCCGCAGGCGCTGGGCTTCGTCTTCTACATGCTGCGCGCCTTTGGCTCGCCCAAGGCCTGCTACAAACAGACCATCGACTTCTCCCCCAGCTACAACCGGGTGGGGACGTTCGCGGTGGACCTGCTGGAGCACAAGCGGCTCAAGCTGTCCTACCGCAGCAGCATCCCGGAGCAGAACCGCAACATCTGCGAGCTGCGCATGGGCCAGTTCGCGTCCTTCCCCACCATCTGGGGCCTGGCCCCCGCGGAGGTGCGCGAGACGGAGTGCCAGGTGCTGGGCGGCGAGGCGTGCCGCTACCACCTGACGTGGACCGACCCGCCCACGCTCTGGGGCCACTACCTGGGCCTGCTCCTGGGCATGGTGAGCGGCCTGTTGGCCACGCACCTGGGCTGGGGCGACGCGCTCTTCTCCGTGGCGTCGCTGAGCGTGGCCGGCTTCGCGCTGGGCGGCTGGCTGGACCGGCGGCGCGAGCTCAAGCGCAAGGACGAGCTGCTCGCGGCGCAGGCCCAGGCGAACATGGGCTCGCTGCGCGAATTGCAGCAGCGCTACGACGAGGTCTTCGGCAGCAACGTGGCCCTGGAGGACCGCGTCGCGGCGCGCACGCGCGAGCTGTCGGAGGCCAACACGAAGCTGGAGGCGGCGCTCGTCAAGCAGCGCGAGCAGGACCGGCTGAAGACGGAGTTCTTCGACAACGTGAGCCACGAGCTGCGCACGCCGCTCACGCTCATCCTGCTGTCCCTGGACGCGCTCCAGAAGGAGCCGGAGTCGCTGCCCACCGTGGTGCGGCAGCACCTGGTGACGCTGGACCGCAGCACGCAGCGGCTGTTGCGCCTCATCGACAACCTGCTCAACCTGGCCCAGCTGGAGGCGGGCAAGGTGCGCCTGCGCTACCAGCCGCTGGAGCTGCACGCGTTCCTGTCCTCGCAACTGCTGCCCTTCCGCACCGTGGCGGAGAAGCAGGGGCTGACGCTCACGCTGGAGGGCGGGCCGGTGTCCCCGGTGCACGTGGACTCGGAGCGCATCGAAGGCGTGTTCCACAACCTGGTCTCCAACGCGCTCAAGTTCACGCCGTCCGGCGGCACCATCACGGTGCGCGTGCGGGAGGACGACACGGACGTGCACGTGGAGGTGGTGGACACCGGGCAGGGCATGGCGCCCGCGGACCTGGCCGTCATCTTCGACCGCTTCGCCCAGGCGGACACGTCCGGCACGCGGCGCTTCGGGGGCAGCGGCATCGGACTCGCGCTGGTGAAGGAGACGCTGGAGCTGCACTCGGGCGGCATCGAGGTGTCGAGCACGCCGGGGCAGGGGAGCAGCTTCCGCGTGCGGCTGCCCAAGGGCACGCAGCACCTGCGCGAGGACCTGCGCGAGCGCCGCGCCACGGACCTGCCCACGCGCCGCGAGCGCCGCAGCTCCGGCCGCTTCGCCACCGTGCTGGCCGCCACCGTCGCCGGGGCGCAGCGCCCCACGGAGCCGCAGGACCACACGCGCGCGGACGCGAAGGCCCCGCGCATCCTGGTGGTGGAGGACGACGCGGAGATCCGCGCCTTCATCGCGGACATCCTCGCGCCGGGCTACCGCGTGCTGGAGGCCACCAACGGCGAAGAGGGCGTGCGCCGCGCGCTGGAGGAGCGGCCGGACCTGGTGGTGTCGGACGTGATGATGCCGGTGCTGTCCGGCCTGAACCTCCTGGCGCAGCTGCGCTCCCACGCGCAGACGGTGGACCTGCCCGTCATCCTGCTCACCGCGCGCCAGGAGGTGTCCGCCAAGGTGGAGGCCCTGGGCGCGGGCGCCAATGACTACCTGGGCAAGCCCTTCAGCCCGCGCGAGCTGCTGGCGCGCGTGGAGACGCAGTTGCGCCTGCGCGAGGCGGCCGTGCGCGCGGCGGAGAACGAGCGGCTGGCGGCCATCGGCCTGCTCACCTCCGGCTTCGCGCACGAAGTCCGCAACCCGCTCAACGGGCTGATGAACGCGCTCATCCCGCTCAAGGACGTCGTGCAGGGGAAGCAGACGGGCGGCGACCCCAACCTGGGCCCGGCGATGCTGGAGGTGATGGAGGAGTGCGGTCAGCGGATCCGCCACCTGGCGGAGTCGCTGTTGTCCTTCGTGCGCACGGCGGAGAAGCCCGTGGCGGTGCGGCTGGACGCGGCGCTCGACTCCACGCTCAGCGTGCTGGGCTGGCGCATCCCGCCGGGCGTCGTGGTGGAGCGCACGTACCAGTGCGCGGAGCCCATCTGGGGCGACCCCGGCACCCTCAACCAGGTGTGGCTCAACCTGCTGGACAACGCCGTGCGCGCGGTGGGCGACACCGGCCGCGTGCAGGTGGAGACGGCGCAGCAGGGCGACGAGGCGCTCGTCACCATCGTGGACACCGGCGTGGGCATCCGGCCGGAGGACCTGGAGCGGCTCTTCCAGCCCTTCTTCTCCACGCGCGCGGCGGGCGAGGGCACCGGCCTGGGCCTGGCGCTCAGCCGCCGCATCGTCCTGCAGCATGGCGGGCGCATCCTCATCACCAGCCAGATGGGCAAGGGCACGCGGGTGGAGGTGCGGCTGCCCTTGCGTCCGGCGCACGCGGAGCCCCTGGCCTCCACCCCCACCACGGGTGCGAGTCGCGGCCGGTGGTCGCGGCGCATCGGCTGACGCGCCCGGCCACGAAATGGGAGGGCGCGGGGGGCTGACGGGCCGCTCGCGCAGGGGACGGGAATTCCCAAGGACGCGGGGTGTCCTCTGTCCTCGCCCAAGGCGTGACTCCTGTTACAGTCGCGCGACTTTTCGTTTCCCCTCCCAGAAATCCGTTCGAGGAACTCACGGCATGCAAAGCACCGTCGCCGCGGGCGAGGCCCGCAAGGGGCATCCCCCGGGCCTGTATTTGTTGTTCGCCACCGAGATGTGGGAGCGCATGTCGTACTACGGCATGCGCGGCCTGCTGGTGCTCTTCCTCACCGACAAGGTGCGGGGCGGCTTTGGCTGGTCCACCGCGGATGCCCTGGGCCTCTACGGCACGTACACCGGCCTCGTGTACCTGACGCCGATTCTTGGCGGCTACATCGCGGACCGCTTCATCGGCCAGCGCAAGGCGGTGATGCTGGGCGGCGCGCTGATGGTGATTGGCCACCTGCTCTTGGCCCTACCCGGCATCTCCATCTTCTACGCGGGCCTGGGCTTCCTCATCATCGGCAACGGCTTCTTCAAGCCGAACATCTCCACCATGGTGGGCGGGCTGTACCCCGCGGGTGACGGCCGGCGCGACGGTGCCTTCACCATCTTCTACATGGGCATCAACCTGGGCGCGGTGCTGGGCAACTTCATCTGCGGCACGCTGGGTGAGCGCGTGGGCTGGCACTGGGGCTTCGGCTCCGCCGGCGTGGGCATGACGCTGGGCCTGATCATCTTCGTGGCGCTGGCGCACAAGTTCCTGGGCAACGTGGGCCTGGCGCCCGCGCCGCGCCCCACCGAGGCGCAGACGACGACGCCGGACGGCAAGCACCACGCCTTCTCCCGCGAGGAGTGGGACCGCATCATCGTCATCTTCATCATCGCGCTGTTCGTGGTCGCGTTCTGGACGGGCTTCGAGCAGGCCGGCGGCCTGATGAACCTCTACACGGACCAGAAGGTGGACCGCTCCATGTTCGGCTGGGAGGTCCCCACCACCTGGTTCCAGAACTTCAACTCCGTCTTCATCGTGACGCTGGCGCCGGTGTTCGCCGCGGTGTGGAGCTCGCTGGCGGCGAAGGGCAAGGACCTGAGCATCCCGGTGAAGATGTCCCTGGGGCTCATCTTCCTGTCCGTGGGCTTCGCGTTCATGCTGGGCGCCTCCAAGGAGAGCGCGGCGGACGGCAAGGCGGCGGCGTGGTGGGTCATCATGGCGTACCTCTTCCACACCATGGGCGAGCTGTGCCTGTCGCCGGTGGGCCTCTCCATGGTCAGCAAGGTGGCGCCCCAGCGCGTCACCTCCGCGATGATGGGCGTGTGGTTCCTGGCGAACGCGGTGGCCAACAAGCTGTCCGGCGTGCTGGGCGGCTACTCGGAGAAGATGGGTGAGTTCAGCGTGTTCCTCACCATCGTCATCGGCGCGGGCCTGGCGGGCGTCATCCTGCTGTTCCTCGCCCCCATGCTGAAGCGGATGATGCACGGCACGGACGAAGTGACGCCCGCGGCGACGCCCGCCCACCAGGAAGGCACCGTCCACCCGGCCACCTGAGCCGGAGGGGGCAGCCCCTTTCGAAGTCCGTACGCCGGAGCGCCCGCTGGGTGCTCCGGCGTTTTTCGTGGCGGCCATGCGGGCCCTGCACGCCCGCTTCCGCGTGAGTATCGATTCTGGAGCCCCATGCGGATCCAGATTGGAAAGAGCCACTCACCGGATTGCGCCACCGCCGCGCGGGAGGCGGGCCAGGAGGCGCTGCGGGGCGCGGTTGCCCCCACCTTCGCCCTCGTCCTGTGCACGGACCAGTACGACGCGGTGGCGCTGGCGTCCGCGGTCCGCGAGGAGCTGGGGGACATCCCCTGGGCCGGGTGCTGCGCGGCGGGCGTCTTCGCGGGAACCGAGCTGCTGCTCCAGGGGCTGGTCATCGCGCTCTTCATTGGCGACGACTTCCGCGTTGGCGTGGGGATGGGCGGGCCCGTCAGCGAGCGCCCGCGGGAGGCCGGGCGCGCGGCGGTGGCCGAGGCCGTGAGCAAGCTGCCTCCCAAGCCGTCCGGACACCGGCGTGCGCTCATCGTCCTGCCGGACGCGCTGAGCGGCAACTCGACGGAGGTCGTGCGCGGGGCCCAGCAGGAGGCGGGCGCGGGCATCCGCTGGGCGGGGGGCGGCGCGGGCAACAACCTCCGGTTCGTGAAGACGGCCCAGTTCGCGCAAGGCCACGCCTACCAGGACCGGGTGGTGGTGATTGCCTTCGACACCCGGGAGCCCCTGGGCGTGGGCATCCAGCACGGCTGGTATCCGTATGGGCCCCCCTCGCAGGTCACGAAGGCCCGGGGCGCGGTCGCCATCGAGCTCGACTACGAGAACGCCTTCGAGGTCTACCGGCGCACGGCCGCGAGCCGGGGCGACGCCCTGGACGTGCGCAGCTTCGTCCGCTTCGCGATGACCCACCCGCTGGGGATTCCCCAGGCCAATGGCGAGTTCGTGATCCGCGACCCCCTGTCCGTCGACTCCGACGGCTCGGTCCGCTTCATCGCCGAGATTCCGGACGGCTCCCTGGTCCGCGTCATGGAGGGCAAGCGCACGGATTTGCTCGGCGCCGCGGCCAGCGCCGCCACCCTGGCCCGGGAGGCCACCTCCGGCGCGCTGGGCGGCGCGATGGTGTTCGATTGTGTCTCCCGCTACCTGCTGCTGGAGGACGGCGTCCGAGACGAACTCTCCCGGTTCCAGGACGCGCTCGGCGCGGGCGTGCCGGTCGTGGGCTGTCTGACGCTGGGCGAGGTGGGGGCCATGGGGGGCGGGGTTCCCCAGTTCCACAACAAGACAGCGGTGGTGGTCGCGCTGCCGGGGTAAGGGGACGAGGTGGCGCATGGAGGACCACGGCGCGGACGCGGAGCACAAGCTCACCGAGGAGCGCCTCGCGCTGCTGAGCGTGCTCCAGGAGCTCACCGTCGCGGCGCTTGACCTCCTGGATCCGGACAAGCCCGCGGACGACTTCCTGGACCGCGTCGCGGAGCGGCTGGGCTGCGCGGTCGCGCTCTGGTTCCAGTCGGATCCGGGAGGGCAGGTGGGCCTGCTGGGCGCGAGCGGACTGTCCCCGGCCTCCCGCCAGCTCCCGATTCCACGGCTGCTGCCAAGGTACCCGCGCGAGCCCGGCCCCCTGCGCGTGGAGCTGCCCTATCCGGAGCTGGCTTCACCGGGGCTCGTGCGCTGGTCGGTGCCCATCGACGACGCCGGGCATGGCGCGGTGCCCCCCGTCAGCGTGCTGCTGCTGTACTTCGACCGCGAGCCGCGTCTGCCGCGCCAGTACCAGGGCATGGTGGAGCGGCTGGGCGGCGTGCTCCGCACCGCGCTCATCCACCGGCAGCTCTTCGCGCGGACCCTGGAGAGCGAGCGCGCGCTCCAGCACGAGCGGGACTTCAGCTCCACGGTCCTGGACACGGCCCGCGCCCTGGTCGTCGTCCTGGATCCGGAAGGCCGCATCGTCCGCTTCAACCGGGCGTGCCAGGAGGTGACGGGCTACTCCTTCGAGGAGCTGCGCGGTGACCGCTTCTGGACGCGGCTGCTGCCACCCGAGGAGGCGGGGATCGTGGAGCTGCACTTCGCCGTGCTCGCGGCGGGGCTGGGGCACGAGCAGTACGAGAACCACTGGCTGACCCGGAAGGGAGAGCGCCGCCTCATCTCCTGGTCCAGCAACGTCCTGCGGAACGTGTCGGGGACCATCGAGTACGTCATCGGCACCGGCATCGACATCACCGAGCACCGCCGGACCGAACAGGAGCGCGACCAGACCTTCCAGCGCGAGCAGCAGGCGCGCGCCCGGGCCGAGGAGCAGGAGGGGCGGTCCGCGCTCCTGGCGGAGGCCTCCGGGTTGCTCGACGGCTCGCTCGCACCCGAGGACGCGCTGCGCAGCGTGGCTGCGCTGACCGTCCGGCGGTTCGCGGACTGGTGCGCGGTGGAGGTCCTGGACGGGAGCCACTCCGCCCAGCGGCTCACCGAGGCCCGCTCCGAAGCGCTGCGCGCCAGTTCGTCCGCGCGGAGCGTCCGGGAGGGTCAGGACCTGGCCGAGTTCATCGACTTCCCGTCGCGCATCTCCGTGCCGCTGCTCGCGCGGGAGCATGCGCTCGGCACGCTCACCCTCGCGCGCCTGGAGGGCAGCGGACGGTATGTCCCGGCGGATGTCGCGCTCGCGCAGGAGCTGGCCCGCCGCGCGGCGATGGCCATGGACAACGCCCGGCTCTATCAGCAGGCCCAGCTGGCCATCGGCCTGCGGGACGAGTTCCTCTCCATCGCCTCGCACGAGCTGAAGACGCCGGTCACGTCCCTCCAGTTGTCGGTGCAGGGGCTGATGCGCCTGGCCCGGACGGGCGCGCTGCGGACCTCACCGGTGGAGACGGTGACCCACGCGCTGGAGGTCATCGAGCGGCAGGCGAAGCGGATGGCGAAGCTCGTCAACACGCTGCTGGACGTCTCGCGCATCCACGCCGGGCGGCTGGAGCTGGAGTTCGAGGAGGTGGACCTCGCCGCGCTGGTCCGGGACGTCGCGGCGCGCTTCGCCCCGGAGCTGGCCACGTCGGGGACCCGGCTCCAGGTCCACGCCGACACGGCGGTGCCGGGCATGTGGGACCGGTCGCGGTTGGATCAGATCGTCACCAACCTGCTCTCGAACGCCATCAAGTACGGGGAGGGAAGGCCCATCGCGCTCCGCGTGGAGGGGGACGCGGAGATGGCGCGGCTGGAGGTGCGGGACCAGGGCATCGGCATCCCGGCGGAGCGGCAGGTGCGCATCTTCCGGGCCTTCGAGCGCGCCGTGTCCTCGCGCCACTACGGAGGCCTGGGCCTGGGCCTCCACATCGTGAACCAGCTCGTGGAGCGGCTGGGGGGCTCGGTCCGCGTCGAAAGCGAGGCGGGGCAGGGAGCCACCTTCACGGTGGAGCTCCCCCGCTACGGTCCCCACGCGGCCCCCGCCGCGGACCCGACCCTGCACGACGGGCTCTAGGCCGGCTTCGGCTCCACCGCGGGGTTGCGGCCGTCCATGGGGGCCTGTGCGTCCGTCTGGTAGTAGTCCCGCACGACGTACTTGCGGGCCACCAGCGCCATGCCCACGCCGGCCACGGCGGCCAGGGCCGCGTAGAAGAAGAACTGCGCGGAGCCCGTGAAGACGTTGAGCGCCGCGGCGATGGCCACCGCCACGTTCGCCAGCGTGTTCGTCACCAGCCACACGCTCTGGATGGTGCCCTTCATCTCCCGGGGCGCCTGCGTGTACGCGAACTCCAGGCCCGTGGTGGACACGAGAATCTCCGCTACCGTCAGCACGATGTACGGCAACAGCTGCCACGCGATGTTCAGCGTCGTCCCGCCCTCCATCGCCACCTGGAAGAAGCCCGCGATGACGAACGACGCGGCGCCGATGATGAGCCCCATGGGCATGCGCCGCAGCGGCGTCAGCTCCCAGCCCGCGCGCTGGAAGGCCGGGTACACCACGGCCGTCAGGAAGGGGATGAGCAGCATCACCAGCATGGGGTTGATGAACTGCATCTGGCTGGGCTGGAACACGATGCCGCCCACGTTCGGGTCCATGGACCGCGCCTGCACCACCCAGGTGGACGCCTTCTGATCGAACAGCATCCAGAAGAAGGGCACGAAGGGCAGCAGCAGCGCGGACACCCGGAACACCGCCTTCACGCCCTCCACCGCCTCCGTCGGGTGCTCCGCCCTGGCCTTGTCCAGCCAGGTGCCGCCCGCCACGTCCTTGCCCCGGAACGCGCTGCCCAGCACCTTGAAGAACGAGTGCGGGTTCGGGCCCGTGGGAGGCACCAGCACGTAGTGCTTGCGGCCCGCCCAGAAGATGACCGTCGCCAGGAACATCAGGATGCCCGGCACACCGAAGGCCACCGCGGGCCCGTAGTTCTTCATCAGCAGCGGGACGAACAGCGACGCGAAGAACGAACCGAAGTTGATGGTCCAGTAGAAGATGGCGAAGACCTTCTTCACCAGGTGCTTGTTCTTCTCCGTGAACTGGTCGCCCACCATCGCGGACACGCACGGCTTGATGCCGCCGCTGCCAATCGCGATGAGCGTCAGGCCCGTGTAGAAGCCCTTCGCGCTGTCCTCGAAGAGCGCCAGGCACGCGTGCCCCGCGCAGTACACGAGGCTCAGCACGAAGATGGTGTGGAACTTCCCGAAGAAGCGGTCCGCCAGGTAGCCGCCAATGAGCGGGAAGAAGTACACCCCCGCCATGAACAGGTGCATCAGGCTCTTGGCCTGCGCCTCCCGCAGCCCTGTCTCCGGCACCTGCGTGCGCAAGAGGTAGTCGATGAAGAACACCGTGAGGATGTTCCGCATCCCGTAGAAGCTGAAGCGCTCACAGGCCTCGTTCCCGATGATGTAGGGAATCTGGGGCGGGAAGCGCTGGGTGGTGGGGGCGGTCGAGGTCTCGGCCATGCCCCCACCCTACCGCAGGAGTGCGTATGGGTCGCGCGACTCAGCCCGCGGCGTCGAACGCGCCCAGCACGGCCGCCACGTTGTGGCCGATGTCCTCCACCGCGTAGCCGCCCTCCTGGACCAGCACCGTGGGGAGCCCCAGCCCGGCCAACTGCCCTCCCAGCAGCGGGAAGTGCTCCTTGCGCAGCTTGAACGCGCTGATGGGGTCGCCTTCGTAGGTGTCCACGCCCAGCGACACCACCAGTGCGTCCGCCCCGAAGGCCAGGATGGCCTCCCGCGCCGTGGCCAGCGCGGCGGAGTACCCCGCCCAGTCCGTGCCGCGCTGCAGCGGAAGGTTCAGCGTGTAGCCCTCGCCCCGGCCCGCGCCGCGCTCGTCGGCATACCCGAGGAAGTAGGGGTACTCGGTGTCCGGCGTGCCGTGGATGGAGATGAACAGCACGTCGTCGCGCTCCCAGAAGATCTCCTGGGTGCCGTTGCCATGGTGGTAGTCCACGTCCAGCAGCGCGACCCGCGCCTTGCCCGCGTCGCGAAGGCCCTGGGCCGCCAGCGCCGCGTTGTTGAGGAAGCAGTAGCCGCCATAGGTCCCGCGCGCGGCATGGTGCCCTGGCGGCCGGCACAGCGCGTAGGCCGCCCGCGAGCCCTCGGTCACGAGCGCCGCGGCGGTCATCGCGCAGTGCGCCGAGGCCAGCGCCGCCTCCCAGGTGCCCGGCACGATGGGCGTCCCGGCGTCGAACGCGTAATAGCCCATCGCGCCGTGGATGCCGGAAGGCACGCGGTCCCGCCGCAGGCCCCGCGCCGGGAAGCCGCTCGGCAGCATGGAGCCGTCGCGCCCCTCCGCCCGCCAGCGCGGATAGGCCGTGCGCAGGAACTCGATGAAGTCCGCGTCGTGGATTTTTAGAAGGCGCTCCATCGGGAAGTCGCGCGGCGGCAGCCAGGTGTGACTGCCCGCCGCCCGCAGTGCCTGTTCGATGAAGTCCACCCGCGCGGGGCACTCGTAGCAGGGCACCAGCTGCCCGCGATGAAGCTCCACCCCGCCGTCATGTCCTGCGTGCAGGGCACTGTGCACCACGTCCATCGAGCCTTCCTCCCGTTCGCGAACTGGGGGACAGCGTAGGCAGGACACCAGGAGTTCGGGGGCCTGGAAGTCCTCCGCACGCGGGCCCCACGGAGCGCGAAGGCCAGCCGCGACGGTGCGCCCGAGCGGAGACCCAGGTGGATCCACGGGCAGGGCGCGCCCGCCGGGACCGACGTCGCCCAACTGGTCCGACAGTCGGACCAGTTCGCATCGCCCGGCGCCGGAGGGTGGGTCCCCCAGTTCGTCCCGTCCATGTCAGACCCGTCTGGTTGGATGGGCGAAGCATCGGCGAGAAGGGCGGCGGAGATGGTGAGGGTGGGGCTGGTGGCGTATGTGGAGCATCAGATTGAGCAGGACATCGCGCTGGGACGGCTGCCGAGGAACGGGCGGCTGGCCTCGGAGCGGGTGATGGCGCACTGGTATGGCGTGTGCCGGGGCACGGTGCGCGAGGCCCTGCGGCGGCTGGCGGCACGGGGCCTGGTGGTGCAGCACCCCGGGCGCCAGGCGCGAGCGGTAGCCCTGGATGAATCGCTGACGCTGGAGAACCTGGGTCTGGCGCTGCATGCCGCGCGCTCCGAGGAGGGCCGACGGCTGCTGGAGGGCTTCTTCAGCCTCAAGCGGCAGGTGCTGGTGGAGCTCCTGGCCGACTGCTGCGCGAATGCCTCCGAGTCGGAGGTGAGCCGGTTGGAGTCCGTCTGCTACGCGCTCTGGGACGCGGCGCGCTGGCACCCCGGAGAGCGCTGCGCCCAGTTGGAGTTCGAGTTGCTGCGGCTGGCGGCCCAGGTGGCTGCGCGTCCCGGGCACCTGCTCCTCATCCAATCGCTGCAACGGGCCTTCAGGGGCATTGGGGCCCGGCTGCTGCCCTTCATGGGCGGCGAAGCCCTGGCCCAGTGGGCCCGGGGCGCGATGCATGCCCTGGACGAGCGCGACATGCAGGCGCTCCAGCACCAGCTGCCGACGCTGATGAAGGCGTGCGATGACGGCGTGCTCAACCGGTTTGCGCCAGTCCCCCACCAGGCGGGGCCTCTTGAGGCACCCCCCCTTGTCGAGGAGCGTGACCTCGGAACCCTCGCACCCGCCGCCGAGCCCACCGAAGCTCAGCTGCTTTCATCCGTTCCGGAGAGTCATCCCCGCGAACCCGGTGATGACTGCGTGCGGGCGGCGGGCCTCAACACGCCCGAATCCCAGGACCCGCCTCCAGCCACGACCGGGCTGGAGGGTTACTCGCTTCTGGCGCCTTCCTTGCCTTCGACCCGGGAGCCACCTGATTCGTGAGGCTCAGGCCGCGTCCACGCGCTTGCCGATGCGGGCCCGGCGCGCCTTGCCCAGCACGTGCTTGAGGTAGCGGCCGGTGTGGCTGGCCTCCACCTTCGCCACGTCCTCCGGCGTGCCGGTGGCCAGGATGTTGCCGCCCCCCGAGCCACCTTCCGGCCCCAGGTCGATGAGCCAGTCCGCGCTCTTGATGACGTCCAGGTTGTGCTCGATGACGAGCACGCTGTTGCCCGCCTCCACCAGCCGGTTGAGCACGGACAACAGCTTGCGGATGTCCTCGAAGTGCAGGCCCGTGGTGGGCTCGTCCAGGATGTAGAGCGTGCGGCCGGTGGCCACGCGCGCCAGCTCGCGCGCCAGCTTGATGCGCTGTGCTTCACCGCCGGACAGGGTGGGGGAGGGCTGGCCCAGCCGCAGGTAGCCCAGGCCCACGTCGGTGAGCGTCGTCAGCACGCGCATGATGTCCTTGTGCGCGCCGAAGTGGTCCACCGCCTCGCGCACGCTCAGGTCCAGCGTCTCCGCGATGTTCTTGCCCTTGTAGCGCACGCGCAGTGTCGCTTCGTTGAAGCGCTTGCCGTTGCACACCTCGCAGGGGACGTAGACGTCCGCCAGGAAGTGCATCTCCACCAGCTTCACGCCGTCGCCCTCGCACGCCTCGCAGCGGCCGCCCTTGATGTTGAAGCTGAAGCGCCCCGGGCCGTAGCCGAACGTGCGCGCCTCCGGCGTCATCGCGAAGACTTCACGGATGGCGTCGAACACCTTGGTGTACGTGGCCGGGTTGCTGCGCGGCGTGCGGCCAATGGGCCGCTGGTCGATGTCGATGACCTTGTCCAGGTGCTCCAGGCCCTTGATGGACTTGTGCTTGCCCATGGGCTCGCGGCTCTCGTAGAGCGCTCGCGCCAGGGCCGGGTACAGAATCTCGTTGATGAGCGTGGACTTGCCCGCGCCGGACACGCCCGTGACGGCCGTGAAGATGCCCAGCGGGATGTCCGCGTCCACGTTCTTCAGGTTGTTCTCCGTCGCGCCCAGGATGGAGATCTGGTGCTTGGGATTCACCGGGCGGCGCGTCTCCGGAATCTCGATCTCCTGGCGTCCGGACAGGTACGCGCCGGTGAGGCTCTTCTCATCCGCCATCACCTGCTTGGGCGTGCCCTGGGACACCACCTGCCCGCCCAGCTCGCCCGCGCCGGGGCCGAAGTCCACCAGGTAGTCCGCCTCCTCCATCGTCTCCTCGTCGTGCTCCACGACGATAACGGAGTTGCCCAGGTCGCGCAGGCGCTTGAGCGTGGTCAGCAGCTTGCCGTTGTCGCGCTGGTGCAGGCCGATGGAGGGCTCATCCAGGATGTAGATGACGCCCGTCAGCTCGCTGCCCATCTGCGACGCCAGCCGGATGCGCTGGCTCTCACCGCCGGACAGCGTGGACGCGGTGCGGTCCAGGGTGAGGTAGCCCAGGCCCACGTCCACCAGGAAGGACAGGCGGCTGCGGATCTCCTTGAGCAGCTCCTGGGCGATCTTCTCCTCCTGCGCGCTCAGCCCCAGCTGCGTCAGGAAGGTGCGCGCCTCCGTGATGGTCATGCGGCTGAGGTCCACCAGCGTGCGCTGGTGCACCTTCACCGCGCGGCTCTCCGGGCGCAGGCGCTCGCCCTTGCAGGACGGGCAGGGCTTGTCGCTGAAGTACTTCTGGAGCTCCGCCTTGCGCGCCTCCGACGTGGTCGTCTTGAAGTTGCGCATGGTGCGGGCGAGCAGGCCCTCCCACTCCATGTTGTACTGGCCGTTGTCGCCCCACTGGACGGTGAAGGACTTGCCCTTCACGCCGTTCATCAGGACGTCCTTCTCCCGCTTGGACAGCTTCGCGTACGGGACGTCCAGGTCGATCTTGAACGCGCCCGCCAGGCTCTCCACGAAGTCCGCCGTCCAGCCCTCGCCGCGGTTCATGCCGCTGGCCCACGGCTCAATCGCGCCGTCGCGGATGCTGCGGCTCTGGTCCGGCACCAGCAGGTCCGCGTCCATCTCCGGCCGGGTACCCAGGCCGTTGCAGTCCGTGCACATGCCCAGCGGGTTGTTGAAGGAGAACGACGCGGGCGTGAGGTCGCCGAAGGACAGGCCGCACGCGGGGCATGCGTTCAGCTCGCTCATCACGCGGTCGGACGCGAGCGTGCCCTTCTCATCCGTGATGATGAGCGTGCCCTTGCCCTCGCGCAGCGCGGTCTCCACGGAGTCCGTCAGGCGCGTGCGCAGGTCCGGCTTCAACACCAGACGGTCGATGACGAGCGCGATGTCGTGCTTGGACTTCTTGTCCAGCTCGATGCGCTCCTCCAATTCGCGCACCTTGCCGTCCACGCGCGCGCGGGAGAAGCCTCGCTTCTGCGCCTCCGCCAGCAGGTCCTTGTGCTCACCCTTGCGGTTCGTGACGATGGGCGCCAGCACCTGGAGCTTGGTGCCCGCGGGCAGCTTCATGATCTCATCGACAATCTGCTGCGCGCTCTGCTTGCCCACCTTGCGGCCGCAGTTGGGGCAGTGCTGCACGCCGATGGAGGCGTAGAGCACGCGCAGGTAGTCGTGCACCTCCGTGACGGTGCCCACCGTGGAGCGGGGGTTGTTGCTGGCCGCCTTCTGCTCGATGGAGATGGTGGGCGACAGGCCGCGCAGCGTGTCGTAGCGGGGCTTCTCCATCTGCCCCAGGAACTGGCGCGCGTAGGAGGACAGGCTCTCCACGTAGCGGCGCTGGCCCTCGGCGTAGAGCGTGTCGAACGCGAGCGAGCTCTTGCCGGAGCCCGACACGCCGGTGAACACCACGAGCTTCTTCTTCGGGATGTCCAGGGAGACGGTCTTGAGGTTGTGCTCCCTGGCACCACGGATGGAAATGACGTCGGGCTCGGACATGGGGGCGCGCTTTATCACTGAAAGGGTGTTCCGGTGCACGCAAAGGCGCACGCCCGGAGCGGTTCTGGAGGAACACCCGGCACGCCCGCCCGCATCCCCCGGCCGGACGGGCACGCGGCCGTCCTGCGCGCTCCACTCATACCCCCTGGAAGTCGCACGGCCCCCGAGGGTGAGAGGTCGGTGTGGCATCCACCGTTTTAGAAGCTTTTGCAGTCGCTTCCACGAAACGTGGAATCTCCTGATTTACCAGTTAAAGCCCGTGCCCCAGCGTGGGCGCCCGTTTGCCGTGTTGGCGGCGTGACGGCGCCTTGTTGGGACGTCCAGGCACCAGGGTTGCACCATTCCACGCCGACCGGATCCACGTGCAGGGCTGTGTGGGGGGACACCGGTGCCGTGTGTAGGAAGGACGGGACTCTGTATGCGTGGACTCCGATGGCTGGTGTTGGCGGTGGTGGTGGCGGCGGGGACGGCGTGTGAGCGGCCCACTTCACAGCAGGCACGCACGGGCTTCGCCGCGCGGCCGGAGCTCCTGGAGTTCGGCCCTGCCGCCGTGGGCCGCACCAAGGCGATGAAGCTGCGCCTGGCGAACCAGGGGCGCGCGTCGTACCGCGTGGAGGGGGCGCGCTCGTCGCTGCCCAACGTGAGCATCCCCGCCTTCGAGCCCTTCACGCTGACGGCCGGCGCCGAGCACGAGATTGAAGTGCGCTTCACGCCCGACGTGGAGGGCGCGGTGCAGGGGCAGCTGGAGGTCATCACGGATGCCTCCGGCGGCGCGGCGGCGCAGGTGCCCGTCAGCGGGCGCGGCGTGAAGGCGCTGGTGGAGGTGCCGGAGACGGCGCTCGACTTCGGCAACGTGAACCTGGGGCTGGTGGAGATGCGCGAGGTGACGGTGCGCAACCCCTCCGACGTGGAGAGCCCGCTGGTGCTGTCGGTGGAGGGGGCGGACGCGGATCAGTTCTCCGCGGGGGCGGGGCTGCCGTCCTCGCTGGCGCCGCATGAGACGCGCAAGGTGCCGGTGGCCTTCAGCCCGGTGCGGCTGGGCAACGCGGACGCGGCGCTGCACGTGGCCGTCTGTGACGGCTGCGAGCCCGCGGTGGTGACGCTGACGGGGATGGGCGTGGCCAGCGCGCTGGAGGTGACGCCGCTGCGCGTGGACTTCGGCCGCGTCGCGGTGGGCGCCACCGCCGAGGAGCGCATCACCGTGCGCAACCAGGGCAACGAACCGCTCAGCTACAAGGGCGCGTCGCTCTTGGAGGACCCCTCCGGCGTGTTCAAGGTGGTGAGCGCGCCCGCGCTGCCCAATGACATGCTGCCGCCGGGCGCGGTGGTGGAGCTGCGCGTGGCCTTCACACCGGTGGCGTCCGGGCGGGTGCGCGACGGCCGCGTGGAGGTGTCCGTGCGCAAGCCGAAGACGACGTCGCCCGGCCCCAAGGTGACGCTGTCGGGCGAGGGCGGCGCGTCCTGCGTGGAGGTGCGGCCCGAGCACCTGGCCTTCGGGCCGGTGGCCTTCGGGATGACGGCCACGCGCGACGTCACCCTCTACAACCACTGCCGCGAGGAGACGTCCGTCACGGGCCTGCACCTCACCACGCAGGCGGGCGGCTACTTCACGCTCGCGCAGCCACCGTCGAGCCAGCCGGTGGCGCCCGGGGGCACGCTGAAGGTGGGCGTCACCTTCAGTCCCCGGGCGGGCGTGGGCAGCGTGAGCAGTGGGCAGCTGGCCGTCACCTCCACCCAGCGCACCTCCAGCGCCACGGACGCCGTGAAGCTGTCGGGCGAGGGCCGCGCCTTCGCGCCTTGCGAGTACTCGCTGCCCTCGGTGCTGGACTTCGGCCAGGTGCCGGTGGGCTCGGAGGTGGCGCTGGGCGTCACGCTGCGCAACACCGGCAACGAGGCGTGCTTCCTGTCGGCGCTCCAGCTGGCGTCGGGGTCGGATCCGGCCTTCCGCGCGGCGACGCTGGCCAACAGCGTGCTGGAGCCCGGCAAGAAGGTGACGCTCGTCGTGCGCTTCCAGCCGTCCTCGGAAGGGGAGTTCCAGGGGCTCGCGGAGGGCTGGGTGAGCCACCCCACGCGCGGCCACCCGCTGGTGAACCTGGTGGGGCGGGGCGTGCAGGGGTGCTTCTCCGTGCAGCCCACCACGGTGGACTTCGGCGTCAACCGGCTGGCGTGCGGTCCGCGCACCCGCGAGTTCATGGCCTACAACGACTGTCCGGGGGACGTGAAGGTGGCGGGCATGACGCTCCAGCAGCCGGGCCAGGAGTTCGCGGTATCCGGCGCGCTGCCGGCCACGATTCCGGCGGGCGGGCGCGTGAAGCTCACCGCGAAGTACTCGCCGGTGGAGGAGGGCGAGGACGCGGCGACGGTGCGCTTCACGCTGAAGGATGGCGGCGTCTACAACGCGGGGCTCGTGGGGCGGGGGCTGGACAAGACGGACCAGACGGACCGCTTCGTCCAGGAGGCGGAGGCGCGCGTGGACGTGCTCTTCGTCATCGACAACTCGGGCTCCATGATGGAGGAGCAGCAGAGCCTGGGGGAGAACTTCGCGGCGTTCCTCTCCGCCGCCACGGCCGCGCAGGTGGACTACCGCATCGGCGTCACCACCACCGGCCTGGACCCGTCTCCCGGCGGCTGGTCCGAGTGCCCCGGCGGCGCGCTGGGCGGTGAGAACGGGCGCCTGTTCCCCGTGGACGGCTCCAGCCCGCGCATCATCACGCCGGAGACGCCCAACGCGGCCGGCGTCTTCGCCATCAACACGCACGTGGGCGTGTGCCACTGGAACGAGCAGGGCCTGGACGCCGCGTACCGCGCGCTGTCGGATCCGCTGCTCTACAACCTGGACGACCCTCGCACGCCGGACGCCAACGACGGCAACGGCGGCTTCCTGCGCGAGGACGCGAAGCTGGCCATCATCGTGCTGTCGGACGAGGAGGACTTCAGCGCGCAGCCGGTGCCCTGGTACGAAACCTACCTGCTGGCCCTGAAGGGGAACGACCCCACGAAGGTGAGCTTCAACGCGGTGGTGGGCCCGGAGGACCTGTCCACCTGCACCACGTCCAGCAGCTCCGGCAGCCGCTACATGGAGCTGGCCCACAAGCTCAACGGCGTGGTGGACAGCATCTGCACGCCCAACTGGGCCGCGTCGCTGGAGAAGCTGTCGGAGAGCGCCTTCGGCCCCAATCGCGCCTTCCCCCTGTCGGAGCTGCCCGTGGACCCGGGCGCCATCACCGTCCGGGTGGACGGGGTGCCCGTGACGGACGGCTGGGACTATGACGCGCGGGCCAACGCCGTCGTCTTCGAGCGCGCCCGCGCCCCGGCTCCCGGCGCCGTCGTGGAAGTCACCTATCCGCTGGGCTGCCCGTAGCCAGGGGGGCCATTCGTCCGTCACCGGAAAGTGCCGGGGGCGGATGACTCGACAGCGCGCGGCGGGAGGCTTTGAGTGAGGGCCATGCCGCAGGACTCCCTCCTCGTCGCCGCGCTGGGTGACATCCATGGACGCTTCCACCGGGTGGAGGCGTGGCTGGACGCGCTGGAAGCGGCGCGCGGCCGGCGCGTGGACCTGGTGCTGGCGGTGGGGGACGTGGAGGCCTTCCGCCGCGCGGACGACCACCGGCGCAAGGCCGCCAAGCGCGCCATGCCCGCGGAGTTCGCCGAGTACGCGGACGGCGTGCGCCGCGTGAAGCGGCCGCTGTATTTCATTGGCGGCAACAACGAGGACTTCGAGGCGCTGCACGACTTGCCCCAGGGCGGGGAGCTGGCGCCGGACGTCCACTACCTGGGCCGCGCGGGCCTGCGCACCCTGGGCCCCCTGCGCGTGGCGTACCTGTCCGGCATCCACGCTCCGCGCTTCATCGACCAGCCGCTGAAGCGGCCCACGTCGCTGGATACCGCGAAGCAGGCGGGCTACTTCCGCACACCGGAGGTGGAGCAGGTGGCCTCGGCGCGCGACGTGGACCTGCTGCTGGTGCACGAGTGGCCCCGGGGCATCGTGCAGAAGGCCCGCGACGAGCGCCTGGCCCCCGCGCGCCCCCTGCCGTCACCGTGGATTGGCAACCCGGTGACGCGCAAGCTGGTGGACACGGTGCACCCGAAGTGGGTGCTCTGCGGCCACTCGCACAAGCCCTTCGCGGTGGCGCTGGAGACGCACGGGCGCACGACGTCGCGCGTGGCGTGCCTGGACCAGGCGGCCCGGCCGGACACCGCCGTCTTCTGGCTGGAGTTCGAGGGCCGCGAGGCCCAGCGCGCTGGCTGGGGCGTGTCCGGCGTCGCCACCTGGCAGGCCGGGCAGCGCTGGGGGATGCACACGCTGCCGCCCACGGAGCCGGACGGGCCGGGCAGCGTCCCCGCGGACAACGGCGCTACAGCTTGATGATGTCCACGCCCTTGCGCGGCAGCTCCACGCGGAACTCCGTGTAGGGCCCGGTGCCGGACAGCACCTCCACGCCGCCCTGATGCGCGTGGATGATCTGCTGGACGATGTAGAGCCCCAGCCCCAGGCCCTCGCCCCGGCCCCGGCGCTGGTTGCCGCCCCGGAACGGGTCGAAGAGGAAGGGCAGCTGGTGGGGCGGGATGACGCCCACGTTGGTGATGGTGAAGCGCAGGGCGTCGTCGCGCGTGCCGTCCACGCGGATGCGCACGGGCTCCGCGGCGTCGCCGTGCTGGAGCGCGTTGCCGATGAGGTTGGAGGCCACCTGCGCCAGCCGGTCCGCGTCCCAGTCCCCCACGAGGTCGCCGTCCTGCTGGACCTCGATGCGGTGGCGGGGCCACGCCGTCTGGTGCTCCTGCACCATGCGCTGCACCAGTTGCCCGAAGTCCGTCTCCCCCCGGCGCAGCGGGATGCCGCCCGCCAGCCGCGCGCGCGCCAGGTCCAGCACGTCTTCAATCATCCGGCCCATGCGCTTGCCCGCGGTCATCATCCGCGTGGCCGTCTTCTTCACGGCCTCGTCGTCCGAGCGGCGCTGGAGCAGGTCCGCCGCGGTGAGGATGGCGGAGAGGGGGTTGCGCAGGTCGTGGCCCAGCACGGCGGTGAACATCTCGTTGAGGCGCAGCGTCTCCGCGAGCGTGTCCAACTGCTGCGCCAGTTGCTGCTTCTGGCGGTGCACCTGGAAGAAGACCTCCGCCTTGCTGCGCAGCGCGCGCGCCTCCAGCGGCTTGTAGAGGAAGTCCACCGCGCCCGCCTCGTAGCCCTTGAAGCTGCGGCCGGGGTCGCCCGTGCCCGCGGTGACGAAGATGATGGGCACGTCGCGCGTGCGCTCGGAGCCGCGCATCAGCTCCGCCAGCTCGAAGCCGTCCATCTCCGGCATCTGCACGTCCACGAGCGCGAGCGCGAACTCGTGTTGCAACAGCAGCTCCAGTGCCTCCGCGCCGGAGCGGGCGCAGTGCACCTCCACGTCGTCACGCCGCAGCACGGCGGAGAGCGCCAGGAGGTTCTCCTCCAGGTCATCGACGAGCAGGCACTTCACCCGGGAGGCCACGGCCAGGGGCTCCTTGCTGAGGACGGACAACTCAGATAGCACCGCCATCTCCCCATGCCCGGAAGACGGCGGGCATCTGTTCAAGAGGAAGCACGAAATCCACCGGCCCGGCCGCGAGCGCCGCCGCGGGCATGGTGGCCACACGCGCGGTGTCAGGCTTTTGCACCAGCGTGACGCCGCCCGCGCGGTGCACGGCCTGGAGGCCCAGGGCTCCGTCCGTGTTGGCGCCCGTCAGCAGGACGCCGCCCAGGCGCGCGCCGTAGACGTCCGCCGCGGACTCGAAGAGCACGTCGATGGCGGGGCGGGAGAAGTGCACCGGGGCGTCCTGGGACAGCGCGAGCGTGGGGCCGTGCGCGTCCCGGTCCACGAGCAGGTGGTAGTCCGGCGGCGCGAAGTAGACGGTCCCCGGCTCGATGGGCTGCTTGTCGCCGGCCTCGTGCACCGGCAGCGCGCAGTGGGGGGTGAACACGTTCACCAGCAGGCTGGGGTGGCCGCGGGGGATGTGGATGACGATGAGCAGCGCGGGCCGGAAGTCGCGGGGCAGCGTGGGCAGCAGCCGTGACAGCGCCTCCACCCCGCCGGCGGACGCACCCAGCACGATGGCGTCGACGCGCGTCGCGGGCGGCGGGGCGGAAGGATGGCGCGGACGGGACATGGGGCCTCTAGCGTTTCTGGTAGAGCCGGTCCTCGGGGACGACGGGGGTGAACGTGGCCTCGTGCGAGGAGAAGCGCAGCGACTCGCGCGCCCCCAGCCCCAGGAACCCCTTGTGACAGAGCGACTCCGCGAAAAGTCCCAGCGCGCGCTCCTGCAGCTCGCGGTTGAAGTAGATGAGCACGTTGCGGCACGACAGGAGCTGCACCTCCGCGAACACGCTGTCGGTGGCCAGGCTGTGGTCGGAGAAGACGATGTGCCCCTTGAGTGAACGGTCGAACACCGCGCCGCCGTACGCGGCCGTGTAGTAGTCCGACAGCGACGTGCGCGCGCCGGACAGCCGGTGGTTCTGGGTGAAGGCCGCGATGCGCTCCACCGCGTACACGCCGGCCTCCGCGCGCTGCAGCGCACTGGGGTTGATGTCCGTGGCGTAGATGAGCGTGCGCTCCAGCAGCCCCTCCTCGCGCAGCAGGATGGCGAGCGACCACGCCTCCTCGCCCGTGCTGCACCCGGCGATCCACACCTTGAGGGACGGGTAGGTGCGCAGCACCGGGACCACGTGCTCGCGCAGGGCGCGGTAGTAGGACGGGTCGCGGAACAGCTCGCTCACCTGCACGGTGAGGTAGTCCAGCAGCGCGGGGAACAGCGCGGGCTCATGCAGCACGCGGTCCTGGAGCTGGGACAGGGTGGCGCAGTCGAAGTGGTCCGCGGCCTGCGCCAGCCGGCGCTTGAGCGACGACGCGGCGTAGCCCCGGAAGTCGTAGTGGTACTTCAAGTACAGCGCCTCGAGCAGCAGCCGCAGCTCGATGTCGAAGTCCTTCGACGCCACGTCGAGCATTCGCGGCCTCATCCCTTGGGCATCCATACGCGCAAGAGCGACAGCAGCTTCTCCACGTCCAGCGGCTTGGCGATGTAGTCGTTGGCGCCCGCCTGGAGGCACTTCTCCTGGTCGTCGCGCATGGCCTTCGCGGTGAGCGCGATGATTGGCAGCTTGCGCCACGCGTCCTGCTTGCGGATTTCCCGCGTGGCGGTGATGCCGTCCATCTCCGGCATCATCACGTCCATGAGCACCAGGTCCACCGCGAGCTGGGGCTGGGCCAGGCTCTTCGTCAAGAGGGCCAGGGCCTCCTTGCCGTTGCGGGCAATTTCCACCTTCGCGCCCCGGGGCTCCAGCACGCTGGAGAGGGCGAAGATGTTCCGCACGTCGTCCTCCACCACGAGGATGCGGCGGCCCTCCAGCGTGGACTCGCGGTCGCGCGCGGCCTGGAGCATGCGTTGGTGCTCCGGCGGCAGGTGCGACTCCACCTGGTGCAGGAACAGCGTCACCTCGTCCAGCAGCCGCTCCGGGGAGCGCACGCCCTTGATGATGATGGAGCGTGAGAAGCGGCGCAGGCGCTGCTCCTCGTCGCGGCTGAGCGTGTGCCCGGTGTAGACGATGACGGGCGGGAAGGAGACGGCTTCCTCCGCGGCCATGCGCTCCAGGAAGTCATGGCCGCTCAGGTCCGGCAGCTGCAGGTCCATCACGATGCAGTCGAAGGTTTGCTCGCGCAGCCGCTGGAGCGCGGCGTGCGCGGTGGAGAGTGCCTCCACCTGCACGCCCTCCGTCTCCAGCAGCTTCTGGAGGCTCTCGCGCTGGCGGGGGTCGTCCTCCAGCACCAGCACCCGGCGCGGGCCCGGTGTGGACTTCGTCTCCAGCGTGCGGAAGACGTCCAGCAACTGCTCGCGCTGCACGGGCTTGAGCGCGAAGCCCACCGCGCCCAGCTCCAGCGCCTCGCGCGTCCGGTCGGAGGCGGACAGCACGTGCACCGGGATGTGGCGCGTGCGCGGGTCGCGCTTGAGCTGATCCAACACGGTGAAGCCGGAGTGGTCCGGCAGGTTCATGTCCAGGATGATGGCGTGCGGCGTGTGGCGGAGCGCGGCGGCCAGGCCATCCGTGGCGGTGGAGGCCATGACGCACAGGAAGCCCAGCTCCCGGGCCTGGTCGCGCAGGACGAGCGCGAACCGGGCGTCGTCCTCCACCACCAGCAGCACGCGCGAACTGGGGGTGATCCGCTCGCGGTCGTCCTCCAGGGCCGGCGGCGAGGCCAGGGGCTCGGGCCGGGTCTCGGCGCGCGGGGCCACGGGCCGGACGGCGGCGGGGGCCGGGGGCGCTTCACGGACCACGGGCAGCGGGGTGCCCGGACGCAGGGGGAGGGTGACGGTGAAGGTGCTGCCTTCGCCGGGTGCGCTGCTCACGGTGACGTCGCCACCCAAAAGCCGCGCCAGGTCGCGGGAGATGGACAGGCCCAGGCCGGTGCCACCGTACTTGCGGTGGGTGCTGCCGTCAGCCTGACGGAAGGCCTCGAAGATGAGGCCCTGGAGCTCGCGCGGGATGCCGATGCCGGAGTCGCGCACGCTGAACGTCACGCGTCCCGGCTCCGGAGCGGCGACGGTGAGGGCCACCTCGCCGGCCTCCGTGAACTTGAAGGCGTTGGCGAGCAGGTTCTTGAGCACCTGTCCCAGCCGCTGCGGATCCGTCTCCAGCGTGGCAGGCACGTCCGGCGCGAGGGTGGTGGTGAAGCGCAGGCCCTTCTGCCCGGCCACGGGCTGGAAGGTGCGCTCCAGGTTCTCCACGAAGCGCTGGAGGCCGACGGACTCCCACTGCACCTCCATCTTGCCTGCTTCGATGCGCGACAGGTCCAGGATGTCGTTGATGAGGGCCAGCAGGTCGTTGCCCGCGGCGCCGATGGTCTGCGCGAACTTCACCTGTTCAGCGGTGAGGTTGCCCTCCTTGTTGTCCGCCAGCAGCTTCGCGAGGATGAGCGAGCTGTTGAGCGGCGTGCGCAGCTCGTGGCTCATGTTGGCCAGGAACTCGCTCTTGTAGCGGCTGGTGCGCTCCAGCTCCGTGGCCTTCTCCGTGAGGGTGGCCTGTGCCAGGACCAGGCTGTCGCGCTGGTTCTCCAGCAGGCGCGCCTGTTGCTCGAGCTGCGCGTTGGTCTGCTCCAGCTCCGCCTGCTGGGTCATCAGCCGCGACTGGGACTCCTTGAGGATGCGGCTCTGCTCTTCAATCTCCTCGTTGGAGACGCGCAGCTCCTCCTGCTGGGCCTGGAGCTCCTCGGCCTGTCGCTGCGTCTCCGCCAGGAGCTGTTCCAGGCGCGTGCGGTCGTGCGAGGCGCGCACCGCGACGCCAATGGCCTCCGACACCCGCTGGAGCAGCTCCCGGTCCGACGGGTGCACCGGGTGCAGGAAGCCCAGCTCCACCACGGCGTTGACCTGTCCGTCCACCTGGGAGGGCGCGATGAGCACGTGGCGGGGGCGGCCCCGGGCCAGGCCGGAGGCGATGGGCAGGTAGCCTTCCGGCACGTCGCGCAGGTGGAAGGCGCGGCCGTCCTTGAGGGCCTGTCCGGCCAGGCCTTCGCCGGGGGCCAGGTGCTCGCTGCGCGCGTCCAGCTCCGGAGGCAGGGCGTGGCCCGCGACGCGGCGGAAGCGGTTCGTCGTGTCCGCGAGGTAGAGCGCCCCCACCTGGGCGTCCAGCGTGTCGGCGAGGACGCGCAGGATGTTCTCGCCCAGCCGGTCCAGCCGCTGTTCGCCCTGCATGCGGAGGGAGAGCGCGGCCTGGCCGGCCTGGAGCCAGGATTCGATGGCGCGGGCGCGGAAGTCGCGCGCGGCGGTGTACGCCGCGACGCCGAGCAGCACGAACAGCAGCCCGGAGCCGATCAGCGTGACGGCGAGGGACAGGTTCGCGGACGACTGGAACTCCGCGTAGCGCCGGGTGAGCAGCGTGCGCTCCTCCAGCTTCATCTCGTCCACGGTGTCGCGGATGGTGCGCATGGCGTCCAGGCCGCGGTCCTCCTTCACCACGGCGATGGCCTGCCGGCCTTCCCCCCGCAGCTGCAGGTCCACGGTCTCCTGCAGCTCCGCCAGCTTCTCCGTGATGGCGCCCTCCAGCCGGTCCACCCGCTGCCGCTGCACCGCGCTGTCGGCGACGAGCGCGCGAAGCTCCGCGAGCTGCGTGGGCAGCGTCCTCTTCGCGACGGTGTAGGGGCTGAGGTAGCTCTCTCCGCCCGTCAGCAGGAAGCCGCGCTGGCCCGTCTCCGCGTCCTTCACGGTGGACAGCAGCTCCTCCAGCTTCGCCATGACGGAGAAGGTGTGCGTCACCAGCTCCCCCGTGGACGCGCGCGTCTGGAGCGTGCGGTAGGAGAGCAGGGCGATGGCGAGCACGGCCAGCGCCGCCAGCGCGAAGCCCGTGAACGTGGAAGGGGGCAGCGCGGGCCCGAAGCGTTCGACGCGCGGGCTGTCCTTCACCGGGGGCGGGCTCATGGGCACCGCCCCGGGGAGCGCGGGGGAAGGTCAGTCAGGATGAAGCGCACGGAAGGACCCGTCCGACGAAGGTGAACGGGTTCCGTACCATGGCGGCCGGGTGCGTCTGGGAACCGTGACCGCCCGAGTGTCGGCTTGTGCGCGGCCGGAAGCGCGAGTGGCTAGAAGGCCCCGGACAGGCCCACCATCTGGCTGCCCACCATCGGGTTGAGCGACACGGAAGACGCCCGGGTGGCGGCCGGATGAACGTCGTCGTCCACGCGCCCGTGCAGGAGCAGGGGCACGGCGAGGCCGAACGCGGTGCCCAGCACGGCGCCGGTGAGCACGTCGGAGAGGTAGTGCTTGTCCGCGCCCATGCGCAGCAGGCCTACGCCAGCGGCGAGCGGCAGGCCCACCCCCCAGATGAGCCCCTGGTGCTTGTAGCCGCGCAGGGAGGCCACGGTGCCGGCGGACACGGCCAGGGAGAAGGCCAGGTTGGTGTGGCCGCTGTAGAAGGACAGGTTGTTGTCGGTGGGGTGCGCGGTGAGGCCCTTGGCTTCGTCCGAGAGGACGTGGACGAAGGGGCGCTCGCGGCCCACGGCGAACTTCACCGCCTGGTTGGCGACGGACGCGAAGACGGCGCTCTGCACCATGATGGTGGCGTCCTGGGCGAAGTACTCGCGGGACGCGCCGCTGCTGTGACCCACGGCGTACTGGGTACCCAGCAGGGCCAGCGGCAGGCCCGCGAACCCCAGGACGTTGCTCCAGGTGTCCGCGCGCCTGCGGGACGCTTCCGTTTCGCCCGCGATGCCTCGGCCCCAGCGGTCCAGGCGGTTGAGCCGGTCGGTGCCGTCCGGAGCGCGGTCGCACCAGCGGCACTGCGCCGGGGCCAGGTTGTCCTTGAACACCGACTCGCTGGAGATCCACAGCACGCCCGCGGTGCCGGTGAGGATGCCGTCGCGGGTCCAGTTGAAGCGCAGCGCGCGCGGAGCATCCGAGGAGGTGTCCTGCGCGGCGGCGGGGGACAGCGGCGCCAGCAGGAGCAGGCAGAAGGTGACGAGGGTCCGGTAGGAGGCAAGCATGGGGCGGCGGAGCATAAGGGCGCTCCGCCCCTTCACGGCAATCCAGGCCGCGTGGGGTTCAGCGAGCCCCGGCCTCGTCCTCCTCGACGAGCCGCGCCAGGAAGTCGCCCAGGGCCTTGACCTTGGGTGGGGTGCGCCGGGCCTGGGGCCACACCAGCCACAGCGCGCCGCGCTCCAGGGAGTGTTCACGGAGGAAGGGGCGCAGAGTGCCGGCCTCCAGCTCCGGGCGGATCATCAGCTCCACGAACTGGGCGATGCCGAAGCCCGCCCGGGCCGCGTGGGTGACGGCCTCGCTGTTGTTGAAGACGAAGGTCTCCGGGATGCGAGGCGCGGGGGCGCCCGCGGGCTGGCGCAGGGCCCACGACTCCACGCGGCCGGTGGACACGAAGCGGTAGCGGATGCAGTCGTGTTCCTGGAGCGCGTCGAGCGAGCGCGGCGTGCCGTGCGCCTGGAGGTAGGCGGGGGAGGCGCAGAGGATGAAGCGCTTGGGGCCCAGGCGGCGGCGCATGAGGCGCGAGTCGGTGAGCTCGCCGCAGCGCACGGCCGCGTCCAGTCCGTCTCCGACGATGTCGGCCAGGTGGTCGTTGACGTCCAGGTCCAGCTCCAGGTGCGGGTACTCGCGGCGGAAGCGCTGGAGGTTGGGGATGATGAGCCGCAGGGCGAGCATCTCCGGGACGGAGACGCGCACACGGCCGCGAGGCGTGCGCACGGCATGCGCGAGCTCCGACTCGGCGTCGCGCAGTTCGGTGAGGGCGCGCACGCAGCGCTCGTGGAAGCGGGCGCCCTGTTCGGTGAGGTGCATGCGCCGCGTGGTGCGCTGGACGAGGCGGGTGCCCAGGCGTTCCTCCAGGCGGGCCACGCTCTTGCTGGCGGCGGAAGGCGTGATGCCCAGCGCGCGGGCCGCGGAGGCGAAGCTGCCGGTCTCCGCGACGCGAGCGAAGACGCCGATGGCGGACAGGCTCTCCATGCGTTCCTCCAGGGCTCCATGATTCAGGACACGGGTGTCCCGGGTGAAATGGCAGGCAGCGTCATTTCGCGCACGTCTTTTCCACCGCATGAATGCTGGCGAAAGGAAGCACACGCCATGTCCAAGCCCTGTAATGCACAATCATCCGCCGGAGACACGGGAAGCCCGTCCGCGGTTTCGCGTCGAGGAGTCCTGACCGCGGGCGCCGCGCTGATGCTCACGGGATGCACGCCCCCGTCCGCTACTGGCTCACGCGCGTCTTCGGACGAAGTGAACAAGCTGGGGCCAGCGGCCTTCACGCAGCACCGGTTCACCTCCGCGGACGGGACCTCGTTGTCCTACTTCCGGCAGGGCCAGGGACCCGCGCTCGTCTGGGTCCACGGCACGCTGAGCACCTGGGACGACTGGAGGGACGTCGCATCGCGGCTGTCCCCACGCTTCACGAACTTCGTGCTGGAGCGGCGTGGGCGAGGCGCCAGCGCGGACGGGACGGCGTATGCATTGGAGCGCGAAGTGGAGGACGTGCTCGCGCTGATGCAGGAGGCCGGGCCGGGAGCCTCGCTGTTCGGCCACTCGCTGGGCGCAATCCTCGCGCTGGAGGCGGCGACACGAAGGCCTCCGGCGAGGCTGGTGCTCTATGAGCCCCCGTTCCCCGTCTCCCAGCGCATCGCGCGCGAATCCGTGGACCTCGTCCGGACGACCTGGAAGCGCGAGGGACCGGACGCGGCGCTCGTGGCCGCGCAGCACCACATCTTCCGGATGCTCAAGCCGGAGCAACTCGAAGCCTTCCGTCAGACGCCCCAGTGGGCGAAGCAGCTCGGCATGATGGAGACCTTCCTGCGGGAAGTCAGCGCGGTGGCGGACCTCCCATTGGGCGTGGATCGTTTCAGCGCGGTGGACACCAAGACCCTCGTGCTCCTGGGAAGCCAGAGCCCCCACGTGCTCCTCGTGGAGCCAGCCCACGCACTCGCGAAGACGCTCCCGCAAGTCTCCCTGCGCGTGCTGCCGGGCCAGGGACACGTGGCCCACGTCACCGCCCCCGCGCTGCTCGCAAGCGAGGTGGAGACCTTCCTCACCGCGCGCTGATCCGACCGCAAAGCGGTCCACCGCCCCTTCAGGTGCTGATCGGACAGGTTCTCGCGACGCCGCCGTCGCCGAAGCTCACGGCCGCCGCGGATGCCTGCCTCAATGGTCCCAAACCTGTCCGACAGTCGGACAGGTTTCCTCGGCTCACCATCGCGGAGGCACCTGGCCCAGGCGGGTACCGGCTTCGGTTCTTCCAAACTGGTCCGACAGTCGGACCAGTTTCCTTGGCTCGCCGCCGCGGAGGCACCTGGCCAAGCGGGGACCAGCCCAGGTCGTTCAGTCAGTCGGGCTCTCGGACCGGTCTGACGGCTTCGCTGTCGCGGAGGATCTCAGCCACGACGGGTAAACCTCTCCGGTGGTCCAAACCTGTCCGACGGTCAGACTGGTTTTCGGGCGTCCGCCGTTGCCGAAGCTCCCGGCCCCGGTGGGCACTGGCCTGGGGGTTCCACGCCCGGTCCGACTGTCGGACAGGTTTCCTCGGCTCACCATTGCGGCGGCTCCTGGCTCATGTGGGTGCCGGCCTCGGTCCTTCCAAACTGGTCCGACAGTCGGACCAGTTTCCTTGGCTCGCCTCCGACGAGGCTGCATGTGCCTGCCCCCGTCCTTCCAAACTGGTCCGACAGTCGGACCAGTTCGTGGGGTGCGCCGCCCATGAGGGCTCACAGGGGCAGTCCTCTTTTCCCAGCCGGCAGCACGCAGGTCCCAAGACTCGGGAGTCCTCGGGCTGAACAGCGCTGTCCAGGTCGGGAGGAAGGCCTGTGTCCTCGGACTTCCCGGGTTCCGAGGGCAGCAGGCGGGCGGACTACGGGCCAGGGTGTGGGAATGCCCTCAAAGGAGCATGAAAACGGCGCCCCTGGCCGTTCTAGAGTCCTCGCCCCGCATGTCCCGCCCTGGCCGCACACTCCACGTCTTCCCCGATGCCGCGCGCCGCCAGGCTGCCCTGCGGGCGGAGCGGCGTGCGCGGGGCATCGCCGTGGGGACCCACCTGCTCACGTGGGACGACTTCGTCCACGCCCTGGGTGGGGCTCGCGAGCTCAACCGGCGGCCCTGTCCCGCGATGACGGCCCGGGCCGTGGTGGCGGGCCTGGGCACCACGCTGGGCCCCACGCCGTTCGGCGACTACGTGCGCGAGCCCGCCTTCGCCCGCGCCGCCGCGGACGTGCTGCTGGACCTCAAGGCCGGGCGCCTCTCCCCGCGCGAACTCCAGGACGCCGCCGAGGTCCTGCCGCCAGAGCGCCGCACCCGCGCACGCGTCCTCGCGCGGCTCTATCACCTGTACGAACAGCGCCTCGCGGAGCTGGGGCTCGCGGACCGCGAGGACGTGCTCCGGGGCGCGCGTGAGGCGCTCGACCGGGGTGCGTGGCCCACGGGCTGGGACGGCGTCACGGGGCTCGTGCTCCATGGCGTCTACGACGTGCGCCCGTCGAAGCTGGAGCTGCTGATGGGCCTCGCCGCGGCGTGCGAGGCGCGCCGTGTGTCGCTGCGCGTGGAGACGCCCGTGGGCGGCTCTCCCGTGGCGGACGCGGCGCTCGCGGCGCTGTTCCGCGCGTTCGAGAACCGGGGCGAGACGATGCCCCACGTCGACCTCTTCAAGGCGGACGTCACCTTCGAGGGCCGGCCCTTCACGGACCTGGGACGGCACCTGTTCTCACCCCGCGCCGCGCGAGACGTGCTCAAGGGCGCGGTGGACGGGCTGTCCGTGTGGAACGCGACGTCCGCTCGCGAGGAGGCCCGCGTGGTGGCCCGCGACGTGCGGCGGCTCATCGACTCGGGCAGCGCGCCGGGCGACATCGCCATCGCGTACCGCGACCTGGGGCCGGAATCGGGCTGGCTCGCGGAGGCCCTGGGCGACCTGGGCGTGCCGGTGCGCCTGCCCTGGGGAGAGCCGCTCGCGCTCGCGGGGCCGGTGCGGCTGGCGCTGGAGCTGCCGGTGCTGACGGAGGACGGCTTCCCGGCGGAGCGCGTGGCGGAGCTCGTCTCCAGCCGCTACGTGCCGTCACTGTCGCGCGGAGGCCCGGATGCGCCCGCGACCCTCTTCGCGCTCGCCGCCGCGCGGGACGACCGCCTGGGCGCCACGCGAGGGAAGGGCGCCTACGACGTGCGTCTGGACGGGCTCGCGCGCCGGATGGCCGCGCAGGGCGGCAAGCGCAAGGAGGACGCGGTCAAGGTGATGGCCGTGCGCGCGCTGCGCGACCGCGTGATGCGGCTCATCGACGAGTGCCGCCACATCCCCCAGGAGGCCCCCGCCGCGGAGTCGGTCTCCGCGTGGTGGAAGGTGGTGGAGCGGCTGGGCCTGCTCGACTCCGCGGGGCCCATGGAGGCGAAGGAGGCCGGCGCACTGGGCGCGCGCATCGAGGACGCGCGGGCCCGGGACGACGCGGCGCTCGCGGCCTTCCGCCAGCGGATGGAAGCGCTGCTGCGCTCGCTGCGAGCCGTGGGTGGAGGCCCGCGCATCACCCGGCGCGTGCTGGGCCGGTGGCTCGCGGACGCGCTGCGCGACGTGCACCTGCCCGCGCGAGGCCCCTCCACGGGCGCGGTGGAGGTGCTGGACCTGGCCGAGGTTCCGGGCCGCACCTTCCGCCACCTCTTCGTCGCCGGGCTCACCGAAGGCCGGCTCCCCGGACGGGATCCGCCGTCGCCGCTGCTGGGGGACGCGGAGCGCGTGGCGCTCAACCAGCACCTGACCCGCGACGTCTTCCGCCTCACCGGCGGCGAGTTCGACGACCGTGCACCCTGGCGCCTCACCGAGGACCGGCTGCTCTTCGCCAGCGCGCTCGCGGCGGCGGAGGGCACGTTGAGCCTGTCGTTCGCGGTGAAGGCCTCGGGTGGACAGGAGCAGGTGCCGTCCGCGTTCCTCGAGGAGGTGCGCAGGCTCACCGGCCACAAGTGGGCCACGCGCACGCTGCCCCCCGTGCTGCCGCTGGACGAGGTGCTCACGCCGTCGGAGCTGCGGCGCACCGTGGCGCTGGAGGCGCTGGCGGGCCTGTCGTTCCCCACCTTGCGCGTCACGGAGCCCGACCCCGCGGGAGCGCTGCTCAAGGACCGCTTCGGCACGGACGACTGGTTCCGCACCGCGCGCGAGCTGGCCCACATGGAGGCCGCGCGCCTGCGCTTCTTCGGCCGCGA
Source organism: Corallococcus macrosporus (assembly GCF_017302985.1). NCBI lineage: Bacteria > Pseudomonadati > Myxococcota > Myxococcia > Myxococcales > Myxococcaceae > Corallococcus > Corallococcus macrosporus. The sequence goes on from NZ_JAFIMU010000009.1 coordinate 288,232, forward strand.
GGACGAACTGCCCGGCGAGTTCACCGGCGGCGTGCAGGGTCCCCTGTTGGAGCAGAAGCTGCGCGAGACGTTCCACTTCGGCCTGGAGCGCCCGCTGTCCGCGAGCGCCCTGTCGAAGTTCGGCAACTGCGGCTTCCAGGGCTTCATCGCGTACGGCCTCAAGGTGGCCGAGCCCGTGGTGGCCAGCGAGGAGTTCGACGCCCGCGGACGCGGCACCTTCTGGCACCGCGTGATGGAGGAGGTCTTCCAGACGCTCAAGGAGAAGAAGCTCCTGGGGCAGGCGCCGGAGGACATCCCCGACGACGTGTTGGAGAAGGCGGTCAAGAAGGCCAGCCGCCACTTCGCGGAGCTCAACCACGTGGGCCACCACGAGCTGTGGAAGCTCGCGGGCGAGAAGGCCCACGCGATGGTCCGGCGCATCCTCACGGATCAGCGGCGCGGCCTGCCCTTCGACCCGCTGGTGCCCGAGGGCTTCGAGCTGCGCTTCGGCCCGGCCGCGGAGGACAAGCGCTGGGCCGACGTGAAGCTGATGGTGGCGGATGACGCCATCGTCTTCGAGGGGCAGATCGACCGGCTGGACACGGCCGGCACGGAAGTGGGCGTCATCGACTACAAGACGGGCCGCCTGGACAAGCGCACGCTGAAGGAGAACCTGCTGCGCTCGGACTTCCAGCTCCCGCTGTACCTCTACGCCGCGCGCGTGGCCGGCCACGTGGGCGCGAAGAACGCGGCGTGGTTCTCGCTGCGCACGGGCGACGCCATCCACCTGTCCTCCGTGCTGCCGGCCGCGGAGCTGGAGGACCTGCTGTCCACCGACCCGGAGGTGCGCCAGCGCGTGGCGGAGTCCGCCGGGCTCAACCTGCCCAACGCGGTGGAGGACCTGGTGCGGCGCCTGCGCAAGGGCGACTTCCCGGCCCGGCCCAATGACTGCGGCAAGTGCGGCTACCGCGCGGTGTGCCGCATCACCGAGCGCCGCATCTCGGATGAGGGGAGCGGATGAGCGACACCGCGCCCCACATGCTCGCGCTGGAGAAGAACCTGGCCCTGATGGCGGGTGCGGGCGCGGGCAAGACGTACAGCCTGGTGACGATGACGCTGCACCTGTTCGCGGGAGCGCGGCAGGCGGAGCCGCTGCGTCCCTCACGGCTGTGCATGCTCACGTTCACGGACAAGGCCGCCGCGGAGATGCGCAAGCGCGTCCGCGAGCGCCTGGACGCGCTGGCCCAGGGAGACGTCCCGCACGACGCGGAGAAGGACCTGCGCGCGTCGCTCGCGAGGCTGGAGCGCCCGTTCCCCACGCAGGATGCCTGGCGCAAGGTGCGCGAGGAGCTGGGCGCCGCGACGGTGGGCACGTTCCACTCGCTCTGCGGTCAGCTCCTGCGCCGCGCGCCGCCCGCGGTGGGCATCGATCCCGCCTTCGAGGTGCTGGACGAACTGGAGGCCGCGGGCCTGCTGGAGGACGTCACCGAACGCGTCGTCCTCGACGCGCTGGAGGGCGGCGACGCGCGCGTGCGCGAGCTGTGCGCGGAGCTGGGCTTCTCCGGCTCCGGGTTCTCCGACGGCCTCGTGGCCGCGCTGATGGACGTCTACGGCAAGATGCGCGAGGAGGGCCTCAAGGCCGCCACGGCGCGCGTGGGCGACGGCGTGGCGGACAAGGCGCAGCTCGAAGCGCTCATCGAGGACTGCCGCCGCCTGTGCCTGGACGCCCGCGCCCAGGACACCAAGGGCGAGTGGAGCAACCTGCTGAACGCGTGCGAGCCCCCGCTGAAGGGGATGACGCCGGACACGTTCATGCAGCCGGCCCACTTCCCGACGCTGCGCAACGTGCTGCTGTCGGAGCCGCGCAACCTGGTCAACCTGCGCAAGGGCGCGGGCGCGTGCCTCAAGGAGCTGCTCTGGAAGGTGAAGGGCAAGAGCGACGGCTCCGTGCGGCGGCTGGAGGATGCCTACGCCGCGTGGCGCACGGCGCCCTTCGAGGAGACCTTCCGGAACCTCCTGACCCAGGTGGAGGAGCGGCACGACGCGGAGCTGATCCGGCGCAACGTGTTCGACTTCACCTCGCTGCTGGTGAAGGCGCGCGACCTCCTGCGCGACCATCCGGAGTTCCGTCAACAAACACAGGAGCGGCTGGGCGCGCTGCTGGTGGACGAGTTCCAGGACACCAACCGGCTCCAACTGGAGCTGGTGCTGCTCCTGTCGGAGAAGCGCGAGGGCGGTCCGCGTGAGCTGGCGCCGGACGCGGACCTCGTTGCCTCGCTGCCCCTGGAGCCCGCGTTCCTGTGCGCGGTGGGTGACCGCAAGCAGTCCATCTACGAGTTCCGTGGCGCGGACGTGTCCGTGTTCAAGGTCCTCGCGGACAAGATCGAAGCCGAGGGCGGCATGCGCGGCTTCCTCCAGAACAACTACCGCTCGCTGCCGGGCGTCCTGTCGTTCTTCAACCGCGCCTTCGCGGGCCTGCTCGTGGCGAAGGAGGCGACGCCCCGTCCCTTCGAGGTCGTCTACGAACCCGAGACGGACGACCTGTCCCCCACGCGCCCGGAGCTGGCCGACGGGCCCGTGGTGGAGCGGATCACCTTGCCGGAGGCCGACACGGCCCCGGAGCTGCGCGAGTACGAAGCGGACGCGGTGGCCCGCAGGCTGCGGGTGATGCTCGCGCCGGGTGCTCCGCCGACCGTCATGGCGGAGGACAAGAAGGGCCTGCGCCCCGCGCGCGGCGGTGACGTGGCCATGCTCTTCCGGACCTTCACGCACCTGGAGGAGTACCGGCAGGCGCTGATCCGCCACGGCGTGCCGCACCGGGTGCTGCGCGGCCGGGGCTTCTACGGGGCCCAGGAGGTGCGCGACCTCGCCTCGTTGCTGGCGCTGCTCGCGGACGCGGACGACGCGCTGGCGTTCGCCGCGGTGCTGCGCTCGCCGCTGGTGGGCCTGTCGGACGCATCGCTGTTCCGGCTGGCGGGGGACCTGCCGCTGTCGCTCGGCTCGCCCCGGCTGGTGGATCCGGAGGTCCGCGCCGCCATGTCCGCGCGCGAGCAGTCGCGGCTCGCGCGCTTCCTGGAGCTCATCCCCGTGCTGCGGCGGGAGCGCGACCGGCTGGGGGTGCATGCCCTGCTGCAGGCCGCGCTGGAGGCGACGGGGTATCGCGAGGCGCTGGCGGGCTCACCGTACGCGGAGCAGGCGAGCGCCAACGTGGAGAAGCTGCTGTCGCTGGCGGCGCGCAGGGACGAGCGTGGCACGGGAGGCTGCGTGGCCTTCGCGCGCGAGCTGCGCCAGCTGGCGGACTCCGACCCCAACGAAGCGCAGGCGGACCTGCTGGATGAAGGGGACCCTCGCGCCGTGCAGTTGCTCACCATCCACCGCGCCAAGGGCCTGGAGTGGCCCGTGGTCGTGGTGCCCGGCATGGGCGGCCGCCGGCGCACCACCTCCGCGCGGGCGTACTTCGAGCGTTCCTTCGGCCTGGCCCTGAAGCCCTGGATGCCGGACTCGCTGGACACCTTCACCTCCGAGCGCTTCGAGGCCGTGCGCGCCGAGCTGAAGGCCCGCGAGGACGCCGAATACCTGCGCCTGCTCTACGTGGCCCTCACTCGCGCCAAGGACCTGCTCGTGCTGTCGGGCGGCGAGGAGAAGCGCGCGGGCACCGATACGTGGTGGCATCGCGTGGACCGGCGGCTGGACGCGGATCCGGACCTGCGGGCGCTCGCCATCGACGTGGACGTGGAGCAGTTGCCGCCACCCGCGGATCCGGAGCCGCCCACGGAGGAACAGCTCGAACAGGCGCGGATCCGCATCGAGTCCGCAGTAGAGCGCATGTCCGATGAGGCGCTCGGTGCCGCGCTGTTCAACGACGCACCGGTGGTCGCCACCGCGCGCGCGGTCCAGGACTTCCTCACGTGCCCGCGCCGCTACCACCACCTCCACCGGCTGGGGCTCGCCGTCGGATCCGAACCCTGGGAGGCCCCGGCGCGCGCCGAGCCCCTCTTTGTCGAATCCGACGGCTGGCTGCCCGTGGAGCGTCCGGACCAGCTCGTGACGCGATTGTTGCGTGAAGTGGACCTGTCGCTCGCGGGGCCGGACGTGGAGGCCTCCGAGCGGCGCGCGCACCTGGAGAACCTGCTGCGGAGCGCGGGCCGGGATCCGGAGGAGGACGACCTGGGCGACGTGCTCTCCACCGTGGAGCGCTTCCTGGGCACCCCCTTCGCGCGCCAGCTCGCCGCGGCGCCCGCGTCCTCCATCCACCGGGGCCTGGACTTCGTGCTGGACCTGGACGACGGCGCCAGGGTGGAAGGGGCGGTGGACCTGCTCTGGGAGTCGCCGGACGGTGAGGCCGTGGCGGTGCTCCTGCGCCCGGGCGCCCGCCACCCCCTGGGCCCGGCCTCGTGCGCCCATGAGCTGACGGCCCTGAGCCTGGCGGCGGCCCGGATGGTGCGGGACGGGGTGCCGGTGCGGGTGGGCGTGGCCTTCCTGGGGGACGCGTCCCCGGAACCGGAATTCCTCCCGGCCGGATCCGCCGACGCCGGGGCGGTGCGCCGCCTGGCCGAGGGCGTCCGGGCCCTGGCCCAGGCGGAATCCACGGGGACGTGGCCGGGGTGGGACAAGGCAGCCTGCCAGGCCCTTCACTGCGGCTTCGCGGAACACTGTCACCCGGCCCCTCCCGCGTGCTAAGCGGCGGGCACCATGCCGAACGTCGTCGTCATCGGAGCGCAGTGGGGAGATGAGGGGAAGGGCAAGGTCGTCGACCTTCTCACCGAGCACGCCCAGGTGGTCGTCCGTTTCCAGGGCGGCAACAACGCGGGCCACACGCTGGTGGTCGGGGGGCAGAAGACCGTCCTGCACCTGATCCCCTCGGGCATCCTTCACCCGGGCAAGACGTGTGTCATTGGCAACGGGGTGGTGGTGGATCCCGCCGTCCTCGTCCGGGAGATCGACGCGCTCAAGCCGCGCGGCTTCCTCAAGGATGACGCCCAGCTGCTCATCTCCGACAACGCCCACGTCATCTTCCCGTGGCACAAGCTGCTGGACAGCTTCCGCGAGAAGGCCCGCGGCGGCAGCGCCATCGGCACCACGGGGCGGGGCATCGGTCCGGCCTATGAAGACAAGGTCGCCCGCCGGGGCATCCGCGTGCGCGACCTGCTCCACCCGGAGCGCCTGCGCCGCCGCATCGACGAGCGCCTCCCCGGCGCGCTGGAGGAGCTGAAGGACCTCTGCGCCCAGGCCGGCGTGGACGTGCCCACCCTGGAGACGCCGCAGATTTTGGCGGAGTTCTCCGCCCTGGGCGAGCGGCTGCGCCCCTACGTGCACGACGTGTCCCTCTTCCTCTCCGAGCAGGTCCGCCGCGGCGCCCGCATCCTCTTCGAGGGCGCGCAGGGCACGCTGCTGGACGTGGACCACGGCACCTATCCGTTCGTCACCAGCTCCAACTGCGTGGCGGGCAACGCCGCGGTGGGCTCGGGCCTGGGGCCCACGGCCATCGACAAGGTGATGGGCATCAGCAAGGCGTACACCACGCGCGTCGGCGGAGGCCCGTTCCCCACGGAGCTGAGCGACGAGCTGGGAGACCGGCTGCGCAAGGTGGGCGACGAGTTCGGCGCCACCACGGGCCGCCCGCGCCGCTGCGGCTGGCTGGACGGCGTGGTGCTGCGCTACGCGGTGCGCGTCAACGGCCTGTGGGGCATCGCGCTCACCAAGCTGGACGTGCTCAGCGGCATCAAGACGCTCAGCATCTGCAACGCGTACGAGCTGGACGGCCAGCGCATCACGGAGCTGCCCGGTGACTACGAGGACCTGGAGCGCGTGAAGCCCATCTACGAATCGCTGCCCGGCTGGGATGAGAAGCTCGCCGGCGTGCGGACGTTCGATGAGCTGCCGGAAGCCGCCAAGCGCTACGTGCGCCGCGTGGAAGAGGTCAGCGGCGTGCCCGTGGTGTGCGTCTCCGTGGGCGCCGACCGCGGCGAGACGGTGCTCCTGCAGAACCCCTTCCGCAGCTAGGAAGGACGCAGGCCGAAGTGGTCCTGGCCCGCCGGGGGCCAGGACGGGAGAGGGACATGGTTCGCACGCGCAGGTTCCAGCTCGGGGTCTCGGCGGTGGTGTGGCTCGGCACGATGGCGGTGCCGGCCTGGGCGCAGGCCCCGAATGCCCAGCCCCCGGCCTCCGAGGCGAAGCCCGCTGCTCCGGCCGCGCGCGCGCCGGGCCCGGCCACCGACACGAAGCCCGGCCCCGCGGAGGCCCTGCCCCAGCGCACGTCGCAGGCCGTTCTGGCGGCCACGCGGATCCGCGACGGGGACGCGCTGATGCGCGAGCGGCGCTACCGCGAGGCGGCCTTCGCCTTCCTCGACGCGGAGCACGCGGCCCCGGATCACGTGGAGGCCCGCTTCAAGCTGGGCAACGCGCTGGCGGTGCTCGGCTACTACGCGCGCGCCATCGAAGAGTGGGAGGCCGCGTCGCGCCTCACCCAGGACGCCGCCATCCGCCAGAGCGCGCAGGACAACATCACCCGCGCGCGCGTGAAGCAGGGAGAGCTGGGCGCCTCGCCGCAGGCCGTGGGACAGCCGCCGGGCTCCGGCCCCGTGGCGGACACGACGCGGGCCCAGGCACGCCGCGCCTACGAGCAGGGCGTCCAGCACATCAGCCAGCGCGCCTACGCGCCCGCGCTCCAGACGCTGACGCAGGCCCTGCAGCAGGAGCCGCTGCTGACCGTGGCGTACATCGCGCGGGGCAGCGCCAACATCGGGCTGCGGCGCTACGCGGAGGCCGCGGCGGACTACCAGTTCGCGCTGAAGCTGGAGCCGGAGTCGGCCTCGCCGCTGTACGGGCTCGCGGAGGCGTACCGCGCGCTGGGCCGCAACCTGGAGGCCCGCGACCTCTACGCGCGCTATGCCCGCTCCACCGCCGCGGACGCTCGCCCCGAGCTGAAAGAGGAGTCCCGCCAGAAGGCGGAGCGCCTGCGCTGACCGCCTGGCTGGTGGGCAGACGGGCATGTCCGGAGGGGCTGTCCGGCCCACTATTTTGAAGGGCATGGACCGACGCGATCGGACGGTGGAGGGGAAGCAGCAGCAACAGGTCTTTCGCCCCCGCAGGGTGCTCGCCGCGTTGATGGCGGCGGCAGGCCTGCTGTGGCTGGGCGTCTTCGCCTGGTTGTTCCATTTCGACGGCGTGCCGTTACAGACGTTCCTGTCCGCGGCCTTCTTCGTCGTCTTCTTCGCGGTGGCCGTCGCCTACTACGGCCGCACCCGCATCGAGGTGGACGCCCGGGGCATCACCTGCCGGGGCATGGTGCGCACCCGGCGCTTCTCCTTCGCGGACATCCGCAAGGTGGACATCCTCCCCGGGCCCGTGACGGTCTACGCCATCCGGGGCAGCAAGGGCTTCGTGCACTTCACCAGCTTCTTCCGGCACCACCAGTACCTGGCGCGGCTCCTGGTGGAGCGCGCGGGCCTCTCGCCCCTGCCGGCGTAGGGCGCCGGTTCAACCCGCGGCTGCCATCGCGGCGGTGACGAGCAGGGCACCCAGGGCCAGCGCGACGGCCCCCGAGATGATCCACGCTTCCAGGCGCCGTGGCTTCCCCTCGGGAGGCCGCGGCGCTGCTGTTTCCGCCAGCGGCTCCACGGCGGCCACGGGCGGGGGCGCGGGCAGGGCCCCCGCCGAACCCTCTGGCGAAGCCTCATCGAACGCCGCCTGGAAGCGGAGCAGCGAGCGCCCCAGCTCCACGACGTCCCCGTCCTTCAGCGGCCCGGGGGCCTCCAGGCGCACGCCGTTGAGGAACACGCCGTTGGGCGTCCCCAGGTCCTCCAGCACGAAGCCCGAGTCCTCCCGGCGGATCCGCGCGTGCATCCGGGACACGGCCCGGTCGCGCAGCCGCAGGGCCACGCCATCACCCCGGCCGATGTCCGTGCACGCCTCCGCGAGCGCATGACTGCGGCCCACGTCCAGTCCGGTGAGGCAGGTGAGGGTGGCGGCGCGTGACGGCGGGGCCTCCGCATCCGTCAGCAGGCCCTTGAGCACCGCGACCGTGCCCACGCCACGCTCGGGGGCGCTCGGCTCGGCGAGCACGCGCAGGCACATGCCGTCCGGCAGGCCCAGCACCTCACCGGCCACCACCAGGCGCGACACGCCGGGCAGCACGCGCACCGCGTTCACGGTGAAGCTGCGCACCGCCTCCACCATGAGCCGGCCGGAGTCGATGCGCAGGGTCAACAGGCCTGGAGGAAGGCCCTCCAGGTGGACATGGTCCTCGGGGCCGCCGCCCAGCAGGTGGTGGCCCTCCGTCAGCTCGAACGGGGTGGGGGTGCCCAGGTGCTCGAATTCGAAGCGCATGCGGACGTCCGGCAGCAAGCGTCACGCCTGCCACCGGACGTCGCGTTTTCGCGAGGTTGTCCCCAGGCCCCATCCATCCCCGGCCTCCCATGTCCGGAGGCCGGGACGGCGGTGGCCACCTCTCTCCGTCTAGAAGGTGGCGCCCACGTTGATGGTGCCCATGTAGCGGCCGCCGCTGCTGAACGTCTCATCGCCGCCCACGTCCAGGTCGGACGGCGGCACGGTGAGGGCGAACTCCTGGTCGAACAGGAAGTTGTAGTTCACGCGCGCGTCCGCGGTGAAGTTGCCCAGGTGCAGGCGCAGGCCCGCGCCCACCGGCACGTTGCCCACCGTGTCGTCCTGGAAGCCCGGAGCGAGCGCGCGCACGTTGTAGCGGCTCAGGCCCACGCCGCCCATGATGTACGGCTGGATGGGCGTCGCCGACAGGCCCAGCGTCACCGCGGCCTGCGCGCCGTTGCGCACGATGTCCGGCCCGTTGGCGTTCGTCGCCAGCACGCTGCCGGTGTTGAACTCGCTCATGGCGCCCGTGTAGCCCAGCTCCAGGCCCAGCACGTTGGTGGGCTTGATGGCCACCGTCACGCCGTAGGCGAGGCCTGGATCAATCTGGTCGCGGAGTCCGTTGGTGTAGCCTTCCACACCGCCGCCGACGAGGAATGTCAGGCCGCGCATGTCCGCGGACCTGCGCAGCTCCGTCGAAGCCGCCTGCGCGGAGCCCGCCGCCAGAACCGCCACCGCCGCCGCACCAGCCAACAGTCCCTTGCTCATGTGTACCCCTCCCTGTGATGGACCGAAAAGTGGGGTGTACTTTGGTCCATGCCAACCGGGCCCCGGGGGCCCGCTGGCTCGGCCGCCCTCCCTTGCGGACGGGTTGCCCATGCACAGGAAAGGCGTTGTCCCGGGCGTGGAAGAGCGCTTCCTGGAAGACGGGGAAGGGTAGACTCCGCGCCTTCGATGCGCCTCCGCTCCCTTGTCCTCGTCCCGCTGCTGTCCTCCGTCCTGTGCGTCGCCGGTGCGTGCCGCGATGAACAGGCGGGCCCCGCCCACCGCGCGCCCAAGCTGCCCGCGCCCACGACGCTGAGGACGCTCGACGCGGCTCCGGAGGGGCTGACCTTCAAGAGCGGCGCCACCTTCGCGGGCGGCGCCATCGTCTACCTGGGCTCGCGTGTGACGCCGGAGCGGCCCACGCCGGGGCAGCCCGTGCGCATCGCGCACTACTTCCAGGCCGTGCGCCCGCCGCCGCGGGGCTTCCACTTCTTCGTGCACGTGGTGGATCCGGAGAGCGGCCAGATGCTGGCCAACGCGGATCACGAGTTCCAGGACGGCGCCGCGCCGCTGGAGACCTGGCCCGTGGGCAAGGTGGTGGAGGACGTGCACACCGTCGCGATGCCGGCCGCTCCCGCCCGGCTGGTGATGGGCTTCTGGCGCGGCGACGAACGGCTCTCCGTGGATGATCCGCGCATGCACCAGGGCGACGACCGCGTGCGCGGCCCGCTCCTGGGCGGCGAGCCTCCCTCGCTGCCGGAGTACATCGTCACGCGTGTGAAGAAGGCGCCCGTGGTCGACGGCGCGCTGGACGACGAGGCCTGGAAGGGCGCGAAGCCGGTGACGCTCGTGGGCAGCTTCGACGGCTGGCCCGCGCGGCTGCGCACCCAGGCGCGGCTCGTCTACGACGACGCGAACCTGTACGTGGCCTTCGACGTGGAGGACCCGGACCTCTGGGGCACGATGCGCAACCGCGACGACTCCATCTACGAGCAGGAGGTCGTGGAGGTGTTCCTCGACGCCAACGCGGACGGGCGCACGTACAACGAGCTGCAGGTGTCCCCGCACAACGTCATCTTCGACGCGTACTTCCCCGCGCGGCGCCAGGGCATGGACCTGTCGTGGGACTCAGGGATGAAGACGGCGGTGAAGGTGCGCGGCACGCTGGACGACGCGTCCGACCGCGACGAGGGCTGGACGGTGGAGATGGCCATCCCGTTCAACCGGCTCGCGGAGGTGCCACACGTCCCGCCCCAGCCGGGCGAGCGCTGGCGCTTCAACCTCTACCGGTTGGAGCACCACGACCGCCGGCAGGTGGAAGGCCAGGCCTTCTCCCCCCTCTTCATCGGCGACTTCCACGCCCTGCCGCGCTTCGCGTGGCTCGTCTTCCAGTAGGCGGGAGCGAGTGTCAGGCGTGGGGTGAGATGTCCCACGGCGCGTCCGCGACGGAGCGCTCCGCGGGGTCCCCCAGGAAGCGCACGAAGCCCCGCGACTCCAGCGTGTCGACGAGCTCCTCGGCTTCCAGTTCGGAGAACCGGTTCTCCCTCATGTCGAGCAGCAGGTCGCGCATGAGGGACTTGCCGCGCAGGTAGCCCACGGGCTCGCCCGGTCCAAGTCGGGCCTTCAGGTCGGCGGTGAGTTTCCGCAGATCAAGGTCATCGGAGATCATCACCTCTCAAGGTGTGCCCGACCCCCACTCCCGGCAACGGGGACGGCCGTGGAATCCCCACGCGGCAGGAAGGACACCAGCCGGACGTCCTGACCGTCGCTCTCCAGGGTGATGGCGCCGTCCTGGTCCGTGCGCCAGCACTCGGTGCCCAGGGCGCGGTAGCGCGCCTCCACCTCCGGATGGGGGAAGCCGAAGCGGTTGCGGCGGCCCACGCAGAACACTGCGTGACGTGGCCGCGTGCGCTCCAGGAGCGACGCGGTGGAGGACGTGCGCGAACCATGGTGCGGCACCTTCAACACCGTCACCGGCCCCAAGGCCTCCTCGAGCGCGGCCTCGCCGTCCGCCTCCACGTCACCGGCCAGCAGCACGGTGACGTCACCATGGCGCACGCGCAGCACCACGCTGCGGTCATTCGCTCCCTCCATCAACTCCCGGTCCACCGGAGGCCCCAGCACCTCCAGCGTCGCTTCGCCCAGGACGAACGCGGGCTGCCCCACCTGCACCTCCTCTACGAGAGCGCCCTTCGCGGCCGAGACGATGCGCCGTGACAGCGGCCCCTCCGTGCTCCCCGCGGAGAGCCACAGCCGTTCGGTGGGCACCTGCGCCAGCGTCGACACGAGCCCCAGCGCATGATCCGGGTGCGGATGGGAGAGCACCGCGAGGTCCAGCCGCGACACGCCCTCGGCCTTGAGGAAGGGCAGGACGAAGCGCTCCCCGGTGTCCGCGCCCTCGGGGACGCCGCCCGCATCCACCAGCGCATGGTGCCCCCGGGAGCGCAGCACCACCGCGTCCCCCTGGCCCACGGAGAGGAAGGTGATCCGCAGTGCGGGCTCCGGAGTGAGCACAGGCAGCATCACGGCGCCCAGCACCGCCGCCGGAACGAACAGGCCCAGCCACCGCCACCGTCCCGAACCGAGCGCCCAACACCCGAGGCCCACCGCGTACACCCCGCCCAGCCAAGCCCCCAGCTCCGGCACCTCCACCGCGGCGAAGGGCACGGCCGCGAAGCCCCGCGTCAGCATGAGCAGGAATTCCGAAGCCCAGGCGCCCGCCCACAGCACCGGCGTCGCCACGACTGGCGCCACGACGAACAGCGCAGCGCCACCCGCCGCGAGTCCGGTGAGCACGCCGCACAGGGGCAGGGCGACGATGTTGGACACGAGCCCCGCCAGGCTCACCCGCCCGAACGCCGCCACCACCACGGGCAGCCCCACGAGCGTCGTCGCCGCGCTGGCGCACAGGGTTTGCGCCACCGTCTCGCGAGCCTGGCCCGCCCATCGCTTCAGCCGCCGGGGCTCGGACGGATCCGGCAGGGCGAGAGGCAAAGCCTCGCGCAGCGCGGGCGACAGCAGCACCAGTCCCAGCACGGCGAGGAATGACAGACGGAGCGACAGGTCCACGACGCTCGAAGGCGTCCAGGCCACCAGCACCAGCGCCGCCAGTGACAACCCATTGAGCCCATCCGCGCGGCGCCACAAGGCCAACCCCAGCAGCACCGCCGTGGCCATCACCGCCGAGCGCACCGCGGGCGCCTGGTTGCCCGTGAAGACCACGTACGCCCAGACGAAGGGCACCGCCGCCGGGGCAGCCCACCGGCGCGCCTCCAGCGTCCGCCACCGCCCGCCAAGCCGAACCAATGCCCGCCGCAGCAAGGCCAGCGTCATCAGCGCGAGCGCCGCCACATGCAGCCCGCTGACGCTGAGCACGTGCGCGAGCCCCGCCCGCGAGAAGGCGTCCTCCCAGGCCGCGTCCAGGTCCGCGCGCTGTCCGGCGGCCAGCGTGAGGAACAACGCAGCCGCGTCCGGGGACGGCGCCACGTCGTGGACCGCCGTGGTCAGCCGTCCGCGCACGTCCTCCAGCGCGAGCCGCCACGAGGGAGCAGGGGAGAGCACCAGCACACGCCCGGGCGCGAATCCGCCCGTGAAGGCCACGCCCTGCCGCCGCCGCGAAGACGCGAAGTCCCGCTCACCCGGGTTGGACGGAGGCGCATCAGGGACGAGCCGGGCCTCCACCCGCACGCGCTGCCCGGGCTGCAATGACAGACCCTCACCGCGCCCGGAAAGGCTGGCACGGAATCGGGCCTCGGCCGGAGGCTCCTGCGCGCGGCCAGCCCGGGACACCGCGAGCCGCAGGCGAAGGGCGCCATCGAAGCGCTCCACGCGCTCCAGTTCCCCTTCAAGGACCGCGCTGCCCCCGGACGTCAGCGAAGCAGGCACGTCGACGCGCGCCTCAAAACCGGAAAGTCCCGCGCCCGCGAGGACCAGCGCGCCCAGCACCGCCAGATGCGCTCCAGGCAGCGGGCCGAGCGCCAATCCAGACAGTCCCAGGCAAAGCGCGCAGAGGAGAAATACCCCGGCGGAGCTCTCTGTTCCGGTTGCCCAGAGGGCGCCGAGCAAGAGGCTCAGCGCTGGAAAGAACAACGGACGCGTACCCAGGTCGCGCCACACATAACGAACCAACACCCACCCCCACCCACCGCCCCGTCCGTCACGCGGCGCTCACACACCGAGCGACACCGCACACAAAACCGGACACCGTAGTGCGGCTGTCATCGGGTGGTCAAGGCGATTTCGTTGTCCTTGGATGTGGTTTGTGGTAGTAGTGGCGGGCGCGAAGGCCGGGGTCGAAGCTTTCTCCAAGGAGGCAGTTAGTGCAGACCAGCTTCAAGACTGGTGACAAGGCGGTTTATCCGGGCCAGGGCGTCGGTGAGGTGATGGGCATCGAGCACACCGAGGTCGCTGGGCAGCGCCAGTCCTTCTACGTCCTGCGCATCCTGGAGAACGGGATGCGGATCATGATCCCCATCAACAAGGTCGGTTCGGTCGGCCTGCGGGAGATCATCAGCGAGGAGGACGTCAAGCAGGTCTATTCCATCCTCCGCGAGAAGGACATCTCCGTCGACTCCACCACGTGGAACCGCCGGTATCGCGAGTACATGGAGAAGATCAAGACGGGCTCCGTCTTCGAGATCGCCGAGGTGCTCCGCGACCTGTACCTGCTCAAGGGCGACAAGGACCTGTCGTTCGGCGAGCGCAAGATGCTCGACACGGCCCGCTCCCTGCTGATCAAGGAGCTGTCGCTGGCCAAGGATTGCTCCGAGGAAGAGGTCGAGTCCGACCTGAAGAAGATCTTCAACCTCGCCTGAGTCCCCGCGTGACGCGCGGCCCAAGGCCGCCGCGTTCGCACCGCGCCCCGGGTTCCCCCGATGGAATCCGGGGCGTCGTGTTTCCAGCGTCTGGAGCCCGGGCCCCAAGGGCCGCCCCCCGAGGCGCTGCCCCGTTTGAACTGGTCCGACAGTCGGACCAGTTGGGCTGCCAGGCTCGGGGGCGGCGCGTCAGGCCTTGATCAAGGCGCCTGCACAGCGAGCGCCGCGAGCTGTTCTCGGGCCTCGGCGTTGTCCGCGTCGTGCTGGAGGGCCGCGGCGAAGGCCTCACGGGCGTCGGCGAAGCGCTGGGCCCGGACGGCGTCCTGCCCCGTGCGCACGTAGAGCCCGGCGAGCTGGCGGCGAAGCGAGACGCCCTGGCGGCTCCAGCCGTGGGCCAGCTCCTGGTCCAACCGCACGGCGGCGCCGAGCGCATCCAGCGCCCGGGGACGGTCCTGCTGAGACAGGGCGGTCTTGGCGGAGGCCTCGGCGGCCTGGAAGCGGTGGAGCTGCTGGGCCAGCGTCGTCAGGTTCGCGCGCCGTGCCTGGGCCAGCGCCCCGGAGACATCCCCGGACTCGTAGCGAGAGAGGATGTCCGCGCGCTGGCGCTCATCCGGAGGCCCCGACGGTTCAGCCGAGGAGGCCTCCTTCCGCGCGGATGCGGCGACGACCTGGCCCGCCTGCGGTTCGCCCGTCTTCGCAGGCATGCCGCGAGCAGCCTCCAAGGTGCCGGGAGCCGCCTGTCCGGAGTGCATCCCCCGCGCGATCTCCGAAGCGCTGAGGACCTTCGCGGGCCCCGTGCTCGTAGGCATGCCGCGAGCGACGTCCGCTGCGCTGGGAGTCGTCCCTTCACTCGCGCCTGAACCGGTGGGCTCGCGCGTCTCATGAGCGACGTCCACCGCACTCACAACGTCCGCGGCCTTCGCGGGGGCTTCCGCCTCCACGGCGCGGGCCTCCTTCGAGGGAGCCTCCCGACCGGTGTCGCGAGCGTCGTTCGCAGGCGGCTTGCTCGGAGCGCCTTCCGCCGGGGTCCGCGCGGGAGCCCGGTCCGCCATCCGCATGGCCACCACGCTGATCAGCGCCGCCACCGCGGAGCCCACCACGGCCGCCGCCACCGCCACGGCCACGCCGTTCAACGGCCGCTTCCTATTGCGAGGCAGCGGATCCAACGACGTCCGGCTCACCGTCGGCCCGGCTCCCGAACCGCGAAGCCGCAACGTCGCGTTGCCCAGGCTCAGCTCGTCTCCGGGCCGGATCTCCACCTCGCCCTTGATGCGCAGGCGGTTGACGAACGTGCCGTTCTGGCTGCCCAGGTCGCGCACGGTGAAGACATTCCCCCGCCGGGTCAGCTGCGCATGGCGCCGGCTGATGGACGCGTGCTGGAGCCGCAGGTCCGACGTCGATGACCGTCCCAGCGTGATGGAGCCCTGGTGCAGGGGCACGAGTTGGCCCGCACCAGGCCCCCGCTCCACGTAGACGAACGCGGGCGTCACGCCTGGATCCGAGTACTCCTTCGCCCAGTCGTACCGGGGCGACAGCTCCCGGTCGGACTTCGACCGCTCGCCCGGCCCCCGCCGCTTCAGCTTGCGCGGTCCCGCCGGGTACTGGGGCACGCGCTGCGGGCGCGGATCATCCGCCTGCAGGGGTGACACCTCGTCGTCGTCGAAGGGCAGCTCTTCCGGGTCGTCCGAAGACGCCTGCTGCCCGGGAGGGCGGGGAGGGCGCGGCGGACGCTTCGGATTCGGCGGAGCCATGCGGCGATTCTCCCTATCCGACGCTTCCAACGCCAAGTGCTGGCCTGTGTGGGACCCGGGATCCTAGAGTGTGTATCGCGTTGCGCAAGTGCCGCGCCCACCCTGTTCCCAAAGGAGGACCCTCCACCGTGGCCCCCCCATCCATCCGGCTCTTCAACACGATGTCCATGCAGAAGGAGCCGCTGGAGCCGCTCGTGCCCGGCGAGGTGAAGGTCTACGTCTGTGGGCCTACGGTCTACAGCTACATCCATATCGGGAACGCGCGCACCTTCACGTCGTTCGATGTGGTGGTCCGTTACCTGCGCTACCGGGGCTTCAAGGTGACGTACGTGCGCAACTTCACGGACGTCGACGACAAGATCATCAAGGCCGCGCACGAGACGGGCGAGGCGCCCGTGGCGCTGGCCTCACGCTTCGTGGAGGCCTTCCGCGAGGACGTCCACGCGCTGCACCTGCGCGAGCCGGACGTGTCCCCGCGCGTCAGTGAGACCATCCCGGAGATCGTCGCCCTCATCCAGACGCTCGTGGACAAGGGCTACGCCTATGAGGCGAAGGGCGACGTGTACTTCGAGGTCGACAAGGACGAGGACTACGCGAAGCTGTCCAAGCGCAACCTGGACGACCTGTGCCAGGGCGAGCGCGTGCAGCCCGGCGAACTCAAGCGCCAGCCCCTGGACTTCGCGCTGTGGAAGGCGGCGAAGCCCGGCGAGCCTTCGTGGGACAGCCCCTGGGGCAAGGGCCGGCCGGGCTGGCACATCGAGTGCTCCGCGATGAGCGAGAAGTTCCTGGGCCGCACGTTCGACATCCACGGCGGGGCGTTGGACCTCATCTTCCCCCACCACGAGAACGAGATCGCCCAGAGCGAGTCCGCCACCGGCCAGACGATGGCGAAGTACTGGATGCACTGCGGCTTCCTGGACCTCGAAGGCGCGAAGATGTCCAAGTCGCTGGGCAACGTGGTGCGCCTGCGCGACGCGCTCGGCAAGGTGGACGCGGAGGCCCTGCGCTTCTTCTTCCTCTCCACGCACTACCGCCACCCGCTCACCTTCGGAGAGAAGTCGCTCCAGGACGCCGAGGGGCGCATGGAGTACTTCTACGAAACGCTGCGCAAGGTGGACGAGCGCGTGACGGGCAAGGACTTCGCCAAGGGCCCGCTGCACGGCGACCCCTCCCGCTTCCTCACGGAGTTCGAGTCCGCCATGGACGACGACTTCAACACCGCGGGCGCCCTGGGCGCGCTGTCGGGCCTCTTCGGCCTGATGAACGAGCTCACCGACAAGCCGCCCGTGAAGGACAAGGCGCTGGTGGGCCGCACGCTCCAGGCCCTGCGCGAGCAGGTGCGCGAGATGTCCCGCGTCCTGGGCGTCTTCGAGGACGACCCGGGCGCGTGGCTGTTGCGCCGCCGGGACCGGGCCGTGCGCGAGCGCGGCATCGACGTGGCGGAGGTGGAGCGGCTGCTCGCCGAGCGGACCGCCGCGCGCGCCGCCAAGGACTTCGCGAAGGCGGACGAGGTGCGCGGGGCCCTCAAGGCCCTGGGCGTGGACATCATGGACACGCCTGCTGGCACCTCCTGGAAGGTGGCGGCGCCCGTCGCCTGAAAACCCGCTGGGGGGCTCCCGTGCGGCCATGCTACGCACGGGAGCCATGAGGCTCCTCCCCGCGCTGTTCGCTGCCCTGTGCTCGGTGTCCGCCGTCGCGGCGGGCACGCCCACCGTCACGCCGCAGGAGAAGACGGCCGAACAGGCCATCACCGCGGACCTCCTGCGCGCGCACGTGCGCTTCCTGGCGAGCGACCTGCTGGAAGGCCGCGGTCCCGGCACGCGCGGTGACGCGCTGGCGCAGGAGTACATCGCCACGCAGTTCGAGGGCCTGGGCCTCAAGCCGGGCGCGGAGGGCGGCGGCTACCTCCAGCGCTTCGACCTCATGGGCATCAACAGCCACCCGGGCACCATGACCTTCCAGGCGAAGGCGGGCCGCGTGGAGCTCCAGCCGCGCGAGGACTTCATCGCCGTCTCCGGCGTGCAGGCCCCGGAGGCGAAGCTGGATGCGTCCGAGCTGGTCTTCGTGGGCTACGGCATCGTCGCGCCGGAGTACCAGTGGGACGACTTCAAGGGCGCGGACCTGAAGGGCAAGACGCTGGTCATCCTCAACAATGATCCGGAGGACGACCCGCGCCTCTTCGCCGGCAAGGCGCGCCTCTGGTACGGCCGCTGGGACTACAAATACGAGCAGGCGGCGAAGACGGGCGCGGCGGGCGCCATCATCATCCACACCACGCCCAGCGCGGGCTACCCGTGGCAGGTGGTGCGCACGTCGTGGACCGGCGAGCAGTTCGAGCTGCCCGCGGGCGACGCGCCCCGCCTCCAGGTGAAGGCGTGGACCACCGAGGACGCCACGAAGCAGGTGATGAAGCTGGCCGGGCAGGACCTGGAGGCGCTGCGCACCGCCGCGCAGAAGCGCGACTTCCGCCCGGTGCCGCTGGGCGTGACGCTGTCCCTGAGCCTCACCAACGAGGTGCGCCGCCGGCCCACCGCGAACGTGCTGGGCCTGCTGCCCGGCAGCGACCCCACGCTGTCCAAGGAAGTGGTGCTCTACAGCGCACACCATGATCACCTGGGCAAGAAGGACGACGGCAAGCCCGGCGAGGACGTCATCTACAACGGCGCGCTGGACAACGCGGCCGGCGTGGCCGCGATGCTGTCCGTGGCCCGCGCCTTCACCGCGCTGCCCACGCCCCCGCGCCGCTCCATCCTCTTCGCCGCGGTGGCGGCGGAGGAGTACGGCCTGCTGGGTTCTTCGTACCTCGCGAGCCATCCGCCGGTGCCCCCGGGCCGCATCGCCGCGAACATCAACGTGGACGGCGGCAACGTGCTGGGCCGCACGCGGGACATCACCGTCATCGGCCTGGGCAAGTCCTCCCTGGACACCTTCGTCACCGCGATGGCGAAGACGCAGGGGCGCACGGTGAAGGCGGATCAGCTCTCCGACCGCGGCTTCTTCTACCGGTCGGATCAATTCAACTTCGCGCGCCAGGGCATCCCGGCCGCCTACTTCGGCAGCGGCATGGACTTCATCGGCCGGCCGGAGGGCTGGGGCAAGGCCCAGCGCGGCCAATGGGAGGCGAAGCACTACCACCAGCCCTCCGACGAGGTCCGCCCGGAGTGGGACCTGTCCGGCGCCGTGGAGGACACCCGCCTGTTCTTCCTGGTGGGCGCCCAGGTGGCCAAGGCCCCGGAGATGCCCGTCTGGAACAAGGGGGACGAGTTCGAGGCCGCCCGCCTGAAGTCCCTGGAGGCACTGAAGGCCCCGCCCGCGAAGTAGGGGGGCGCCCCGTCCTTTGCCGGACGGACGTGCACGAAGGTTCAGTACACAGGCAGCGGGGATGTTAGATCTGTCCTCTATGCCGGAGTTCGAACTCGTCAGTGAGCACAAGCCGCAGGGCGACCAGCCAAGGGCCATCGGGGAGTTGACCGAGGGCCTGCTTCGCGGCGACCGCTACCAGACCCTCCTGGGCGTCACCGGCTCGGGGAAGACCTTCACGATGGCGAACCTCATCGCCAACGTGAAACGGCCCGCGCTGGTCATCGCGCACAACAAGACGCTGGCCGCCCAGCTCTACGGCGAGTTCAAGGCGCTCTTCCCGAACAACGCCGTCGAGTACTTCGTCTCGTACTACGACTACTACCAGCCCGAGGCCTACGTCCCGTCGACGGACACCTTCATCGAGAAGGACTCGTCCATCAACGACAACATCGAACGGATGCGCCACTCGGCGACGCACAGCCTGCGCACCCGCAACGACGTCATCATCGTGGCCAGCGTGTCCTGCATCTACGGCCTGGGCGCGGCGCGCAGCTACGTGGACCTGGCCATCCGCGCCGCCGTGGGCGAGGAGATGGGCCGCGACGGCTTCATGCGCAAGCTGGTGGAGGCCCAGTACGAGCGCAATGACCTGGACTTCCACCGCGGCACCTTCCGCGCCCGAGGCGACACCGTGGAGGTGTTCCCCGCGTACGAAGAGGAGCGCGCCGTGCGCGTCAGCTTCTTCGGCGACGAGGTGGAGCGCATCACCGAGTTCGACCCGCTGCGCGGCCAGACGCTGAACGCGTTGGAGAAGATCGTCATCTTCCCCGCCAGCCACTACGTCGCCGGCGCGGACGCGCGCCAGAACGCCATGCGCACCATCCGCGAGGAGCTGGCCGAACAGCTCCAGAAGTTCAAGGCGGAGGGCAAGCTGCTGGAGGCGCAGCGCCTGGAGCAGCGCACCATGTTCGACCTGGAGATGATTGAGCAGGTGGGCTACTGCAACGGCATCGAGAACTACTCGCGCCACTTCACCGGGCGCGCGCCGGGCGAAGCGGCCCCGTGCCTCATCGACTACTTCCCGCGCGACCTGCTGGTCCTCATCGACGAGAGCCACCAGACCGTCTCCCAGATTGGCGCCATGTACCGCGGCGACCGCGCCCGCAAGGAGACGCTGGTCAACTTCGGCTTCCGCATGCCCAGCGCGCTGGACAACCGGCCGCTGAAGTTCGGCGAGTTCGAGGAGATGGTCCCCCAGGCCGTCTTCGTCTCCGCGACCCCCGCCGAGTACGAGCTCCAGAAGTCCAAGGGCGTGGTGGTGGAGCAGATCATCCGCCCCACCGGCCTCACCGACCCGGAGGTGGAGACGCGCCCCGCGGGCAATCAGGTGGACGACCTGCTGGAAGAGGTCCGCGTGCGCGTGTCGCGCAACGAGCGCGTGCTGGTGACGACGCTCACCAAGCGCATGGCGGAGGACCTCACCGAGTACTACAGCGACGTGGGCGTGAAGGTCCGCTACCTGCACTCGGACATCGACGCGATCCAGCGCATGGCCATCATCCGCGACCTGCGCCGGGGCGAGTTCGACGTGCTCGTGGGCATCAACCTCCTGCGCGAGGGCCTGGACATCCCGGAGGTGTCGCTGGTGGCCATCCTGGACGCCGACAAGGAGGGTTTCCTGCGCAGCCACGTGTCGCTCATCCAGACCATTGGCCGCGCGGCGCGCAACGTGAACGGGCGCGTCATCATGTACTCGGATCAGATGACCGACTCCATGAAGCGCGCCATGGATGAAACGGCGCGCCGCCGTGAGATCCAGCAGGCGTACAACAAGGAGCACGGCATCACGCCGCGGTCCGTGAAGAGCAACATCACCGACTTCACGGAGAACATCCCGGACTACGACGCGGGCGCGGGCGCGCTGCCCATGGCGGCGGAAGGGGAGAACGACCTCCTGGAGCCCAAGGAGATCAAGCGCCTCATCGAGGAGTTCAACGCGGAGATGCTCAAGGCCGCGGACGAGATGCAGTTCGAGAAGGCCGCCGAGTTCCGCGACCGCGTCCAGCTGCTCAAGGACATGGACCTGGGGCTCAAGCCCGCGTCGCGCTCACTGCTCCGCGCGCCGGCCAAGGCGGTGGATCAGCCCGGCACCACCCCGAAGAAGGGCAGGGGACGCGGACGGCCTTCCGCGTCCGGTGGCGGTTCGTCTGGCGGTTCTTCTGGGGCCGCGAAGCCCGCGGCCCGTTCGCGTTCGCGCAAGAACTAGGACCCATCATGGACATCCGGCTGCAGGAGAAGCTGGACGCGCTGCCCACCGAGCCCGGCGTGTACCTGATGAAGGACAAGCGCGGGACCATCATCTACGTGGGCAAGGCGGTGAACCTGCGCAGCCGCGTGCGCAGCTACTTCAACCGCTCCGGGGACACCCGCGTCTTCGTGTCCCTGCTGGACACGATGCTGGGCGACCTGGAGACGGTGCTCGTCCACAACGAGAAGGAGGCCCTGCTCCTTGAGAACGAGCTGATCAAGAAGCACAAGCCGCGCTTCAACGTCCTGCTCAAGGACGACAAGCAGTTCATCTCCCTGCGCCTGGACCGCACCCAGCCGTTCCCCCGGCTGGAGGTGGTGCGCAAGTACGAGAAGGACGGCGCGCGCTACTTCGGCCCGTACTCCAGCGCGGGCGCCATCCGCGAAACGCTGCGCCTCATCAACCGCTTCTTCCGCCTGCGCACCTGCACGGACCACGTGCTCGCCAACCGCAAGCGGCCGTGCCTGCTGTATCAAATCGGACGGTGCCCCGCGCCCTGCGTCCATCCGGTGTCCCCGGAGGACTACCGCAAGAGCGTGGACGAAGTGGCCATGTTCCTGGAGGGCAAGGCGGGGCAGCTCATCGAGGGCCTGCGCCTGCGCATGAAGCGCGCGGCGGTGGAGCTGAAGTTCGAGGAGGCCGCCCGCGTGCGCGACCAGTTGCTCGCCATCGAGCGCAGCCTGGAGCGCCAGAAGGTGGCCACCACCGACTTCAAGGACCAGGACGTCTTCGCCCTGTACCGCGAGGGCGACCGCATCCTGTTCTACGTGCTGCACGTGCGGCAGGGCCGGCTCAACGGCGGCCAGGCCTTCCCCTTCGGCAGCCAGGAGTTCCCGGACGACGAGCTGCTCGCCTCGTTCGTGAACCTCTACTACGACCAGGGCGGCTTCGTGCCGGAGGAGGTCCTCCTGCCCCTGGAGCCCGGCGACGGCACCGACGGCCTGGAGGCCCTGCTCACGGAGCGCAAGGGCGAGCGCGTGCGCGTCTTCGTCCCCAAGCGCGGGGAGAAGCATGAGCTGGTGAACATGGCGGTGAAGAACGCGGAGCAGGCGTTCATCGAGCGCAAGCGCACCAAGGACGAGACGGACACCGTCCTGTCACGGCTCCAGTCCAAGCTGGGCCTGCGCAACTTCCCGCGCCGCATGGAGTGCTACGACATCTCCCACTTCCAGAGCTCCTCCATCGTGGCGTCGCAGGTGGCCGTCACGGACGGGGAGACGGACAAGTCGCGCTACCGCAAATACAAGATCAAGTCCGTGGAGAAGCAGGACGACTTCGCCAGCATGTACGAGGTCATCACCCGCCGGCTCAAGCGCGGGCTGGAGGACAACGACCTGCCGGACCTGCTCGTCATCGACGGTGGCAAGGGCCAGCTCGCCAGCGCCCACGCGGCCATGAAGGACCTGGGCGTGGAGGGCGTGGACGTGGTGGGCCTGGCCAAGAGCCGCGATCAGGAGGTCTTCGACCGCGACGCGGAGAGCGCGAAGAGCCCCGAGCGCGTGTTCGTGCTGGGCCGCAAGGACCCCATCGTCCTGCCCCAGAACTCGGCGGAAATGTTCATGCTCACTCGCATGCGGGATGAGGCCCACCGCTTCGCCATCACCTTCCAGGGCAAGTCCATGCGCAAGAGCGCCATGCGTTCAGCGCTGGAGGACATTCCCGGCGTGGGTGAAGGAAGGCGGAAGATGTTGCTGCGCCACTTCGGTTCTCTCAAGCGGGTGGGTGACGCCAGCATCGAGGAGCTGACCGAGGTCGTGGGCCCGGCGATGGCCGAGCGCGTCCACGCGGGCCTGCACGGCGACCCCGAGGACGACTCCGAGGACCCCGTGCGCGAAGCCTCCCTGGATGACGCTTCCGAACCCGTGCACGAAAAAGCGGATGGAGGGTCGCCACCCGGTGCGGCATGATTAAGTTCCGCTTCGGACGCCGGGGGGACTGGCCGCTGGAACCCGCGACGTTCCTAGGGTTTTTCATTGCGACCATGCTCGGCGCTGATTTATAGCGGTTGAAGATCCGAGCACGTTTGAAGAGGACGAGGGACCGACATGAGGCTGTATCCGAAGGTGATCCCGATCATCTCGCGCGAGGCCATTCAGCAGCTCATGCAGGACGGGGACATCGAGGTGGAGCCGATGCGCGTGGCCGACGCCGAGATGGATCTCTCCGCCATCATGCGCGAGTACCTCGCCAACGAAGAGCGTGTGAACCAGGCGACGCGCGAGGCCCTGGAGCGTCGGGGATATGACTACTCCAAGTTCAACCAGGTGAAGCGCGAGATGGCGGACGTGCGCGGCTTCAAGATGGGGGACGAGGGCATCGAGTACGTCATCAACCAGATGATTGAGTTCCTCCTCATCAGCCGGAACGTCGAGGAGGTCTACTCGCCCGACAACGTGCTGCGTCAGAAGATGTTCCAGGGGATGAAGAAGCACCTGGACGTCGACGATGAGATCGACAAGGAGGCCCGCTCGCGGCTGAAGCACCTGCAGGAGGGCACGAGCGCCTTCGACATCGAGTACAACAAGACGGTCGAGCAGATCCGCCGCGCCCGCGGTCTGATTTAGTCCCGGGGCGTGCCACGGCCCGCTCCGCTGCCTACCTTCAACTTCAAGGGAGGCAGCGTCGATGGCGGGTCCAATCACGAGCATCTTGCTGTCCGGGTTCCTGGCGGCGGCGCCAGGGGGCGACGGGTTCACGTTCGAGGGCCGGGAGGCCAGCGCGAGGACCGAGCAGCCGGACGGGTACTTCTTCCAGGGGACGCTTCCGTTCAGCGACCTGACCGAGCGGGGCACGGGGCAGGCGTCCCTCTCCGTGCAGGACCGGGTCGGGATGGCGAACGCGACCTTCGGCGACAAGGCGCGGCTGTCCGCGAACCTGCGCATTGGCGGCGTCGAGTACCGGGTGGAGCTGACGCAGGCGGGCTTCCCGCCGAAACAGGCGATGTCGCGGGCCCCCGCCGGGCCGCTCCCTCCGCCGCCTCCGCACCTGATTGAGGGCGGCGTGCTGATGGGCACGCCCCTCTACGGCGAGACAGGCATTGGCTGGCGCGCCACGACGCGTGCGCATGCGGCGATGGCCGTCTGGGGCATTGGCAGCGTGTGGCGCAACGGGACGCTGGTGACGGACTCGGCGCTGATTCATGCGGCGGCGCTGGACGCGGGCACGTTCTCCGATGACGACACCAAGCGGCTGCTGCGCGACGCCCGGCCGGGGGACGCGGAGTTGCTCGTCGTGGCGTGGAACCTGCCGACGCAGGTGGAGCCGCGCGGGTTCATCCAGTTCCTCTTCGACAACGTCGCCATCGACGTGGAGGGGGCGCGCGTGCCGTCGGTGGCGGTGGTGCCCACGACGGGGGAGCTGCCCGCGTCGCTCGCGTCGCTGACGCCCGTGGCGCCCACGGCGTTCCCCGCGGCGGTGGCGCCGGTGTCCGCGCCGCGCTTCAGCCAGGGGACGCAGCAGGGCACGGGCGGCAGCGGCACGGCGGGGACGGCGGGCGCGACACCAGGGACCACCGGCGTGGGCGCGGCGGGGACGACGACCGTCACCATCCCCACGGCGCGCGCGGTGACGGACGGGCCCACGACGATCAGCGGCTCCGTCGGACCGGCGGCGCCCGCCGAGCCTCCGGCGGTGGTGTCGGGCGTGGAGCCCGGCTCCAGCGCCACGGTGGGGCAGGGGACCTTCGCCACGCCGCCCACGGTGGGGGGCGTGTCCGTGGGGGGCTTCACCACGCCACAGGTGTCCGCGCCGGACTTCAACACCTTCGTGGGCACCAGCCAGGTGAGCCCGGGCATCCTCGCCACCGTGCCGCCGCTGACGCAGTCGTCCGGCACGCCGAGTTCGCCCATCCTGGGAACGCCCGCGCCGCTCAACACGGGCACGCCCGCGCCGCTGCTGGGCACGCCCCCGCCGCTGAACGCGTCTCCCAGCACCGCGCTGCCCGCCACGCCAGCGCCGGCCAACGCCGCGCCCGCCACGGGGCCCGCGGCGGCTCCGGCGGCGACGGGGGCGGGAGCCGCTGGGCCCGCGCGCTGACCCGCTCCGGGACCTTCAGCCGGTCTCCTTGCGCCCGACGCAGTCCCAACCTGTCCGACAGTCGGACAGGTTCGCGCGGAGCGCCGCTGACGGAGCGTGGGGCGCGAGGGGCCCGCACCGGCGGGCCGGGGCGGGAAAATTGACCGGACGCTACGGGCCTGTAGCGTCCGGGGCATGTCCCCTCCCGTCGCAGCCCTCGCCCCCTCCGCGATGTTGCGCCGTACCGACCCCGTTCGCGGGGCGGTGGAGCGCCTGGCCCGGACGCTGCCCGCTCGCGCGGACGCCACCGTCCTCCTGGACTTCGTGGAGGACGACCTCCGCGAGGGCCTGGACGCCCTGGGCGACGTGCAGGCCCACTTCCACGACCTGCTGCTGACGCTCCACCGCGAGACGCTGACGCCCGTCGCCGTGATGAACGCGGGCGAGGACCTGCACGTGCTCCAGCGCCTGGAGGACCTGCACGAGGTGGTGACGCACCTGCGCCGCCGCCTGTCGCAGGCCGCCGGGATGATCCGCAACGGCTGAGGGCCGCTACCGCTCCAGCGGCGGCTCAGCCCCGCGTCACCACTTGAGGTCTTCCTTGCCCTGGGCCTCCATGGGCTTTTCACCAGGGCGCTTCACGCCGGACAGGGTGAGGCGCACGGCGCCCAGGTCGATGGCGCCCACGGCGGCCAGCGGGAGGCGGCGCTCGTCGTCGGTGATCCACACGTGCACGTCGCGCGTCTGCGACGGCCGGTCCAGGCGCACGGCGGTGCCGGCCAGGTGCCAGGCGTCGAACTCGCCCAGGGGCAGCGACACGTGCTCGCGCTCCACCACGGTGGCCGTCATGCGCCACATGCGGCGGATGCCGTACACGTCGAAGCAGACCGGCAGGTCCTTCTTCAGCGGCAGCTGGCGGATGAGGTAGATGGCGCCCGCGACGTCCAGGCCGTCCTTGTCGAACGCGTAGTCGAAGTGGCCCTTGGGGCGGTCACCAATCTGGTAGTCCACCTTGACGCTCTTGTCCTGCGCGCCGAAGGCCACGTTCACCTTGCGGCGCTGCTCGTTCTCCACGGCCTCCTCGGTGTAGCGCGAGGGGCGCAGCGTCTTCGGGTGCAGGTAGCTGGTCGCGCTGCCGCGCACGCGGCGCACCTTGGAGAACAGCGTGTTCGTCTGCGCCTCCACCACCACCGGCAGCGAGCCGTTCGCCGGACGCTGCACGCGCATGGTGAGCTTGCCCGCGTTGGCGCCCATCGCGTCCATGTCGAACTCGAGCAACTCCCCCGGCTTGAACGCCAGCGTCGGGCGCAGCGTGGGCAGTCCCTGGTCGCACGGCTTCACCGCGACGACGGGCTCGTTGGGCGCGGCGGCGGCGGTCGCGTCGCCGGTGTTCTCCGCGGAGTCCGCAGGCTTCGCGGCGTCAGCGGGCGCGTCCTCCGCGGGCACCTTCGTGTTGGGGCTCAGGACGGACCGGAGCGGGAGGGCGGGCCGGGCCTCCTGGGCCTGACCCGGGATGGCGCTGAGAGCGCTGAAGGCGAGGCAGGCCGCGACGAGGTTGCGCATGGCGTTCATTCTGCTTCCTCCCTGGGGGGAGTGACTACGGGGTACCCCCGGAAGTCCGACGTCCGGAGCGCTTCGCTTCTTCAGCCGCCTGCCGCTTCACGATGCGCTCGGTCACTTCCTTGCGCACCGCTTCCCACTCCGCCGGGTCCCGGGAGATTTCGTACCCGGACTTCGCCAGCCGCTTCGCCGCCGTCCGGGCGAAGGCGCCATCCCCCAGCGACGTGAGCAGGCGCAGGTATTCGTAGTCCTCCAGGCCGTCGCGGATGTGTTTCAGCCGCAGGGACACCACGGGCTGGTGCTCCGTGCCGCCCAGCTTCGCGGGCGTGCCCGGGTAGAAGAGCGTGCCGTCGCCGTTGCCGCCGAACTCGAAGAGGTCCGTCCAGACATCCTTCTTCGTGTTGTAGGCGAAGACGGTGTCGAAATAGAGCTCACCGTCCACGCCGCTCTCGAAGGCCAGCGGGCCCATGGCGCGGTTGAGCGGGGCGGGGTGGTCCACCATGTACGAGGCCCAGTCGCTGTACGCCTTGTCCAGCGCCTTGTCCGGCGGCGGCCCGCCCGTGCAGCCGTGCGCCATACAGCTCTGGTACCACCACACCTTCGCGCGGGGCGGCAGCCGGGAGCGCGCGGTCGCGGTGTTCGCCACGAAGTGGCACGTCTGCGGCCCCTCGCGTGGATAGAAGCAGTTGATGATGGGCGTGAGGATGTCCACCGACCCCTGGAACGCGGGGTTCAGCGCCGTGGTGACGAGCACGGGGATGGTGCCGCCCGCGTCGCGCACGCGCTTCGCCTGCGCCTTCACCAGCGGCACGTCCTCCGCCTTCGGCTCGTCCTTGGCGTAGAAGAAGAGCTGCGCCTTCCAGCCCTTGTCCTCGAAGTGCTTCTGGAAGGCGCGGTAGTACGCCGTCTTCTCCGCGTCCGTGGAGGCCTTGCGGTTGTCGCGCACGTCGGCCGTGGTGAAGCGCGCGCCCGAGGGCAGCACGCTTCCGTCCAGGAAGGGCCCCATCTCCGCGTCGTACGCGGTCCAGTCCAGCACCGCGCGGCCGTCCTGGAACTTCACCGGCGGCGGATCCATGCTCATGCCGTGCGCGCTCACGCGGTGCTCCAGCAGCGCCTTGCCGTACGCGCGCAGGAGCGCCTTCGCCTCCGGCGACTCCGCCGGGATGCCGTGCCCCTTCGCGATGCTGTACAGCGAGATGCCGAAGCTGTTGGGCAGGGACGACGTCGCGGGCAGCTCGAAGGGCTGCACCTCCAGCGTGAACGGCACGGCCGGCAGGTCCTTGCCGTCCACCGCCGCGCTCAGGCTGCCCGTATAGGTGCCGGGGGCCTGCTTCGCGGGGACGCAGACCTCCACGTAGACGACCGTCGGGTGCTTGGGATTGCCGGGCGCCGACAGGGGCACCAGCGCGTCGGGCCACGGCCCCGTCTTGCCCTCGCCGTTGGAGGGCGTCTTCACGTCGATGAAGACCTCGCGGAACGCGTCCACGGTGAGTGGCGCGCCCGGCCCCTTGAGGGCCAGGGGCTGCATCGTCACGCGCGTCACGCCCGGGGGCAGCACCAGCTGCGTGCCTTCACACTCGCCCCGGGCCGCGCTGAGGCGGGCCTCCTTCGCGCCCTTCGGCGTCGCGTCCGGCCGCACCTTCACCAGCGGCGACACCACCTGCACGCCGCCCGGCGCGGCGGAGAGAGCCGCCGCCACTGCCCATGCCCAACCCACGCCCATGCCCCCTGCCTTCCCCTGGTTGGAGGACGACGCTGCTTCAGTCGTCCGAGTTGTCCGCCCGGGCCACCGTCACCACGCGGCCCGGCTTGTAGTCGGTGAGCTCCGCCACGATGGTGCCCAGCGCGAAGTCCGCTTCGATGCGCACCGGCACGTGGTGCGAATCCGCGCTGAGGTACGCGACCATGTCGCGCTTGGACTCCAGCTTGCCGCCGAACTCGGTGTGCACGCGCACGCGGAAGGTGTCTCGCGCGCCCGCGGGCGTGGTGACCGTCTCGCGGCCCTCCACCGTGGCGCGCATGGAGAACTGCTTGCTGCCGGTGAACACCGGGTACTCGAAGGAGCGGCCCACGGCCAGGTCCTGGCCGCGCAGCGCGAACGTCGCGCCCGCCACGTCCAGCGTGCCCTGGGGCAGCGTGTGCTCGGACTCGCGCGGCGGGTCGCTCTCCTTCTGCTTGATGACCTTCGCGCCGGTGCCGTCCGCCGTGAGCTGGATGCGCTGGCGGCGGCGCTTGCGGTTCTCCTCCGAGTGCAGGTCGCTGCCCGTCACCCGCTGCGCTCCCGCGTCCCAGTACGACACGAAGCGGCTCTTGATGGGGTAGACGCCCACCAGGTCGTCGGACTTCGCCGTGGACACGATGGGCCACACGCTCTGGCCCCACTGCGTCATGGGCGCGCCCACCGTCACCGTCGCGGTGCCGGCCGTCAGCCCCAGGTAACGCACCCGGTACTGGGCCTGCTCACCCGGGCCGAACGCCGTACCGGTGGGCTCCTGGGCATGCGCCAGCGCGGACCCCATGAGTCCCACCACCGCGGCCGTGAACCCCCAGTTGGACAGACTGCGCATCGGGTGTGCTCCCTTGCTTGCAAGTTAGGTGGCCGGCCCGCCCAAGCCAACCGTGCCGCTCAACCGTCCCCACCACCGGACATTTCCAGGACGGACGGCCGTGGAATGGCATTCAAAGACGCCCGGCCGCCCTCCAGGCACGCCGGGAAAAGACAGGCGGGGGACGGAAGGGCGGCCCGCAGGGGTACACGCCTGCACGGCCCGCTGACAAATGGCGGACAGTCCTCCACGCCCGCCTGGATGCTCGGCAGGGCACACCCGGAACAGGGGGCGCGGTGCTAGCGTCCGGGGCCATGGCCAACGACTTCCAGTTCGACGACGACGACTTCGCGAAGGACGCGGGCGCGGCGAGCGGCAGCCGCGTCTTCGACGAGTTCGACTGCCCCGGCTGCAACGCCAACAACCCCGTGGACGACACGTTCACCGACGGGGACGAGGTGCGCTGCAACTACTGTGGCTGCGAGTTCAAGGCCCTGGTCAACCAGGAGGGACGGCTGCGCTTCCGGGAGCTGTGAGCGGACCTAGTCGCGCTCGCCGAAGATGGCGGTGCCCACGCGCACGGCGGTGGCGCCTTCCAGGATGGCCTGCTCGAAGTCGTGCGTGGTGCCCATGGACAGGGCCGTCAGCGCATGGGCCCGCGCCAGCTCACGCAGCCGCGCGAAGCCCTCGCGCATCCGCGCCACGTCGTCCGTGGGCGGCGGCAGCGCCATCAGCCCCACCACCTGGAGGTGGGGCAGCTCACGCACCTGCGCGAGGAAGCCGCCCAGCGCGTCCGGCGTGAGCCCGTGCTTGGTGTCCTCGCCGCCCAGGTTCAGCTCCACGTAGCAGGGCAGGGGAGACGCGCCCGCGCGTCGCTTGGACAGCTCCGCCGCGACGTCCAGCCGCTCCAGCGCGTGGAAGGCGTGCGCGACGCGGGCCACGTACTTCACCTTGTTCGTCTGCAGCGAACCGATGGCGTGCCAGCGCAGGCCGTCCAGGTCCTTGAGCTCCTCCGCCTTGTCGCGCAGCTCCTGGGCGTAGTTCTCCCCGAAGTCGCGCTGCCCGGCGGCGTAGGCCTCGCGGATGAGGGCCGCGGGCTTGAGCTTGGACACCGCCACCAGCGTCACCGACGACTCCGGCCGCCCCGCGTCCGCGCAGGCCTTCGCCACGCGCTCGCGCACCCGCGCCAGGTTGTCCGCCACGCTGCCGCTCATCGCTGGCCCCCGGGGGTCCAGGGCAGCGGAACGCCCGCCCGGCGCAGCAGCGCCAGCGTCTCCCCCAGCGGCAGGCCGATGACGTTCGAGGGGCTTCCCTCGATGCCCTGCACCAGGAAGCCGCCCTTGCCCTGGATGGCGTAGGCGCCCGCCTTGTCCAGGGGCTCGCCGGTTTCCGCGTACCAGGCAATCTCCTCCGTTGAGAGCGTGCGAAAGGTCACCTGCGTGCGCACGACCTCGGAGGCCTGCGCGCGGCCGGCCACCGCGATGCCGGTGAAGACCTCATGGACCTGGCCGGACAGCCGGGTGAGCATCTCCCGCGCCTCCGCCGCGTCCCGGGGCTTGCCCAGCAGCTCGGCCCCCAGGGCCACGGTGGTGTCCGCGGCCAGCACCCACGCGTCCGGGTGCCGGGTGGCGACCGTGCGGGCCTTCTCCACGGCCAGCCGGTGCACGTAGTTCCGCGCAATTTCTCCGGCCATCGGCGTTTCATCGATATCCGCCGCCGCCACGGTGAAGCGAAGGCCCAGCTGGGCCAATAAATCCTTGCGCCGGGGCGAGGCGGAGGCGAGAACGAAGAGAGCGGTTGGATCCATGGGCGGGTGCGGAATGTTTCGCGCTCGCGGGCCTTAGCAGACTTGCGCTCCAGAGGGCACCTCGATGAACCCCGCGGACCTCCTGTCGGCCATGAAGCGGACAGTGGAGCAACTGGCCGCCTACAACGAGATGGCCAAGGCGCTGACCTCCACGCTGGAGCTGCGCGAAGTGCTCGCGCTCGTGATGCAGAAGGTCAGTGCGCTGCTGCGGCCGCGCAACTGGTCGCTCATCCTCCAGGACGAGCGCACCGGAAAGCTCTACTTCGAAATCGCGGTGGGGGAGGGCGCCGAAGCGCTCAAGGGCCTCCAGCTCAACCCGGGCGAGGGCATCGCCGGCGCGGTGTTCTCCTCCGGTGTCGCGCGGCTCGTGCACGACGTGGCCGGCGACTCCAGCTTCGCGCCCCGCTTCGATGAGGCCTCCGCCTTCCACACCCGCTCGCTGCTCGCCGTGCCCCTGGTGGCGCGCGAACGCGTGCTGGGCGTGATTGAGCTGGTCAACGGCCCCACGGAGCCCGGCTTCACGCATGACGACCTCACCGCGCTGTCCGCCATCGCGGACTACGCGGCCATCGCCATCGAGAACGCGCGCAACTTCCGCCGGGTGCAGGAGCTCACCATCACGGACGAGCACACCGGTTGCTTCAACGCGCGGCACCTGCGCGCGCAGCTGGAGCAGGAGGTGAAGCGCTCGGCGCGCTTCCGCCACCCGCTGTCGCTCGTGTTCCTGGACCTGGACCACTTCAAGTCCATCAACGACCGGCATGGGCACCTGGTGGGCAGCGCCACGCTCAAGGAGGTGGGGGACCTGCTCATCAGCCTGGGCCGCCACAACCTGGACGCCGTCTTCCGCTACGGCGGCGACGAGTTCGCGGTGATGTTGATTGAAACGGACAAGGAGGGCGCGCAGGTCATCGCGCAGCGCATCTGCGAGGCGTTCCGCGGCCAGCGCTTCCTGCGCGAGCAGGGGCTGGACGTGGCGCTCACCGCGAGCGTCGGGGTGGCGTCCTTCCCGGAGCACGCCACCACCTCCACGGACCTCATCCGCGCGGCGGACTTCGCCATGTACGCGGCCAAGGGCCGGGGCCGGGACCGCATCGCGGTCGCCGAGGCCCCTTCGGCGGAGGGGGCCCCTCGCGAGGTCCCCTACGCCCGCTCCGGCGGGTGACTACCCCGCGGAGCCCAGCACCGAGTCGATGGCCTCGGTGTTGGTGACGACGTTGCCGCTCTTCTTCAGCGACTTGAGGAAGGACTCCGTCAGCTCGATCTGCTTGGCCTGACGGGCCTGGGTGCGCAGCTCCTCCTTGCGCTTGTCGAAGCCCGCGGTGTCCGGCTTCTCGCGCTCCACCACCTGCGCCACGACGTTCGCCTCGCCCACGGTGAAGACCTCGCCCAGCACCGCCGGGCCCTTGGCCTCGAAGGTGGCCTTCACCAGGCCCGGCGCCGGACCCAGGTGCGGCACGGAGTCACCCTGCGCGGTGAAGCTGTCCGTCTCCACGGCCTCCGGCTTCGTCTCCGCCTCGAAGCGCAGCAGCGCCGGCTGCTGGCCCGCGGGGACCGGGAACTGCTCCTTCAGGGACTTGCCGGCCTTCGCCGCGGCCAGCGCCTTGTCCGCCTCCGCCTTGGCCAGGCCCTTCGCCTGCTCCTGCTTGTAGAGGGTGGTGGCGATCTCGCCCTTCACGTCGTCCAGCTTCTTGGCCTGGGCCTCCTTCTTCTCCTCCACCTTCACCAGGTGCAGGCCCAGCGGGGACTCCACCGGCTGCGTCACTTCCCCGGCCTTCAGCGCGAACGCCGCGTTGGCCAGCGCCGGATCCCACGTGGTGCGCTCCACCCAGCCCAGCTCGCCGCCCTTCAGCTTGGTGGCGTCGTCGTCGCTGCTCGCCTTGGCCAGGGTGGCGAAGTCCTTGCCGCCCTCCAGCTCCTTGCGCAGGCCTTCCGCCTTCGCCTTCGCCTGGGCCTTCTGCTCGGCCGTCGCGTCCGGGGCCACCTTCACGAGAATCTGACGGGCACGGATCCGCTCCGGCACGTTGTAGACGAAGGCGTTCGCCGAGTAGTAGTCCGCGATCTCCTTCTCATGCGCCTTCTGGAACTCCGCGAGCTTCGCGGGCGTGGGCGCGGGGACCTGGTCCGCGTACATCGTGGGCAGGAAGCGGGCGAACACCAGCTTCGCCTGGTTGCCTTCCTTCTCGTAGCGTGCGCGGACCTCGTCGTCCGACACCACGGCACCCGTGCGCACCACGTCCATCATCTTCTGGGCGGCCATCTGGCGGCGCAGCTCCTGCTCGTACTCCTGCGGCGTGCGGCGGTAGAAGTCGCGCAGCACCTGCTGGTAGCGGGCGAAGTCGAACGCGCCCTCCTTGGAGTGGAAGTCGGTGTTCTCGTGGATGAGCTTGCGCAGCTCCTCATCCGACGGCGTGATGCCGTGGCGCTCCGCCGACTGGGCGAGCAGCTCCGCGTTCACCAGCCGGTCGAGCACCTGCTTGTCCAGGCCGAACTGGCGGGCCACCGACTCCGGGATGGGGTTGCCCTGCGAGCGCAGGAAGTTCATCTGCTGCGACCAGGCCATGCTGAAGTCGCGCAGGGGGATCTCCTTGCCGTTCACCGTGGCCACCGCGCTCGCGGTAGGCGCGGCGCTGCCCGTGTCGGCGAAGCCGTTGCTGCCCGGACCGAACTGGAGCGTGAACACCACGGCGATGCCGATGATGAACAGGAGGGAGAAGACCTTCCGGGGATTCAAACCGTCCATTGTCGTCACTTCACGGTCGGAAGCGCCCGCGAATCACCTTGCGGAAGGTCTCGCGGCGCCGTGTTGTTGGTAGCCCGGCCGGTGGGGATGCATCTGTGTCAACACCCCCTCATCCGGGCCTTGACTGACTAGGACAACAGACCGGAAAATGCAAGCGATTCAGCCAGCTTAGCCCGCTCCTCTCCCCCTTCCACCACCGCCGTCCGCCCACCCCGGGAAAGCCCCCGTCCGTGCTGTCTCTTCTCAAGCGGTACCGCCGCTTCCTCCTCGTGGCCGCCCTCCTGTTGTACCCGCTCGGCGCCTTCCTGCTGGGCGGGCGGCGCGGCCGCGACCCGAACTTCGTCGACCGGGGCGTCATCGCGCTCACGGCCCCCGTGCAGCAGGGGCTCACCGCCGGCATCGACGGCGCCGTGGCCGCGGTGCGCAACTACCTGGACCTGCGCGGCGTGCGTCAGGACAATGACGCGCTGCGCCTGGAGAACCTCCAGCTGCGGGCCACGGTGCAGGCCCTGGGCGAGGCCCGCTCGGAGAACAGCCGGCTGCGCAAGCTGCTGTCCTACGCGGAGGCCGCCCCCGGCCCGGAGATTCCGGCGCGGGTGGTGGGCGTCAACCCGGTGGCGAAGCTGCTGTCGGTGCGGATCAGCAGCGGTGAGAAGGACGGGGTGTTCCGGGGCATGTCGGTGGTGACGCCGGACGGCATCGTGGGGCAGGTCATCCGGTCCACGGGCGGCTACGCGGACGTGGCGCTGGTGACGGATCCGCAGAGCCGGGTGGCGGTGCGGGTGCAGCGCTCGCGGGCGCGCGGCACGGCGGCGGGCGCGGGCAACGGCCCCCTGACGCTGGAGAACATGCTGCGCACCGAGGACGTGGAGGACGGCGACCTCATCATCACCTCCGGCACGGACGGCATCTATCCGCCGGGGCTGGTGGTGGGGCGGGTGACGCAGCTGGAGAAGAAGGAGCACGGCATGTTCCAGGGCGCGGACATCCAGCCGGCGGTGGACACCAGCCGGTTGGAGGAGGTGCTCGTGGTGGGCAGCCCGTACAGCGCGATGGCCTCGGGTGGGGCGTCGGCGGAAGGCGCGCAGAAATGAAGTTCCTGGTGACTGTCATCCTGGCGCTGGTGCTGCTGACGCTGGAGTCCGTGTTCGTCCAGCAGGCGGGGCTGGTGCTGGGCCGCGTGGACGTCACGGTGGTGCTCGTGGCCTTCCTCGCGCTCCGGGCAAGCCTCACGGAAGGGGCGTGCTCCGCCTTCGCGGTGGGCTATCTGCTGGACCTGATGAGCGGCCAGCCCACGGGGCTCTTCACGTTCCTCGCCGTGTTCACGTTCCTGGTGGGCCGGCTGGTCGCGTCGTTGATCGACGTGCGCGGGCCCGTGGCCTTCGCGCTGTTCGCCATGGGCGCGGACCTGGGGCACGGCCTCTTGTCCACGTTCTTCACCTGGCTCACGGTGAAGGACGGCTCCACGGCGCCGCTGCTCTCCGGCATGCCGGTGCAACTGGCGCTCACGGGCGCGGCGGCGCTCATGCTCTTCCCGCTGTTCAAGCGGTTTGAAGTGGCGCAGGAGCGCCCGGCGGGGTTGCTCCGTTGACGCCTCCGACCATTGGCAACACCACCCCGGGCCGGGACCTGAAGCGCCGCTTCCTGTGGCTGGGCCTGGCCATGTCGCTGGGCATGGTGGCGCTGGCCATCCAGCTGTACCGGCTCCAGCTCATCCGCCATGAGGAGTACGCCGCCAAGAGCGTGGCGAACTTCGTGAAGGAGGTGCGCCTGCGCGCCGACCGCGGCGTCATCAAGGATGCGCGCGGCACCATCCTGGTGGACAGCCGCCCCTCCTTCGACGCCTTCGTCACGCCGGCCTTCTGCACGGACTGTTTCGAGCAGGTGATTCCGCGCCTGGCGGAGCTGCTCCAGTGGGACGCGGATCAGCGCAAGAAGATTGAAGACCTGGTGCGCGCCAGCCGCCGCAACGCGCCCTTCCAGCCGGTGCCGGTGCGCGTGGACCTGACGCGTGACGAGTACGACCGGCTCAACGCCCGGCGCGACATCCTGGACGGCGTGGAGGTGGTGCCCGTGCCGCACCGCAACTACCGCGCGGACACGGTGCTGTCGCACGTGCTGGGCTACATGAACGAAATCACCCAGGAGGAGCTGGAGCGCCTCAACGGGGACGGCGCGAAGTACGCGCTGGGGGACTACATCGGCCGACGCGGCCTGGAGCGCTACTTCGAGTCCAAGCTGCGCGGGCAGGACGGCGTGCGCAAGGAAGTGGTGAACGCGCGCGGCCAGACGATTGAAGAGCTCAACGACAAGCTGGGCGAGAACGCCGTCATCCCGCCCACGGCCGGCAGCAACGTGGTGCTCTCCATCGACATGCGCCTGCAGGAGGAGGCGGAGCGCGCGTTCCCGGGCGTGACGGGCGCGGTGGTGGCCATCGACGTGAACACCGGCTTCATCAAGGCGCTGGTGTCCCGCCCCGGCTTCGACCCCAACCTCCTTACGGGCCGCGTGACGCCCACGCAGATGGCCACGCTGGCGCGCGACCCGCTCCACCCGATGATCAACCGCGTGGCCGCGGAGCACTACAGCCCAGGCTCCACGTTCAAGGTCGTGACGCAGCTGGCGGCCTTCAAGTCCGGCGTGTTCCGCCCGGAGACGGTGGTGCACTGCTCCGGCGGCTACCGGCTGGGCGCGCGCGTGTGGCGCTGCCACAAGGACAGCGGCCACGGGCCCCTGGACGGCAAGGGCGCCATGAAGGCGTCGTGCGACTCGTGGTTCTACAAGGTGGCGGACACCATCGGCCTGGACCCCATCGCGGAGATGGGCAAGTCGCTGGGCCTGGGCCGCCCCACCGGCATCGGCGTGGTGGCGGAGGTGCCGGGCATCATGCCGTCCAGCGCGTACCACGACAAAGCCTCGCCTGGCGGCTACACCAAGGGCATGGCGCTCAACAGCGCCATCGGGCAGGGCGACGACAACGTGACGCCGCTGCAACTGGCCCTGGTCTACGCGGCCGTGGCCAACGGCGGGAAGCTCTACAAGCCGCAGATGGTGCAGCGGCTGGAGAACCTGGACGGGCAGGTGATGGAGGAGTTCAAGCCGGAGGTGGTGTCGAAGGTGGACATCAACCCCACGCACCTGAAGGCCATCGTGGAGGGACTGGAGGCGGTGGCGCAGGAGCCCGGCGGCACCGCGTACCGCGCGAAGCTCAAGTCGGGCCTGCCCCCGGACTTCCTCGTGGCGGCGAAGACGGGCACCGCGCAGGTGGCGCGCATCGGCACGGTGCGTCTGAAGACGCACCAGATGAGCTACTTCGAGCGCGACCACGCGTGGTTCGCCGGCTTCGCGCCCGCGGACAAGCCGGAGCTGGCCGTGGTGGTGCTCAACGAGCACGGCGGCCACGGCGGCGTGGACGCGGCGCCCACGGCCATGGCGGTGATGAAGAAGTACTTCGAATTGAAGGCGCAGGACGCCACGTCCCCGCCGCCCCGCGCCAACCAGCCCTACACGCCGTCGTTGCCGCCGGCGCCCAGTCTGGATGAAGCGGCGCTCACCCGCGCCGTGGTGCCGCCGCCCAAGGTGGTGTCCCCGGGTGAGCCCATCCAGCCGCCCTCGGAAACCGGAGACGACAGTGCAACTGCGGATTGAGCGCCGGATGATGCCCCACGTGCCGTGGGGGCTCGTCGTGTGCGTGCTGGGCGTGTGCGCGCTCGGCATCTGGAACCTGGCGTCCGCCGCCCGGCCCCCCATGGCGCCCGTGTGGCACAGCCAGGCGCTCTACCTGGCCGTGGGCCTGGGCGCGGTCCTGACGGTGTGCCTGGTGGACTACCGCTGGATCCAGCGGATGGCCTTCCCCATCTACGTGGCCAACATCCTGGCGCTGCTGGCGCTGCGCGTGGTGGGCCATACCGCCAAGGGCGCGGAGAGCTGGTTCGCCATTGGCCCGTTCCGCCTGCAGCCCGCGGAGTTCATGAAGATTGGCGTCGTGCTGATGCTGGCCAAGGTCTACCACGACGACTTCCAGCCCAATCAGCCGTCGTACGGCATCGTGCGGCTGTGGAAGCCGGTGCTGGTGGTGATGGTGCCCTTCACGCTGGTGCTGGTGCAGCCGGACCTGGGCACCGCGCTGATGATCTTCCTGTCCTCCGGCACCGTCATCCTCTTCGGCAAGGTGCGCTGGTACCTGGCCGCCACGCTGGTGGCGGGCGTGCTGGTGGGCGGCCTCATCATCTGGAACGACTACGTGCGGGAGATGCCCGAGCCGCGCACCACCGTCGTGCGCCACCACCTCAAGAAACACCAGAGCCAGCGCATCTCCGGGTGGCTGGACCCGGAAGCGGACCTGCGCGGCAGCGGCTACCACGCCGCCCAGTCCAAGATCGCCGTGGGCTCCGGCGGGCTCACCGGCAAGGGCTGGCGCGAGGGAACCCAGACAGGCCTGCGCTTCCTGCCGGAACAGCACACGGATTTCATCTTCTCCGTGTGGGCCGAGGAGCACGGCTTCTTCTCCTGTCTCCTGTTGCTCCTGCTCTACGGCGGCATCTTCATTC
This sequence comes from Corallococcus macrosporus, assembly GCF_017302985.1. NCBI lineage: Bacteria > Pseudomonadati > Myxococcota > Myxococcia > Myxococcales > Myxococcaceae > Corallococcus > Corallococcus macrosporus. Next base: position 326,697 of record NZ_JAFIMU010000009.1, read on the forward strand.
TCGGGTTGGGCGTGGGCTTCAGCGCACGAGACCGTTTTGGAGCGTTCGTTGCCGTAGGGGTGGTGGCCACACTTTTCTGGCAGGTGTTCGAAAACATCGGCATGGTCATTGGCCTGTTGCCAGTGACGGGCATCACGCTGCCCCTCATGAGCTACGGCGGCTCCTCGATGCTGTCGGTGATGTTGTGCATCGGGCTGCTGGTGAACATCAGCATGCGCCGTCACATGTTCTGACGGCCGGAGGCTTCCGATGGCGGTGCAGAGGAAGGGTGCGACGACGGTGAAGGCCGGCACGGCGGTGGGGACGACGCGCCCCGCGCCCGCGCCGGGGGTGGGGCCCCTCATCGAGATGAACCAGGGGGAGCCCGAGCACCGGCACTTCCCGCGCGCGCAGCTGGCGACGCACTTCGACCTCTGGGTGGATGACGGCGCGGGCGGCCGACGCTTCTCCGCCAACCTCGTGTCCGTCAACGTGAGCGTCAGCGGCGCCTTCCTCGCGAGCACCTTCTTCCTGCCCATGGGCACGGTGGTGCGCACGCGCTTCGCGCTGGAGGAGGGGGCGGCCCCCGTGGAGGCCCGCGCGGAGATTGTCCGTGAGGAGCGCGGCCCGGAGGACGAGGGCCGCAGCGGGTTCGCCCTGCGCTTCCTGGACTTCTCCGGTCAGACGGAGGTGGCGCTCGCCCGGCTGTTCCTGGGCATGCGCCTGCGTGCCTTCACGGAGGACTACCTCAAGTCACAGCGCGCCCGCTCCCTGCCCAATGAGCTGGAGCGGGTCATCGACGTGATGGCGGCCTGGGAGCTGCTCAAGGCCACCACGCCCGGAGACCCCTGGCGCGGCGAGTAGGGCTCCGGAGCGCTGCATCAGGCCGGCTTGCCGGTGGCCAGCTGCCTGCGGCGCTCGGCCTGGTAGTGCGCGGAACACAGGCCCTTGGAGCGCTGCTCGCGGGTGCAGCCATTCACCGTGCAGCGGCGGTCCATGGGCACCGGCCCACCCGCCACCGTCTTCGGGGGACGGCCGCGACGGCGTCCCGCCATCACCGCGCCGTTGCCCGGCGAAGCCGCGACAGCGCCCATGCCCGGCATCCCCGTGTTCAGCGCGCGCAGCATGCCGCGGCCGATGGCATCACCCAGCGCCTCCGCCCACGACGTCAGGGCAGGGGTCAGCGGTGCTTGCGTGGTCAATTCTTTGCGAAGGCGTGCCATGAAAACTCCTGTTGAAACTCGCCAATCAAGACAGGCGTGTAGTCACGACTTCTGTCTGGTGTGGCGAACTCTGTCAACAAGACATGTTGGGGTCGTGTTTGACTCGCAATGCAATTTCAATGTCTGTTGAACAAAACATGACGGGAGGATCGTCCAGTCGTCCCGGGAGGGCGTTTGTCTCAAGTACAGAGAAACGTCTTCCTCGGGGGGCGACTGCCACCCGGTAAGTGAAAGCCCTTACCGTTGCGGTGAGTTGTCTTTCTACAGACATATCGAACCCGGAAGCCATGTCACGTCCGGGTGTCTGGTTGGGAGCGAGGAACGAAGGGGGCCCCAGGCCAATGCACCTGCTGCTGGAAGTCCGAATCGCCGATGTTGATCATGTCGCCAGCCATGTCGTCTCCGGGTGTCTCTGCCTGGGTGTGCAGGGGCCCTCATTTCGAGGCCCGCTCCGGCGGGCGGGTGGTGTAGGCTGGGAGGCGTGACGAAGCTCTTCCTGTCCCAGGCCCAGCTCGAGGAGTGGGCGCTGGCGGACAAAGCAGACCTGCGCGAAGGCCGCCTGGTGGTCTCCGCCGACGGTGGGAGCGACTGGCCGCTCACGCCCGCCGTCCATGTCGTGCAGCTGGTGTCGGGGGAGGACACCCACCAGCTGGTGTCCCGGGTGAAGACCGAGGAGCAGCTCGGCCGGCTGGGCGCCGAACAGATGGCCGACTCCATCCTGGTCGGGGACTCGGCCTACGAGGTCGTTCCGGGCTATGTGACGGAGGTGGGTGCGCCCGCCCCCGAGCGCAAACCCAATTCGGAGACCGACCTGCTGGCGGCCTTCATTCTCAATAAAATGGGCTGAGGCAGGAGTGAATGCCTCCTCGGCCGGGGTTATGAGCCTGCCGCCATGAGCCATACGCTCGTCTCGCTTGCCTGCCACGCCTACGGCCTGGCCGCGCTCGTCTACCTCGCCTTCCTGGTCCGCCAGTCCCAGGTGCTCGCCGTCACCGGCCGGGTGCTGGTGGGCACGGGCCTGCTGATGCATTGCGTTGCCCTCATCGAGTTGCTGGGGGCGCAGGGAGGCCGGCTGGTGGGCCCCGCGCAGGGCATGTCCACCTTCGCCTTCCTGCTGCTGGCGCTCTTCCTGGCGCTGGACATGCGCTACCGCAAACCTGTCATCGGCGCGTTCCTCACGCCGCTGGCGGTGGCGGTGCTGCTCATCGGCATGTTGATGCACGGCGGCTCCACGCCGCTGCCGGACGCCGTGCGCCAGCCGCTCCTGCCGGTGCATGTCACCATCGCGCTGCTGGGCATGACGGCCTTCGGCGTGGCGGCCGGGGTGGGGGTCATGTACCTGCTGATGGAGCGGCAGGTGAAGACCAAGCACTTCGGCTTGCTCTTCTCCCGGCTGCCGTCCCTGGAGTTCCTGGACACGCTCAACCGGCGGCTCGTGCTGTGGGGCTTCATCGCGCTGTCGCTCACGCTGGCGACCGGGGCCCTGTTCACCACCACGTTGCGCGGGCTCGCCTGGGCACTCGAAGCCAAGCACGTGGCGACGTTCGTGGCCTGGGGTGTCTTCGCCGCGTTGGTCAACGCGCGCATCTTCGCCGGCTGGAGAGGCCGGCGGGTGGCGCTGCTCACCATGGCCGGGTTCTGCCTGGTGCTGGTCTCCTTCCTGTCGTCCTACGACCTGTCCGCCGCTGGCCCAGGGATGCCGTAGCCATGGAATTCATCTGCATTGGCGTGTCACACCGCACCGCGCCCCTGGGCGTCCGTGAGCGGTTGGCATTGCCCGAAGCCCGGCAGACGGAAGTGTTGCAGCGCCTGGCTCAGGCGCCTGTCGAGGCGCTCTGGGTGTCCACGTGCAACCGCGTGGAGGTGTACCTGGCGGCCCCCACGGCGGACGTGGCGCGGGAGCGCGCGCGGGAGACGCTGCACTCGCTGGGCGGCGCGGAGGCGCTGGAGCACCTGTACGAGCACCAGGGCGAGGCGGCGCTCGTGCACCTGTTCCGCGTGGCGTCCAGCCTGGACTCCATGGTGCTGGGCGAGGCGCAGATTTTGGGTCAGGTGAAGGACGCCTTCGAGCGGGGCCAGGGCGCGGGCGCGGTGCGCGGAGAGCTCACGCGCGCGTGCGCGGCGGCGTTCGGCTGCGCCAAGCGCGTGCGCACGGAGACGGCGGTGGGGCGCGCGGCGACGTCCATGGCGTCCGCGGCCGTGCAGCTGGCGAGCAAGGTGTTCGACGGGCTCAAGGACAAGACCGTGCTGGTCGTGGGCGCCGGCGAGATGGGGGAGCTGGCGGCGCGGCACCTGAAGAACGCGGGCGCCGGGAAGCTCATCGTGACCAACCGCACGCTGGCCCGCGCGGAGGCGCTGGTGGCGGAGGTGGGCGGTGTGGCGCGGCCCTTCGAGGAGCTCTTCACGCTGCTGGCCTCCGCGGACGTGGTGGTGACGAGCACCGCGTCGCCGGTGCCCCTCTTCACGCGCGACAACGTGGGCGCGCTGGGCAAGGCCCGCAAGGGACGGCCGCTGTTCATGGTGGACCTGGCGGTGCCGCGCGACATCGACCCCGCGGTGGGCACGCTGGACTGGGTGCACGCGTACGACGTGGACGACATCCAGAAGTTCGTCGCGGACAACACCGCCGCGCGCGCGGAAGAGGCGCACAAGGCGGGCGGGCTGGTGGCGCAGGAGGTGGCGCGCTTCGCCCGGGAGCGCGCGCTGCGCGACGGCATGCCCGTGCTGGCCCGCCTGCGTCAGCGCGCGGAGGCCATTGCCCGCGCGGAGGTGGAGCGCACGCTCATGGGCCTGGGCGACGGCCTCACCGACAAGCAGCGAAAGAGCATCGAGGCCATGGGACGCGCCATCGTGAACAAGCTGTTGCATGAGCCCACCGCGCGCCTGCGCGCCGTGGGTCCCCAGGGCGAAGGCAACCGGCTGGCGGGCGCCGCCGCGGAGCTGTTCGGCCTCACGGAGGCGGAGGCCGCGGTCATCGCCCCCTCGGACGAGGACGCCGTGCCCACGAAGGAAGCGCGCAACACGGTGGTGGCCAGCGGGAGCCGGCGATGAAGACCGTACGCATCGCGACGCGGGAGAGCCCGCTGGCGCTGTGGCAGGCGAACCACGTGGCCTCGCTGCTCACCCAGCGCAACCCCGGTCTGGAGGTCACCCTGGTGAAGATGACCACCGAGGGCGACCGCTTCCTGTCCGCGCCGCTGTCCCAGGTGGGCGGCAAGGGCCTGTTCGTGAAGGAGATTGAGCAGGCATTGCTCGATGGCCGCGCGGACGTGGCCGTGCACAGCCTCAAGGACATGACGTCGGTGTTCCCGGACGGGCTCATCCTGGCGGCGGTGCCGACGCGCGAGGACCCGCGCGACGCGTTCTGCAGCCCGGACGGACACACGCTGGCGATGCTGCCCCCGGGCGCGAAGGTGGGCACGTCGTCGCTGCGGCGCAGCTGCATCCTGCGCGCGCGCCGTCCGGACCTGGAGATCGTCTCGCTGCGCGGCAACGTGCAGACGCGCCTGCAGAAGACGCGCGACCTGAAGCTCGCGGGCGCGATGCTCGCGGCGGCGGGGCTCAAGCGCCTGGGCCTGGACCACCACATCACCCAGGTGGTGCCGGTGGCGGACAGCCTGCCGGCGGTGGGGCAGGGCGTGCTGGCCATCCAGTGCCGTGGGGCGGACGCGGACGTGCGCGCGCTGCTCCAGCCGCTGGAGGACGCCCTCACGCGCGACGCCGTGCGGGCCGAGCGCGCCTTCCTGGCGAAGCTGGAGGGCGGCTGCACGGTGCCGCTGGCCGGCCACGCCACGGTGGATGCGGGCCAGGTGTACCTGCGCGGCCTGGTGGGCCGGCCCGACGGTTCGCTCGTGGTGCGGGGGGAAGTGAAGGGCCCCGTACCGGAAGCGGAGCGGCTGGGCGAGGCGCTCGCGGACGAGCTGCTGTCGCGCGGGGCGGGAGACATCCTGCGCGATTTCGGCCGCCGCGAAGGCGCGCCGCGCGCCTAGAGTGCCGGCCCGTGGAACGGCGACTGGAAGGCATCCGAGTCTTGGTGACGCGCCCCCGTGAGCGGGCCGAGGAGCTGTGCTTCCTCCTGGAGGACGAGGGCGCGGACGTGCTCAGCCTGCCGCTCCTGGAGCTGCACCCGCCGGAGGACCCGCGTCCGCTCGCGTCCGCCGCGGAGCACGTGCAGCGCTACCACTGGGTGGTGTTCGCCAGCCCCTCCGCCGTGGAGTCCTTCGTGGAGGCCCTGCGGCTCGCGGGCACGCTGGACCGGCTGTCCCGCGTGAAGCTGGCCGCCGTGGGGCCGCGCACCGCCAGGGCCGTGGAGGGCTATGGCCTGAAGGTGGAGGCCGAGCCCAACGAGGGCACCGGCGCGGCCCTCTTCACCGCGCTGCGCGACGCGCTGGGGCCGGACGACGACGTGCTCCTGCCGGCGGCGGAGGAGGGGCGGCGGGAGCTGGAGGACGGCCTGCGCGACCTGGGCGTGCGCGTCACCCGCGTGACGGCCTACCGCAGCACGGCCGCCTCCGTGGAGCCGGAGGCCCTGGCGCAGCTGACAGAGGCGCCGCCCCAGGTGGTCCTCTTCGCCTCGCCGCGCACCGCGGAGGCCTTCGTGGAGGGCGTGGGCCGCGGGCCGCTGACGTCCGCGAAGGTGGTGGCCATTGGCCCCACCACGGCCACGGCGCTGACGCAGCTGGGCATCCCCGTGGCCGCCGTCGCCGAGCGCCCCACACCCGAAGCGCTGGTGGATGCCACCGTCCGCGCCGTTCACGGGTAGACTGTCCGCCCGGTGACGTCCGGGCGCCAGACAGGCGCCCCGTGCGGACGTGACGCGACGAGGTGCGGGTGATGATTCGTGGGTCGCAGCGGAGTGTCTTCCTCCTTGGACTGCTGGCGCTGGCCGCGACAGCGCATGCCCAGACGAAGGAGGACTACCAGTTCCTGGATCACTGGGTGCTCAACAACAGCCAGGACCCGTTCCCGTACTACGTGGACGCGCGCAACCTCACCCCCGGGGGCAATGACCTGGGCCTGGTGGAGGACGCGGTGAAGAAGGCCTTCCAGGTCTGGCAGGACGTGGACTGCGCGTGGCCCGCCTTCACGTACAAGGGCCGGTCCTCCATCATCCCCATCCCGGACGTGAACGACCGGCTGGACGGCTTCAGCGTCTCCGCCATCTGGATCACCGACCCGAACAGCACGGAGTACAAGGACGTCCTCAACTCCGGCTACAGCATCGCGGAGGCGGTTCCGCTGCGGCACAGCGGCTACGTCTACCAGTGCGACATCTTCCTCAACGCCGTGACCTACAAGTTCACGACGGCCGCCACCACGCCCGCGGGCTTCGTCGACATCCAGTCGGCGGTGATGCGCGAGGTGGGCCACTGCCTGGGCCTGGGCAGCACGTACCGCTTCGACGACGCGGTGATGTCCTTCTACCTGGAGCCCGGCACCCAGCGCCGCACGCTCACGTCGTACGACCGCGGCGCGTTCTGCCAGCGCTATCCCCAGACGGGCGCGGTGGGCTCGCCGTGTGACACCACCGCGTGCGGCGCGGGGCTCACCTGCGTCACCGCCCGGTCCACCACCAGCGGCGTCAACCAGAAGATCTGCACCAAGGCGTGCCCCTCCGGCACGCCGGGCGCCTGCCCCGCGCCGTACCAGTGCATCGCGTCCACCGTCGTCTCCGGCTCGCAGTACGCGTGTCTGCCGGAGCCCGTCGGCACGGGCACCAAGGTGGGCAACCCCTGCGCGGACGCCAGCACGTGCGGCGCGGCGGATTCGCGCTGCCTCACGGAGGCGGACAAGACCACCGCCTTCCCGGCGTGGAAGGCGGGCTACTGCACGGAGTCCTGCATCGCCAACGCGGACTGCCCCACCGGCTCCACCTGCACGACGGTGGGCTCCGTGGGCAAGCGCTGTCTGAAGAACTGCCGCCCGGGCAAGGGCGACTGTCGCGACGGCTATACCTGCACCACGCTGCCCGACAACGGCGGCGACGTGTGCGTCGCCGACTGCAACACCAGCAATGACTGCGGTGGCAGCTACGTCTGCCGCTCGTGCGACAACGCCTGCGTGGTCCAGAAGACGGGCACGCGCAGCGTCGGTGAGCCGTGCCTCCAGGATTCCGAGTGCGGCACCAACCAGCAGTGCCTGAAGCTCAACGGCAACCCGCAGGGCGTGTGCGCCGAGCCGTGCTCGCTGTCCACCTGCACGTGCAGCCCCGGCAACACCTGCCGTCCGGCGGGCACGGGCGATGACCGCTTCTGCTTCCGCGACTGCGCCGAGGGCACCTGCTCCACGCCGCTCCAGTGCGTGCCGTTCGCGCAAGGGACCGCCTGCATCGCCCCCTGCCGCACCAACCAGGACTGCCCCAACGGCCTGTTCTGCGGCAACGGCGGCAAGTGCGAGGACCCCTACGCGCAGACGGACGGCGGCACCTGCGCCCTGTGCGGTGATGGTGGCACCCCGCCGCCCCCGCCGGTGGACGGCGGCACGGGTGGCACGAACAACGACCCGGGCGGTTGCGGCTGCCAGAGCGCCCCCACGTCCGCGGCATTCCTCGTGGGACTCGGGGTGTTGCTCCTGGCCACCCGCAGAAGGAGGAACGGTTGACCCAGGCGGCTCCCCCCGGCAGCAGCGGCGCTTCGCGCAGCGCCACGGACTTCACCCTGGCCTTCCTGCTGGAGGCCATGGTGGCCCAGCGCCTGCTGACCCCTCAGCAGGCGCAGGAGGTGCTGGCGCGAGAGCCCGCCGCGCGCGCCCGCGTCCTCAAGGCGCAGGGCGGAACGGGCAAGGACGCCGCCCGCTATGACGTGTCCCCCGTGGAGGTGGTGGCCGCCTTCCAGATTCCCGCGCCGGGCGGGCGGGGCGTGCTGGACGAGGACCGCGTCACGGAGGCCGCCGCGCGGGCCTCCGGGCTGGCCTACCGCAAGCTGGATCCGCTGAAGATGGACATGGCGCTGGCCACCCGCACGGTGTCCCGGCCCTACGCGCAGAAGCACGTGCTGCTGCCCCTGGAGCGCACCGAACAGGGGCGGCTGCGCGTGGCGGTGGCCAACCCCTTCGACCGCGAGCTCTTCGAATCCTTCCACCGCCTCACCGGCGAGCCGGTGGAGCCCGTGCTGTCCGCGAAGACGGACATCCTGCGCTCCATCGCGGACATCTACGGCTTCAAGAAGACGCTGGCGAAGGCGGCGGACGACTTCAGCGACTCGCAGTCGCAGATCGCCAACTTCGAGCAGCTCGTGTCGCTCAGCGGCACGCAGGAGCTGGAGGCGTCGGACCGGCCGGTGGTGCAGGCGGTGGACTACCTGCTGCGCTACGCGTTCGACAACCGCGCGTCGGACATCCACATTGAACCCAAGCGGGCCACCGCCGTGGTGCGCCTGCGCATCGACGGCGTGCTGCACCCGGTGTACTCGCTGCCCGCGCAGGTGCACCCGCCCATCGTGTCGCGCGTGAAGATGCTGGCGCGCATCGACATCTCCGAGAAGCGCCGCCCCCAGGACGGCCGCATCAAGACGGAGCGCGACGGCCGCGAGGTGGAGCTTCGCGTCTCCACGCTGCCCACCGCCTTCGGCGAGAAGGTCGTCATCCGCATCTTCGACCCGGAGACGCTGGTGCAGGACATCGCCCAGCTGGGCTTCGAGCCGGACGAGAAGGGCCACTTCGAGTCCTGGATTGATCAGCCCCACGGCCTCATCCTGGTGACGGGCCCCACGGGCAGCGGCAAGACGACGACGCTCTACTCCGCGCTCAAGGCGGTGGCGGGGCCGGACGTCAACGTCACCACGATTGAAGACCCCATCGAAATGGTGTGGGACACCTTCAACCAGGTGCAGGTGCAGCCCAAGGTGGGCCTGGATTTCGCGGGGGCGCTGCGCCACATCCTGCGCCAGGACCCGGACGTCATCATGGTGGGCGAAATCCGCGACGCGGAGACGGCGGAGAACGCGCTCCAGGCCGCGCTCACCGGCCACCTGGTGCTCTCCACGCTGCACACCAACGACGCGCTGGGCGCGGTGGCGCGCATGAAGGACCTGGGCGTGCCGGCCTTCCTCCTGGCGCAGAGCCTGCTGGGCGTCATGGCCCAGCGCCTCCTGCGCCGCGTCTGCGTGCACTGCTCGGAGGAGGCCGTGCTCACGCCGGACGAGCTGCTGGCACTCCAGGCGCCCCTGCCGCTGTTGCCCGGCGGCGTGAAGCTGTCCAAGGGGGCGGGGTGCGTGCGGTGCCGGGGCACCGGCTTCTCCGGCCGCACCGGCGTCTTCGAAATCGTCTCCACCAGCCGCGAGGTGCGCGAGCTCATCGCCCGCGAGGCGCCCTACGAGCAGCTGGTGCAGGCCGCGCGCCGCGGCGGCATGCGCACCCTGCGCGAGGCCGCCGTGCGCAAGCTGGCGCAGGGCCTCACCGCCTTCGACGAGGTGGTGCGGATGACGTCCGCCTTCTGAAAAACACGAAGGGCCCGCCGTGTGGAAACGGCGGGCCCCGCGGGTGAAACAGGGGAGGGCAGGGCGGCCTAGAAGCGCGCCTGCAGCAGCGTGTTGAAGCCCAGCGCGTGCGGCTTCTCGAAGTTCGGCTGCGCGATGCCCGTCACGTCGTCCTCGAACGTGGTCCGGTTGGTGTCGTACGTGTAGTAGACCTCGCCGACCGCCGCGACCGTCTCCGACAAATCCCACCGGAAGGTGGCCTTGGCGGACCAGATGAGCTCCGCCTCGCAGGCGCCAGAGCCGCCGCAGGTGCTGGGCAGGATGCTCAGCTGGTTGGCGTCACGCACCACCACCGTGCGCGTGCCACTGAGGGCCGGCGGCGGGTTGCCGCCGCCCACGAGCGGCACCGGGCTGCGGAAGGACGCCGGCTGCTGCGCGCCGATGATGAAGCCCGGCGTCAGGTGCAGGGCCGCGATGTTGTAGTCCACGCCCAGCGCGCCGAAGACTTCCGGCTTCAGCACCGTGCCGGTGGGGAAGTCCTGGAACGGCGGGAAGCCCGGCACGTCGAACTGGATGAAGGACAGGCTGCGCACCAGCGCCAGCGCGTTGAAGCGGAACCGGTTCAGCTTCGCGCGGCCCTGGAAGGCCAGCGCCGTGGCGCCCTGGTACTTCGTGGCGCCGAACTTGTCCGGGTCCTGCAGCGTCTGCGTGAGGTAGCTGCCCTCCAGCGAGAACGAGTACGACAGGCCGCCCGGGTACGTCTCCGGCGCGAAGAAGCGCTGGTAGATTTCCGGGTCGTTCTTGTAGAGGCGGAAGTCCACGCTCGTGCCCACCGGCACGCCCACGTGGTAGACGACCTGCGCGGACGCGCCGTACGCGTTGACGGGCGCCTCGATGGACTGGTTCGCCAGGCCCGGGACGATGCCCTTCTGGAAGTAGCCGCCGCCGGCCTCCACGCGCAGCGTCTCCAGGATGTCCCAGCCCGCGCCGGCCATCACGCCGTAGAGCGTCTCCTGCTCCAGGATGAGGTCGTTGAGCACCAGCGCCGTCTTGCCGCCCAGGTACGCGTACCAGCGGTCGCGCGTCAGCTGCAGCTTGGCGCCCGGCACACCCGCCGCGGTGGCGCGGTTGGTGAAGATGGGGCTGCCGCCCCAGGAGATGCGGTACGCGTAGCCCAGACGGAAGCGGTCCGCGGACACCGGGAAGCCGGTGAGCGAGATGCCTTCCTTCTCACCCCAGCCGGGCGGCTGGTAGTTCAGGCGCACGTAGCTGGAGTTGTCCAGGATGTCGACACCGCCGGACGGGCGCTCCAGCACGAGCAGCGTGAGGGCCGCCTCCGTCGTCAGGCCCTCGAAGAACGCCGGCATGCGCTTGTAGAGCACGACGTTCGACAGCGACTCGAAGCCGGAGAACTTGGTGTTGAAGTTGTCGTAGAACTGCGTGTTCTGGTTGCCCGCGCCAAAGCGCGCGTTGGGGCTGTTGGGAGTCGTCTCTCCCGCGCCCGCCAGCACGTTGTCGTCCGCGAAGACGAACGACAAACGGGTGTCCACGAAGTCCCCGGCCCAAGCGGGCGCGGAAAGGGCTGTCAGGCCCGTCAGGGCCAGCGTCTGCAACGTTTTCAAATTCCCTCCAGGAAGCGGTCCGGGGGAGACCGCTCCTCCCTGCGCCCCGGCATACCGCCGGGGCGCTCAATGCGACTGCTCAAGAATGGATGGCGACTACGGGCACGGCTTGATGGGCTTCGGGCACTCCATCCCGGGCCCGGGATAGCAGCACAGGTCGTCCTGATCTCTCGGCAGGACGTTCCAGCGCGGACGCGCGGGACCCACGTGCTTCAGGTGGCCCACGACGTCGAAGGTGGCCGCGCGCAGCTGACGGCACTGGAGCGCCTTCGCCGCGTCGGGGTCGTTCTCGTTGCAGTCCGGGTTCAGGTCCGGCACCGCGTCCTTGATCTGCAGGCTGATGCGCGAGCGAGTGTCCGGCGCGACCTTGCAGGAGGCGTTGGCCGTGGCGGTGGCGTCACGCACCAGCGCGACCGTCACCTCGGAGCCCTGCAGGGTGTACTCGAAGCGGGTGTTCGCCGCGATGAGCGTGCCCGTCTGGTCCACCGTGACGGCGTCATCGCCGAAGCGCGCGCGCACCGGCTGGGTGCAGAGGATGTTCAGCCGGTAGCCCTGGGGCAGCGTCTTCGTGGGGCGCACGGACGTCGTGCCCACCGTGACGCCCATGATGCGGTTGGGGACGGACTCGTCCATGCCGAGGGAAGCGGGGCCGGTGGGGTTCATCTCCACCACGAACTGACCGAAGTTCGTGTACGTCGTCTTCTCCGCGCAGATGGTTCCGGCGTACTCGCCAATGCCCAGCGTGCAGTCGATGACGCACTGGCGCTCCGGGAGGTCCGGATCATCCGGCGGCTCCGCGAAGCAGGGCTGCCAGGAGCGGGACGCGCTGCTGCCCACCGGGCAGAACATGGGCATCTCGTTGTTGCCGTTGGCGTCGCAGTTGCGGAACACCTTGGGGAACTTCACCCGGCGCAGCTTCACCAGCGACGACTCCAGGCTCTCCATCTTGTAGTTCTTGTAGCTGTAGCCGCACAGGATGTCGTCCAGGTACGGCGACCCGCTGTAGCCACACAGCCGGCCGTTCACCTCCACCGGCGGCACCTGGTCCAGGTACTTCTTCCACTGGTCCTGGGGCAGCAGGCGCACGTTCTCGCGCAGCGTCCAGGCAGGGAAGCTCATCTGCGTGGTGTTGGTGAACTCGGCCACCGTGCCGGACAGCGTCCAGAGCAGGTCGCCGGAGTCCAGGCCTTCCGGGAAGGAGTAGTTGTAGATGTAGATGCTGTTGAAGCGGCCGGGGTTGTAGCCGTCCGGCTCCGCCGTCTGGATGTTCGCGCCGGCGACGCTCTTCTCCAGCACGCGGCAGGCCGTCATGTCCGTGACGTAGAAGCCGCTGGAGTCCGTGCCCGTCACCAGCAGCATCATCTGCTTGCCGTTGTTGGGGTCGGATGGGTCGCAGTTCTGGGTCAGCGGCTCGCCGGCCTCGGGGTTGCGGCCCACGCGCATGAACTGCTTGATGAAGACGCTCGTCTCCGAGCCGCCCTCCGGCATGTTGATGGTGGCGAGGGCGGGCTCCTCGAAGCGGATGCCCGGGGACAGGCCCGTCGCCAGCGTGCGGGTCTCCGGCTCCTGGGGCAGCTGGGCCAGGTCGCCCACGACGCCGCCGTCCGCGTAGTCCAGCTCCAGGTCCTGGTCCTGCACCCAGACGTGCGTCTCACCGTACAGGTGGGCCACGCGCACGCTGCCGGTGCCCTTGCCGTTGGTGAGCTGCGCCCAGCGCTTGCCGTAGTCACCGGTGAGGTCGCCCGGGATGACCCGGAAGGACACCGGCCCGTTGAAGGACGTCATCTCCCCGCCGGTGCCGTCCAGCGCGGTGATGGACAGACCGATGTCCACGTCCGTGCGGGGCAGGGTGTAGGGGCACTCCGACGTGCCGCGCATCGCGGGCGGCACCGCCGCCTGGTCGTTGCCGTACTTCGCGGCGCACGCGTTCACCACCGGCAGCAGCGTGCCGGGGGCGTCACCGGTGGTGATGCTGGTGACCTCCACGCGGAACGAGGTGAGCCCGGTGGGCGCCTCGGATTCCTTCGTGTAGCAGCCGGCCCCCAGGGCCAGCGTGGACAGCAGGACGAGTCGCTTCATCACTTCACCTTCCGTCCGATGCGGCCATCCTCGATGGCGCTCGCGATGGGCATGGCTGTGGGCTTCTCACAGAACGAACGCAGCTGGCTCGTCATGTTGCCGCACGTGGGGTTGCCCCCCGTCAGCAGGTCCCGGCACGTGCAGCGGCCGGTGTAGGGACCCTGCGGCAGCGCGCACTCCGCGACCGCCGCCTCCTTCGTCATGTCCGCCAGGCCGCACTGGGCCATGGCCTTCTGCTGCTCGGTGGCGTCCGCGGGCACCTTGAGCAGGTCGCGGCAGGAGCAGCTGCCCACCTGCTTGTCGAGCGCGTCCTCGAAGGCCTTGGACACCTTGCAGGAGTTCAGCGTCTTCTCATCCACCGTCCACTTGCCTTCGACCAGCGAGCCGCAGCGCGTGCCGTTGCTGGACGTCTCCTTGCCCTCGAGCAGGTCCTTGCAGCTGCAGAAGCCCTGCATGTAGCCGATGAGCGAGTCGCGCAGGCTGATGCCCGTCTCGATGCGCGTGGTGTTGCGCTTGAGCACCGTGAAGCCGGAGCCGCCCTTGGCGATGTAGTCGTTCACCGCGACCTTGTACGTGCCGTTGGTGTCCAGCGGCCTGCCGTTGATCTGGATGTCGATGCCCGGGTGCGCCCAGCAGCGCGAACCGGCGGTGTCCTCCAGGCACTGCCACGGGGCGTGGCCCTCGCGGTTCTCCTGGGGGCAGTCCGTCTGCACCGTGGCCGGCGTGCACGCGATGCGCAGGTCGTTGAGCTGCACCTGGGCGCAGTCCATGGTGAAGCGGGCGCCGGAGATCTGCGCCTGGCTCACGCACCCGCGCTCGGCGGAGCGCTCGGTGACGAAGTCGAACATCTCCTGCATCTCCACGCCGGACAGGTACATGATGTTGATGGTGTTCTCGAACGGGAACACGTTGAACATCGACTCCTGCGTGACGACGCCCGCGTAGAGGTTGTCGCGGATGCCCAGCGAGTTGGTCAGCGCCATCTCCGCCTCCACGCGGTTGCGCTTGCGCATGGAGTCCGCGGCGATGTTGCCCAGCGGCGAGTCACCGCCGTTGGAGTTGTTGCGCCGCTGCACGTCGACGGGGGCGTAGGAGAAGATGGAGGTGAGCTGCAGCTTCACGTCCATGCCCAGGAGGTACGGGATGAGCATGTCCGTCGTCTGCGCGTCCTCCTGGCGGGCGCACTCCGCGATGGCCTCGCGCACGCCCGGCGCCTCGATGAACTTCCCTGGATCCCAGAAGATGTCGTCGTCGAAGCGCAGCTTGCGCATCGCCTCGTTGCACCAGAGGCTGTCCACCGGGAACGCGCGGTAGTCCTGGCTGATGACCTCGGCGCCCTCGTTCTCGCCCAGCTGGTTGGGCATCTTCACGACCAGCTCCAGGCGGCCCACGTACTTGGCGAACGCGCCCGAGTGCGACAGGACGACCTTGCGGCCGCTGGGGTCCGTCACGAGCTGCGGCGGGTTGAGCACTACGTGCAGGTGGCCGCCCAACACCACGTCCATGCCCCTGACGCCCGCGATGTGCACGCGCACCACCGACTTGTCGTTGCCTTCCGGCCCGAACCACTCCAGCACCTTCCACGCGTCGTTCTGGCGCTCGATGAAGGGCTTCGCGCGGCCGTACTCATAGTAGGCCTCGTAGCCCTGGATGAGATCCTGGTCCTCGGTGAGGCCCAGGTGGCTGACGATGACAATGAGGTCCGTCACCGGACGCAAGAGCTCCACGTAGGCGCGCGCGGCCTCGTTCTGCTCCAGCGGCGTCACCTGCAGGCTGTTGCCACCCTCCACGATGGAGTTGAGCGAGGAGATGTTCGCCATGCCGATGACGCCCACCCGCAGGCCCTTCACCACGCGGATGGTGTAGGGGTTGGTCACCATGGCGGCGCCGTTGGTGCCTGTCGTCTTCGGGTCGTCCCAGTAGTAGTTGGCGGCCAGCAGCGGGAAGTTGGCGAAGTTGCGCGCCTTCTGGACGAAGTTGAGCGCGCCGGCGTCGAACTCGTGGTTGCCCACCACGGCGGCGTCCAGCCGGGACTCGGACAGGAAGCGGAACTCCGCCTCGCCCGTGTTCACGTTGAAGATGGGCGCGCCCTGGAAGCAGTCACCCGAGTCCAGGTGCAGGATGCGGTCACCCTTGGCGCGCTCGCGCTTGAGGATGGAGGCGATGCGCGTGGCACCGCCAAAGGGACCGGCTTCCGGGATGAGTTCCAGGTCCTGGTCCGTCTTGAGCGGCGTGAAGTCGTACGGGACGAGCCGCGAGTGGATGTCAGAGGTATGGAGGAGGGTAAGCCGCACCTCCTGACCCTCGAGGTGGTAATCCTGGCCTTCCAGCACAGGCATGCACGAGGCGAGGGCCAGGGCGCAGGCGCAGAAGAGGCCGAGCAGTGCGCGACACATTCGTGGCGGATCCGTGATTCTGAGGGAGTGACGACTTGAGGACGGCGCAACCTACGGGATCAAGGGTGCACGGGCAAGCAACGCCACCGTGGCACCTCCACCTACCAGGACACCAGGAGAGCAGGCAGACATGCGTCCCAGCAGTTCCAATGTGACTGACATCGAGATCATCGAGGATTTCTCCGCCACGGCGCGTTGTGACGAGGGTTTTCTCCGGGTGCGTCGTCTGCGCTGCCGCAACCGGCGCGCGGACGGCTCCTCCTCCTCCGTGTACCGCGTGGATGTGGTGGACCGTCCCCGGTTGGATGCGGTGTCGGTGCTCATCTACCGCCGTGCGTCGGACGGAAACGTGGAAGTCCTGACGCGGATGAACCTGCGCCCCGCGGCGTACTTCCGCCGCGAGCAGACCTCGGTCATGACGGTGCCTGACACGGTGAGCTATCTGCGCGTGGAGGAGATCGTCGCCGGCCTGCTGGAGCCGTCCGACAAGGGCGAGGAGGGCCTTCGCCGCCGCGCGGCGGAGGAGGTGAAGGAGGAGGCGGGCTACACGGTGCGCCCGGAGGACATCCAGCTTTTGGGCGGCGCGTTCTTCCTCGCGCCGGGCATCCTGTCGGAGAAGGTCTTCCCGGCCGCGGTGGACGTCACCGGCGTGGAGCAGGGCGAGGTGGCGGGGGACGGCTCTCCTCTGGAGGAGGGCATCCACCTGCAGTGGCGGCCGCTGTCCGCGGTGCTGGAGGCGTGCCGGCGCGGTGACATCGCGGACGCGAAGACGGAGGTGTCCCTCACGCGGCTGCTCGCCCGGCTCGGCTGAGGCGCTTGCTGTTTCCGGGGTGAGGAGGGACGGGGTAGGGTGCGGCCCCGTCCGTTTCCTCCTGCAGGCGAGGTTCGTCGCATGTCGTCGCTGCCCCCGTGGCTGGCCCAGCTGTTGCCCATCGTCATCCTGCTCGGGGCCATTGGCCTGGTGCTCTCGCGGCTCCCGAAGGTGGAGCTGGGGCACAGCGATGCGTTCCGCCGCCGCCGCTTCTTCAACTGGTTCCCGCTGGGCCTGACGTACGCGTTCCTCTACATGGGGCGCTACAACGTCAACGTGGCGACCAGCGCCATGGGCGCGCAGACGTCCAACGCGGACTTCGCGACCATTTTCTTCTGGGGGACGCTCACGTACGGCGCGGCCTTCCTCCTCAACGGCCCGCTGACGGACAAGCTGGGCGGCCGCTTCACCATCCTCCTGTCCGCGGGCGGCAGCGCGGTGGCGAACATCGCCATGGGCGGGCTGGTGTACGCGGTGCTGAAGAACGGCTGGGCCCCGCCGGGCGGCATCGTCGCGTGGCTCGCGTTCCTCTACAGCGTGAACATGTACTTCCAGAGCTTCGGCGCGGTCTCCATCGTCAAGGTGAACGCGTCGTGGTTCCACGTGCGTGAGCGCGGCCAGCTGGGCGGCGTGTTCGGCATCCTCATCTCGCTGGGCCTGTACTTCGCGTTCGACTGGTGCCGCTTCATCGCGGACGCGGCGCCGGTGTGGTGGGTGTTCTTCGTGCCCGCGGCGCTGCTCGTGGGCTTCCTGGTGCTGGACTCCTTCGTCATCCGCGACACGCCGTCCCAGACGGGCCACCCGGACTTCGACACGGCGGATGCGTCCAGCGGTGAGACGGGCCCGGCGCTCAGCGTGCCGCAGCTCTTCGGCAAGCTGCTCAGCAACCGCGTCATCCTCATCATCCTGGGCGTGGAGTTCTGCAGCGGCTTCCTGCGCAACGCGGTGATGCAGTGGTTCCCCAAGTACGCCAAGGCGGTGGGGGAGTCCGGCGGCTTCGTGGCCTCCAACTGGGGCATGCTGTCGTGCGTCGCGGGCATCCTGGGCGGCATGTTCGCGGGCGTCATCAGCGACCGCATCTTCGACTCGCGCCGCGGCCCCGTGTCCGCGGTGCTCTACGCGGGCCTGCTGCTGGGCGCCGTGGGCGCGGTGTTCCTGCTGGGGACGGCCGGGGCCGGCTGGTCCGTGGTGTTCATGTCCCTGTGCGTCATCGGCGTGCACGGCATGCTGTCCGGCACGGCCACCATGGACTTCGGCGGCAAGAAGAACGCGGGCATCGTGGTGGGCATCATCGACGGCGCCGTGTACGCGGGCACCGCCATCCACGCGCTCGTCTACGGGAAGATTCTGCCCACGGGTGACGCCATGAAGGACCCGGCCAACTGGAAGCCGTGGCCCCTGGCCATGCTGCCCCTGGCCGTCCTGGGCCTGGTGCTGGCGTCGCGGGTGTGGAACGCGAAGCCCCAGCCCAGGGCCGCGCCCCTGCCGGTGGGCGACGTCGTCCCGGGCGCCGTGCCGGGCGGGTCGTCTCGTACGGGCACCAACGGTTGAGGCTCCACGGGGGCGCGCCGGGTGTACCCCCGGACGCGCCCCTGTACCCAGGTGGGGGTGGCTCCCGTGTGACAGGTCTGTGACGTAGACTGGAGTTTGTGTCCCAGGCCCCCGAAGCGCTCCACAGCCGGTTTGACGTCCACGACCGCAAGCAGTTCGAGATCAAGCTCGAGTACCAGCCCACGGGCGCGGACGAGACGCGCTATCTGGTGGAGGCCTACCTCTTCCTGCCGTCGAGCCTGAACATCGACGCGGAGACGTACCCGCGCGCGGACTTCTACGCGGACATCCACAACTACGTGCGCTTCAAGACGCCGGTGATGGGGCTGGGCGAGCTCCTGTCGTCGGAGGGCTCGCCGCTGGTGAAGCTGGAGGCGTGGCAGCGCACGGGGCTGGCGCCGGAGTCGGACGTCGTCTACCAGGCGAAGCTCTTCTCGTGCGTGCTGCGCGGCGCGCTGCGCCGGTTCGCCACCACGGTGGAGACGCGCTGTGACGCCAAGGCCGGCGAGGCGGGCCGGGTGGACCTGGAGTCGGTGGTGCGCCAGGCGGGCGAGTCCGTGCCCGTGGTGCTGGAGCGCTTCCGCGCGTGGCTGCGCGCCACCGGCGAGGCGAAGCTCCAGGAGAAGACGCGCGCGTCGCTGCGGCTGGTGGACGAGTACGTGAGCCTGCTGGTGGAGCAGTTCTTCCGCCGCGCGGTGGCGGACATGGACGCGCTGCCGCGCACGGGGCCGTGGCTGCCCCTGCGCAAGGGGCTGATGGAGGCGGTGCTGCGCGAGGAGTCCTACCGCAAGGAGCACCGGCTGCGCTCCGTGTTGAGCCCCACGGGGGACAACGAGGAGTACATGCAGCGGCTGGGCTTCCTGAAGAAGTTCTGCATGAACGTGCTCTTCCTGTCCTCGCGCCGGCGTCAGCGGCGGCAGGGCTGGGAGGAGGTGCTCTTCGCCATCGCGGCGGGCGTGGCCATGGCGTTCGCCACGTCGGTGGCGCTCTGGGCGCAGGTCCGCTTCACGCAGGTGAGCCTCAACTTCTTCCTGGTGGCCGTGGTCGGCTACATGATGAAGGACCGCATCAAGGAAGGCCTGCGGCGCATGTTCAGCCGCGTGGCCGCCACGCACCTGTACGACCGCACCACGGACCTGGTGGACCCCGTCACGGCGCGCGCCATCGGCATCTGCGAGGAGCGCGTGGACTACGGCGCGGCGGTGAAGGTGCCGCAGGCGGTGTCGTCGCTGCGGCTGCACGACGACTTCCTCACTGTTTCCCAGGGTGAGCTGTCCGAAGCGGTCATCCGCTACCAGAAGCGCATCGTGCTGGACGCGCGCCTGTTGCCCCGCTCCGAGCGCGGCCTCACCGGCGTGACGGACATCCTGCGACTGCACGTGGGGCGCTTCCTGCGCGACATGGACGAGCCGGAGTTCGCGCTGGAGTACGTGGACCTGGGGGACTTCTCCGTGGGCCACATCCGGGGCGCGAAGCGCTACCCGGTGGACCTGGTCTTCCGCTTCACGGTGATGGAGGCTGGCGTGCGCAAGGAATCCGCGCAGCTGGTGCGCCTGGTGCTGGACCGCAACGGCATCCAGCGCATGCAGAACTTCGCCCGGGCCCCTGAAGCCCTGGCGACCGCGCCGGCCACGGCCCCGGCGGGGACGCAGGAGCCCGCGGGGTCGGAGCCCGTCCAGCCGGCCGCGTTGCGCGCGAGAGCGTGATTTGATGGCCAGCCCCGCGCCGGGGGCATGTATCTTCCGGCGTCCATGGCTTTTGAAGACCTCAAGCAACGCGTGCGGCCGGACTGGCGCGACACGCTGAAGGGCATCCTGGAGAAGGCCCGCTCGCTCGGCCCCCAGGCCGTGCTGGCGTTCGACCTGGATTCCACCCTCTTTGACAACCGGCCCCGTCAGGCGCGCATCCTCCGTGAGTACGGCGACGCCCGCTCGCTGGGGCTGCTCTCCGCGTGCGAGCCCCGCCACTGGGACACCGGCTGGGACATGCGCGCCGCCATGCGGGCGTGCGGCATGGAGGACGCGGAGGTGGAGCAGCGCTACGCGGACGCGCGAGCCTTCTGGCAGGAGCGCTTCTTCACCAGCGCCTACTGCGTCTCCGACGAGGCAATCGAGGGGGCGGCGGCCTTCACCCAGGCGGTGGCCGCCACGGGCGCGCAGGTCGTCTACCTCACCGGCCGCCATGAGGCGATGCGCGAGGGCACCGTCGCGTGCCTCGCGCGCTGCGGGATGGTGACGCCCCCCGGCACGGACGGGCGCGTGCACCTGGTCATGAAGCCCACGCTCGCGGAGAACGACGACGCATTCAAGCGCGAGGCCCACGCGCGCCTGGGCCGCATGGGCATGGTGGTGGCGGCGTTCGACAATGAACCCACGCACGCCAATGACTACCGTCACCGCTTCCCGGAGGCGACGGTCATCCACCTGGCCACGGACCACTCGGGACGTGCCGTGGAGCTGATGGATGGCATCGTGTCCGTGCCGCATTTCGCACTGGAGGACGTGACGCACCGCGCCTGAAAGAAAGGCGGAGTAGAGGACGTTTCTGAAAGGCTTTGGAAGTCCCTTTGCCGCGCGCTAAGAGGCGCACGGCGTTCGCCGCCCTTTCCCCCTCGGGTCCCCAGGGGCGGCCCAGACGGAGGCATGCCGCGGTGGCCAGCGCGTACTCGAAGGACCTGTTGTTGACGATGTACCGGAAGATGTACCTCCTGCGCCGCTTCGAGGAGCGGGCCGGCCAGCAGTACACGCTGGGGAAGATCGCCGGCTTCTGCCACCTCTACATCGGCCAGGAGGCCGTGGCGGTGGGCTGCAACGAGGCCATCCGTCCGGATGACTACATGCTGTCCGCCTACCGCGACCACGGCCAGCCGCTGGCGCGTGGCAGCGACGCCGGCATGGTCATGGCGGAGCTGTTCGGCCGGGGCTCCGGCTACAGCAAGGGCAAGGGCGGCTCGATGCACATCTTCGACATCGAGCACCACTTCTACGGCGGCTACGGCATCGTCGGCGGGCAGATTCCGCTCGCGGCGGGCATGGCCTTCGCCAGCCGCTACCGCAACGAAGACCGCGTCACGGTGTGCTTCTTCGGCGACGCGGCCGCCAACCAGGGCTCGTTCCACGAGACCTTCAACATGGCGCAGAAGTGGAAGCTGCCGGTCATCTACATCTGCGAGAACAACCGCTACGGCATGGGCACGGCCATCGCGCGCACGTCCGCGGTGCCGGAGATCCACAAGCGCGCCTCCGCGTACGGCATGCGCGGTGAGGCGGTGGACGGCATGGACGTCCTCAAGATGTACGAGGCCGTGAAGGACGCCGCCGAGTACTGCCGCGCGGGCAAGGGCCCCGTGCTGATGGAGGCGAACACGTACCGCTTCCGCGGCCACTCCATGGCGGACCCGGCGAACTACCGCACCAAGCAGGAGGTGGAGGACGAGCGCAAGAACGACCCCATCCCGAAGCTGCGCGAGTTCGCGATGAAGCAGGGCTTCAACCTCTCCGACGCCGATTTCGAGGCCATCGAGGAGGAGGAGAAGCGCGCGGTGGACGCGGCGGTGAAGTTCGCCGACGAGTCGCCCGAGCCCAGCGTGGACGAGCTGTGGCGCGACACCATCGTGGAGGAGGGCGAGCAGGACGTGCGCCCCCGCGAGCGCGTGCTGGGCGTGAAGGTCACCAACTGGCCGAAGTACCCGTCGGGCCAGGAGCTGAAGGTGACGTGGGACCTGGAGCCCCGCGCCGAGGCCGAGCAGGCGGACAAGAAGGCGGGCCTGAGCCGCTAGCGCTCACGCCTCCCCAAGCCACTACCCTTTCGAGATTCGAGTTCGGAGCCGACGATGCCCGAGTTGATGTATCGCGAAGCGTTGAACCAGGCGCTCGCCGAGGAGATGGAGCGCGACGCCAATGTGTTCCTCATTGGCGAGGAAGTGGGCCGCTACAACGGCGCGTTCAAGGTGTCCCAGGGCCTGCTGGACAAGTTCGGGAGCGCGCGCATCATCGACGCGCCCATCAGCGAGCTGGGCTTCACCGGCCTCTCCGTGGGAGCGGCGGCGGTGGGCCTGCGTCCCGTGGTGGAGATGATGACCTGGAACTTCGCCATCCTGGCGATGGACCAGATCGTCAACAACGCGGCCAAGCTGCGCCACATGAGCGGCGGCCAGCTGCGCTGCCCCATCGTGTTCCGCGGCCCGGGCGGCGCGGGCGGCCGGCTCTCCAGCCAGCACAGCCAGGCGCTGGAGGCCAACTACGCGCACTTCCCCGGCCTGAAGGTGATTGCGCCAGCGACCCCGGCGGACGCCAAGGGCATGCTCAAGAGCGCCATCCGGGACGAGAACCCGGTGGTCATGTTCGAGGGCGAGCGCCTCTACGCCATCAAGGGCGAGGTGCCGGAAGGTGAGCACATCGTTCCGCTGGGCAAGGCGGACGTGAAGCGTGAGGGCACGGACGTCACGCTCATCACCTGGAGCCGGATGTACTACTTCTGCATGGAGGCCGCGGAGGCCCTGGCGAAGGAAGGCATCAGCGTGGAGGTGCTGGACCTGCGCACCCTGCGCCCCCTGGACGAGGAGGCCATCCTCGCGAGCGTGCGCAAGACGAACCGCGCCGTCATCTGCGAGGAGGGCTGGGCGCTGGCCGGTGTCGGCGCGTCCGTGGTGGACCTCATCCAGTCCCAGGCGTTCGACGACCTGGACGCGCCCGTCGTGCGCGTCACCGGGTTGGATGTGAACATGTCCTATGCGGCGAACCTGGAGAACGCGACCCAGCCGGACGCGCCCAAGATCATCGCCGCCATCAAGAAGGTGCTGTACCGCGAGGGAGCCTGAACGCGTATGGCGACGCCCATTCAGATGCCCAGCCTTTCCCCGACGATGAAGGAGGGGAAGATCGTCAAGTGGCTGAAGAAGGTGGGAGACAAGATCTCCTCCGGAGACGCCATCGCCGAGGTGGAGACGGACAAGTCCAACCTCGAGGTGGAGGCCTTCGACGACGGCTACCTCATCCAGATCGCCGTGCCCGAGGGCGAGGTCGCCACGGTGGGTTCGCCCATCGGCTACCTCGGCGCCAAGGGTGAGAAGGCCACGGGGGGCGCTGCTCCCCAGGCCCCGGCCCCCCAGAAGACGGAGGCCCCTAAGGCCGCGGCGCCCGCCGCCGCCCCGAAGCCTCCCGAGCAGGCTCCGGCCCCCGCCGCCAGCGGCGCGGGTGAGGGCATCGCCATCCTGATGCCCTCGCTCTCCCCGACCATGACGGAGGGGAAGATCGTCCGGTGGCTGAAGAAGGAGGGCGACAAGGTCTCCTCCGGGGATGCCATCGCCGAGGTGGAGACGGACAAGTCCAACCTCGAGGTGGAGGCGTACGACGACGGCACGCTCGCGCGCATCACGGTGCAGGCGGGTGACATGGCCAAGGTCGGCGCGCCCATCGCGTTCCTCGCGCCCAAGGGTGCCAAGGCCGGGGCTTCCGCTCCGGCGGCCGCGCCCCAGGCTCCGGCCGCTCCGAAGGCTCCCGCCCAGACTCCCGCCGCCGCGGCTCCGTCCGCGCCCGCCGGGGGACAGGTCGTCCCGCTGCGCCGCGAGTCCCAGGCTCCCCAGGCCTCCGGCGGTGGCGCGGGTGGCCGTCTGCGCGCCAGCCCCCTGGCGAAGCGCATGGCCCAGGAGCGCGGGCTGGACATCAGCCAGGTGCGCGGCACGGGTCCGTTGGGCCGCGTGGTGAAGCGCGACGTGGAGCAGGCGCTGGGCCAGGGCTTGGCGAAGGCCCCGGCCGCGCAGGCGCCGGCGGCGAAGAAGGCCGCCCAGCCGGAGGTTCGCGCGTTCGGTACGCGTCCGGAGCCCCAGGCGGTGCCCGTGTCCTCCATGCGCAAGGTCATTGGCCAGCGCATGTCGGAAGTGAAGCCCGGCGTGCCGCACTTCTACCTCACGGTGGAGGTGGAGATGGACGCCGCGGTGAAGATCCGCGAGGAGGCCAAGGCGCTGGACCTCAAGGTGTCCGTCAACGACATCATCGTGAAGGCGGCGGCCATCGCGCTGCGCCGTTCACCGAAGATGAACGTGTCGCTCCAGGGCGACCAGGTGCTGCACTACGGCACCGTGGACGTGGGCATCGCCGTCGCCATCGAGGACGGGTTGATCACCCCCATCATCCGCGACGCGGACCTCAAGGGCCTGCAGGCCATCTCCGCCGAGTCCCGCGACATGGCGGAGCGCGCCCGCAAGCGCTCGCTGAAGCCCGCCGAGTACAACGGCGGCTCGCTCACGGTGAGCAACCTGGGCATGTACGGCATCGACCAGTTCATCGCCGTCATCAACCCGCCCCAGTCCGCCATCATCGCGGTGGGCGCAGTGGCGGAGAAGGCCGTGGTGCGTGACGGCCAGCTGGCGGTGCGCAAGATGATGACGGTGACGCTGTCGGGTGACCACCGCGTCATCGACGGGGCCACCGGCGCGGAGTACCTCCGCGAGCTGAAGGGGCTCCTGGAGCATCCCTCGCGGCTGCTGTTCTAGCGGTCGAGCGGTCCGCCGACTTCGCCCCCGTGCGACCTGCACGGGGGCGAAGGCACGGCCCGGGCTACTCCCGCGTCGGCTCGTCCGACTCGACGTCCTTCTCCAGCTTGCGTTGCGCCTCGGTGACGTCCGCCTGCTCCGCGCGCTTCGTGCCCGTCTCCAGCTCCTCCTCGTGCTCCTGGCTGCGGCCCTGGATGCCGGGCCACGGATCCGGGCGGGTGGCCTGCACGTGCTTCACGGGCTCCAAATCCTGGTTCTTCTTGTTCGCCATGGTGCGTCACTCCTCCCCGGAAACGGGGGCGTGGATGGAACTTCCGTGGCGGTACGGTGGGATGCCCGCGCCCGAGCGGCCACCCGGTGGGATGGGGGAGCAGAGCGCCTGCCTGCCTGACTCCCTTCGGACGTCGAAAAAAGGTCGGCAGGCGGCGCGGTTCGCTGCTTAACTTCTCACTCAATGAACGACGACATGACTCGCGAGCGCCTGGGGCTTGGACTGCAGGAGGTGGAGCGTTCATCCACCCCGCTGACTCCGGTGGTGTCCCTGGCGCACTCACTGCAGCAGGCGCTGCGCGGCGCGGTGTTCCCGCTCAGCGCGGAGCAGTTGGTCTGGGTGGCGCGTGAGAACGAGGCGCCGCCGCACGTGGTGTCGCTCCTGGGCACGCTGCCCCGCGGCCGCTTCTCCTCCGTGGACGGGGTGGCGCTCGCGTTGGGGGACGCTTCCATCTGAGGTGAAGTGCTGTTTGCGACGTTCGCCTACGGCCTGGGTACAAGGTACCCCCAGGCGCGCAGTCGGACGTGCGCGTTATCTTCGGCGCGACCAGCCTGTCTTCCGGATGAGGAAGCCACGGTCTGGAGGAGCTCCATGAACGCCTCGGACCTGCCCGCCGTGCTGTACGTGGACGACGACGCCCTCAACCTGAGGGTGTTCGACGCCAACTTCGGGCAGAAGTTTCGCATCTTCCGGTGCTCGTCCCCCAACGAGGCCCTGGCGCTGCTGGAGCAGCGGCGCGGGGAGATTGGCGTGGTGCTGTCGGACCAGCGCATGCCGGGGATGACGGGCGTGGAGCTGCTGGAGAAGGCCCGCACCATCGCGCCGGACGCCAAGCGCATGCTGGTGACGGCGTACGCGGACATGCAGGCCGTCATCGACGCAGTGAACCGCGGCCAGGTGACGCGCTACTTCGTCAAGCCGTGGGACCGCGCGGAGCTGCTGGCGGCGCTGGAGGACGCGCTCAAGATCGCGCGCCTGGAGCTGCGCATCCGGGAAGTGGAAGGCCGGATGATGAAGTCCGAGCGTCTGGCCACGCTGGGGCAGGTGACCGCGGGCATCGCGCACGAGCTCATGGGGCCGGTGGGCTACCTCACGCAGAACGTGTCGTCCCTCCAGCGCGACATGGAGCGCGTGGTGCAGTACGTGTCGCGCCACCTGGCGACGGATCCGGACGCGGAGGTGTCCTCCACCATCGAGGACCTGCCGTCGCTCATCAAGGACCTGTCCGAGGGCGCCAGCCACCTGCGCGGCGTGGCGCTGGGCCTGCGCGCGCAGGCTCGCGGCGAGGACATGGAGGCCACCGCGGACGTGGCGGAGGTCGTGTCCTTCGCGGTGAAGCTGGCGCGCGCGGAGGTCCGCGACCGGGCCCGGCTCACCAGCAGCGGCGAGCCCATCCGCATCGTGTTCGGGCCGGTGAAGCTGTGCCAGGTGCTGCTCAACCTCATCGTCAACGCGGCGCAGGCCATGGAGAACACCGGCCGTCCGGGCCGCATCGACGTGCGGTGGGCGGCGCGCGACGAGGACGTGGTGCTGACCGTGTCCGACAACGGCTGCGGCATCCCCGTGGCGCTCCAGGAGAAGGTGTTCCAGCCGCTCTTCACCACGAAGCCCGTGGGCATCGGCACGGGACTGGGCCTGTCCATCTGCCGCGAGCTGGTGACCCAGTTCGGCGGTCAGCTCCGCCTGCAGTCCACGCCGGGAGAGGGCACCGAAATCGAGCTCACCTTCAAGCGAGCCCCGCTCCCTTGAGCCCGAACGCGTTGTGCAGCAGCCGCCACACCCGGTAGAGGGTGTCGCTCTCCTGCGGCCGCACGTCCCGCACCAGGAGTGCGCGCTGGGGCGCGGTCTCCGGGCCGTACTCCACCACCAGTGCGTATCCGCCCTTCGGCGGCTCGATGATGTGCACCGCGCGCACGTCGTCGAAGGGGAGCGTCTCCGTGCGCGCCGCGCCGGGGGCCCACGCGAGCGTCTCCAGCCGCAGGGACTCCGTCTTGAAGTGCAGCACGAAGCGCCGCCTGCGCAGCCGCGCCTCCACCATCAGCGCGCCGCCCACCAGGCCTCCCGCCAGCATCAGCAGCAGGGTCGCGGCGCCCGGTGTCCTGCCTTTGTCCAGGACGAGCAGCAGCAGCCCCACCACCGTGCACACGCCCGCCAGGGCCACGAGGAGGGTGGGCAACAGCCGCAGCGTCCAGGGCGGCGGCAGGGACTCACCCACCAGCCGGCCCCCGTCGTAGAAAAGCCGCACGTCGCCCAGCCGTGGCGGCACCCGGTTCTCCCGGAGCGCGTCTTCGAAGCTCACTTGGCGAGCATAGTGGGCGCGCCTGTTTCCCACCCTCGAAGTTGGACGTGAGCTGTGCGATCCTCCCAATTCATGGATCTCCCGTTCGAGACCGGCGAAGGTGAAGGGGAAGGGCGGGGGACGCTCGCCTCGAAGGTGCTGCTGGTGGATGACGAGCCGGTGGTGCTCGACATCTGCGTGCGCCTGTTGGCGCGCGAAGCGGACCTCATCGTCTCCCCCGTGGGCAGCGCGGAAGAGGCGCTCGTCCTGTTGAAGGACCAGCGCTTCGACGTGCTGGTGACGGACAAGAACCTGCCCGGCATGGGCGGGGTGGAGCTCATCGCGGAGGCGCGGCGGATGCAGCCCGCGCTGGAGGCGGTGATGATCACCGCCTACGCCAGCTCCGAGTCCGTCATCGCCGCGTTCGCCGCCGGCGCCAGTGACTACATCGTGAAGCCCTTCGACGACCTGCGCGTGCTGCGCGCCAAGGTGCGCGCCGCGCTGGAGCGCCGCTCGGAGCGGGTGCGCACGCGCGACGGGGCCCGGGAGATGGCCCGTCAGGCCGCGGCGCTGCTGGACGCGGGCCGCGACGCCCCGGAGCCCGCGCACGAAGCGCTGGAGACGGAGCTGCGCAACTACGAGCAGGCCGTGCGCATGGGCCACACCGGCAGCGTCGCGGTGGTGGGCAGCGCGGAGGCCGTGAAGGTGCTGCGGGACGCGGCCTTCGAGGTGGTGGAGCTGCCGCCGTACTCACCCCAGCTGGAGAGCGCGGACGTGGTGGTGGTGGAGACCGGCGACCCGCAGTGGCACACGCTGGCGGAGCGGCTCCAGGGGCGCTCGCCGGACGTGGTGCTGCTGGCCGGCGCGGACGCGGACCTGAGCGACCTGCTGGAGGCCATCACCCTGCGCATGGACCTGGTGGGCTACGGCCAGTCCAACGCCGCCCGCATCCTGCCGGAGAAGGTGCGCATGCTGCTGATGCGCCGGGGCATCCAGCGCGCCCAGCAGCGGCTCACCGCCGCGCTGGACACCTTCCGCCAGAGCATCGCGACGACGAACTAAGTGGGAGCGCCGCTGCCGCCCCGGAGACGGGGCCGGCAGGGCAGGGCGGAGCGCCAGCACGAAGCCCGCAAAGCGAAACGCCCACCTTCGTTTCCGAAGGTGGGCGTCTCAGTGTGACCCTGCCGGGATTCGAACCCGAGTTTGAGCCGTGAGAGGGCTCCGTCCTAACCACTAGACGACAGGGCCGGCTTGCTGCTTCCCTACAACCGCGTTGTTTCTGCTGCTGCTTCCTACATTCTCCGTTCTGACCAGTCAACCGGAGATTTTCAGCTGGGGAACTAGGATTCGAACCTAGATAAGCAGAGTCAGAGTCTGCTGTCCTGCCGTTAGACGATTCCCCAAGGCGCTGCGTGCTGCGGCTGCGTGTTGCGGGCGCTTCTACTACCGACTTCTGCTGCTGACTTCAACTACTTCGTTTTCCTGACCGGCTTGCCTTCGTTCTTCTTCGCCGGCTTCGCCGCCCCCTGCAGCGGGACGACGTAGATGCGAACCTCTTCGTTCGCTTCGTAAATGTTCAGCCCCTCGAAGTTCTTCCCGGAGGGGTTGGAGATGTGCACGGCCTTGACGCCCGGCTGGTTGACGATCGACCGCCTCGGGTAGCTCGAGGTCGGGTAGACGTTCTTGTAGTAGTCGAGCGTCGCCTCGAAGTCGCGCGAAGCCCGGTACCGGTTCTCGCCCACCTTCTGGGCACCATCCGGAATCTGGGCGCCGTTCACCAGCTCGGCGCCAGAGGCCGTTGCCCAGAGGGCCAGCAGCACCGCCCCGAGCGGGCGCGCCTTATAGAAATGCGGTCTCAGGCTGTCAAGCGGTCGCGTCATCGCCGGCCAAGATAGGGCCCGGCGGTGCCCGCGTCCACCGCCAATCTCACGTGCCGCGAGCGAGCGCCGCGTCGATGCGCTTGAGGGCTTCCTCGCGCCCCACGAGCAGCAGCGTCTCCCCGATGCCGGGGCTGGTGGTGTTGCCGGTGATGGCCACGCGGATGGGCTGGGCCACCTTGCCCATGCCCACCTGGGCGGCCTCGCTCACCGTCTTCACCACGCCGTCCAGCGGCTCCACCGTCCACGCGGGCAGGGCGGCCAGCTTCTCCCGGGCCTGGCGCAGCAGGTTGAGCGAGTCCCCGCTCAGGTGCTTGGCGGCGGCCTTCTCATCCAGGGTGACGCCGCTCTTGAAGTAGATGGTCGCGGTGTTGGCCATCTCGTCCAGGGTGCGCGAGCGCTCGCGCAGCGCGAGCACCAGCGGCTCCAGGCGGGAATCGCCCTTCGCCTGGAAGCCGCGGGCCTCCAGGAAGGGGACCAGCCGCTCCGCGACCACGGCCGGGGGCAGCAGCTTGAACCACTGCTGGTTGAGCCACTGGAGCTTCTCCGGGTTCCACACGCCGGACGTGCTGCCCACGCCGTCGAAGTCGAACCACTCCACCATCTGCTCGCGGGAGATGACCTCGTCGTTGCCGTGGCTCCAGCCCAGGCGGATGACGAAGTTGAGCAGCGCCTCCGGCATGATGCCCGTGCGCTTGTGCAGCATCACGTCCGCTTCCGGGTGCTTGCGCTTGGAGAGCTTCTCCCGGTCCGGCCCCAGGATGAGCGGCAGGTGCGCGAAGGCCGGCGGCGTCCACCCCAGCGCCTGGTAGAGCATCAGCTGCGGGAACGTGGAGTTGACGTGCTCCTGGCCGCGCGCCACCAGGTCGATCTCCATCAGGTGGTCGTCGATGACGCAGCCGTAGTTGTAGAGGGGGATGCCGTCCGCGCGCATCATCACCCAGTCATCCAGGTCCGAGTACGCCTTGGTGATGGTGCCCAGCACCTTGTCGTCGAACGACACGGTGCCTTCACCGGCGGGCATGCGGAAGCGGATGACGGCGTCCTGCAGCGTCTTGCCCGGGGGCGGCGCCTTCAGGTCGTGGCAGGTGCCCTCGTACTTGTAGGAGCCCTGACCCTTCTCCTTCTCCACGGCCTCGCGGCGCTGGGTGATCTCCTCGCGGGTGCAGTAGCACCGGAAGGCCTTGCCCTCCGCGATGAGCTGGTCCGCGTGCTTGCGGTACGTGTCCAACCGCTGCGTCTGGAAATAGGGGCCGTACTTCGGGTCCTCCTTGCCGGGGCCCTCGTCCCAGTCCAGGCCCAGCCACTTCAGCCCGTCGGTGATGGCCTGGACGGACTCCGGCGTGGAGCGCTCCTGGTCCGTATCTTCCATGCGCAGCACGAAGGTGCCGCCGTAGCGCTTCGCGTAGAGGTAGTTGAAGAGCGCCGTCCGGGCGCCTCCAATGTGGAGGTATCCAGTAGGTGACGGAGCAAAGCGGACGCGGGGTTTTGACGGAGCCATGAGCAGGCGCGCGATAGCAGGACGGGTGCACGAGGGTCAACGCAAGCCGCCCGCTTGGGGTTAGGCTGCGCGGGCAAGGAGACTTTCCATGTCGATTCGACACGCGGTTCGCACGGTGGTGCTGGCCACCCTGCTCGGAGGGCTGCCGGTGGGGGCCACCACGATGCTGCGGGCGGACCTGCCCCAGATGGCGCAGACGTCGGACACGGTGGTGCAGGGCGTCGTCCGGCGCGTGCAGAGCCGCTGGAGCGGGGACAAGCAGCGCATCGTCACGGACGTGGAGATTCAAGTGACGGAGGCCCTCAAGGGCCAGCCCGGCGGCACGGTGCTCGTCACCCAGCCGGGAGGCCGGGTGGGGGACATCGGCCAGGTGGTGAGCGGCCTGGCGTCCTTCTCCGAGGGCGAAGAGGTCGTCGTCTTCCTGGAGAAGCGCGGCGCGTCCGCGTTCCAGCTCTCTGGCATGGCGCAGGGCAAGTACCAGGTGCGGCGCACCGGTCCGGGCGCCATGGCGGTGCCGGCGTCCACCGGCGACGCGGTGCTGATTGATCCGAAGACGCGCCAGGAGACGGCGTCCAACGCGAAGCCGGTGACGCTGGAGGAGCTGAAGGCGTCCGTGCGCGCGGCGGTCCAGGCGCAGCAGGCGGCGCCCGCGAAGAAGGGGGCGAAGTGATGGGCACGCTCGCGTCGTGGGTGGTGCTGGCGGCGGTGATGGGACAGAGCTCCGCGCCGTACGTGCGCAGCCGGGTGTCCCCCGGGGATGACACCACGCAGTGCCTGTACTGGACGCAGTCCAAGGTCAACTGGCAGCAGAGCACCGTGGGCAACCCGAAGGCGACGAATCACACGGAGTTCGACGCCATCACCCGCTCGTTCCAGAGCTGGCAGGACATCTTCAGCGGCTGCGGCAACCTGTCGCTGGTGGAGGGCCCGCGCGTGGACTCGCGGACGGTGGGCTACAGCCGCTCCGGCAACAACATCAACCTCATCCTCTTCCGGGGCCGCGCCTGTCGCGACGTCGTGGACTCGAGCAACGCCTGCTTCACCGAGGACACGTGCGCGAACACGTACGACTGCTGGGATGACAGCGACGGCACCATCGCCATCACCCTCACCACGTACGACGAGCGCACGGGCGTCGTCTACGACTCGGACATCTCCTTCAACGCCGCGCGCTTCAACTTCACCACCGGCAACGGCGGGCCGTGCGGCATCGTGGCGACGCCGGACTGCGTGGACACGGACGTGCAGAACACGGCCACCCACGAGGTGGGCCACTTCGTCGGCCTGGACCACACGCTGGCGACGGGCTCCACGATGAACCCCAGCGCGCCGCCGGGTGAGACGTCCAAGCGCAACATCGACTCCGGTTCGCGCAACTTCGTGTGCGTCGCGTACCCCAAGGGCAGCGCCAGCCAGCCCTGCTTCCCGGTGCCGGGCGGGACCGGCAATGGGGACGGGGATGGCGACGGCGATGGAGACGGCGACGGGGATGGCTGCACCGCGGCGACGGGCGGGCTGGCCGTGTTGCCGCTGCTGGCCGCCGCCTCGCTGCTCGCGCGCCGCCGGCGGGGTGCGCGGTGAGCTGTCGCCTGCTGCTCCTGGGAGTGTGGCTCTGCGCGGGAGCGGCGGGCGCGCAGCAGGACTACAAGCGCACGCTCGTGCCCGGCCGGCCGCTGTGTCTGGTGTGGCCGGGGCGTGACTACGTCTACCACCTGGACGCGGCCGGCAGCACGCGCACGCCCGGGGACACGGAGATCGCCGCCATCGAAGCGGCCTTCGACGCGTGGCGGGCGCTGTCCTCGACGTGCAGCGACTTCCGCTTCATCCGCGGCGAGGACTGGAAGCGCTCCATCGCGGTCGGCTACGACGAGGAGCACCCCTTCGACAACTACAACGTCGTCACCTTCCGCGAGCGCAACTGCCAGGACGTCGCCCCGCCGGAGGATGCGTGCTGGGCGGAGGAGACGTGCGGCAACGTCTACCAGTGCTGGGCGCACGGGGGCGCGACCATCGGGCTCACCACGTCCTCGTTCAGCTTCAAGGACGGGTTCGTCGTGGACTCGGACATCGAGCTCAACGCGGCGGAGACGGACTTCGGTCCCAGCTTCCTGTTCACCACCGTGAACGGCCCGCCGTGCTCGGACACGCAGTCCACCGACTGCGTCGCCACGGACGTGCAGAACACGATGACGCACGAGATTGGCCACGTCATCGGGCTGGACCACGTCTTCTCCACGGGCTCCACCATGGAGGCCACCGCCTCGCAGGGTGAGACGTCCAAGCGGGTCATCGACGCGGGCTCCGCGGCCGGCTTCTGCTCCACCTATCCGCGCGGCCTGCCGCCCACCCAGTGCCGCATCCCGGAGGATCCGGGCGTGAAGCTGGTGGCGGACGGGAAGGGCACCGGCTGCGGCGCTTCCGCCGGAGGGCCGGTGCTGGCCGCCGTGCTGCTCTGGGGGGCGGGGTTGATCCGCGGGGGCAGGCGTTCAGCGGCCCCGCCGGCCGGCCTCCCTGCCGCTGCCGGGGACGGAGCGCGCGGTTAGACTGTGGCCGTGGCCGTCGCCTTCTTCGACCTGGACAGGACGCTGCTCGCCGCCAACTCCGCGTCGCTCTGGGTGCGCCGCGAGCTGGCCCTGGGCCACATCTCCCGCTGGGAGGCCCTGCGCGCCAGCCTGCTGCTGGCGCGCTACCACCTGGGCTTCGTGGCCATGCAGGACGTGCTCCTGCGCGCCACGGCGCTGCTCACCGGCTCCGACGCGAAGGACCTGGAGGCGCGCTCGGCGGACTTCTACGAGGAGGCCGTGCGTGGCCAGTACCGCCCCGGGGCCCTGGCCGCGCTGGAGGCCCACCGCGAGGCGGGGGACCGGCGGGTGCTGCTGACGTCGTCCTCGGGCTACCTGTCCGACCTGGTGGCGCGCGAGCTGCGCCTGGACGGCGTGCTGTGCAACCGCTTCGAGGTGGACGCCTCGGGGCTGCACACCGGGCGCATGCTGGGGGAGGTCTGCTTCGGCGAGGGCAAGCGGTTCCACGCGGAGGCCACCGCGAAGGAGGCGGGCGTGCCGCTGTCCGCGTGCGCCTTCTACACGGACTCGTACTCGGACCTGCCGGTGCTGGAGGTGGTGGGGCGCCCGGTGGTGGTGAACCCGGATCACCGCCTGCGCCGGGAAGCCCGGCGGCGCGGCTGGCCGGTGGTGGACTGGGGCGTGCCTCCGGGAGGCGCCACCCCGTCCGTCCCACCGTCTCCGCCGCTCGTGCCCTCCACCGGCCCCTGAAGGGCACGGGCGGAAGGCACGTGACGCGCTGCCCTCAGCGGCGCGGAGACACGAGCCGCATGGTGAAGGTGTAGTCCACGTTCACCGGACGGCCCTGGTACTGGATGGGCTTGTAGACGCGGGACTGGAGCGAGTCGAGCACGGCCTTCTCCATGTGCTGCACCATCTTCAGGACGCGGCAGTTCTCCACGCGGCCCTTGTTGGTGATGGTGCAACGCACCGCCACGAGCCCCTCCGCCTTGATGGCGAGCGCCTCGCGCGTGTACGCGATGTCGCGGCCCTCCTCCAACAACATCGGCCGGTCCATGGCGTCGTTGAAGGGGATGACGGCGTTCGGGTTGACGGGCGCGAGCGCGCCGGTCGTCAGCGACGGCACCGCGAGGCTGCCCGCCGCGCTCACCGGGGCGGCGGCGGAGGAGCCCAGCGCGCCCAGCGCCTTGTCCGTCGTCGTGGCGGGGACGACCGCGGCGGCGGTGGCCGTGTTCGCCTGCATCATCACCGGCGCCGCCATGCCGCCCGGCGTCGCCGGGGCCACGTTCTCGAAGTCCTCGGGGGTGGAGGCGCTGGCCAGGTCCACGCGGCTCGGGCGCTCACCACCGCCCCGGCGCTTGGTCAGCTTCTGGGACAGCACCACCTCGCCGGAGCCGCCCGTGATGAGGGTCTCCGTCTGGTAGCCCTCCAGCGCGAACGTCAGCTCCGCGGTGATGCTGCCCTCGTTGCCCAGCGGCAGCTCCATCACGAAGGGCGTCACGCCCTTCTCCTTGCCCTTGTAATAGACGCGCGCGCCGGACGGCTGGCTCATCAGCCGGAAGCGCACCTTGCCCGGCGCGGGCGGCGCCGTGGGGGCCTCCGCCACCGGCGCCGGAGCAGGCGCCGCGGCCTGGGCCGCCGGTTGCGCGGCCTTCTCCTCCGGGCCGCCGCGCAGGAAGAACAGCGTGATGCCCACGAGCCCCGCCACCATCACGCCGCCAAGCGCGCCCATCATGAGGGTGCGCTGGCGGGCGCGCTGCACGTCCGGGGGCACGTCCACGCTGATGTCCACCGCGAGCCCGCCGTCCGCGGGCTCCGCGTTGCCCACGTTGGCGAACAGCGCGGAGGCGTAGGGCCCCGTCGTCGGCGGAGAGGGGTAGGGCCCCGTCGTCGAGGCGCCGCCCAGCCGGCGGAACACGCCGCTGTTGCCGCCCGCGGCCATGTGCGCCTCGCGCAGGCCCTCCAGCAGCTCGTCCATCGTCTGGAATCGCCGCGCGGGGTCCTTCTCCATGCAGCGGCGCACCACCATCTCGATCTCCGGCGGCACCGAGAGGTCCGGCCGCACGGCCTGGAAGGTGGGGGGCGGTTCCTTGTAGTGGGCGAAGATGAGCTCGATGTGGTCGCGCGCGATGAAGGGCGGCCGGCCCATCAGCATCTGGAACAGCATGATGCCCAGCGAGTACACGTCGCTGCGGGCGTCCGCCACGTTGCGCGCCTGCTCCGGCGCCATGTACTGCGGCGAGCCCAGGAACGTGCCGTTCTGGGTGATCTCGGGGCTGACCGGCCCCTCCGTCTGCGGCGCCACGGACTTCACGAGGCCGAAGTCCAGGACCTTCACCAGGTCCTGATCCGCCTCATTGAGGATCATGATGTTCGCGGGCTTCAGGTCGCGGTGGACGATGCCCAGCGCGTGCGCTTCACGCAGAGAGCGGCACACCTGCTGCGCCACGGACACCGCGCGTGCCCAGGGCAGCGGGCCCGCCTGACCCAGCACCTGCTGGAGCGTGCGCCCCTCCAGGTACTCCATGGCGATGTAGTAGATGCCGTCGTCCGTCTGCCCGTAGTCGATGACGGTGACGGTGTTCGGGTGCCGCAGCTTCGACGTCAGCGACGCCTCCCGCAGGAAGCGCTTCTGGAAGCCCGGGTCGCGGCTGCTCGGGAAGTTGGGGTTGAGCACCTTGAGCGCGACGACGCGCTCCAGCCCTGACTGCAGGGCACGGTACACCTTGCCCATTCCACCGACGCCCAGGGGTTCCAGAATGCTGAAGCGGCCGTTCAACGTCCGGCCGATGAGCGGATCCGTTCCCGGGGCCTCTGGGCTCGGGGAATCGCTCTTGATCATTCGTGTCCCCTAGAAGCTGCGTGAAGCATGGTTTCTCCGGCAAAAGCAGCGCACCCTCATCCAAGCACAACTCGCCGGTGTGGCGCACCCCAAGGGGGTCCGGAATCCACCACGTCGGGGCAACAGCGACCCCGGTCGCAGGGGGGGATGTGAGTCGCGACCTTCGGGTAAGCCCGCATTGCTTTGGACCTCGCTCCCGGATTACGGTTTTTCTCCCTGCCTGCCATGCGGCGGGCGGAGTTCTTCGATGGCTGAAACCCCCAGAGTCCCCGTTCCCCCCCAGGTGCGCCGGGTCTCCGTGCAACAGCGCCTGAGCGCGCTGGAGGCGGAGCAGAACCAGTTGCGCCAGGAGCTCGTCTCGCTGCAGGGCGAGGTCCGCCTGCCCGGTCTCTACCTGACCGTGGAGGCAGGCAACACGACCGCGCTCGTGCCCGCGAAGCAGGTGCAGGAGGTGGTGCGGCTGGTGGCGTTGGATCCGCTGCCCGGCGCGCCGGTGCACGTGTCCGGTTCCTTCGTCTACCGGGGCAGCCCGGCGGTGGTGGTGGACGTGGCGCGCCTCTTGGGCGTGAAGCGCACGCCGGATCTGGACTCGCTGCTGGTGGTGGTGGACGCGGGCCGCATGGTGGCGCTGCTGGTGGACCGCGTGAAGGACCTGGTGGAGACGCCGGTGCTGGTGGATGGCACGCCGGGCGGCGAGGAGAAGATGCCCTGGGATGGCACCGGGCTGATGGCCGGGCTGTGCCGCACGCCGGAGGGGCTGCGTCCGCTGCTCCGCACGAGCGCGCTGCTGAACGGCACGGAGGGCCTGTGAGCGACGGGCTTCTCGACGACGCAACGCTCGCGAAGGTCGAGGAGGTGCTCCAGGGCGCCTGCGGCCTGACGCTCGCGAGCAGCCTGCGTCGCTCGCTGGAGCCCGCGCTGGCCCGCGCCGCGCTGTCGCGCAACCTGTCCGGAGTGGCCTTCCTGCGTCAGCTGCTGATGCGCGAGCCGACGGCGGTGGAGGCCTTCATCGAGCACGCCGTCATCGGCGAGACGTACTTCTTCCGCCACCCGGAACACCTGCGCGCGCTGGCGTCGCGGGCGAAGGCGCACCAGGGCGGCCCGTTCCACGTCTGGAGCGCGGGCTGCGCGAGCGGCGAGGAGCCCTACAGCATCGCCATGGCGCTGATGGCCGCGGGCCTGGGCAACGGCGGGCGCTTCCGCGTGCTGGCGACGGACGTGTCCGGCCGCGCCCTGCAGCGCGCGAAGGCCGGCGTGTACAGCCCCTGGTCGCTGCGGCGCATCGAGCCGGAGCTGGAGAAGCGCTTCCTGGTGACGCACCCCGGCGCGTCGGGACAGGACGCGCAGCACACCGTCGCGCAGGAGGTCGTGCGCTCGGTGGACTTCCGCCGCCACAACCTGGCCACGGACGCGGTGCCGTCCATGGGCTTCCACGCCATCTTCTGCCGCAACGTCCTCATCTACTTCACGCCGGAGCTGGTGCGCGCGGTGCTGAGCCGGCTGGTGGGCGCGCTCGCGCCGGGCGGGCTGCTCTTCGTGTCGCCCGCGGAGGTGCCGCTCACCAACGGGATGGGGCTGGAGACGCTGGACGTGGACGGCACGCCCGTCCTGCGCCTGCCGCTGGATCCGTGGCTCGCCGGTGAGACCGCGGCCGCGTCTTCACGCCAGGACGCGCCGGGGGCCCTGGCCGCCACGCTCCGCCGTGAGACGCCGGTGCCGGGCAGCCTGCGCCTGGAGCCCCGCCGCCCCAGCCCCACACCGGTGCCGGGCAGCCTGCGCCTGGAGCCCCTGCGTCCCACGCCCGGGCCCATGCCGGCCTACGTGCCTCGGACGTCCCGGCCGGCTCCGGCCCCGGCTCCGGAGACGCCCCGGGCTCCGGCCCCGGAGACGCCCGCCGCGCGCGCGGCCCAGGACGCGGGCCTGCTGACGCGGGCCCTGGAGGCGGCGCACGCGGGCCACTTCGAGGAAGCGGAGGCGCTGGCGCGCGAGGCGGCCCGGGCGCTGTCCCCGGAGGCGTACCTGCTGCTGGCGATGGTGGCCGAGTCGCGCAACGACCTGTACGCGGCGGTGGAGGCGGTGCGCAAGGCGCTGTACCTGGAGCCGCAGCTGGCGCTGGGACATGCGACGCTGGTGGCGCTCTACAGCCGCCTGGACCGGCGTGAGGACGCGGAGCGGGCGAGGCAGAACGCGCTGCGCGCGCTGGATGGATTGGATGACGAGCACCCGCTGCGAGGCGTGGAGACGACGATGACGGCGGGAGGCTTGCGGCAGGCGCTGGCTCCCCGTCCTTCGCAGATGGGCTGGCAGGGCGCGCGCTGACCCCTTGGGGCGCGCCGGTACACGTGAGGTGGGGACAACGTGGAAGCGAAAGGTTTGAAGATGGCGTCGCCTGAAGGGGCGGATTCGACCAGGCTCAGCCTGCGGACGAAGATCCTCGGGGGCACGGGCATCTTCGGCATCGTGCTGGTCGGCATCCTGACCTTCGCGTTCTGGATGCAGATGAGCGACAGCCTGCTGGACGAGCTCACCAAGCGCGCGCGCGCGGTGGGCATCGGCATGGCGTTCGCGGTGGCCCCGTCCGCGGCGGCGGGGGACGCGGCCATGCTCCAGGAGGGCACCGACGCGGCCCTCAAGAGCGTGGCCGACCTCGCGTACATCGTGATCCGCGACCCGAGCGGCAAGGTGCTGGCGCGCTCCGCGCACGAGCACTTCGCGACCGCCGCCGCCGTGGAGCCCGCCGACGGCGACGGGGTGGTGGACCGCCTGCTGACCGTGGGCACGCTGCCCGTGGTGGAGACGACGGCGCCCATCGTCTTCGGGGTGCCGGGCGGCTCGCTCAAGCGCGTGGGCACCGTGCAACTCGCGCTGGACCGCGAGGCGCTGGCGGAGTCGCTGTCCTCCAGCACCTGGCGCACCGCGGGCCTGGGCCTGCTGGTGCTGGTGCTGGGCCTCTTGGCGGCGGCCGGCATGGCCAGCCTCTTCATCGTCCCGCTGGAGCGGCTGGCCCGCGCGGCGGTGGGCATCGCGGCGGGCGACCTGCGCCAGCAGATCGACACCACCGGCACGGACGAGATTGGCGAGCTGGCGCGCAGCTTCGCCACCATGGCGGACGCGCTGGTGCACCTGCTGCACGACCTGCGCGGCGCGGCCACGGACCTGGAGCACGAGGCCGCGGGCGTGCTGGCCACGTCCACGCAGCAGTCCGCGATGGCGCACCAGCAGGCGTCCGCCATCAACGAGACCAGCACCACGGTGGCGGAGATCGCCCAGACCTCCAAGCAGGCGACCTCCTACGCGGACGCGGTCATCGCGCAGACGCAGAAGTCGGAATCGCTCAGCGCCCAGGGCCAGAAGGTCGTCACGGAGAGCGTGGAGGGCATGGAGAAGCTGGGTGAGCAGGTGAAGGCCATTGCCCTGGCCATCACCGACCTGAACGAGCGCACGCTGCAGATCAGCGACATCATCGGACAGGTGAAGGACGTGGCCGAGCAGTCCAACCTGCTGGCCCTCAACGCCTCCATCGAGGCGGCGAAGGCGGGCGAGCACGGGCGGGGCTTCGCGGTGGTGGCCACGGAGATGCGCACGCTGGCGGAGCAGTCCCGCATGGCGGCCGACCAGGTGCGCGTGCTGCTGGGTGAGGTGCAGAAGGGCACTCGCGTGGCCGTCACCACGACGGACGAGGGCAGCCGGCGCGCCCAGGCTGCGATGGAGCTTGCGCGCGGCGCGGGCTCCACCATCCTGGGGCTGTCGGAGGTCATCCGCGAGTCGTCCGGGGCGGCCCGGCAGATCGCGGGCAACACGCGGCAGCAGACCATCGGCGTGGAGCAGATCGCCACGGCGATGGGCGAATTGACGTCCGCCATGAGTGATTCGGTGGAGGGAACCCGGCGGATTGAACAGGTGGCCGGCAACCTCTCCATCTTGTCGAAGCGCTTCTCTGAACTTGTAGGCAGGTACCAGCTATGAACAGCAACGTGACGGGTGGGGCACGCAAGGCGGCGAAGGTGCTCATCGTGGAGGACACGAAGACCATCACCAACCTCCTGCAGGTCTACCTGATGGGGTGGGGGCTGGACTTCATGGACGCGCCCAACGGCGCGGTGGGACTCAAGCGGGCGCGCGAGCAGAAGCCGGACCTCATCATCTCCGACGTGCAGATGCCGGAGATGGACGGCTTCGCGCTGTGCGCGGCCATCCGGGCGGACTCGAAGCTGCACGACACGCCGTTCATGCTGCTCACGTCGCTGAAGGACGACGCCAGCCGGCAGAAGGGCAAGCTCGTCGGCGCGAGCGCCTTCCTCAACAAGCCGGTGTCCGTGGACGACCTGCGCTCCAAGGTGCGGGACATCCTCAAGCTGCCGGCCACGAAGTACTGATCCGCCCATGGCTACCGAAGACCGCAAGCTGCTGCCCATCGACTTCGACGAGCTGAAGGCCTCGCTCGACGCGGCCCAGATGCTGCTTGAAGGCGCCACGGTGGTGAGCGCCCACAAGCGGCGCGAGGTGCTGCACCAGCGCGCGGTGGCGCTGGCGAACTCTCGCCATGAAGTGCGCCAGGAGGTCGTCACGGTGCTCGCCTTCCAGGTGGGCGGCGAGCGCTACGCGGTGAAGATCGACTTCGTGGACCACGTGCTGGAGTCGCGCGGGATGTGCTCGCTGCCCGGGGCGCCGCGCCACGTGCTGGGGGCGCTGCTGTCGCGCTCGCGCATCGTGCCGGTGCTGGACCTGCGGCAGCTCCTGGGGCTGGAGGGCGGCGGCATGTCCGACCTGAGCAAGGTCGTGGTGGTGGAAGTGGAGGACGAAGCGTTCGGGTTGGCGGCGGAGGTCGTGGACGGACGGCTGGAGTTGCCGCGCGCGGAGCTGTCCCAGCCGCCGCCGGGCCCGTTCCTGTTCCTGACGCCGGACCGGCTCACGGTGCTGGACCTCACACAGCTGGGCAACCCGGCGGCCGCTCGGCGCGGCTAGAGGGGACTGGGTTTCATGGATCCGCAGTTGCTGCGCAGCATCTGGCCGGTGTTCGCCGCGGAGACGCGCGAGCAGATTCAGGCCATCGGGTCGAAGGTGCTGGGGCTGGAGCAGCCGGCCTCCGCGCGCGAGCCGGACCTGCTGCCGTCCCTCAAGCGCGTGGTGCACAGCCTCAAGGGCTCCGCGGCCAGCCTGGGGCTGGACGACATTGAACGCATCGTCCACGCCATCGAGGACGGGCTGTCCCACGTGGACGTGGATCAGCCCATCTCCCGGGGCTCCGTGGAGGCGATGCTGCGGGGCCTGTCCGCCATCGAGAACGCCCTCAACCGGGGCGACGCGGGGGAGCAACCCGTGGTGGACGGCGTGGCCTCGCTGCTCCGGGCCCTGGGCCACGAGGCGCCGGCGGCTCCTTCCGCCGACGACGCCGCGGGCGCGGGCCCGCTGGGCGAGGACGGGCTGAAGGCGCTGGTCGCGCTGGAGTCGGCGCTGAGCAAGCTGGTGTCCCCCAAGGTGGAGGACCGGGCGGGCGCGGTGCGCGCGGCGGTGGACCAGGCGCACGCCCTGCGCCACAGCGCGGAGGCCGTCCAGGCGGACCAGGTGGCGGCGCTGGCGGAGGCCGCGGCGCTGGGCTTCACG
Source organism: Corallococcus macrosporus (assembly GCF_017302985.1). Classification (NCBI taxonomy): domain Bacteria; kingdom Pseudomonadati; phylum Myxococcota; class Myxococcia; order Myxococcales; family Myxococcaceae; genus Corallococcus; species Corallococcus macrosporus. Next base: position 368,160 of record NZ_JAFIMU010000009.1, read on the forward strand.
CGCATGGAGGAGGGCGGGGACGCGGCGGGACAGGCGGCGTCGGAGGTGGCGGGCGCGCTGGTGGACCTGCGCATGGCGCTGGGCGTGGTGGAGGACGCCGGGGCGGTGCGGGAACCCGAGCCCGCGAAGCCGGCTCCTGCCCCCGCCGCGAAGCCCGCGGCGCGCGCCACGGCCTCGGCGCCGGAGGGGCGCAACGGTTCGGTGGACCGCGCGGTGCGCGTGTCGGTGAAGACGCTGGACTCGCTGGCGCTCCAGGTGGAGCACCTGGTGTCGGGGCGTTCCCAGCAGGGCCGGCGCACGGAGGGCTTCCGCTCGCTGACGGACCAGGCGCACGAAGTGCTGCTGCACCTGGAGCGCGCCGCGTCGCAGTTGGCCATGTCCGGCGGCGGACCCGCGCTGGAGCCGCTGCGCACGGGCGTGGGTCTGATGCGCACGATGCAGAAGCGCCTCTTGGAGCACGCGAAGGAGGCGCACCGCGACGGCGAGCAGCAGTCGCTGGTGGCGCAGGTCATCCGCGACGACCTGCGCGACCTGCGCATGGTGCCGGCCTCGCAGGTGCTGGAGCCCCTGCGGCGCACGGTGCGCGAGACGGCGTCCCGGCTGGGCAAGGAGGTGGCGCTGGAGCTGGGCGGCACCGACGTGCGGCTGGACCGGCGCATCGTGGACGCGCTGAAGGATCCGCTGGTGCACCTGGTGCGCAACGCCATCGACCACGGGCTGGAGATGCCCGCGGTGCGCAAGGCGGCGGGCAAGCCGGAGACGGGCCGGCTGTCGGTGCGGGTGGAGGCGCGGGGCACGCGCATCGGCGTCATCGTGGAGGACGACGGCGGGGGCCTGGACCCCGTGCGCGTGCGCGCGACGGCGGTGCGCCGGGGCCTGATGAACCAGGAGGCGGCGGACAAGCTGACGGACGCGCAGGCCGCGCGGCTCATCTTCCAGCCGGGCTTCTCCACGCGGGACGAGGTCACGTCCACGTCGGGGCGTGGCGTCGGGCTGGACGTGGTGCTGGCCACCGCGCAGCGGCTGCAGGGCAGCGCGGACGTGGAGTACACGCCGGGCAAGGGCACGCGCTTCATCGTGGACCTGCCGCTGACGCTGGCCGCGGCGCTGGGCCTGCTGGTGCGCACCGGCACCACCGTCACCGCGATTCCCTCCGACACCGTGAAGCGCGTGCTGCGTCTGGACGCGGACGACGTGGGCACGGTGGCGGGGCGCGTGGTGGCGCGGCTGGACGGCGAGCAGCTCACGTTCCTGTCGCTCTCGGAGGCCATCGGCCTGCCGCGCATGCCGCTCGCGCTGGAGTCCGGCCGGCGGCAGACCGCGGTGCTGCTGTCGCTCGGTGAAGAGCGCGTGCTGTACGCCATCGACGAGGTGGTGGGGCAGCAGGAGCTGGTGGTCCGCTCCCTGGGCAAGCACCTGCGGGAGGTGACGCACCTGGCGGGCGCGGCGGTGCTGGACGACGGCCGCGTGGTGCCGGTGCTCAACGCGCCGGAGCTCTTGCGCGCGGCCAAGCCGGACACGCGCGCCGCCGTGGGCGAATCCAAGATGCCGCGCATCCTGGTGTGCGACGACTCGCTCACCACGCGCTTCGCGATGAAGTCCCTGCTGGAGATCGCCGGCTACCCGGTGGTGACGGCGTCGGACGGCGAGGAGGCGTGGCAGGTGCTGGAGCGCGTGCACTGCCACCTGGTGGTCAGCGACTGGCAGATGCCCCGGCTGGACGGCGTGGGCCTGGCGCGCAGAATCAAGGGCCACCCCATGTTCCGGCGCACGCCCATCATCCTGGTCACGTCGCTGGACAGCAACGAGGACCGCGCGGCCGGCCTGGAGGCGGGCGCGGACGGCTACCTGGTCAAGCGCGAGGTGGAGCGCGGCAAGCTCCTGGAGCTCGTGCGCCAGCTGCTGCCCGGCTCCGCATGAGGCAGGGCAGGGCGGCTTGAAACGACGACGCCCCGTCCTTCGCCTGGTGCGAGGGACAGGGCGTCTTTTCGTTCCGGCCGCGGCGCGCGCTTAGCGCGGGCGGACCCACGCCTTGGGCCAGTCGTCGAACTCGGTGACCTCCTGGTCGTCCACGAGCAGCGTGTACATGGACTCTTCCGGGAAGTCGCCGATGCGCAGGCGCAGCTCCTTGCCCTCCGCCTTGGTGCGCAGCGGGTGGAGCGGGTCCGACGTCTTCACCCATTCCAGCTTCTGCTTCATCAGTTGATCAGCGGTCATAGCTTTGCCTGCGGCTTGGCGTAGATGTTGTCCACGGCCTGGTTGGTGCGCTGCGAGCTGTTGATGATCTTGTCGTACGCCTGCGCCTCGCTCAAGCCACTCTTCTTGGCCTCACCGACGAGCTGGTCGAACGAGGGGCCGTCCAGCCGGCCGTACTTGAAGAAGTCGCGCGCCTTGAGCATCGCGGATTCAAACGTGCCCATGAACTGGCGCGCGTCCACGCGGGCCTTGTGACGGATTTCGTGGGCCGCCTTCGCGCGGTCCTCCAGCGATGCGCCCTGCGCCTTGAGCTTCGCGTCGTTCGCGGGGATGCCGGCGATCTGCTGCTTGTACCAGTTGCGGATCTCGCTGTTCGTCGTGGGCTTCTTCGCGCCGCTCGCCTGCGCGTTGTTCACGCTCGCCGCGCCTTCCGGATTGCGCGGGCGGGTGCGCGACGGGCTGCCGGTGGACACGTCGCTGGGAGGCCGCTGGGCCGTCGGCGGCGCCGAGTTCGACCGGGTCGGCTTCGTCGGCGTCGCGGACGACGTCGTGTTGGGCTTCGAATCCACGGAGTTGCGGCGCGGCGGCGTGCCAGGCAGCGCCGACTCGGACTTCGTGGAGCGCACGCTCGAGCTTCGGTTGAGCTTCATGGGGGAGACCTTCAGGGGAGGGAAGGAAAACCGCTTTCCCTTTTATCGCATCGTTGGGTAGGCGAGTTGCGACCTGCGCCTACCTTTCGCGCGTCAGTCCGACGTCTCCTGCTTTCTCATACCCCTAACGGTGGGCGGGTACGGGAAAGGCGTCATCCCCCGGCAGCACCAGGGTGATGTCCAGGCGGGGCTCCATGGCCACGCGCAGCGTGCCTCCCAGGCGTCCCGCGAGCTGCCGGAGCACGGCCTCGCTTCGGGCCGTCAGGGCCGCGCCAGGGCACGCCTGGACGCGCAGGAGCCACTGGGAGGCCTCCAAGGCCGGGCCCAGGTGGACGTCCACGGCCACGGCGCCCGTGGTGCCCCGGGCCAGGGTGCGCGCCAGCAACTCCCAGTCCTCGCGGGCACCCCGCACCGGCACGGTGCGCTCCCCGGGCAGCGTCAGCGTGGGGGCGGCCCGTCCCCGTCCCTTCACGGGCGCGAAGGCCCGCTCCAGCACGGGGCGCAGGTCGTCCACGCCCGGCACGGGTGGCGCCAGGCGCCGGTCGATGAGGTCCTTCTGGTCCGCGGCGACCTTGGCGATCCGCTCCAGGTAGCGCTGCGCCTGCGGGCCCAGCGGTCCGCCGGTGCCCTTGATCATCATGTCCACGTAGCCCTTGATGACCATGAGCGGCGTCCGCAGGTCGTGCGCAGCTCGCGAGCGCCGCTTGTCCTGCGCCGCCACGGTGCGCTCCAGGCGCTGCTTCGCTTCCAGCAACCGGGCCTGCCGCGCGCCCTGGGCCACCTCGCGCGCGTGAGCGGCGAGCAGCGCCGGGGCGAACGCGCTGAAGCGCTTCACCACGCTGCGCTGCGACGTCGTCATGGGCGCGGGCCACAGCTCCAACACGGAGGGCCGCTTCGATTCAGCCGCGCGACGGGCGGGGACGGTCCCCACCTTCATCACGCACACGCGTCCTTCATAGAGGGCCGCGCCGGTCGCACCGGTCAGCCGCAAGGACGCCTTCAACAGAGCCTCCAGGCCCGCGCGCGTTCCTCCGCGCAGCGCCTGCTCGGCCACCGCCGTCAGCGTCGTTTCCATCCTGGCATCGAGGTCGTCCTCGATGCGCCGCCCCATCCAAGCCCCAGCCCGCACGCGCCAAGGAATGGCCATGCCTCCATGGAGGCGCAACGGCTCCAACGTGGAGCACTTCCTTTCCACGTCAGGCAGCAATCCTTTACCCACGGTGATCGGCACGAGCGGACATTTTTACCGCCGTACGGGCAGGTGCCTCGCGCCAAACCCCTGCTCTCACTGGGAAAAGGTTTTGGCCAGCCGCTTGCTATCAGCTTCCCACGTCAGGCAGGGCGGGAAGGGGCGGATGGGTACTCTCGATTACTACGCGACGATGGCTCGGATGGCGCCTGGGGCGCTCGCGAAGAGCGCGGTCCGCCGGGTCCAGGGCGTCGCTCGCAAGGCGCTCTACAGCCGCCGCGAGCAGGTGGACGAAGCGCAGCTGCTGGAGTCCTTCGGTGCCACGCGCGCCGAAGACCTGATCACGCTGGCCTTGGATCACCGCACCTCGCGGGCCTGGTGCGAGCTGTCGCAGCGCGAGTCCGCTCGCGCCGCCATCGAGAAGCTTCCGGGCGCGAAGGCGCGCACGCTGGAGCGCGCCGCGCGGGCGCTCCGTCAGGAGTGGGACGTCTTCGGCACGCCGGTGTCCTTCGGTGAGGGCAAGCCGGTGGACTGGTCCCTGGAGCCGGTGAGCGGCCGGCACTATCCGGTGGATCCCGTAGAGCGCATGCCGCTGCACGTGACCGGCATGGATCCGAAGTACCCGTGGGTGATGGGCCGGCTGGACAGCCTCGTGACCCTGGCCCAGGGCGCGTGGGTGGCGGACACCGAAGCGGAGCGCTCGCGCTTCGCCACGGCCTTCGTCGCGCAGACGCTGGACTTCCTGCAGGCCAACCCCGTGGGCATGGGCGTCCACTGGACGTGCTCCATGGAGATTGCCCTGCGCGCGGCGAACCTGGCGCAGGCGCTGGCGATGTTCGCGGACCGGCCCGAGGTGCGCCGTCCGGAGTTCCTGGTGCCCGTGCTGGGCGCGCTCGCGGAGCACTGCGCGTGGGTGGAGGCCCATCTGGAGGACACCAGCGCGGTGCCCAACAACCACCTGGTCTCCAACTACGTGGGGCTCGCGGTGACGGGCCTGCTGTTCCCGGAGCTGCCCGGTGCGCCGCGCCAGGTGGCGCTCGCGGCCAACGGCCTGCGCACGGAGATGGAGGCGCAGGTCCACCCCGAGGGCACGTCGTTCGAGGGCTCCATTCCCTACCACCGCCTGTCGGTGGAGCTGTTCACGCTGGCCTATGTCATCGCTCGCGGCGCGGGCGTGTCACTGGGGCCCGCGTACGAAGCGCGTCTGCGATTGATGTTCGTCGCGGCCCGCGCCTGGTCTTCCGAGAATGGCCTGGCGCCGCAGATTGGCGACAACGACAGCGGCCGTGTGTTCCCGTTCCAGGACCGGGAGGACGGCGATCATGGCTACCTCGCGGGGCTGGGGGCTGCGCTGTTCAACGACGCGGGGCTGGGCGGCGGCGTGTTTCCGGACGAGGCGGCGTGGCTCCTGGGCGACGCGGGCCTCGTGCGTTTCAACGCGCTGCCCGCGGCTGCCGCGCCCACGTCTGTAAGCTTTGCGGAAGGTGGCTTCCACATCTTGCGCGGTGAGGGTGTCGTGCTCACCGTCTCGGCCGGAAAACAGGGGCAGCGGGGCGTCGGAGGACATAGCCACAACGACAAGCTTTCCTTCGAGCTTCACCTCAACGGCCGTCCCGTCATCGTCGACCCCGGCACGGGTTCGTACACGCGGGATCCGGCGCTGCGCAACGCGATGCGGAGCACCGCGGCGCACAACACGCTTCAGGTGGATGGGGCCGAGCAGGCCCCGATGGATCCGGCGCGGCTCTTCGCGCTGCCGGAGGATGCCCGGGCTCGCGTCGTGGCCTTCCAGCCCGGCGCGAAGCATGACCGGCTGGTGGTGCGCCACGACGGCTACCGCCACCTGCCGGCCCCGGTAGGGATTGAGAGGACCTTCTTCCTCGACCGGCACGTGCGTGCGCTGGCGGTGGGGGACCGGCTCGTCGGAACGGGCCGTCATGAGGTGGTCGGACGTTTGCATCTGCCCGATGGGCAGGCGCGGTGGTGCAAGCCCGCGGCGGAAGTGCTGGCGCGGGCAGGGCGCGTGCAGGAGGGGCCGGAGGCCTTCGATGCGCGGGCTCTTGAGATTGGACCGGCGGATGCACCCGAGGGTTGGGTGCTCTTCGGGCGGGGGTTGGAGACCCAGCTCGTGCCGTCGAACTACTCGCCGGGTTACGGGCGCGTGGTGCCGGCGGTGTCGGTGGAGTTCCGGAGGCAGCTGACGCCTCCGGCTTGGTTGGGGTGGGTGTTCGTCTTCAGGTGATTGGTGTGGGTCGGGACGTGTGAGCCGGCGAGGCCGCACGTCAACTGCTGGGGAGTAACGACAATGCGCGTGATGGTTGGCAACCCGTTGCTGGGTCGGATTCAGAATCGGGAAGCGAAGGTGGGCGTGGTGGGTCTCGGGTACGTCGGTCTTCCGCTGGGCATGGCCTTCGCGGAAGCGGGCTTCCCGGTCACGGGGCTGGACGTCGACCAGCGCAAGATCGACAAGATCGCCAAGGGTGAGAGCTACATCAAGCACATCCCCAGCGCGCCGCTGGCGGAGCTCACCAACGCTGGCAAGCTCAAGGCGACCAACGACTTCGCGAAGGCCCGTGAGCTCGACTGCGTGGTCATCTGCGTGCCCACGCCGCTGACCGCGTCGCGTGAGCCGGACATGAGCTTCATCGTCGCGACGGGCGAGGCCCTGGCCCCGTACGTGCGCCCCGGCCAGCTCTTCATCCTGGAGTCCACCACCTACCCGGGCACGACCGAAGAGGTCCTCAAGCCCCTGCTGGAGAAGAACGGCCTCAAGGCGGGCGTGGACTTCTTCCTGGCCTTCAGCCCCGAGCGCGAGGACCCGGGCAACAAGGGCTTCAACACCAAGACGATTCCGAAGGTCGTCGGCGGCTACTCGCCCGCGTGCCTCGAGGTCGCCACGGCCCTCTACGGCAGCGCCCTGAAGGAAGTGGTGCCGGTGTCCTCCACCCGCGTGGCGGAGCTCGCCAAGCTGCTGGAGAACATCTACCGCTGCGTGAACATCGCCATGGTCAACGAGATGAAGATGCTCTGCGACCGCATGAACGTGGACGTCTGGGAGGTCATCCAGGCCGCCAGCACCAAGCCCTTCGGCTTCCAGCCGTTCTACCCGGGCCCCGGCCTGGGCGGGCACTGCATCCCCATCGACCCGTTCTACCTGACGTGGAAGGCCCGCGAGTTCGAGTTCCACACCAAGTTCATCGAGCTGGCCGGTGAGGTGAACTGGCAGATGCCCTACTACGTGGTGCAGCGCACGATGGAGGCGCTCAACCAGAACAAGAAGGTGCTCAACGGCGCCAAGGTCCTCTGCATCGGCGCGGCGTACAAGAAGGACATCGACGACCACCGCGAGTCCCCGTCGCTGCGCGTGATGACGCTCCTGAAGGAGAAGGGCGCGGACATCAGCTACCACGACCCGTTCGTGAAGGAGCTGCACAAGGGCCACGGCTTCAACATGGAGATGAAGTCCGTCCCGCTCGACCCTGAGACGCTGAACCAGTACGACGCGGTGATGATCCTCACCGACCACTCGCACATCGACTACAACGAGCTGGTCCAGCGCTCGAACATCGTCGTCGACACGCGCAACGCGACCAAGGCCGTCACCCAGGGCCGCGAGAAGATCATCAAGGCGTAACCCCGCTCCAGGAGCATGCGGGCAGGAGGGTCCTCGCTTCACGCCAAGGCGCGTGAGGGGAGGGCCCTCGCCTGTTTTTCGCTACAGTGCGCGGCCGTGCCTGGCCCATCCCGTCCCCTGTTCCCGCTGTTCGTGGCCGCGTCCCTCCTGATGGGCGCGGCGCCCGCGTCCGACCCTCGCGCCCAGCTCCTGGACGCGATGGGCGCGGAGCTCCAGCGCAACCAACAACAGCTCAAGGTGAACGGCCATGAGGCGCCGTACTTCCTGAGCTATGGCGTGAAGGACTACGAGTCGCGGCTGATCATCGCGCGCTACGGAGCGCTCTTCCAGGACGACGACTACCGCGAGCGCAAGCTGGGCGTGGACGTGCGCGTGGGCAGCTACGAGTACGACAGCTCCGTGGCGGACTCGTTGGACTTCGGCTTCAGCACCAGCAAGGGCTCCAGCTTCACCTCGCGCAAGGACGGGCCGCTGGACGACTCGCCGCTCGCGCTGCGCACGGCGCTGTGGCTCGTCACGGACGAGAAGTACAAGGCCGCGCTCTTCCAGTACCTGAAGAAGAAGGGCGAGGACGTCTACACGGTGGAGGACCCCAAGCGTCCCGCGTCCTTCTCCAAGGAGACGCCGGCCAGCTACGTGCAGCCGCCGGTGGCGTTCCCGTTCGACCGCGAGAAGTGGCGCAAGCTGGCGCGCGAGGTGTCCGCGCGCTTCAACGCGCACCCGGAGCTGTTCGACTCGGAGGTGCGCATCACCGCGGACAAGTCCACGCGGCTGTTCGTGTCCTCGGAGGGCACGCGCCTCATCACCGAGGAGACGCTGTACGCGCTCCACGTCTCCGCGGTGACGCGCGCGCCGGACGGGCAGCTGCTGGACAACTCGCGCAGCTTCTACCTGCCGACGGAAGCCGGGATGCCCGACGAGGCGCGAGTGCACGCGGCCGCGCAGAAGGTCATCGACGAGCTGCTCGCGCTGCGGCAGGCGCCGGCCATCACGCCGTACGCGGGACCGGCCATCCTGGCGCCGGAGGCCGCGGGCGTGCTCTTCCACGAGACGCTGGGCCACCGGTTGGAGGCGGACCGGCAGGACGGCGACACCGACGGCAAGACCTTCAAGGGACAGGAGGGCAAGCAGATCCTCCCGGCCTTCCTGTCGCTGCGGGATGATCCGTCCCGCCGCGAGGTGAACGGCGAACCGCTCAACGGCTACTACCTCTACGACGAGGAGGGCGTGAAGGCGCAGACGGTGAGCCTGGTGGAGAAGGGCGTGCTCAAGGGCTACCTGATGAGCCGCCACCCGGTGGAGGGCTTCCCCAAGTCCAACGGCCACGGGCGCGGGCAGGGCACGCTCCAGCCAGTGGCGCGCATGGCGAACCTCCTCGTGGACAGCTCGAAGCAGGTGAGCGACGCGGAGCTGAAGAAGCTGCTGATCGCGGAGGCGAAGCGGCAGGGCAAGCCGTACGGCCTCATCATCCGAGACATCACCGGCGGCAACACCAACACGTCCAGCTACGGCTACCAGGCCTTCAAGGGCGTGCCGCGCATGGTGTACCGCGTGGACGTGAAGACCGGAGAGGAGACGCTGGTGCGCGGCGTCGAAATCGTGGGCACGCCGCTGTCGTCGGTGAACCGCATCCTCGCCACGGGGCAGCGGCTGGGCGTGTTCAACGGCTTCTGCGGCGCGGAGAGCGGCAACGTGCCCGTGTCCACCGTGGCGCCCGCGGTGCTGCTCCAGGAGCTGGAGCTGCAGCGCACCATGGAGGGCAAGGACCGGCCGCCGCTGTTGCCCAGCCCGGCCGCCTCGTCGAAGCAGGCGGCCGGTGCGGACGCGAAGCGCTAGCCGACCTTCTTCAGCACCACGTAGCCGGCGGCGGGGATGTTCACCGGGGTGTTCCCGCCGTTGAGCGTGGCGCCGTAGTTGCCGAAGTTGCCGCCGCCGTACACCGCGGCGTCGCTGTTCAGCACTTCCTTCCACTGCCCGGGAGGCAGCGGCAGCGCGTAGCCCTCCAGGTTCTTCTTGTTGAGGCTGCCCACCACGAGGAACTCCTCGTTGCCCGACTTGCGCGTGAAGGCCATCACGCTGTCGTCGTTGTGGGTGTAGACGCGCTTGACCTCCGCGGCCGCGCTGAAGGCGTTGCTGCTGTTCCGCAGGCCGATGGCGTCCTTGTAGAAGGCGAAGGACTGCCGGCGGGTGACGTCCAGCATCGCGTCCTTGCGCTCGGAAGGAGGCAGGGCGGCCACTTCCGCGAACAGCTTCTTGTCGTCCGCGGAGAAAGCCTTGTACGCGCTGTCCTTCGCGCGCGCGTCCGGGGAGAGGTTGAAGAGGCGCTCGTAGGTGGCCTTGGTGGTGTCGTTGAACGTCACCTTGCCGAAGTCCACGTCCTTGCCCACGTCCTGCCAGCTCCAGTCGCTGTCCCAGGTGGAGGGGTTGCCCCACTTGAAGGAGTTCTGCGCGCCGAACTCGTCACCCTGGAAGAACATGGGGATGCCGGGGCCGGCCATGCCGATGCCGGCGGCGAAGCGGGCGGCGCCGCGCGACCAGTCGCCCGGGAAGTCGGTGGGGTCGGCGCCCTCCGCGGTGTCCAGGGTGCGCTCGGCGTTCCCCACCTCGTCGTGGTTGGAGATGATGGACAGCGCGTGCTTCCAGCCGTCCAGGCCGCGCGGGTTCGTCATCAGGTTCACGAACGCGTCCACGTCCGTCTTCATCCCGCGCGAGGCGGCCTGGATGAGGCCCGGCTTGCTGTTGTCACGCACCAGCCGGTGCTGGAACTCCGTGTACCACTGGGCGTCGAAGCCGCCGCCCGTGCCGTCGGACTTCGCCGGGCGCGAGATGTCCGGCTCGTAGTCGAACTGCTCCGCCACGGTCCACACGTCCGGGTTGATGAAGTGCACCTGGCGGTTGATCTCCCGGAGCATGTCCCAGCCGTCCTTGCCGCCCGTGCCCTTGATGGGCTCCGTGAAGTCGAAGCGCAGGCCGTCGAACTTCAGCTCGGCGATCTGCTGCACGGCGTGGTCCACGAAGAGCTGCTTCACCTGCGGCGTGTTGTACGCGGGCACGGCGCCCCACGGCGTGTCGCGCTGCTCGAACTTGCCGGGCTCCTTGGACCAGTTGAAGTAGGGGTTGCTGGGGCCGCCCACGTTCCACAGGCCGTTGTGGTCGCCGAAGACGTGGTTGTAGACGACGTCCGACACCACGTTGAGGCCCTTGCCGTGGGCCGCGTCGATGAAGCGCTTGAGGGCCTCGTCGCCCTCCACCCACTTGCCCGTCTCGTCCTCGAAGCCGAGCGAGCTCTCCGCGGCCAGGCTGTTCACGCCCAGGTAGCCCCAGTTGCGCGCGCCCTCCACCTCGTTGGTGGGCAGGAGCTCCAGCGTGGTGACGCCCAGCTCCTTGAAGTAATCCAGTTTCTTGATCAGGTCCTCCATGGTGGAGCGGTTCGCGTTGCCCGCCTGACCCAGGAAGCTGCCCGCGTGCAGCTGGTACACCACCCACTTCGACGGGTCCTTCTCACGCGGGACGTGGTCGTTCTTGAACTGGAACGCCGTGGGGTCGGTGAGGATGGAGCCGCGGAAGGACACGCCGCTGCCCTGGGTGATGACGTCGCTCCAGGGGTCGTTCTCCGAGGACGCCAGCCGCTCCGTGTCGGAGAGCTTGCCGTCGTTGTTCACGTCGTCGCGCAGGTGCAGCTTGCCCTGCGCGTCCTTGTCGAACACCTGGAACTCGTAGCGCAGGCCCGCGAGCTTGTCCGGGTCGTTGACGAGCGTGGTCCACGCGCCGCCGTGGTTCGTCATCTTGATGCGGCCGTCGTCGGTGACGTTTCGCGACCAGAAGTCGTTGGACTTGCCGCCGCGCAGCTTGTCGATGAGCGTGTCGTCGAACCTACCCAGGCGCTCCTGGAGCTGTGCCTTGTTGAGCGGGTTGCCGTCGCCGTCCTTGAGGACCAGGTACGCGCTGTCCGCGTCCTCGGCGTCGTCGATGTCGAAGCGCATCAGGCCGGTGGCGCCGGTGAAGTAGCGGTCCACCTCCTTGCCGCGCGTGGGGTCCAGGTAGAGCCGGTCCAGGCCGCGCTGCTCGCCCATCATCCGGCGCGCGTAGGGGTCCGGCCGGTCGCTCACGGCGCCCGTGGAGTCCACCACCTCGTAGACGTAGGCCTTGCCCTCCATCTGGTTCCACGCGCCCTTGGCCTGCGCGGTCCAGTTGCCGCCCTCGTCGCGCGCCATGGGGATGCGCTGCTCGCGGCCCTGCTTGTCCGTCACCTTCACCTGCACGGCGCGCGCATCCGGCGCCCAGAACTTGAAGTTCACGTCCTGGCCGGACTTCTGCGCGCCCATGGAGTGGTACGTCGTGGGCGAGTACGACGCGGTGGGCTTGGACAGGTCCAGCTTGAGGTTGCCCTCGCCCATCACCGCCCACTGGTCCTTGCCGGACGGGCCGTCCACGCTGACGCCCCACTCCCAGTTGCGGGCCAGGCCGTCGTCCGCCACCTTCACCGTGGCCTCGTACTTGCCGTTGCCCAGCGGCTTCATGGGGATGCCGCCGGAGGACCACTGCGCGTCGAAGCGGCCTGTCGCGTCCCAACTGCCCTTGAGCTTCGGGTTCGTGAGGTTCGCGTGCGGGCCCGCGTCGTACGTGAACGTGATGGTCCGCGTCGTCGGGTTGGCCACCGTCGCGCTGTTCTTCACGGCGGAGGTGGGCGCGGCGCCCAGGAGCGCGCTCGCGTTGGCGGACCGGGCCAGGTTGCCGGTGCCGGCCACCGGAGCCCGAGCGCCCGTGGCCGGGGTGGACTCGAAGCCGGACTGGTTGCGCTTCGCGGCGGCGGCCTTCGCGGCGGCGGCCTTCTGCTGCTCGGCCAGCTTCGCGGCGTCTACGGAGGAGGAGCCCGTGGTGGGGGACGAGGTGAGTTTCGGGCGGTTGATTTTCGAATCGGTCACGGGGGAGACCTCCGGCGGCCCACGCATAGCGGGCTTGCTCAACTTGTCGGGCTTGGGGCCCCCGGAGTTGTCTCCGGTGGCGCGGACGTGGGCGAATGTGGGGTGGACGACGTCGGAACCGATGGATTCCGAGGAATTCCGCGCCCTTCGGGGCGAGGACGGGCCGGGGATGGGGTCAACCGGCCCCCCTTGAAGCCGCGCAGGAACACGTAGCGGCGGAAGTCGCGCAGGAAGGCGTCCACGGGCAGGCCGATGGACGCCTGGAAGCCGCCGGGGAAGTCCAGGCCCTGGCGCATGGCGGTGAGGACGCCCCGGACGCGCGCCTCGCCGTAGCGCTCCATGAGGAAGGTGAAGGCGTGGTGGGCGGCGCCGTACACGGTGGCGTTCTGGGTCTCGTAGAGGGACTCGGCGCGCGCGAGCGGATCCTCCCGGGGGTACTGGTGGAGGAAGCGGGCCAGGTCCTCCAGGCTGGGGACGCGGTAGCCCTGGGCGGCGGTGTACGAGGCCATGCCCTCACTGAACCACAGGGGGATGCCCTTCTTCGTCCAGTCGGACACGGTGGCGGACGCCTGCCACATGAGGCTGTGGGTGAGCTCGTGGAGCAGCAGCTCGTCCACCTGCTTCTGCGTGGCGCCGGCGTTCGTCCACGTGCGGGGGCTCTGGACCTCCACCTGCTCGTAGCGGGCCCAGGCGCGCAGGAAGTCGTAGCCGGACCGGTTGGCGGCGCGCTCCAGGGCGGCGTGGTTGGGGTGGATGACCAGGGTGACGGGCTCGTGGAAGGTGCCCCAGCGCGCCAGGCGGGGGCCCGCGTGCTTCACCGCGATGCGGACCATGTCCGCGGCCTGCGTGTCCTTCGCGGCGTGCGCGAAGCGGAACTCACCGCCGGGCAGGTCCAGCGTGGCGGCGGGGTTGACGGCCTTGTGGGGCGCGGAGGCGCAGGCGGAAAGGAGGACCGTCGTCGCGAGCAGGGCGAGCAGCAGGCTCCATCGTCCGGTACCGCCCACCCGCATCCCACGTCCCTTCAGTCGGCGCCGAGCCAGCGGACCACGGCGCGGCCCACGTCCGCGACGGTGGAGAAGGACGCTACCTCCGGTGCGGTGGGGCCGAAGTAGAGCATGGGCACGGCGTGCACGGTGTGTCCTCGAACCGACAGGTCCTCCACGTTGCCGTGGTCACTGCACACCAACACGCGCGCGTCGTGTGGGCGCGTGGCGGCGACGGCGCGCAGGAAGGCGTCGAAGGTGTCGAGCGCCAGGCGGGCGGCCGTGAAGTCCTGCGCGTGGCCGGCCTCGTCGGCGAGGTAGTGCTCGAAGAAGGTGAAGTCCGCCCCGCCCGCGATACGCCAGAAGAGGGCCGCGGCTTCGCCCGGCGTGCGGTGGGGCACGTCCAGTCCGTGCGCGCGCGCGTTGGCGCCGGTGATGTCGTGGGTGAGGCCGTCATCCGCCCGCGCGTCGTCCAGCGTGCGCAGCGGCTCCTGGCCCGCGGCGAAGGCGAGCTTCGCGGCGGAGGGGCGCACCTTGCGCGCGGCGCGCTCGGACAGGGTGAACTCCGGCGGGGACGTGGACGGGCGCCGGGGGACGCCGAGCGCGTCCAGGTATGGCGCGGGGTACGCGTTGGCGAACGTGGCCGTGCGGCCCGCGGCCTTGAGGCGCCGCACGATGGAGCGCTCCGCGAGCAGGTCCTTCAGGGCGGTGTTGGGGTAGCCCAGGACATGGCCCCCCACGAGGACGGGCGCGGGGTCCCCGGTGAGGATGGCGGTCTGGTTGGAGGCGGACTGGGGCCGGCCGGGCACGCCGAAGGTGGGGTCCACCGCGAGGCCCACGCCGCCGTGGGGCAGGACGGGGGTGGGGGCGTCCTGGAACCACGCCAGGAGGTGGTCGCGGTCCGCGAGCGGGTTCACGGCCGGGTCCTTCCGTCCGATGCCCACCCCATCGATGAACAGGACCGCGACGCGCACGGCCCGGGACTGTATCCTCGAATCCGACACGCATGGCCATCCACGGCGACCTCTTCAGCTACCCGCTCCCCGAGTTCCTTCAATGGCTGGACAGCTCCCGCAAGACGGGGACGTTGCAGCTGTCGTGGGAGGCGGGCGAGCGCAAGTTGTTCCTCCTGTCCGGCCAGGTGGGCGCCACCGCGAGCGAAGGCCTGCGCGGCCGCGTGGCCCGCCTGCTATCGCTGCCGAAGCTGGCCACGGGCACGCGCGTGCTGGCGGCGTTCGACGAGCTGGCGCGCACGCCGGACGTGGACGCGGCCTTCGACGCGCACGGCGTGCAGGCGAGATGGGTGCGGGATTTGGGCCGCGAGGAGCTGTTCGCGGCGATGACGGACCTGACCATCGCGGGGCAGGGCACGTTCCACTGGACGGAGGACGCGGACCGCACCGGTGAGGACTGGGTGCCGTCCGACATGAGCATCCGCGAGCTGCTCTTTGAATCCCTGCGCTGGGTGGACGAGCAGGGGGACGTGGACAAGGCGCTGCCCATCGACGCGCTGAGCGTGAAGGCGCTGGCGCCGCCCAGCCCCAGCCAGCCGCTGATGCACCGGATCATCCTGGCGCTGACGACGACGCCGCAGAACCTGGGGCGGCTGCGGCTGTCCATGGGCGTGTCGCGCTCGTCGGTGACGCGCCGGGTGCACGAGCTCTTGCGCGCGAAGCTGGTGGAGGTGGACGGCGCGCCGCAGGTGGAAGCGGATCCGGTGGCGGAGATGCTGGAGAAGGGCGCGGTGCTGATGCGCGAGGGCCAGTACGACGCGGCCGGCATCGTGTGCGGTTCGCTGCTGGCCAGCGACCCCGCGGACCGGCGCGTGCGCGAGTTCGCGCGCCTGGTGCAGCGCGAGCACGTGGCCGCGCTCTACGCGGACCTGCCGCCGCTGGTGGTGCCGAGGCTCATCCAGTCCCCGCAGACGATGGTGATGCTCAAGCCGGAGGAGCGGCAGATCGCCGGGCTGATCAGCGGGACGTGGGACGTGTCCACGCTGGTGCTGGCCAGCCCCGCGCGCGAGCTGGAGACGCTCAAGACGCTGGCGAAGCTGCACCGCATGGGGCTGCTGGAACTCTCGCTCCCGCGCTGACCTGGAGCCGGTGGGCACGGCTTCACGCCGTGCCCGGGCCGTTCCGTCAGCCGGCGGTCGGCAGGCCCACGGCGTTGAGCCGCACGAAGACCTGCATGAGCACGTAGAGCGCGAAGGCCGCGTCATCCACGCGCAGCTGCGGCAGCGTGGACAGGCCCTGCAGCCGCAGCAGGTCCGAGCCGTCCACGTGGAGCAGGAAAGCCTGCTGGGCCAGGGAGCCTTCCCCCGCGAACGCCATGGCGCGCCGGACGGCGTCGGTGCAGGCGGTGACGCAGGTGGTGTAGTCCCCGGCGATGAAGGCGGCCTCCGCGGCGCGGGCGTGGTCGAAGAGGTCCCCGGGCGCAAGCGCGCTCGTGGGCCCCAGCACCTTGCTGCCCGTGTTCGCGGCGACGACGGGCACGGCGGCGGGCTCCACGCGGGGCGGGGCGGGCGCCGTCAGCGTGCGGGGCACGGGCGTGGCGGCGATGGCGGCGGTGGGGCCCGCCTTGGGCGCGACGGACTGCGGCGCGACCGGCGGCTGGCGGTGGTGCAGGTGCTGCGCGAGCTGCGCCTCCAGGCCCGCGGGGGCGGTGCCGGGCGCGGGCGGCGCGGGGCGGGGCGGCGGGACGATGCGCTTGGCGCGCAGGTCCTTGATGACCAGCCGGGTGATGGTCTTGAGCGTGTCCATCACGCCGCGGCCGTTGGTGGCGGCGGACTCGAAGTCGGGGACGCCGCGCGGGTTGAGCTCCCGGCGCAGCTCCTCCACGGAGAGGACGTTGTCCAGGTCCCGCTTGTTCCACTGCATCACCAGCGGGAAGTTCTCCAGCCGGATGCCGTTCTCCAGGAGGTTCTCCTCCAGGTTGGCCAGGGACTCGCGGTTGGCGTCCATCGCCTCCGCCTGCGAGTCCGCCACGAACACCACGCCGTCCGCGCCCTGGAGCACCAGCTTGCGGGTGGCGTTGTAGAAGACCTGTCCGGGCACGGTGTAGAGGGCCAGGCGCACGGAGCAGTCGCCCACGCGCTCCACCTTCACGGGCAGGAAGTCGAAGAAGAGCGTCCGGTCGCCTTCGGTGGCGATGGACATCATCTCGCCGCGGTGGGCCGGGCGAACGGTCTCGTAGACCTTTCGCAGGGTCGTCGTCTTCCCCGACAGGCCGGGGCCGTAGAAGACGATCTTCGCGGCCACTTCGCGGGCCATCAGGTTCACGCTGCTCACGGTGTCAGCTTACCTAGAACGACTCGGCGCCCGGCGCCAGTTGCGGGGCGAACATTCGCGGGCGTCCCGGCCCGGTGCTCGGCCGCGAGCAGGGCGAAGAGGGCCGCCTCCTTCGCTTCCTCGGGGAAGCCCAGCACGTCCAGCCGCTCCAGTGGCACCGGGGCCAGCCGCGCCCGCAGGTCCGCCATGAGCACCGGGTTCCGCGTCCCGCCGCCGGAGACGTACACCGCCTCCAGCCGGGGAAAACGGGGGTGCACCCAGGTCTCGAAGGCGCGCGCGGTGGCCTCCACGGTGAAGGCGCGCGCGGTGGCCATCAGGTCATGGGGCCGCTCCGGGGCCGCCTTCCAGAGGCGGTCCACCAGCGGCTCGCCAAAGCCCTCGCGGCCCGCGCTGCGCGGAGGGGGACGGGCGAGGAACGGATGCGCGAGCAGCTCCTCCAGGAGCGCCGGAATCACCTGGCCCCGGGAGGACAGGCTGCCGTCCCGGTCACACCCGAGCTGGCCCTGCGTCACCCGGCGCGCCAGGCCATCCAGCACCATGTTCGCGGGCCCGGTGTCGAACGCGAGCGTGTCGTCCAGGTGCTCGCCCACGACGCTCACGTTGGCGATGCCGCCCAGGTTGAGGAACGCGCGCGTGGCGTCCGGCCGCTCGCGGTTCCGGAAGACGGCCCAGTCCAGGTAGGGCACCAGCGGGGCACCCTGTCCGCCCACGGCCATGTCGCGCGTGCGGAAGTCGCTGACGACGGGCAGGCCGGTGCGCTCGGCGATGACGTCCGCTTCGCCAATCTGGAGCGTGGACGCGATGGGCGACAGGTCTGGGGGCAGGTGCGCCATCGTCTGGCCGTGCGAGCCGACGGCGTGGATGTCCCCGGGCTTCACGCCCGCTCGCGCGATGACGGCGAGGACTGCCTCCGCGAAGCGCTCCCCGAGCTCGAAGTTGAGCGCGCAGAGGCTCCGGGCGTCCTGCGGGCCCAGGACCCGCGAGACGAGGTCCGGAGAGAAGGGATGGGAGACGTGCGCGAGCAACTGGAGCGTCACGTCCGCGCCCGTGCCCTCCACGCGGCACAGCGCCGCGTCCGCCGCGTCCACGCTGGTGCCGGACAGCACGCCCACGCACAGCCGGGGCGGCAGGGAGGGGGAGGGTGGCGTGGCGGGGCGCATGCTCCAAGTCTAAAGCCCGGCACCCACGCCCGCCGGGCCCCGGCCTGGAGGGCAAGCCGTGTGTGTCCGGAAACGTCGTCGTCAGGAAGACGTCCGTCTGGCTTTCGGACGTTCGAGCCCTCGCAGGCCCGTGTCCTTCAACCGGCGCCGGGCCTGGGCCGCGGGAAGCCCGGTGAAGTGCATGGCCAGCGCCAGCTTCACGTTGTCCCCCGCGGCCTCCAGCAGCGCCTCCGCGCGCGCCGGGGGCAGGTCCGTGAGCTCCGCCACCATGCGCACCGCGCGGGCCCGCAGCTTCACGTTCGTCGGGCGCACGTCCACCATGCGTCCCCGGTACACGTGGCCCAGCGACACGAACGCCGCGGTGGTGATGGCGTTGAGCACGAGCTTCGTCGCCGTGCCCGCCTTCAGCCGCGTGGAGCCCGCCACGACCTCCGGGCCCGTGCGCGCCAGCACCACCGTGTCCGCGCGCATGGCCGGCCCGGGCGGGTTGCAGCACACCAGCACCGTGCGCGCTCCACGCTCGCGGGCCGCGTCCAGCGCGCCCCGGACATACGGCGTGGAGGCGGACGCGGAGATGCCACACACGACGTCGCGCGCCGTCGCCCGGAAGGCCCGCACCGCCCGGGCCCCCGCGCCGACGTCGTCCTCGGCGCCCTCCACGGCGTGCGTCAGGGCCCTGCGGCCGCCCGCGATGGCCGCCTGGACCCGCGTCGCCGGGACACCGAAGGTGGGGGGACACTCGCTCGCGTCGAGCACGCCGAGCCGACCGCTGGTGCCCGCGCCCACGTAGAGCAGCCGGCCGCCAGCGCGTAGCGCTTCCGCCACGGCCCGGGCCGCCGCCGTGATGGACGGCAAGGCCTCACGGACCGCGCG
This sequence comes from Corallococcus macrosporus, assembly GCF_017302985.1. Taxonomy (NCBI): domain Bacteria; kingdom Pseudomonadati; phylum Myxococcota; class Myxococcia; order Myxococcales; family Myxococcaceae; genus Corallococcus; species Corallococcus macrosporus. The sequence continues at coordinate 387,057 of NZ_JAFIMU010000009.1, forward strand.
CAGCGCGATCAGGTCTTCTTGATGCAACCGTCGGACGACCGCCTCGACAGAGAGGAGGTCCAGGTCATCCGCGCGGGGATGGAGCCGTTCGGTGGGCGGAAGCGCGGACTTTCGAGCGCGCGTCATGCCCACCGGAAGGCTCCCGGACTTCAGGCGGCCTTGGTCACCTTGCCGGCCTTGATGCAGCGGGTGCAGGCCAGCACGCGCTCGATGCTGCCGCTGACGTTCGCCCGGACCTTCTGCAGGTTCGGCAGGGTCCGCTTCTTGGTCTTGTTGTTCGCGTGGCTGACGTTGTTACCCACCAGCGGACGCTTCCCACAGAGGTCGCACTTCCACGCCATGACTGCTAACTCCTTGAAAACTGGGGCGTTCGACAGCAGCCCATAAAAGAGCGGCGGACCCTACCAGAAACAGGCCGGAAATCCAGCCGGATCCGACCCGAGGGCCTATCCCTTGAGCGGATCCTTCTTCTTCAACATCTCCTGCACCAGCTTCGCGGCCCGCATGCCCGCGAGCAGCTCGCCTTCGAGGCCCAGGCCGGGCAACACCTCGCGACCCGCCAGGATCACGTTCTTCGCGGGCGTGCGCTGCTTCAACCCCGTGACGCCCAGGAAGGCTTCCGTTTCGAAGCTGTAGAGCGGGTGGGGCATGAGCCGGCTGCCGCGCACCCCCCCGGCGTCCAGGTAGGGGACCGAGCGCAGCGCGCGGTGCTGCTTCGTGAAGGGCATCAGCCGGTCCAGGTGCTCGTCGATGCGCGCGGCCAGCGCCCGGAGGGCCTCCTCGCCCTCCTCGCGCGCGGTGGCCGGGACGAAGGCGCCCGCGCACACCACGCGCACGCCCTCCACGTCCTTGCCTCCGGTGCGCGCGGGGTGCTGCTGCACGAGCAGCGGGCCCAGCTCCGGGTCCTGCGTGTCCACCAGCACCAGCTCGCCCATGCCGCGCGGGAGCGCCGCCTCCGGCACCACCCAGTTCACGCTGAAGAGCAGCGACTTGATGTTGGACTGATCCAGGTGCTCCAGCAGGCCGCGGTTGTGCTTCTTGTCCGTCACCAGCCGGCGCAGCGCCCCGGAGTCCGTGGCCGTCACCAAGCACGACGCGCGGTAGAGCGTGTCCGAGCGCACCAGCTTCACGCCGGAGAACTTGCTGCCGTCGAAGGCCAGCTCCTCCACGATGAAGCCCGCCGGGTTGTCGCGGCCCAGCACGTCGCCGCCCAGCTCCGTCAGCCGCCGGGTGAGCACGTCGCGCAGGGCGTCCATGCCGCCGGGATAGGTGGACGGTGCGGTGAGCACCTGGGACAGGGCCCGCGTGTGCGCCAGGGGCGCGGAGGGCTTCTCCAGGTGGACCAGGAAGGGCAGCAGGCCGCGCACCAGCGACAGCGCCGGATCATCTCCCGCGAGCCTGGGCGAGGCCTCCAGGGCCGGGTGCTCCTTGATCTGCCCCTTGAGCTTCCAGCCCTCGAAGAAGCCGTCGGGCGGCAGCTGGGGGCCTTCCTTGAAGAAGGCGTCGGTGGCCTCGTGCTGCGCGGCGCTGCCGGTGAGCGCGCCCTGGATGCCCTCGCCGGCCTCGCCGAACTCGCGCGTCAGCTCCGCGCGGCGGCGGGCGGCGTCGCCGGGCAGGTCCACCCGGTTGCGGGGCAGCACCAGCTGGAGCTCCGGGGCGTGGGGGCGCAGCGCGCGGCCGATGGCGGTGGACAGGCCCAGCTCGTTGAGGGCCTCCTCCACCGCGGGCATCGCCTTGAGGGGCGGCGCGACGAAGGGTGCGTAGGGCAGGATGAAGCCGTCGTGCTCGTAGCCGGGCCCCATGCCGTCGTGCTCCACCAGCAACACGCGGTGGTTGCGCTTCGCCAGGAGCGCGGCGGCGAGCGCGCCTCCGACCTGGCTGCCCAGCACGATGACGTCATACACGTGCCGGGACGGGCCCGAGGGGAGCTTGAGTTTGGCGGCGGACGTCGACATGGCCGCCGAACACTACACAACGTCATCGCGTCTGGCGCCCTTTTGGCGCCCCGGCTTCCAGGGAGGCGGCCCCGGGGTGGGGCGGCCCGGCCCCTCTAGGCCCTGGAGCTGAACAGGCGCGCGAGCAGCTCCGGGGGCAGCGTGTCGAAGTCCGGGGCGGTGTAGTGGGCCCCCGCCTTCTTCAGCGCCTCCGCGGTCGTGGTGGTGGTGATGCCCACGGTGACCATGCCGGCGGCGCGCGCGGACAGCACGCCGTTGATGGCGTCCTCGAAGGCCAGGCACGACTCGGGGGGCACGTTCAGCGCCTTCGCGGCCGCGAGGAAGATGTCCGGCGCGGGCTTGCCCCGCGTCACCTGTTCAGCGCCGACGATGCTGGTGAAGAGGGGCCGCAAGGAGAGCCCGTCCAGCACCAGCTCGCGGTTGCCCTGCGGCGCGGCGGTGGCCACGGCCAGGGGCAGACGCGCGTCGCGCAGGCGGTGCAGGAAGCCCTCCGCGCCCCGGTGCAGCGCCAGGTAGGGCCGGTAGATGGCGCGGTAGTGGGACTCCTTCTCGTCCGCGAGCGCGTCCAGCTCCGCGACGGAGAGGTTGCGGCCCAGCAGCTGCGGGAGGATCTCCTCGTTCTTCTTGCCCGCGAACTCGTTCTGGAAGCGTTCCGCCGTCAGTCCCTCCAGCCCCAGCTTCCGGGCGAGCGACACCCAGGCGCGGTTGTGGAAGTCCATGTTGTCGACGAGCGTGCCATCCATGTCGAAGACGGCGGCGAGCAGGGGGGCGGCAGCGGAAGTCATGTTCTTCCCAATACCGATTCTGGCCGCCATGTCACCCCCGAATCTCGCGTGCGAGCCCCTTCCGGGCTGATATCCCCCACGGCATGAGCGAGGACGTGCTGCTGGAGACGCGGGGCGCGGTGGGTCTGGTCACCCTCAACCGACCGAAGGCGCTCAACGCGCTCTCGCTGGAGATGTGCCGGGCGCTGCACCCCCAGTTGGACGCGTGGGCGGCGGATCCGTCCGTGAAGGCGGTGGTGATCCGCGGCGCGGGCGGCAAGGCGTTCTGCGCGGGAGGGGACGTGCGCGCGGTGGCTGGTTCGGTCGCACGGCCGGACACCGGCGCGTCGCTGTCGCGCGATTTCTTCCTGGCGGAGTACGCGCTCAACCACCGCATCCACCACTTCCCGAAACCGTTCATCGCGCTGGTGGACGGCATCTGCATGGGCGGTGGGCTGGGCCTGTCCGTGCACGGGGCCTTCCGGGTGGTGACGGAGAGGCTGATGCTCGCGATGCCGGAGACGGCCATCGGCATCTTCCCGGACGTGGGAGGTGGCTGGTTCCTGCCGCGCTTCCCGGGCGAGACGGGGACGTACCTGGGACTCACTGGCGTGAGGTGTGACGCGGCGGATGCGCTGTGGCTGGGGTACGCGACGCACCGGGTGGAGTCCTCGCGGCTGGAGGACGTGCTGGCCGCGCTGGTGGCCGCGGACTGGAGCGGGCCGGGGCGTGAGGTGGCGGCGCGCGTGCTCCAGGGCTTCCATCAGGAGCCGGGGCCTTCGGGGCTCGCGACGAAGGCGGACGTCATCCAGCGGTCCTTCCAGGGGAACCGCGTGGAGGACATCCTCGCGGCGCTGGAGCGCGAGGGCACGCCGTGGGCGGAGGAGACCCGCGCGACGCTGCTGCGCATGTCGCCCACGAGCCTCCGCGTGACGCTGCGGCAGCTGCGCATCGGGCGCGGCCAGGACTATGACGCGACGGCGCGCATGGAGTACCGGTTGAGCCAGGCGCTGACCGCGCGGCCGGACTTCCAGGAGGGGATCCGCGCGGTGCTGGTGGACAAGGATCAGAAGCCGCGCTGGAACCCGGCCACGCTCGCGGAGGTGACGGACGCGGAGGTGGAGGCCTGCTTCGCGCCCCGGCCAGGGAACGAGCTGGAGCTGCCCGCTTCGCGCTGATCCGTGCTTCGCGTCTCGAGGTGGCTACAGGTCCTCGTCGCTCACGACGGTACGCCCGTCCGCGCGAAGCAGCGCGGTGGTGATGCCTTCGCCGGGGCGCAGCACGCCGGACTCGTAGACGCGCTGGCTGCCGCACGAAGGGCTCTTTTCCTTCAAGAGCGCCACCGTGACGTCGAACCGGCGCGCGGCTTCGAGAGCCTGACGGGCGCCATCCTGGAACGCGGCGGTGCGGTCCTCGCGCGTCTCCCGCGTGAGGGCCCGCGCACGACCGGCCCAGACGTCCACGCCCGTTCCACCGGCAAGGTCCACGGGAGGCCGCGGAATGCCCAGGCCCGCGGCGGCCTCCGGGCAGATGGGGATGACCGCCTTGCCCTCCAGCGCCGCGAGCACGCGCTCCGACCGCTGCGAGCGTCCGTCGTAGCGGCACGCCTCACCCAGCAGGCACGCGCTGACCATCACCGTGGGGGCCTCGCGCAGGGCCTCTCTCCGGGCGTCACGAGCCTGATCCGGGTCCCGCGCTTCCGTCACTTCGGCGCACCCGGGCTGCGAAGCGCCATGCCGTCGCCCGTCACCCGCGCAGCCACCTTCGTGCGCGTCCCGTCCAGCGTCACCGCGCCCGTCACCGCCAGCCGCACGGCCAGCGGATACAGCCGGTGCTCCTCCGCGAGGATGCGCGCGCTCAGGCTCGCCTCGTCATCGTCCGGCAGCACGGGCACCGCGGCCTGCGCGATGATGGGGCCCGTGTCCGTGCCCGCGTCCACGTAGTGCACCGTGCAGCCGGCCACCTTCACGCCGCGCTCCAGCGCCTGCCGCTGCGCATGCAGGCCCGGGAACGACGGCAGCAGGGAAGGGTGGATGTTCAGCACGCGTCCCGGGAAGCGCTTGAGGAAGTCCGCGCTCACCAGCCGCATGAAGCCCGCCAGGCACACCCACTCCACGCCCGCGTCCGCCAGCACGCCGAGCACCGCCGCCTCGAAGTCCGCCTTCGACCCGAAGCCCTTGTGGTCCACCACCTCCGCGCGCACGCCCGCCTTCCGGGCGCGCTCCAGCGCGAACGCCGTGGGCACGTTGGACAGCACGCACGCCACCTCGGCCGGGTAGTCCGCCTGCCCGGCCGCGTCGAGCAGCGCCTGCAGGTTGCTCCCGCCGCCGCTGACGAGCACCCCCAGCCGCGCCCGCTTCACGCTCATGGATCGATGACCGCCGTGGCCTCGCCCTGGCCCGCTTCCACCCGGCCCACCTCGGACGCCTCCACACCCCGGGCGCGCAGCACCTCCAGCGCCTTCGCCACGTCCTCCTTCGCCACCACGACGATGAGGCCCAGGCCCATGTTGAACGTGCTGAACATCTCGTCGCGCGCCACGCCGCCCGTCTTCGCGATGAGGTCGAAGATGGCCGGCTTCTTCCACGAGGACTCGGTCAGCACCGCGCGCGTCCCGTCCGGCAGGCAGCGGGGCAGGTTGCCCGGGATGCCGCTGCCGGTGATGTGCGCCATGCCCTTCACCTTCACGGCCTGGCACAGCGCGAGCGCGTCCTTGACGTAGATGCGCGTGGGCTCCAGCAGCGCGTCACCCAGCGGCCGGTCCAGCCCCGGCGGCGTCATGTCCAGCGGCAGCTTCGCGTCGTCCAGCAGTACCTTGCGCGCCAGCGAGTAGCCGTTGCTGTGCAGGCCGGACGACGTGAGGCCGATGAGCGCGTCACCCGGCTTCACCGTCTTGCCGTCGATGATGGCGGAGCGCTCCACCACCCCCACGCAGAAGCCCGCGACGTCGTACTCGCCCCGCGCGTAGAAGCCCGGCATCTCCGCCGTCTCCCCGCCCAGCAGCGCGCACCCCGCCTGCTCGCAGCCCAGGGCAATGCCCTTGACCACCTCCGCCGCGGCGTCCACCTCCAGCTTCCCCGTGGCGAAGTAGTCCAGGAAGAAGAGCGGCTCCGCGCCACAGGTGAGGATGTCGTTCACCGACATGGCCACCAGGTCGATGCCCACCGTGTCGTGGCGCCCCGCCAGGAAGGCCACCTTCAGCTTGGTGCCCACGCCGTCGGTGCCCGCCACCAGCACCGGCGCCTGGTACTTGCCGGGCGGCAGTGCGAACAGGCCGCCGAACCCGCCCACCCCGGCCAACACCTCGGGGCGCGTGGTGCGCGCGGCATGGGGCTTGATCTTCTCGACGAACGCGTCGCCGGCCTCGATGTCTACTCCGGACTGCTTGTAGGTCGTTCCCACGGGCCGGCCTTGTACCCCTCCCGGGGGCCCCTGTCTCGGGCCACGGAGAGGACCTGTCGGGTTTGCGGCGGCACGCCGCCCTCGGGTGCCCGCACGATATCGGTCTGGGATATTTGACCGGTGGGGTGGGGGCTGATTGACTCGCGGGCCAGATGGGCGCCGAGGAAACCCTCTTTCAACGTTTTGGCAAGGAGTTCCCCAAGGGCACCGAGCTCTTCCGCGAGGGAGAGATCGGCAAGGAGATGTTCGTCATCCAGTCCGGGAAGATCGCCATCTCCAAGCGCGTGCGCGACGTGGAGAAGGTGCTCGCCGTGCTGGGCCCGGGCGAGTTCTTCGGCGAGATGGCCATCATCTCCAACAAGCCCCGGAACGCCTCCGCCGTGGTGCATGACGACGCGAAGCTGCTCGTCATCGACCCGAAGACCTTCGAGGCGATGATCCGCGGCAACGCGGAGATCGCCGTGCGGATGATCAAGAAGCTGGCCGAGCGCCTCTCCGAGGCGGACGCCCAGATTGAAAACCTGCTCCACGGCGACCCGGCGAGCCGCGTCGTGCACCAGATCCTCCAGGCCTGCCAGACGCGCGGCCGGCCCCTGGAGGAGGGCGTGGAGGTGGACTTCGCCGTGCGGGACATGCCCCGGCAGATCGGCGTGGGCGAGCCCGCCGTGCGCAGCATGCTGGAGCGCCTGGAGCGCGCGGGCCTCATCGAGCGCAGCGGTGACAGGGTCACCGTGTATGACACGGCCCGGCTGCATGACTTCCTCAACTACCTTGAGATGAAGTGGAAGTTCGGAGACCTCTAGCGTGAAGCTGCAAGTCCTCGGGTGCCACGGCGGCGAGCTTCCCACGTGCAGGAGCACCTGCTTCCTCGTGGATGACGTGCTCGCGCTCGACGCGGGCGCACTCACCGGGACGCTCTCGCTGGAGCAGCTGTGCAAGGTGGACGACGTGCTCGTCGGCCACAGCCACTTCGACCACGTGAAGGACCTGCCGCTGCTCGCCGACCTCGTCATCGGCCGGCGCGACAGGCCCGTCACCATCCATGCCTCCCGCGAGTGCGCCAAGGCGCTGCGCGAGAACATGTTCAACAACTCGCTGTGGCCGGACTTCACGCGCATCCCCACGCGCCACAAGCCCGTCCTGGCCATCAAGACCTTCCGCGCCGGCAGCACCTTCCAGGTGGGCCCCTACACCGTGAAGAGCGTCCCGGTGAGCCACCCCGTGGAGTCGTGCGCCTTCATCATCAGCGACGGCAAGTCGTCGCTCGCGATGAGCGGCGACACCGGCCCCACGGACAAGCTGTGGAAGGCGCTCAACGCCACGAAGAACCTCAAGGCGCTGCTCCTGGAAGCCAGCTTCCCCAACAGCCTGCAGGCCCTGGCGGACATCTCCGGCCACCTCACGCCCGCCACCGTGGGCTCGGAGCTGCGCAAGTTCGACCGCAACGGCGCCCAGGTGATGCTCTACCACCTGAAGCCCGCGTTCGTGACCCAGCTCAAGAAGGAGCTGGCCCCGCTGCCGGTGAACGTCCTGGAGCTGGGAGAGACGTTCCAGTTCTAGCGCCGGGTGTGCCGCGGCGCGCCGTACGGAGGTATTGACGGCTCGCGGCGGCCGGATTAACCCCCGGGCCCCATGGCCTGGTTCTCCAAGAAGCCCCGCATCGCCGTTGACCCTGAGCCCGTCGCCGAGCCCCAGCCCTCCCGCATGCAGGGCCTCTGGGCCAAGTGCGAGCAGTGCGACGAGATCATCTACCGCCAGGAGCTCGAGAAGAACTGGATGGTGTGCATGCACTGCGAGCACCACCACGCCTGGACGGCTCGCGCGCGCCTGGCCGCCACGCTGGATCCGGACTCCTTCGAGGAGTTCGACAAGGAGCTGGAGCCCCAGGACCCGCTCGGCTTCACCGACTCCAAGAAGTACAAGGACCGCCTGAAGTCCACGCGCAAGAACCTGGAGGAGAACGACGCGTTCATCTCCGGCGTGGGCCGCATCGAGGGACACCCCGTCTCCATCGGCAGCTTCGTGTTCGAGTTCATGGGCGGCTCCATGGGCTCCGTGGTGGGTGAGAAGGTGACGCGCGTGTTCGAGCGCGCCTTCGAGCTCAAGTGCCCCGCGGTGGTGTTCTCCGCGTCCGGCGGCGCGCGCATGCAGGAGGGCATCTTCTCCCTCATGCAGATGGCGAAGACGTCCGCGGCCATTGCCCGCTTCCGCACCAGCGGCAAGCCGTACATCTCCGTGATGCTCAACCCCACGACGGGCGGCGTGGCCGCGTCCTTCTCCTGGCTGGGCGACATCATCCTCGCGGAGCCCAAGGCCCTCATCGGCTTCGCCGGCCCGCGCGTGATTGAACAGACCATCCGCCAGAAGCTGCCGGAGGGCTTCCAGCGCTCGGAGTTCCTGCTGGACCACGGGATGATCGACGCCATCGTCCACCGCAAGGAGCTGCGCGGGAAGCTGGGCCAGCTCCTGGGCATGCTGGGGTAGGGCGGCGGGCCTCCACCCATGGACGCCCCTCGCACTCCGGAAGAAGCCCTGCGCTTCTTCCAGGCGCTCAACCCCTCCGGCATCAAGCTGGGGCTGGAGCGCGTGAAGGACGCGCTCGTCGCGCTCGGCCATCCGGAGCGCGACTACCCGGCGCTGCACGTCGCCGGGACCAACGGCAAGGGCAGCACCTGCGCCTTCGTGGCGCGCGCGCTGGAGGCCGCCGGCCACCGCGTGGGGCTCTACACGTCCCCGCACCTGGTGCGCGTCAACGAGCGGATCCGCCTGAACGGCTCGGACATCCCGGACGACGTCTTCGGGCAGCGCATCCTGGAGGTGCTGGAGCGCTACCCCTCCGCGCTGTCGGATCCGATGACGTACTTCGAGTTCGGCACCGTGGTCGCGCTCTGGCACTTCTCCCGCGAGCGCGTGGACGTGGCCGTGCTGGAGACGGGGCTGGGCGGCCGGCTGGACGCCACCAGCGCCGCGAGCCCGGTCGTCACGTGCGTCACGCCCGTGTCCTTCGACCACATGGAGTACCTGGGCCACACGCTCCGGGAGATCGCCCGGGAGAAGGCCGGCATCTTCAAGGCCGGCGTCCCGGTGGTGCTGTCGAAGCAGGAGCCGGAGGCGCTGGAGTCGCTGCTGCGCCGCGCGGAGGAACTGGGCGTGCCCGTCCAGGTGGAGGGCCGCGACTTCGGCATCGTCCCCGGGTCCAATGACACGCTGTCGTACCGGGGCGCGAGCTGGTCGCTCGACGGACTCACGCTCGCGCTGCGCGGTCCGTATCAGCGCCAGAACGCGGCCGTGGCCCTGGCCTGCCTGGAGGCCCTCCGGGCCCGGGGCGTGGTGGTGACGCCGGAGGCCGCGCGCGAAGGCCTGGCCACCGCGCGCTGGCCCGGGCGGCTGGAGGAAGTGTCCCAGGGGCCAACGGTGGTGGTGGACGGCGCCCACAACCCGGCGGGTGTGGCGGTGTTGCTGGAGGCCCTGCGCGCCCTCTACGCGGGCAGGCCGCTGCACCTGGTGTTCGGTGTGGTGGCGGACAAGGACCGGGGGCCGATGATGCAGGCCCTGTTTCCGCTGGCGGCCTCCGTGCACCTCACGCCGCTGGACACGCCGCGCTCGCTTGCTCCGGAGCGATACATCGCTGAAGCACGGGATTTGTGTTCACGGGTGGTCTCGCACGCCTCCCTGGCGGAGGCCCTTGCCGGAGCGAAGGACGATGCAGTGGGTCGTCCGGACGGCGTCGTTCTGGCGACAGGTTCACTGTTCCTGGTAGGCGCCGTGAAGCGAATGGTCGACCGAAGCCTTGGCGCAACGCAGCAGCAGCAGTAACTTTGCGACATGCGCCTGCCGGACTGGAGATCAGCGCTTCCGGGACCTCCGATGCCCACCGTCGACGAGGTCGATTTCCGGGCGCTGTACTCCAAGACGAACTACGTGGTGGAGACGGCGGACGGCTGGTCGCTCGTCATCACGCGCTACCGGCCGGTGAAACAGGCGTTCGCGCAGCCGCTGTTCGGTGAGCCGCTGCTGCTGGTGCACGGCTTCTCCCAGAACCGGCACACGTGGACGAGCGGCCAGTTCGTGAAGAACCTGCTCTTCTTCGGCGTGGACATCCACATCCTGGAGCTGCGCGGGCACGGCAAGAGCTCCATCGCCTTCCAGAGGGAGCGCGCGGAGCGCTTCAAGCGCCCGCTGCCGCAGGACCTGGACTACGGCTGGGACCTGGACAGCTACTTCCTCTACGACCTGCCGGCGGCCGTCTCCGGCGTCAAGCGCATCACCCGGCGCGAGCGCATCTTCTACTGCGGCCACTCCATGGGCGGCATGCTGGGCTACGGCTACGCCGGCATCCACGACGACTTCGAGGGGCTCATCACCATCGGGTCGCCCGCGGACCTGGGGCGCGGCTTCATGCTCCTGCGCGCGCTGGCGCACGGCTCGCCGCTGGTCGCCAGCGCGGTGGACCTGACGCTGGGCGGGATGAACCTCAACCGCCGCGCGGCGTCGCTGGGCCGCTCGCTCCTGGCGAAGGGGGCGGGCGCCTTCAGCCCCTCGCTCCAGAAGCGCCTGGCGCCGGAGGACGCGAAGCCGCTGGTGTTCAACGCGGTGCCGGTGGACGTGGTGCTCAAGTGGGTGGAGCGGCAGCTGGCGCAGGCGGACGAGTCCGCGCTGTATCAGCGCTTCACGCGCAAGCTGAACCGGCTCATCAACACGGAGCGCGTCAGCCGCGACGACATCCGCTGGCTGCTGCGCGAGGGCGGCGAGCGCGAGCCGCGCAAGGTGATTGAACAGTTCGCCCGGTGGATCCGCCGGGGCGAGATGGTCTGCTACCGCACGGACTACGACTTCAAGCGTGGCTTCGGCAAGATTGAGATCCCCATGGCCATCATCTTCGGGGACATGGATCCGCTGGCGTCCGTGGAGTCCACTCGCAGCGTGTACCGTGCCGCGAAGAGCGAGTACCTGCTGTGGCGGCCGGTGAAGGGCAACAGCCACGTCGAGCTGACGATGGGGCACGACATCCGGCAGATCTGCTACGACATCAAGAACCTCATCGAGTACACGCGCACGCACCGCACGCGCTCGCCGTCCATGCCGCGCTTGCGTTGAAGCGCGGACGTTCCGGTCAGCCTGAAAAGTTGGTGCCTCCCGGGCGCGTGATAATTTCGCGCGCGTCTGTCTTCTGACGCATGTCACGGGAGTGGTCGATGAAGGGCTTCGCGGTGTCGCTGCTCGGATTGTGGCTCGTGCCGCTGGTGGCGCTGGCGCAGCAGCCGGCGGACCTCAACACCATCACGGCCATCTCCGTGAGCGGCGGGACGGTGGAGATCACCGGCAGCAAGAAGCCGGACTTCAACAGCTTCACCATGACGGATCCGCCCCGGCTCGTCATCGACGTGTCCGGCGCCGTCTTCCAGGGCGTGGCGGAGGAGCAGCCGGTGGGCAACGGCACCGTCACCGGCATCCGCACCGCCACGTACGGCACGGAGTCCGCGTCCATCGCGCGCATCCTCATCGGCTACGAGCGCGAGGTGGAGACGGACATCCAGTCCTCCGGCAACACGCTGGTGGTGAAGGTCCTGGGCGGCGGGGGCGGCACGGCCGTCGCGGCCAACACGCCCGCGGAAGCTCAGGGGACGCCGGCGCAGGGCACGGCCGTCGCGGCCAACACGCCCGCCGGAGCCAGCGCCCAGGACGCGGCCCGCGCCGCCGCGTCGGACCGTGAGGCGCAGGAGAAGGCCGCGAAGGCCGCCGCCGACGCCGCCCGGGCGGAGCGCGAGGCCCAGGAGAAGGCCGCCGCCGAGGCCGCCGCCCGCGCCAAGGCGGACTCGGACGCGCAGCTCAAGCGTCAGGAAGAGGCCCGGGTCGCCGCGCAGCGCCAGGACGAGGAGCGCCGCAAGTCCGAGGAGGCCGCCGTCGCGGAGCGCAAGCGCCAGGAGGAGGAGGCCCAGGCCGCCGCGAAGCGCGCCGAGGACGAGCGCCGCGCCAGCGCCCAGGCCGCCGCCGACCAGAAGCGCCAGCGCGAGGAGGAGGCGAAGACGGCCGCGGAGCAGAAGAAGGCCGCCGCGCAGGCCGCCGCCGACGAGAAGCGGGCCGCCGCCCAGGCCGCCGCCGAGGAGCGCCAGGCCGCCGCGAAGACGGCCGCGGAGCAGAAGAAGGCCGCCGCGCAGGCCGCAGCCGACGAGCGCCGCCAGAAGGAAGAGGAGCGCCGCGCCGCCGCGCAGGCCCGCCGCGAGGAGCAGCAGGCGGCCCACCTGGCCACCGCCGAGAAGAAGCGCCAGCGGGCGGAGGAGGCCCGGGAGCGCCGCGAGCAGGCCGTGGCGGCCCGTGAGTCGCGCGCCCGTCCCAGCCAGGGCAGCGCCGCCTCCGAGCCGCGCGAGAGCGGCGGGGGCTCGGTGTCGTCGCGCCGCAAGACGATGACGCTGATTGGCTTCCAGCAGCAGCCGGACAGCTCGCGCGTCTTCGTGCGCACCAACGAGCCCGTGCGCTACACGGTGGGCGGCTCCGGCAACCAGGTGGTGCTGGAGCTGGAGAACACGCGCGTGGTGGAGTCCAACAACACGCTGCCCCTGGACACGCACTTCTTCCCGTCGGCCGTGTCGCGGGTGGAGGCCTTCGCCGGGTCGGGCCAGACCGTGCGCGTCGTCATCCAGCTGAAGCAGGGGGTTCGTTATGAGACACGCCAGGAAGGCGGCCTCATCACCCTCGACTTCCCGCGCCCGGGCCGGTAGGACGGGACGGGCGCCGTTGCCGGCACGGCGCCCCCCCGCCCACGCCTCCCGCATGACCTTCCTTGCCCCGGTCGTCCTGACGCTCTGGGTGTCGGCCCAGATTCCGCTGGCCACGCAGGTGGAACTTCCCACCGGCGAGGTCGTGGAGCTGGCGGCCGACTACGTCGTCTACGAAAACGACACCCTCACCGCCCGGGGCCACTGCGAGCTGCGCAGCGGCCCCAACGTGCTGCGCGCGGACGAGGTGACGTACAGCGAGGCCACGCAGGTGGCCACCGCCACCGGCAACGTCATGTTCGTCAGCGGCCTGATGGCCGCCATCGCGGACGACGTGCGCGTGGACCTGCGCTCCAACGAGGCCAACGTGAAGGGCGGCCTCTTCATGCAGAAGAAGGGCGTCACGCCCGAAGCGCTCCAGGCCGCCAAGACACCGGACGAATTACGCAAGCTGGGGGAGACCCCCGTCCTCATGAGCGGCACGCGCATCCGCCGCACGGGGGAGACGGCCTTCTCCGTGGACGGCCTGGCCTTCACCCCGTGCCAGTGCGGCCCGGGTGAGCCTGGCTGGCGCGTGGAGGCCAAGGAGGCCAACGTGAAGATGGGCGAGCGCGCCATCCTCACCTGGCCCGTGGTGTACGTGCGCTCGGTGCCGGTGTTCGCGCTGCCGTGGCTGTACCTGCCCCTGGCCGAGCGCCGCTCCGGCCTGCTCATCCCCCGGCCCTCCAACTCCGGCCTCAACGGCTTCGCGCTGGACGTGCCCGTCTTCGTCACGCTGGGGGAGAGCTACGACCTGACGTTCACGCCGGGCATCATCACGGGCAGCGGCGACGTGACGAACACCTTCTTCTCCGACCGGGAGAAGACGACCATCCGCGAGCCGCGCCCCAACGGCGTGAAAGGCCCGCGGCTGCTGACCGAGTTCCGCTACGTCCCCAGCGACCGCACGCGCGGCCGGGCCACGCTGGGCTTCCTCTACGACCTGCGGCCCCGGCTGAACCCCATCACCCTGGACTTCATGCGCGTCTACCGGGAGGTCGCTCCGGGCGTGCGGGATTACACCTCGGAGATCGTCGACGAGAAGCGGGGCGTGCGCGGCGAGGCGTCCTGGCAGCACACGCAGGACCTGGGCGACGGCTGGCACGACCGTGTGGACGCGTACTTCGTGTCGGACGGCTTCTACACGCGCGACCTCACCGCCGACCTGCTGGTGCAGAACACCAACTACCTGCGCAGCACCGCCGTCGTGTACCAGCGCAAGGACGAGCGCTACCTGGGGCTGGACGTGTCGCTGCGCCAGGACCTGCGCTACCCCTTCCGGTTCTTCCAGACGAACACCATCCCCGCCGAGGCCACGGCGGACAACGTCGCCACCGAGCCCCACGGCCCGACGACGTTCCAGCGGCTGCCGGGTCTCACCCTGGCCCTGCCCGAGCGGCCCCTCTTCGGGGGGCGCGTGATGGGCGGGCTCCACGTGGAATACAGCCGGCTGGCGCCGCTGCGCAGCCGCGGCTTCGCGGACGACGGCTTCGACGGGCAATTCGCGCCGCTGCGCCTGTTCCGCCCGGAGGGCTACCCGCTGGAGTACAACTACTTCGCGCTGCCGCAGGACATCCTGGAGGGCAACGGCCGCCTCGACCCCATGGAGCGCGAGGGCCGCGACCGCGTGATGCTGGCCCCGCGCCTGTCCACGTCCTACGGGCTGGGCACCTGGGGCCGGCTGACGCCCTCCGTGGGGCTGCGCCAGGCCGTGTCCGTGGGCGAGGTCTCCGGCCGCACCAACGCACGCGGCTACCCGCTGGCGGACCTGGTGCTGGACTCGCAGCTGGCGCGCACCTTCAAGGACGGCGACACGCTCTACCGCCACACGCTGTCCCCGTCGGTGAGCCTGCGCTACGTGCCCGGCGGCTGGGGCGCGGGGCGCACTGTCCTGAAGTCCAACGGCTCCGGCACGCTGCCGCTCATCTACGACGAGTGGGACTCCGCCGTGCCGCTGAAGTCCGACGGCCGCGTGCGCGGCTTCCTCCACGCCGTGGTCGCCGTGGACCAGACGCTGCGCGTCCGCAAGGGCCCCACGACCCGCGAACCGCTGCGCCTGCGCATCGGCCAGGGCTTCGACCTGTCCCGCGTCGCGCCCGTGGCGGGCCGGGACCTGGTGGAGGGCAGCGTGCTGCGCGACACCTTCGCGCGCCTGTCCGCCAGCGCCGGCGTCCTCACCGCGGGCGCCGTCGTCCGCATGGATCCGACGACGCGCGACATCACCCAGCTCTCCGCGGACTTCACCATCGACAATGGCAGGGGCAATGCGCTGTACGCGCGCTACGACGACCTGCTCGCGGTGAAACAATTGTCAATTGATCGCGGGTTGGATCCCCTGGCACAGGGACCCGATTTCGTACGGCGGGGCGTGGACATGCTGGTGGGAGACGCACCTCGTCGCCTGCCGTCCCACAACGACCAGCTCGATCCCTCTCCGACCGAACGGGCACAGGCTCTCACTGCCGGTACGCGAATCAAACTCGGATTCGGGCTCGGATTGCGATACGAAGCGTTGGTGCAACCGCTTTATAAGGACTCGATTTCCCAGGAAAGTCAGCCCCTTGCACAGCAGACCTTCGGTGTGTCCTACGGACCCGCCTGTGACTGCTGGCGCATCGAGGGGGTGGTGATCCTGCGGCGCAATCAGTCGCCGGAATTCGCCGGCGTTAATCTGAGTGTGGCCGGTTTCGGGTCCTTTGGGTCGGGAGGGTAGGAATCACCCGCCGTACGCGAGCGTTGCACTCACCTCAGAAACATCCCCCAGAGGAGAAGTCTTTCGTGTCGGATCTCGGAAAAAGAATTGGCCAGCGCATTCGCGAGCTTCGCACGCAGCGCCCGGAGCGATGGACGCAGGAGGAGCTCGCGGAGCGTGCGCAGATCAGCGTGTCCTTCCTGTCGATGATCGAGCGCGGTGAGCGTGTGCCCCACGTTGAAACCCTGGCGGCGCTGTCCAACGCCCTCAGCGTCAGCCTCGGTGAGCTCTTCACGGGCACCGAGCAGACCCCTGCCCAGACGGAGGACCTGCTGCGTCCGCTGTCTGACTTCGCCCGTGCGCGTGGCCTCAACGCGCGCGACGTGGACCGCCTGCTCGGCGTGGCCCGCGTGATGTTCAACGGCTCGGCGGCCTGAGCCCCTTCCCGGGGGAAGGACCTTCCCCGTGCGTGCCCCTTCCGCCCGCCTCCCCCTCGGCGTGGCGGAGGGCCCCACGTAAGGATTGACCCCGGGGCCCCGCGTCCGTAGCGTGGCTGGCTGATTCTTGAATCAACCAGCCGTGGGAGGACGCGTGGGCCAGCAGAAGACGGCGCCGGAGAACGGGACGCGGGAGAGCGAGCGCCGCCGCACCATCCTGCGGGCCGCCATCGACGTGTTCGCCCGCAAGGGCTACCACGGCTGCCGCATCGCGGACGTCGCCAAGGAGGCGGGCGTCGCGTACGGGCTGGTCTACCACTACTTCAAGAACAAGGATGAGCTGCTGGAGACCGTCTTCGAGACGGGCTGGAGCGGCTTCATCGCCCGCGCGCGCGCCGTCGCCGAGAGCGAGGGGCCGCTGGTGGAGAAGGTCCGCCGCATCGCGGACGTGGCCTTCGAGGCCTACCGCGTGGACCCCCGCGCGGTGAAGGTGCTCATCCTGGAGATTGCCCGCTCCCCGGCCGGCGCCCGCATCAACCGGCAGACGGCCTTCGTGGACGTCATCCGCCTGAGCGCGCAGATGTTCACCCACGCGAAGGAAGCAGGGGAGCTGCGCCCGGACGTGGATCCGCTGCTCGCGTCCGCGCTGCTCTTCGGCTCCATTGAAATGGGGCTCACCGCGTTCGTCGTGGGGCTCGCGGACGCGCGCGACGCGGCGATGCTCGAGCGCGCCAAGGCGCAGATCGCCGACTCCTTCCTCCACGGCGTGCTGCTGGACGGCGCGTCCCTCAAGGCCGCGCCGCCGAAGGCCGAGCCGGTGAAGCCCGAGCCGGTGAAGCCCGAGCTTCCGGCGGGTGACGCGCCGCCGGACGTGCCCCCGCAGAAGAAGGCCGCGCCGAAGGCCCGGGCCCCCAAGCGCGGCTGAGGGCCTCGCCTACGGGTTGCCCAGGCCGGGCGCGTTGGTGGCCACGCCCGGGGCTTCCGGGGCGCCGGTGAAGTCCAGCTTGAGCAGCGTCTGGCCATCCACCCACCGGTCATCCGCCTTCACGCCCCAGTGCAGGTGCGGGCCGGTGACGCGGCCGGTGTTGCCCACCAGGCCCAGCGCTTCGCCCTGCTTCACGGTGGCGCCGTCCTTCACGTCGATGCGGGACAGGTGGAAGTACGCGGTGTAGAGCCCCGCGCCATGGTGCAGCAGCACGGTGTTCCCGGACGCGTAGTTGTCGCGCACCATCACCACCGTGCCGTCGTTGGCGGCGACCACCGGCGAGCCCGTGGCGCCATCCAGGTCCACGCCGAAGTGCTGCGTCTGCAGCTTGCCGTTGAACGAGCGGCGGTCGCCGAAGGGCGCCGTCACCGTGGCCTCGCGCGGCCAGGCGAAGTTCTGGCCGAACAGCGGCGCGACGAAGGGCTGCGCGAACGCCGCGGCGAACGCCTTGCGGTCCGCCTCCATGCGCGCCTTCACCGCCTTGGGCGGCGACACGTACTTGTTGGCCACCTTCAGCTCGCGCTCGCGGAAGCCCGGCGCGCCCACGTGGAGCACGCCGGACAGCAGCACCGGCAGGCCGCGCCCGGAGGCCGTGACGTCCACCGGCACGCTGCCCTCCACCTGCTCCACCGGGAGGCTGGTGAGGGCCGCGTAGCCGTCGCTCCACGCGAAGAAGCGCAGGGGCCGGCCCGCGACCGTCCCCGAGGGGAGCGCGGACGCGCCGCTCACCGTCACCAGCACCGGGTCGCCCGGCTTCGGGTTGGCGGGCTGGAGCGACAGGCGCGGCCCGTCCACCGGCTTGACCTTCAGCGGCGCCAGCTCTCCCTGGACGACGACGCCCGGCGTGGGCGCGCCCGGGGCGCGCGTGCCTGACGCGGCGGAGGGACCGGTGGGCGTGTTGCCGGCGAGCGCCGGAGTCCCGGTGGCGAGCAGGGCGAGGACGAAGACGCGGGAGGCAGAGGGGTTCCGGGCGGGCATGGGCCGTTCTTTACACCACGCACGCGCGGAACCTTCCCGGACCGGCGTCGGGCGTGTTGGCTGTCTGCTTCTCTGCCCGGAAGGGCTCGTCTGGATGCCCTCTGGTCGACGTCCGCCCGGCCGTCCCGCGAGCAGGCGCCGGATTTGAACCATTGTCGGTACTTGGGTGCCCTGGGAGGCAAAACAGTGTTCCTGGCCGGACGAGCAGCAGGCAGCCGTGCCAGTTGCTCGCGCGTCAAGGCGTTACGGACGGCGAGGGGCTCCCTAGCTTTCCCACATCAACGCATCGCATCGACTTCGAAAGGGAGGGCGCGCATGCCTCGCTCCTACAGCTTCGACCACTTCCAGGTTCCCAAGACGCTGCCGCCGCAGAAGCGCAGCCTTCGTCAGCGCGACAAGGAGCACCTCGCCCAGTCGTCGCGGGTGACGGTGAACGACGACGAGGGCGTCCACTACGGCAAGAGCCACGCGCAGACCGAGGAAATCCTCATGGCGCGCAAGATGGAGCTCCAGCTGGAGGAGCTGGCCCGTCCGGAGGCGGACGCCAAGTTCTCCCACGGCCCGGTGTCCAAGGTGAGCGGCGCCGCGAAGAAGCAGCGCAAGGCGGCCGCTTCGCCCGTCATCGGGACGACGGCGCCCATCGGGGCCCTGCCGCCCACCCAGGAGCGTCCGCCGCAGGGCCGGCTGCCGGACCTGCTGGACGAGGCGCGCCGGCAGGTGAAGGCCATCCAGAGCGGCGTGGGCGACATCGCGTCCGCCGTGCAGCGGCTGGCGACGCTGCCGCTGGAGGCGGCGCGGCTGGCGGCCCGTCGCATCATCCCGGCCTGAAACCCGTAAGAGGAGGGTGGACCGCGCGTGGAGCTGACCCTGGTCTCGTACAACATCCACTCCGGCATCGGGGTGGACGGAGCCTTCGACCTGGAGCGCGTGGGCGCGGTGCTCCGCGAGGTGAACGCGGACATCATCGCCCTGCAGGAGGTGGGGGACTTCCGGGGCAAGACGCCCCGGGAGGACCAGCCCGAGCACCTGGCGCAGATGCTCGGGCTGCACATGGCGTTCGGACCCAACGTGGTCCGCAACGGCCGCCGCTACGGCAACGCCATCCTCAGCCGGCTGCCGGTGCTCAAGTCGAAGAACTACGACCTGAGCGTGCAGGGCCGTGAGCCCCGGGGCGCGCTGAGATGCGACCTGGACCTGGGCGGGGGCCAGCAGTTGCACGTCTTCTGTCTGCACCTGGGCCTGTCCGTGAGTGAACGGCGGCGGCAGGAGGCCCTGCTGCTGTCCGCCGACCTGCTCCGCGACGCGGCCCGCAAGGACCCCATGGTGGTGTGTGGGGATTTCAACTCCTGGGGCAACGGGCCGGTGTCCTCGCTCGTGCGCGAGGCCATCCACGACGCCGCGTTCGAATTGGGCGCCGCCGCGCGCACGTACCCCACGCGGCTGCCGCTGTTCCGGTTGGATCGCATCTACGTGGACTCAGGCGTGCGGCCCGTGTCGGTGACGCCGCACCGCTCGCCCTTGAGCCGGGTGGCGTCTGACCACCTGCCGCTGGTGATGCGCTTCGAGGCCCCCATCTCCGTGCAGCCTCCCGTCGCACCTCCGGTGCAGCTGATCGGCTAGGGGTGTGGCTTGGGCTAGGCTCACCAGCGTCCGGTATCTCGCGTTGAGTGGCCGACGCTGGCGAACGCCGGACAATTTCCTCGCGGCGCGGTTGTCGCGGGGAGGTGGGGTGCCTAGTTTGGCGCCCACGCGCACAGGGACGTGAGCGTCGGCCGGAGAGCGCATGCACGTGGGCAGTGAACAGACGGATCGCGGCGTGGCCGCGCTCGTCGGGCGCATGGCGGACGGCTTCAGTCGGTTGGTGACGCAGCACCTCCAGCTGGCGCGCGTGGAGCTGGCGGAGGACGCGAAGGCCATGGGCCTGGACGTGGCGAGCATCGCCGTGTTCGTGCCCTTCCTCCTCGTGGGTTACGCCTTCGTCTGCGGGGCGCTGGCGGCCGTGCTCGCTCCGTGGACGGGGTGGGCGGGCGCGCTGGCCATCGTGGGCGCGCTGAACCTGGTGGGAGGCGGCCTGGGCATCCTTCGCGCGGTGAAGCGCATGAAGACGCGCCAGATGATGGATGACAGCGTGAGCGAGCTGTCGCGCAGCATGGCGGCGCTCACCACGGCCCGCCCGCAGGTGGCGGCGGCGCCCGGGGTGAACACGCTGAAGGACACGACGGGAATGGCTTTCAAGGAGCCGCGGGATGGCCGCTAGCAATGGACACCTGCCGCGCACCAGCGCGGCGCTTCGCGAGGAAATCGAGCGCACCCGGGCCGACCTGGCCACGTCGGTGAGCGCGCTCCGGGTGGAGGTGGCGGAGGTCACCGACTGGCGTCAGTGGGTGCGCAAGCATCCGTACGCCTGCGTGGGCGGCGCCTTCCTCGTCGGTTACCTGGTGGGCTCGCGGCGCTCGGACGAGCGCCGGCGGGGCTGAGTGCAAAGACTTCAAGACGCAATCGGAAACGAACGCACAGCAGAGGGCTTCCCATGGAAATCAATCCGCAGCAGATGGCAGACCGGGCGCGGCACCTTCAGGAGCAGCTGCCGAACATGGACGAGGCGCGGCAGAACCTGGTGGACCTGAACCGTCAGGTCGTCGGGTTCATCAAGGCCAACCCCGGCACGTGCCTGTTGGGCGCCATCGCCGTGGGCTTCATCGTGGGCCGCATCGCCTCTCGCTAACCCGTTTCCTGGAAAGGGAGCACGGACATGAGCAACTATTCGGGAACGACGGGCAACGGCACGGCGGCGCACGGCGAGGACGCGGGCTTCGGCCAGCGCGTGGATCAGCTGGGCTCCGACGCGCAGCAGTTCATCGACAACGCGCGCAGCGCGGTGGCGGACCTGGGGCAGACGCTGGACCTGAAGGGGCGCGTGGAGCGCAACCCCTATGGCACGCTGGCCATCGCCGTGGGCGTGGGCTACGTGCTGGGCGGTGGCCTCTTCACGCCGCTGACCGGGCGCATCCTCAAGCTGGGCGTGCGGCTGGCCGCGCTGCCCTTCGTGAAGGATGAGCTGCTGGGCATGGCGGAGTCCGCCTTCCAGGGCTACCAGACGGGTCGTGGCACGCCGCCCTCGGGCAGCGTCTAGGATTCGAGCGCAAACCCCGCGTCTTTCCCCCGAAGTCATTTCACCGGAGTCGGACATGCTGAGCCTGAAGGACTTGAAGAAGCTGGACAGGGACGACGTGCTGGACCTCCTCGGCCTGGAGACGCGCCGCACGACGGCGGAGTCGGCGCTGCCGGCGCTGGGCATCTTCGCGGCCGGCGTCCTGGTGGGCGTGGGCGTGGGCATGCTGCTCGCGGACAAGCCGGGCACGGAGCTGCGCGGCGACCTGCGCCAGCGCATCCAGGGAGGCCAGGACAAGCTGGCCACGGCCATCAACAACGCGCGCGGCGGGGACACCCAGCAGCAGGGCGCGGGCTCCACGGTGCCGCCGGGTCAGCGGACGACCTGATTCCAGGCAGTGTGTGAAGTCCACGGAGGGCCTCTTCCCGCGCGAGCGGGGAGGGGCCTTCGTGTTTGCGCGGCAGGAGAGGGGAATGGCGTAGGCTTTCCGGCCATGTCCCGTTTGCGCGTGCTGTGGGTGTCATTGTTGGGCCTGGCCCTGGTGCGGTGCACCGTGCCGTCGCTGGAGGACCTCTGGAGGGAGAAGGGGTTCTGCGCGGCAGGGGACGAGGACTGCGGCATGTTGCGCATCCGGGTGGACGCGCAGGGATTCGAGCCCGGGTGTCTGAAGTTCGAGGCGAAGGAGGCCGGGCGGGACGCGACGCTCACGGCGACGGTGCCGTACCGGGGCACGGCGAGGGCAGGGAAGACGCTGACGCAGGGGTTCTCTCCACCGAAGGACTGGGGACTCGGCGTGACGGTGTCTGTGTCGGCGTTCGAGCAGGGCTGTGAGGGGAAGGCCGTGACGGCGCAGAGCCGTCAGTCCACGCTGCGCGAGGGTGGCGTTTCCGAGGTGGCGTTCGTGGTTGCGGCGACGGACGCGGACCGGGATGGCTACGTCAGCGTGGCAACGGGGGGCTCGGATTGCAGTGATGAACTCGCCGAGGTGAACCCTGGAGCGGCGGAGCTTTGCAACGAAGCCGACGACAACTGTAACGGGGCGAAGGACGAGGGACTGGGACTGGGCGATACATGTGCCACGGAACTGGGCTGCATGGGCGTCAAGGTCTGCGGACAGGGTGGGGCGGTGACGTGTGTCGCGCAGACCGAGCAGGCCGCCTGGGCGGACGACGACCAGGACGGGCACGGTGATACTTCGCGGGGCCAGGTTCCTGTGTGTTCGAGCACGTTGCCTCCGAACCGGTTACCCCTCACCGCGCCTCATGACGACTGCGATGACGATGATGCTCGCATCCACCCGGGGGCGGTGGAAGTCTGCAATGAGCTGGATGATAACTGTATCAATGGCACGGATGAGGGGTTCGGCATTGGGCAGGCCTGCACTGATCCTACGTATCAGTGCGTAAATGGTAGGGTGTTCTGTGGAAGAGACGGTGGGACGCAGTGCCTGCCGCCTGCCACGGTGCCCACGTGGTATCCGGACGATGATCAGGATTTCTTCGGTGCATCGGATGGCGGAGTGCTGTCCTGTCCTGTTCCCGCACCGGGCTTCGTGAATCAAAGAGGAGACTGTGATGACGGAAATCCATTCATCCATCCCAATGCCCTCGAACTCTGTGATGAACAGGATAATAACTGTAACAACTTGGTTGATGAGAATGGAGCTTGTCGAGGTGACGGGCCCACCTGGGTCAGTGAGAGCGTGAATAATGGCGGGCCCGCACTGCGTGGAGTGTCTTTGTTTGGAGATGGTGGTGTCTGGGTTGTTGGGGACGATTCGACCCGAGCCATAAAGCCGTCAGGTTCGAGCAGCTTTACTGTGCTGCCAGGAAAGTGCACGGGTGGAACAACGCAGCGTGCTTTGTACGGCGTGTGGGCACATCCCCAAACTGGTGTTGCTTATATCGGGGGTGATAACGACATCCTGACGATACAATCGCCGTCAAGTTCATGGTGTGACCCGTACAAACCTCCCTCCGCATCGGGAACAACGACAAGTTTGAAAGGATTCGTCGGAAATGATGGAGGTGTCCTCATTGTCGGCGTCGGCTCGTTGAGCAATGGCACAGTTGGTGGTTCCTTCGAGTGGGACGGCGGCATCGCGACGGTTCCAGTACAGTCCTACTCGGGCCAGCCCCTTTTTGGTGTGGATGGTGTTTCGCAAACGCTGCTCTTCGCCGTTGGGGACGCCAGTGGTCGGAGCAACATTCTCCGTAGGAGTGGCGGATCAGGAGGATGGGTTCCAGAAGCCAGCGTTCCTGATGCTGGTGCGTTGTGGGCCGTTGATGTGGTTAATAATAAGCTCGCTTATGCTGTGGGGGCCAATGGGACCTTCCTGGCTTGGAATGGCGCCACGTGGTCTATTGGGTATGGTCCGGTTACCAATGACATTTTGACAGGAGTCCTGGCTTTCGGATCCAACTCTGTCTATGTGGTTTCGGCCAACGGATACATCTTCCGGTATAATGGACGGGCCTGGACTCAGTTTTCGGTAGGTATGAGCCTCTACGATATTGAGGGCACCAGCCCTGAGGACATTTGGGCGGTCGGGAACTTCGGCAACGTCTTCCACTATCCCGGGTGGCCGCAGTGACGAAGAAGGGACCCCCGAAACATTCCCCGCCGTCCGACGCACCGAAGCATGATGCCCGGTCGATGCGTCACGACACTCCCGTGGATGTTCCCGCCGTGGATGCGTCCACGGTGCTTCCCGTGCGAAACACAGACACGCCGTGGGCCTCCGGACCCGAGGGCGCGCTGGGACAGCTGCGCGCACTTGAAACACTGGAGTCCGCCTACGACGCCTGGGCGGAGCTGAAGCGCGAACACGCAGCCTCCGTCATCCAGTTCCGCGAGGAACAGGCCCGGCTCACGCAGCAGGGCTCGTTCCTCCTGGGCGCCGTGCGCGCCGCGGGCATGGACTCCGGTTCAACGGCTCCGGGCCTTCAGCCACAGGGCGCCGCCAGTGACTTCCTTCGCGACGCGGAAGCCAAGCTCGCCAAGGCGCGGGACGCCGTCTCCCAGCGCGAATCGGAGAGCGAAGCCCGCTACCAGGCCGCGTTCACGGAGGTCCGCGCCACGCTCCTGGACCGCGTCCAGCGCTACCTCCAGCGCAGCCGTCCACACCTCACGCTGCTTCTGCGCAGAGTGGGCGCGGAGCGATCCATCCTCCACGTCGCGCGCATCCAGCCGGATGAAGCCGTGCTGCTCTGCTACCTGCTCACGCAGCGGGTGCCCTCCCGCTACGGCTTCCTCTTCGACGACTCCACCGAGGAGCTGTCCCTCCCGCCCGCGCCGCTCTACGCGGAGGAGTCCGTCGCCTCCGATGCCATCCGCCCGGACGCGCCGGGCCTGCTGCGCGCCATCGACGCAAGCGCGGACGTCCTACCGCTCAAGGGCTTCATCCCCCTGCGCGTGCCCAGGCCCGGAGGAGGGGAGGACTTCTTCCGCCTCCTCCAGCGAGGCGCCGTGATGGAGGTGGAGATCGCGGACGGTCCGGACTTCCGCAGCATCCTTTCCCGCGAAGAGTCGGAACGCTTCGCGGGCCACCTCCTGCGCCTCAAGTTGGAGGAGCGCATCGGCCTCGACATCGAGGCCGGGTAGACGCGCTTAGTTCGTCCGCACGATGCCCACTTCCGCGGTGCCCGCCAGGACGACGCTGCCGAGGAAGAGGTTGTCGGACTCCGGGCCGCCCATGCGCACGGCCTGGAAGATGACCATGTAGGTCTGCTTGGGGGTCGGGAACGCCGTGGCGGGAATCGTCACGCGCGCCTCGCGGAACGTCGCGGGCGTCGCCGCCAGCTGGAGGAACTCCACCGGCGTCGTCGGCACGTTCGAATAGGTGGACTGGCCCTTCTCCCCGTTCGCGCCCAGCGGCACCACCGTCACGAAGCCCAGCGTGCGGTCCTGGTTGGGCGGAGGCGCCGGCCGGTCGAACGCGAACGCCGTGTTGGCGTTGATCCGCACGAAGCCCTCCGCCGGGTGGAACGCCGGGATGGCCTCCTTCGTGGGCGAGTCCTCCACCCGCGCCTCGTACTTCGTCCCGCCCTGCTCCGCGAAGAACGAGTACGTCGCGCCCGACGCGTACTGGAGGTCATCCGTGGAGTCGCTCGTTACACCGTAGCTGCCGCCGCCCTGGCCGTTGAGCGGGACGCCCGCCGCGCTGCCCGCGCGCAGCGTCACCGTGGCGCCGCTCAGCCCCTCCGGCTGCGCGTTCTCCCCCTTCTTCGTCCCGAAGAACACGAACGCCGCCGTCTGCCCGGGGAAGCTCACCACGTCCCCTCCGTCCGGCCCGCCGTAGGTCCCCGCGTCGTAACCCGCCAGCGCGGACGCGGACACGTCCACCTGCGGCGTCGCGAGCAGGGTGCCCACCATCACGTGGTCCGCCGTGAGCTGGTTGGTCGTCTTCTCCAGGTCGCAGGCGAGCGGCGACAACACGGACACGGTGGCGAGGGCGGACAGCAAAAGGCGTTTCATGGGCACTCTCTTGCGCGGGGCACGGATGGACAGCTGACAGCAGCCAACCATACCGCGCGTGTTGACCCATAGGCGCGGGGCCCCGGCGGGGTATCCTGCACGCCGCTCGTGCAACGCCTCCGCATCCACTCCTCTGGCCGCCGCTTCCTCCACCGGCTCGGCTTCTCGCTCGTCATGGCGGCCCTGTTCGGCTGCCTGCTGGGGCTGCTCGTCTCCCAGCGCGACACGGGCCCCGCTCGGCCGGAGGACGCGCCCGCTCCCCTGCTGTCGCCCTCCGGCTTCATCGACGGCATCTCCGCCTGGCTCGACGGCGGCGAGCGCGTCTTCTACGACTGGCGCATCCGCCAGCTCGGCGAGGTCTCCGAGCGCTCCGACCGCGTGGTGCTCGTCTCCATCGACGACGACACGCTCGCCGAGGCCCAGCAGGGGCCCCGCGCGGACATCGCCGCGTACCCGTGGCCGCGCCAGGTCATGGGCGGCATGGTCCACCGGCTGATGGAGGAGGGCGCCTCCGTGGTGATGCTGGACTTCGCCTATCCGGAGCTCAGCCCCCGCGCCTGCGTCACGCCCACGCGCTCCGGCCGGGGCGCCCTGTCCCAGGACGACGACGCGCTCCGGGCCCTGCTGGACCAGAACCCCGGCCACTCCGTGCTCGCCTTCCGCTGGGGCGCCGAGGGCACCCGCACGCTGCCCCCCACCGGCCGCCTGTGGCCATATCGCGTTCGCCTGGGCAGCTACCCCGGCGTCACCGAGGCCCGCGCCCGCGCCCAGTCCGTGCTCGCGCTCCAGCGGCCCGCGTTCCTCATCCCCGCGGGCAAGGGCCTGGAGGTCTGGGCCGGCGTCGCGGACGAGGGCGAGGGCCGCAGCCTGGGCGAACAGCTGGGCACCGCCGCCGCGTCCATCCAGGAGCGCCGCGCCGCGGACGACGCCTTCCGCGTGGCGCCGTCGGATTTGTTCCTCGCCCTGGCCTCCGTGCAGGTGCAGGGGTTGGACCCCGAGAAGCTCCTGGAGGTGCGCCAGCTCCAGCACCCGGTGACGCCGCTGCTCAGCCCGGCCAGCGGCTACGGCGCCACCACGCTGCCCGCGGATCCCGACGGCGTGGTGCGCGGCGTGCCCCACCTGGTCGCGTACAGCCCTCGCGGCGGTGAGCGCTACGTCCTGCCCTCGCTGCCCCTGGCCGCCGCCATGCGGCTCGCGGGCACGCAGAAGCTGCGGTACGCGGACGGGCGCCTGTACATCGGGGACAAGTACTCCGTGCCCATGGACGCGGCCGGCTACAGCCTCCTGCGCTGGGAGGCCCCATCCGCCACCCGGGGCGCACGCGGCCCGCTCGCCCGCTCCATCCGCGCGTGGAACGTGCTGCTCAACCTCTTCGACACGCAGGAGGCCCGGCCCGCACGCTTCGACCATGACCTGGACGGCCGCGCCGTCATCCTCACCAACACCAGCAGCTACGCGCCCGAGCGGCGGGTGACGCCCATCGGCCCGGGTATCGCCAACGGCGCGGTGCTGGGCCAGGCGCTCGCCAACATCCTCGCGTCGGACGGCATCACGCGCGCGCCGCCGAAGGTGGACATGCTCGCCACCATGGGGCTGGCCTTCATTGGCGCGTTCCTGGCGCTGTCCTGCAGTTGGCTGCTTCGCTCCGTGGGCGGCGCCTTCCTCTTCGTCTGCGTGGCGGTGGCGGCGGGGGCGGGATACGTGGGCGCGGCGGGGTACGTCTTCGTCCACGACAAGCTGTGGATCGCCGTGGCCGGCCCGCTGTGGTCCGGCGGGCTCGCGTTCCTGGTGACGACGCTCTACGCCTTCCGCACCGAGCAGGACGTGCGTGAGTTCGTGCACAGCGCGCTGGGCCGCTACGTGAGCCCGGAGGTGGCGCGGCTGGTGGCGCGCGACGTGAGCCTGATGAAGCCGGAGCGCCGGCAGATGACGGTGTACCTCT
The DNA here is from genome assembly GCF_017302985.1 of Corallococcus macrosporus. Taxonomy (NCBI): domain Bacteria; kingdom Pseudomonadati; phylum Myxococcota; class Myxococcia; order Myxococcales; family Myxococcaceae; genus Corallococcus; species Corallococcus macrosporus. Next base: position 414,555 of record NZ_JAFIMU010000009.1, read on the forward strand.
GCGACATCGAGGGCTTCACCCGCCTGTCCGAAGCACTGCCCCCGGAGCAACTGGTGCCGCTGCTCAACACCTTCCTCACGGAGATGACCGCCGTGGTGCGCGCCACGGTGGGGCAGGTGGACAAGTACATCGGCGACTCGGTGATGGCCTTCTGGGGCGCGCCCGTGCGCACGGACCGCCACGCGCACCTGGCCTGCGAGGCCGCGCTGAAGCTCCAGGCAGCGCTCGCGCAGAAGCAGCCGCTCTGGGAGAAGCAGTTCGGCCACCGGCTGTCGGTGCGCGCCGGCATCGACACGGGCGACCTGCTGGTGGGCGACATGGGCAGCGAGCTCAAGTCCCACTACACCGTCATGGGCGACGCGGTGAGCATGGCCGGCCGGCTGGAGGCGGCGAACAAGCAGTACGGCACCCAGGTGCTGGTGGGGCAGACCACCGCGCAGCTCGCCAGCGACGCGTACGTCTTCCGCGAGGTGGACCGCGTGCTCCTGCGCGACCAGTCCCAGCCCGTGCGCCTGCACGAACTCCTGGGCCGCCGGGGCGAGTTCTCCCCGGAGAAGCAGGCGGGCATGGCCCTCTACGAGAAGGCCCTCATCGCCTACTACGGGCGCGACTTCCTGGTGGCCCAGGAACTGTTCCGCCGCTGCACCGTGGAGCACGGCGACCCGGTGGCGCGCGTCTACGTCCAGCGCTGCCAGCGCCTCATCCAGACGCCGCCGCCCGCGGACTGGGACGGCGTCATCCGCTGGGGCCGGCGCAGCACGGACAGCCGCTAGTCGTCGTCGCCGGAGTCCGGCTGGCCGAACAGCTCTCGCACCGGCGCGTCGTCCTGGATGTGCTCGGCTACCACGCGGCGCATCTTCTCCGCCGTCATCCCGGAGTAGTACACCTCTCCGGGCCACCCCATGAGCTGGTAGTCCTCCGGGGACAGCGGGTCGCGCTTGCGGCCCGTGTCCTCGCGCACCACCACGTTGGGCCCCATGTGGCAGAAGCCGTAGCAGCCGCCCCGGTACAGCTCGCAGCGGGCCTGCAGCCCCTTCTCCGCCAGCGCCTCGCGCGCCGCCACGTGCACCGCGTCCGAGCCGCCTTCGCGGCAGCTGGAGCCCTTGCACACCGACATCCGGTAGCGCTTCACGGCGGGCCTCCCCGTGCCCGGCCGGCACCATGCGCATTGAAGAGCTGCAGCATCACCACCTGCCCCCAGAAAAGGCTTCGGCCCGCCCTTCCCAGACAGCGGGAAGAGGGCGGGCCGGGCTGCGCCGTGGCGCGAGAAAAGACGGGACTACTTGATGAACTTCGTCACCTGGATGGGACCCTGCTGCGTCACCACCGCGTGGCCGGCGGCCGGCTTGCCGTGGGCGGCGTGGCCCGCGCCCAGCTGCTTCGGGTGGCCGTGGTCGCCGTGGCCCTCGTGTCCCTCGCCGATGCGCGTGTGCGCTTCCTTGTGGACGTGGTGCGGCTCCGTGGAGCTCTCACGCTTGTTCCAGGGGTCGGACGGGTGCGACACGGCCGGGCCCTTGAGCAGCTTCGGGATGTCGTAGACGAAGTTCTGCCGGTTGTACTCGGACGGCGTGTGCATGTACGTGTCCATGCGGATGGCGTCCTTCGGGCACGCCTCCACGCACAGGCCACACACGATGCAGCGCAGCTCGTCGATGACGAACTGGGTGGGGTACTTCTCGATGACCGCCGACTCGGAGTCGGTGCCCTCGCGCTCGTACTCACCCGCCTCGATGTAGATGCACTGCGCGGGGCAGATGGTCGCGCACATGTAGCAGGCCACGCAGCGCGGCTTGCCGTCCTCGCGCGGAACCAGCCGGTGCAGACCGCGGTAGCCCTCCGGGTAGATCGGCTTCTCTTCCGGGTACTCCACCGTGGTCATCAGGCTCGTGCCCGTGCGGTCCACCACCTGGGGGTTGGTGTCGCGCGTGCCGAACATGTTGCGGAAGAAGTGCTTGGTCGTGATGGCCAGACCGCGCAGCAGCTCCGGGATGTACATCCGCTCGCGGAGGTCCGTGCGCGGATCCTGGGAAGCATTGAACGCCATGGTGTCTTGTCTCGCTTCCGGACCGCGCTAGTGCGCGCCCGCCGGAGAATGGGAGTGGGGGTCCGCCGCGTGCGCCGGCAGGCCATGCGCGTCGTGTCCGTGGCCGTGCGCGTCGTGCCCATGGCCGTGGGCCGCGTCGTGCGCGTCCGCCGCCTTCGCGCCCGTCGTCATGGTCAGGGCAATCACGAAGCCGATCTCCAGGAGGCCCACCACGCCCAGCGCGCGGAGGGACGGATCCCACAGCACCAGCGCGCCGCTGATGAACACGTTGGCCAGGCCCACGGGCAGGAGGATCTTCCAGCCCAGGTTCTGGATCTGGTCGTAGCGGAAGCGCGGGAAGGTCCAGCGGATGACCAGCTGCACCCAGATGAGCAGGATGACCTTGATCCAGAACACCGTGCCGAGCAGCGTGCCGTACACCCAGCCGTGCTCCTGGAAGAAGGGCTGCGCCGCCAGCCACTCGCCGCCGAAGGGCAGGTGGTGACCGCCGAAGAAGAGCGACGCCGTCACGCCGGCCAGCACCACGACCTCCACGAACTCGGAGATCATGAACATGCCGAACTTCATGCCGGAGTACTCCACGAAGTAGCCGATGATCTCGGACTCGCCTTCCGGAGCGTCGAAGGGGGCGCGCTTGGTCTCCGCGAAGGACGCCACGAAGAAGGCGATGAAGCCCAGGGGCTGGATGAAGATGCCCCACGCCGGCAGGCCCAGGTCGAAGCCGCCGTCGGTGCGCCAGAGGTACTTCGCCTGGCCGGTGCCGGACACGAGCGCGTTGCCCACGTCACCCACCAGCGTGGGCAGCTGCACGGAGGAGAAGGCCAGGAACAGGCCGACCAGCGACAGGCCCAGCGCCACTTCGTAGGAGATCATCTGCGCGGAGGCGCGCACGCCGCCCAGGAGCGCGAACTTGTTGTTGGAGGACCAGCCCGCCAGCGACGTGCCGTAGACGGCCAGCGACGCGATGGCCAGCAGGTACAGCATGCCGAAGTCCGGCGTGGCGACGACCATGTCCACCGTCTTGCCGAACACGTTCACCGTGGGGCCGGCCGGCACCACCGCGAACAGCGCGAACACCGGCGCGAAGGCGAGGATGGGGCCCAGGTTGAACAGGAACTTGTTCGCCGTGCCGGGGACGAAGTCCTCCTTGGTCAGCATCTTCAGCACGTCGGTGATGATGTGCGGGATGCCGCCCAGGGAGCGGTTGGACAGGCCCGGGATGGCCAGGCGCGCGCGGTTGGGGCCCACGCGGTCCTGCATGAACGCGGACCACTTGCGCTCCGCCAGCGTCAGCAGCGTCGCGGTGATCATCACGAAGACGAGCATCAGGAAGATGATGTTCGTCAGGCGGCTGGCACCCTCGAAGAGGTACTCCTCCGCCAGGTAGCCCACCAGATACGCCGAGGCCACTCCGCCAGCGATGGCGAAGACGATGAAGGCCATGGCGAACAGCATGGTCAGGATGCGGCTCATGGTCAGATGCCCCTCACGCGCGGCGCGCCGAACTCACGGTAGCCCGGCGGACGGCCGTCGGCTCCCGACGGCAGCGGATTGATGCCCGGCTTCTCCCGGTCCGGCGGAGATGCCTTGTCCCAGTTGAACTCGGCGAACTCGGACACCTTGGCCGAGTACGCCCGCCACACGTCGCGCGCGGAAGCGGAAGCGGCCTCGCCGCCCAGCTCGCGCGTCAGCTCCGTGGCCCACTTCCAGTGCGGCACCGCGTCCCCCTTGGGGGGGTACGCCTTGCGGAAGCGCTGGGTGATGCCGTCCGCTTGCGTGAACGTGCCCTCGTCCTCGATGTGCGCGGCGGCGGGCAGCAGCACCGTGGCCTGCGCCGTCACCGGGGACTCGTTCTGCGCCTGGGCGACGAACACCTCCAGCTTCGCGGCGGCTTCCGCGAAGGTGGCCGCGTCCACGGGGACCTCGGTGCCCACCGCGTAGAGCGCCTTCACCTGGCCCGCGTTGATGGCGGGGGTGAGCTCCTCGAAGCCCTTGAGCGTCAGCCCCAGGCCCTTGGCGATGAGCGTCAGGCCCTGGCGGTTGGGGTTCTTGTCCGCCGTCATGAGGTAGTGATCGGCCTTGCCCTGCGGCCGGCCGCCCACGAACACGGACGTCACGCCCAGCACCGTCTTCGCGAACGTCAGGCCCGCGAGCAGGTCCTCGTTGGACGCCACCGGCGAGGCCAGCACCGCGAGCCCCTTGGAGCCCACGAGCGGCTTGAGCGCCCTGGCAGCGCCCGCCACCGCGTCCTTGCGGCCGACGGCCGGCTGCACCGTACCGGGGGCCTGCAGACCGCGGCCCACGCGAACGGTGAGCACGCGGCCCACGTTCAGGTCCTTGTACGACAGGCGGCCCTGGTCGCACATCCAGCTCTTGTTGATGGCCTCGTTCTCACGGGGACGGTAGCGGTAGGTGTCCTGCGCCATCCAGTCGCCGTAGATGTTGCAGCCGCGCGAGCAGCCCGTGCAGACGGACGGCGTGGCGGACAGGAACCAGGCGCGCGCCTTGAAGCGGAAGTCGCGGGAGAGCAGCGCGCCCACCGGGCACACGTCCACGGTGTTGAGCGAGTAGTTGCTGTCCAGCTCGTTGCCCGGGAACACGTCGATGCGCTCGTGGCTGCCGCGGCCGAAGACGCCCAGCTGCGGCTCCTTCGGGATCTCGTTCATGAAGCGGACGCAGCGCGTGCAGATGATGCAGCGCTCCTGGTCCAGCACCACGCGGGGCCCCAGCACCTTGCGCTTGTGCTTGAGGGCCTTCGTGCCCTCCAGGCGCGAGGGCTTGTAGTTGTACTTCATGTAGTAGTCCTGCAGCTTGCACTCACCGGCCTGGTCGCAGATGGAGCAGTCGACCGGGTGGTTCAAGAGCAGGAACTCCATCACCGCGCGCTGCTGCTCCTTGACCTTGGGGGTCGTGGTCTTGATGACCTGACCCTCGGCCATGGGCGTCTGGCAGGCGGGGACGAGCTTGGGCGCGTTGGACGCCTCGATGAGGCAGATGCGGCAGTTGGCCGCGATGGAGAGGCGCGGGTGGTAGCAGTAGTAGGGGATCTCCGAGCCGACCGTCTTGGCCGCCTCGATCATGTTGGTCCCCGGCTTCACCACGACTTCCCGGCCGTCGATGACCGCCGTCACGAAGCCCGGGTTCTTGGGCTGCGGCTTGGGCGGAGGGCCGCCGGCGGGCGCCGCCGGCTTGGGCGGAGGCGTGGGGCTGCTGTGCGCCACGGGCGGGGAGTCCAGCTTCGCGCCGGCGGGCGGGTTGGACGGCTCCGGGCCAACCTTGGCCGCGGGCGTGTCGGTGGGCGCGCCCTTGGGGGGCGTCTGCGCGTCACCGGTAGGCTTCTTCGTGTCGTTGTCGCTCACTGCTCGACCTCGCCGCCGATCATGTTGATGGTGTCAAAGGTGGGAACGAGGTCCGCGAGCATCTTGCCCTGGATGATGTGCGGCAGCGCCGACAGCACCGGGAAGCCCGGGGCGCGCACGTGGACCTTGTACGGACGGCCGCGGCCGTCGCTCACCAGGTACCAGCCGAGCTCTCCGTTGGAGGCCTCGGTGGCGTCGTAGACTTCACCGGGGGGCACCTGGATGCCCTCCATCACCAGCTTGAAGTGCGCCATCACGCCTTCGATGGTGCCGTACACCTCCGGCTTGGGCGGCAGCGCGATGCGCCAGTCGTCCACGATGATGGGGCCGGCCGGGATGGTGGCCAGGGCCTGACGGAGGATCTTGATGGACTGCCGCATCTCCTCCAGGCGCACGAGGTAGCGGTCGTAGTTGTCGCCGTGCTGGCCCACCACCACCTCGAAGTCGAAGCGGTCGTAGACCCAGTACGGGGACACCTTGCGCAGGTCGTGGTCCACGCCGCAGGCGCGCAGCGCGGGGCCCGTCCACCCGTAGTCGATGGCGTCCTCGGCGGTGATGATGCCGGTGCCCTTGGTGCGGTCCACGAAGATGCGGTTGCGCGTGAGCAGCCCGTCCATCTCCACGAGCAGCTCTTCGGTGCGGTCCAGCGTCTTGAGGACCTTCTCCGACCAGCCCTCCGGCAGGTCGCGGTTGATGCCACCCACGCGGCCGAAGCTGGTGGTGAGGCGCGCGCCGGTCAGCTCCGTGACGCGGTCCTGGATGAGCTCGCGGGCCTCCATGCCGTAGAGGAACGGCGCGAAGCCGCCCATCTCCAGGCCGGTGGCGCCCACGCACGTCAGGTGGTCCGTCAGCCGGTGCAGCTCGCTGCCGATGACGCGGATGTACTGGGCGCGCTCCGGGATCTCCAGGCCGATGAGCTTCTCCACGGCGTTGAGGAACCCGAAGTTGTTCATCATCGCGGACAGGTAGTTGAGCCGGTCCGTGTACGGCAGGCACTGCGTCCAGGTGACGTTCTCGCAGCTCTTCTGGAAGCCGCGGTGGAGGAAGCCGATCTCCGGGTCGATCTTGACGATGGTCTCGCCCTCGAGCTCCACCTTCAGCCGCACGGTGCCGTGCGTGGCCGGGTGGGAGGGGCCCATGTTGATGACCATGTGCTTCGACTGGAGGTGGGACTCCAGCTCCGACTCCTCGTGGGCGAACCCGTCGGTGTCGGGGTTGTAGGGCTTCTGCGCGTCGGTGTTGTGGCTGTCGGCCATGGGGAGGTCTCGATCAGGCGACGCCGCTGGTGCCGGGGCCGCGGAAGATGTCCTTGATGGGGCGCTCGGGGATCAGCGGCTGGCGGTCGCGCAGCGCGTAGTCCTTGCGCAAGGGGTGGCCCTGGAACTCGTCGTACAGGAGGATGCGACGCAGGTCCGGGTGGTCCACGAAGCGGATGCCGTAGAAGTCGAACACCAGCCGCTCCCACCAGTTCGCGCCGCGGTACAGCGGCGTGAGGGAGGGCAGCTCCGGACGCGTCTCCGTCACGCGCACCTTCAGGCGCACGTGCTCCTTCCGCTTGAGCGAATAGAGGAAGTAGACGACCTCGAAGCGCGGATCACTCTCCGCCAGGTGCAGGCGGTCCACGGCGTCCGCGGAGCCGAACAGCTTGAAGTCCAGCTCGGGGTCCATCTTCAGGAAGGTGGCGACCTTCGGCAGCCACTCCGCATGGATGACGGCCCAGGCTCCGCCAGCGCGGTCGACATAGCGCTCCGCGACCGCCTCGGGAAACTGGGCGGCGACCCGGTCCAACGCGAAAATGCTCAAGGGGGGCCTCGATCTACGACAGAGGAAACCGCGGCTTTATAAGGACCGTTCGCGTGAGGCGTCAACGTAAACCCTCAACCATGTAGGCCACTTAGGCGGTCCAGTAGCCCGGCGTCACGATCCACCCCCTGCCTGCCTGGGCACAACGGGTTGCAACCTCAGGCGGCCACGTCCGGACCCAGCGCCGGAGAGCCCTCGGAGGGCAGGGGGATGAAGGTCACCACGGGCTGGCTCTTGCCCGGGACGAGCGCGGTGGGCGCGGGGGCCCAGCGGAAGGCGTCCCCCGCCTGCTCCCGGGTCGCCTGGGAGACGAGCACCGGCACGCCGAAGCCCTTGGTCAGCCGCTCGATGCGGTTGGCCAGGTTCACCGTGTCGCCAATGGCCGTGTACTCCAGGCGCCGGAACGGCGAGCCGATGTTGCCCAGCACCACCGGCCCGGAGTGGACGCCCACGCCCATGCGCAGGCCTGCCTCGCCCCGGGCGGCGCGCTCGGCGTTGACGGCCTCCAGCTCGGCCACCATGTCCAGCGCGCACCGGGTGGCGCTCCGGGCGTGGTGGGCGTCCGGCAGCGGGGCGCCGAAGTACACCATCAGTGCGTCCCCGATGAACTTGTCGAGCGTCCCGCCGTGGCGGAACACCACCTCCACCATGCGGCCGTAGTACTCGTTGAGGATGGTGACCACCTCCTCGGGAGGCAGCCGTTCGCTCAGCGAGGTGAAGTCGCGCACGTCGGCGAAGAGCACGGACACCTCGCGCAGCTCCGCGGCGGGGGAGTCGCGGTCCTGGAGGCGCTCGGCGACGGCGGGGGAGAAGTAGCGGCCCAGGCGGGCGCGCTGGAGCTCCTCCTGGGTGACGGCGGCGGAGAGCAGGCGGATGCGCTGGAGGAGCCGGGACGCACCCGCGGCCGTCATGGCCAGCATCACCGCGCCGGCCACCTGGGCGCCCCCGCCGATGGCGGCCTCCCGCTGGAGCATCACCTCCGCGAGGATGGCGATGAGCGTGACGAGCTGGGTGACGGGCCGGCGCAGGCTCAGCGCGGACAGGAGGACCAGCGCCGCGAAGATGCCCAGCGTGAAGCCGGCGACGCCGCCCGGAGAGGGAGACACCGGCAGCGCCAGGTGCTGGAGCCAGTAGACGGCGGGCACGTCCACGAACGCGACGGACAGCGACGCCCAGCGGGCAATGCGCGTGGAGGCCGTCACCGCCACCGCCACCACGGTGGTGCACACGAGGTACAGCGCGAAGGGCGCCAGGTAGACGTCCCAGTCGTGCAGCCCGCGCACCCGGCCCAGGTACACGGCCATGGTGAAGAGCACGCCCACCGCGCCCAGCCGGACCCACGCCAGGTGGCGTCCATTGGACTGGCGCTCCACGTCGAGCGCGCGGCGCACGGACTCCTGCAGGGTGTCGCTGGGCGGGGCACTGGAGGACATGGGGAGGCCCCTTCGGGCCGAGGGATGCTTCGGGCAGGAACAGTCCGGGTGCCATCTTGCATGGACAGTGTGTCCGGTGCACGTCGCGCTCTCTCCGAAAGCCCGGTGGAACACAGAGTTGGCGCCTCCATGCCCGGCCGGGATAGACGCTGGAGGCATGTCCGTGCGGTCCCTCGCCTCCTTCCTCCGTGCCACTTCGGGGCGTCTGGCCCTGGGCGCCCTGCTGGGGTTGCTGCTCTTCGCCGCCGAGACGGCCTGGCTGCTCAAGGCGGGCGTGGTGGGCGTGGACATCCCGCTGGATGGCCCCTACGCGGCGCTGGCGGCGGCGGTCCGGCCGCTGCTGCCCGGCGTCATCCTGCGCGTGGCCACCGTCTACATGGTGGCGGGCGCGCTGCTAGGGCTCGCGGCGGCGGTGCTGGCCCGGGCCTGGACGCGGCGGGGCGGGTGGGTGTCGCTGGCGTTGATGGTGCCGCACTGGGCGGGGCTGCTGCTGTTCTGGGCCTGGGACCGGGCGCTGGCGCGGCCCGCGCTCTTCGATGATCTGCCCACGGTGCGGCCGGTGCTGGCGTGGCTGGTGGACCATGGCGAGCCGTGGCAGGCGCGCGCGGCGGCCGGAGCGTGGGTGGCGGTCCATCTGGCCGTGCTGGCGGTGCGTGGGGCCCTGGCCTTGCGCCGGATGGATGGCCCCGGAGCCCAGCGAGCGGAGCGCGTTTCCGGAGCGGTGGTGGTGGGCGTCGTCGTGGTGCTCGCGGTGGCGCTGACGGTGCGGCGCCCGGAGGCTTCCGTCCGGCAGCCGCTGGTGGTGCTCATCGGCATCGACGCGTTCCGGCCGGACCGGCTGGGCGCGACGGGGCACGGCGTGGCGCCACAGGTCGAGCGCTTCCTCCAGGACGCCACGCTCTTCACTCGCGCGTACACGCCGGTGGCGCAGACGGAGCCCGCGTGGCGCTCGCTGCTCACGGCGCGGTGGCCGTACCGCACGGGCGTGCGCTACCCGCTGACGTCCGACGCGCGGCTCGTGCTGGCGCCCACCTTCGCGCAGCGCTTCGCGGACGCGGGATGGCGGACGGTGTTCGCCACGGACTGCTCGCGCTTCCACTTCGAGGGGCCGGCCTCCGGCTTCGCCACGCGCTGGCAGCCTCCGCGCGGCGCGCTCAACTTCGCGCTGGAGAAGCTGCGCTACCGGGCGCTGGGCCTCTTCGCGGACAACCCGGCGGGCGCCGCGTGGGTGCCCGAGTTCATCGACAACCGCGCGCTGGCCGGCATCCACGACCCCATGGGCTATGCGCGGCGGCTGTCGGACGGCCTCCTGAAGGAGGCAGGGGAGGGGCCGCTGCTCTTCGCCTTCCACGCCACGGCGGCGCACTTCCCGGGCGACCCCGTCTACCCGTTCTACCGCCGCTATGTGTCCGCGTCCGAGCCGCTGGAGCGCCGGCTGCGCATGCACTTCGCCCCGGTGTCCCCGGGCGCGAAGGGCGCGTGGAACCGCGAGGGCGCGGAGGGGCTCTACGACGAGCTGCTCGCGCAGGCGGACGCGCAGGTGGGCACGCTGCTGGACGCGCTGCGGGCCTCCGGCCGCTACGACGACGCGACCATCGTGCTGATGTCCGACCACGGCGAGAGCTTCCACGCGGACCGGCCGGACCTGGCGGGCGCGACGTCCGTGCACGGTGCGCGGCTGGGCGAGGAGGAGAACCGCATCCTGCTCGCGGTGAAGCCGCCGGGTGGGCGTGGCGCGGGCCCCGCCCAGGTGGACGCGCTGGCGCGGCTGGTGGACGTGGGCCCCACGCTGCTGGAGCTGTCCGGCCTGTCCGCGCTGCCGGAGGTGGACGGCGCGTCGCTGGGGCCGCTGCTGCGTGGCGAGGGACGTCCGCTGGCGCCGCTGTACGCGGAGACGGGCTACACGCACGTGAGCCCGGAGGTCTTCGACCCGGGCCACTGGCCGGGCGCGCCGCGCACCTTCGACGCGTACCGCCTGCGCCCGGACGGCGTGGTGGAGATGGGCGACGCCGCGGACGCGGCGGTGCTGCGTGAGAAGGACACCGGCGCCTTCGACGGCCAGCGCTGGGTGGTGGACCGGCCGCAGGCGGACGGCAGCGTGCGGCGCACCTGTACGGGGGAATGTGCAGGGGCGGACGCGCGGGCGTTGGCGGACTGGCTGGACGACGCTGGGGAGCGCGCACCGGAGGCGGCCTCACGTAGAGTGGCCGGCCATGTCGACGACCGAAACAACCCCCGGCCTCCAGGAAACGTACGCCCCCCACAACGCCTGCTTCGGATGTGGCCCGGCCAACCCGAAAGGGCTGCGCATCCGCAGCCGCGTGGAGGGTGACCTCGTCGTCGCGGACTGGACGCCCGAGGAGCACCACCAGGCGTTCCCCGGCGTGCTCAACGGCGGCATCATCGGCGCGCTGCTGGACTGCCACTGCAACTGGACGGCGGCGTACCACCTGATGAAGGCGCAGGGCGCGTCCACCCCGCCGTGCACCGTCACCGCCGACTACGCCATCGTGCTCAAGCGCCCCACGCCCATGGGCCCCGTGCACCTGTCCGCGAAGCCCGTGTCCATCGAGGGCGACCGCGTCGTCGTGGAGGGCACCCTCACCGGGGAGAACGGCAAGGTGACGGCCACCTGCCGCGGCACCTTCGTCGCGGTGAAGGAAGGCCACCCCGCGTACCACCGCTGGTAGGCCCCAGGAACGCCTCGGGCCCCGTCACCGGCCTCTTCGTGAGAGGCGGCGCGGGGCCCGTGGGGTGAAGCTGGAATGCTGGGACTACTTGCCGGCTTCGAGCATGCGGGCGTGGTGCGCCGCCGTCTCGTTGGGCTGGCCGGGATCACGCAGCCGGTGCACCTGGTTGCCGATCTTGTCCTGCAGCAGCATCAGGCCGTCCAGCACCTGCTCCGGGCGCGGCGGGCAGCCCGGGATGTAGACGTCCACCGGGATGATGCGGTCGATGCCCTGGAGCACCGCGTAGTTGTCGTAGAAGCCGCCCGAGGACGCGCACACGCCGAAGGCCACGACCCACTTGGGCTCGGTCATCTGCTCGTAGACGCGCTTGAGGATGGGGGCCTGCTTCAGGTTGATGGTGCCCACCACCATCAGCAGGTCCGCCTGGCGCGGCGAGAAGCGGGGGAACTCCGCGCCGAAGCGGGAGATGTCGTGGCGGCTCGCGGCCACGGACATGTACTCCATGCCGCAGCAGGCGGTGGCGTACGGGTAGGTGAAGAGAGAGTACTTGCGGGCCCAGCCCAGGCCCTTGGACACCAGCTTCTGGAAGAAGCCCGTGGCCTCCTCCCGGCGGGTGGTCATGATCGGCGCGATGTCGGTGTCAGCCATGGAGTTGTCTCAGCTCTCCCAGTCGAGAGCGCCCTTCTTCCAGACATAGATAAGGCCCACGACCAGGGTCGACGCGAAAACCAGCATCTCCACGTAGCCGAACCAGCCGAGCGCCTGGAAGTTCACCGCCCAGGGGTACAGGAACACCGCTTCCACGTCGAACACGATGAAGAGCAGCGCGATGACGTAGAACTTCACGGCGAAGCGCTGGCGAGCGGGACCGCTCGACTCGGAGCCTGCTTCGAAGGGAGCCGACTTGGTGCTGCTCGGGCGCTTGGGGCCCAGCCGGGTGGTGACCTGGGGGATGATCATCCCCATGACACCGGCCAGCAGGAGCACCACCGCCATCGGCAGGTACGGGGCGAGGGGTGTAGTCATCGGGCGCGGACCCTAACGACACCTTTGGCGTCGTGTCAAAGGGAAACACCCCCGCCCAGGGGCCGCCAACCCCTTGAGAAGACGGCCGAAATACCAGGCCCATCAGCCGCTCTCATCCCTGGCCTCCTCAGGGCCGGTTTGACGCTGTGGGGAGCGGACGCCTAGCGTCAGCGGGCTGTTCCGGAGCCTTCTTCCGATCATCGCCTGGGGAGTCGCAGACATGTGGGGCCGGCTGACCTTGCGGATGCAGGTGGCGATCGCGGTGCTGCTCCCGTGCCTCGCGGTGGTGTTCTTCAGCGGGGTGTACTTCCCCGCCCGCCAGCAGGCCGCGGGCATGGAGGTCCTGGCCGGGCGGGCCGTGACGCTGGGCACGCTGGTGGTGCGGCACCCCTCGCTCGCGCTGCCGGACGCCTCGCCGGACTCGCGCGTGCGGCGCGAGGAGCTCTTCTCCCAGGTGGACTCCGGCGGCTTCACGCTGAACTTCCAGGAGCTGAGCCGCGCGGACGGCACGGTGCTGGCGGTGCGGGGCCGGGTGCCGGAAGGGCTGACCCAGCCGCCCATGCCCCGGGCGGGGGAGTGCTCGGTGGCCCGGTTGCCGGATGAGGTGGTGGTGCGCTGCGAGAGCGATGGCCGCCTGTACCGCGCGGGCTTCGGCACCCAGGAGGTGAAGGCGGCGCTGGCGGCGACCGAGGGCTATTCGCTGATGGGCTACCTCGGCGCCGCGGTGCTGGGCCTGGGGCTGGCGGTCATCATCAGCCGCGCCATCGCGGACCCCGTGTCGCGCGTCACGCAGGTGGCGCGCGAGGTGGCCCGGGGCGACGTGTTCCGGGGCGAGCTGGACGTGTCCGCCGCCGGTGAGGTGCGGCAGATGGCCACCTCCTTCAACGAGATGCTGGGCACGCTGCGCGCCACCGTCATGGAGCTCGTCACGCGCACCGAGCAGCTCTCCAGCGCGTCGCGCGGCCTGATGGGCGCCTCCGCGGATCAGGAGCACGTCATCAGCCAGCAGGCGGCGTACGCGCAGCAGATCGCCGCCACGTTCGAGGAGCTGTCCCGCACCGCCGAGCAGATCTCCTCCTCCACGGAGGTGGTGGAGTCCAGCGCGCGGCGCACCCACGACGCCGTCGCGGAGGCCATGGCGGTGGTGGCCCAGGTGGTGGGCGGCATCAACGACATCCGCACGGAGTCCAAGGGCGTGGCGGACGCCATCGTGGGGCTGAACAAGGACCTGCAGCAGGTGTCGAAGATCGCCCAGGTCATCAACCAGGTGGCGGAGCGCAGCGACCTTTTGGCGCTCAACGCGGCGCTGGAGGGCACCAAGGCGGGCGACGTGGGCCGGGGCTTCTCCCTGGTGGCCGCGGAGATGCGCAAGCTGGCGGAGAACGTGTCCGCGTCCGCGCGCGACATCGCCCGCATCGTGGAGAAGGTGCAGGACTCCGGCGAGGAGGCCGCGTCCAAGGCCCGCGTGGGCATGGCGACGAGCGACCGGGGCGTGGAGGTGGCCGAGCAGGCCTCCGCCGTCTTCCTGCGCATCGTGGAGCTGGCGCGCGGTACCAGCGAGGCGGCGCGGCAGATCACCATCGCCACCCGCCAGCAGCGTCAGTCCAGCGAGCAGGCCGTGCAGGGCGCTCGCAACGTGGCGGACCTGGTGAAGCAGGGCGTGGACGCCACCGGCCGCACCACGCGCATCGCCCAGGACCTCCAGTCCGTGGCGGAAGGGCTCACCGCCGTCACGAGCCGCTTCAAGGCCCAGCCGCGGTCCTGAGCCGGGCTCTGGTCAGACGGGCCGCGACGACGGCGCGCGGGCGCGCAGCTTCTGGAACAGCTCCAGGGGCATGGCCGCGACGCCCAGGCGGTGGTCGGGCGCCACTGCCTCGCCGTGGAAGTCGCTGCCGAAGGTGGGCACCAGGTCGAACTCCGCCGCGAGCGCCAGGTACTTCTGCCGCACGGCGGGGTTGTGGTCCGCGCTGAGCACCTCCAGGCCGGAGAGCCCCGCCTTCGCCAGCGCTTGGATCTCCGGGCGCTCCATCTTGGAGGAGCCGGGGTGGGCCAGCGTCGCGGTGCCGCCCGCGTTGCGGATGAGCCGGATGGCCTCCGCGCCGTCCAGCTTGAAGCGCTCCACCCAGGCCGCGCGGCCCGTGCCAAGGAAGCGGTCGAACGCGGCCTTCATGTCCAGGCACCAGCCCTGGTCCACCAGCACCCGCGCCAGGTGGGGCCGCCCCAGCTGCGCGTCCCCGGCCACCTTGCGCACCTGCTCCATGCGCACCGGGAAGCCCAGCTTGCGCAGGCGGTCCACCATGGCCTCCATGCGCCGGGTGCGCTCGTCCCGCAGCCGGTCCGCGAAGCGCGCCAGGTCCGGGTCCTCCGGGCGCAGGAAGTGGCCCAGGATGTGGGCCTCCTTGCCGTACACGAAGGCGGACAGTTCGATGCCGGGGACCAGCTCCAGGCCGTGGGCGTTCGCCGCCTGGGTCGCCTCGTGGAGCCCCGCCACCGTGTCGTGGTCCGTCACCGCCAGGACGGTGACCCCGGCGGCGGCGGCGCGCGCCACCAGCTCCGAGGGCGGGTACTGGCCGTCACTGGCGGTGGTGTGCGAATGCAGGTCGATCACGGCGGTGGGACCCTCCGGAGGGCGGCGAGGCGGGCACTCTTACGCCATGTCCCCATGGGAAGGGGCCGGAAGAGCGGGCCCTGTGTGAATCCGCACGGGGCGGGGTTTCTTCCTGTCCGGTGCTGGCCCCTTGGGGAGGGGCGGGGCTGAAGGCGGGCCTCCCCTTGGCAGGCGGGCGGTGTTAGATCGCCGCGCCATGGCCAAGACCCCGACCCCGAAGAAGTCCTCCCTTCGCGCCGCCTACGCGAACGCGCGCAAGGCGGATCCGCGCCCCATCACCGGCAAGGAGAAGCCGGCGGAGCTGCTCGCGCACGCGTTCAGCGCCTACGTGGGCCGGCAGGAACGCACCGCGTTCGAGCTGATGCAGCAGTCCGTGCAGCAGGACGCGTCCATCTTCCTCACGCTGTCCGGCGCCATGACGCCCGCGGGCCTGCACCAGTCCTGCCTCATCCCGCTGGTGGAGAAGGGCATCATCTCCGCCATCACCACCACGGGCGCCAACCTCTACCACGACGCCCACCGCATCATCGGCCACGGCATCCGCGAGGTGAACCCCAACGCGGGCGACCTCCAGTACCGCCTGGCGCGCATCATCCGCATCTACGACCTGGGCTTCTGGGAGGAGGCGCTGCTCGACACCGACCGCCTCTTCTCCGCCATCCTCCGCCAGCCGGAGTTCCAGAAGAAGATGACCACGCCGGAGTTCCACTACCTCCTGGGCAAGGCCATCCACGGCATCGAGAAGCAGCTCGGCGTGAAGCAGCCGTCGCTCCTGTCCACCTGCTACAAGCACGGCGTCCCCATCTGGGTGGGCGCGGTGCAGGACGGCTCCATCTTCCTCAACGTCGTGAAGCTGAAGCGCCTCCTGGGTGACGAGTTCAAGTTCGAGCTCGACATCAACGACGACGTCTATTCCATGGCCGCCATGCAGCACTACTGCCGCCACCACGGCAGCGGGAAGCTGGCCATCTGGATTCTGGGCGGCGGCGTGCCCAAGAACTACACGCTCCAGGGCGAGCCGCTGCTGGATCAAATCCTCAACGTCCCCACGTCGGGCTTCGACATCGACGTGCAGTTCTGCGTGGACCCGGTGGACAACGGCGCGCTGTCCAGCTGCCCGGCCGGTGAGGGCCACACCTGGGGCAAGGTGTCCGTGGAGGCGGTGGAGACGGGCTCCATGTACGTGCACTGCGACGTGACGGCGGTGTTCCCGTGGCTCACGCACGCGCTGTTCAGCGAGCCCAAGAACAAGCGCAAGCCCATGCGCCTGATGGACAAGATGGGCGACGCGGTGAAGTTCCTGGACGCGGATGTCAAGAAGCGCAGCAAGTCCCTGATGAAGACGCTGGACTGGAGCGTCGAGGACGCCGAGCCCTCCTCCGAAGAGGACGCCAAGGCCCACGACAGCTTCGTCCGCTAGCGCGCAGTCCTTTTCCCAGCCAAGGAGACGGTGATGAGTCAGCAGCCCGCGACCGGTGTGGTGATGTCCCTGGTGAGTGCTCCCCAGCTGAAGACGCAGGTGACGCACGGCCCGTCCGGCGCGACGCTGCCCACGGAGGCGCCGAAGGACAACGGCGGCACCGGCGGCAGCTTCTCCCCCACGGACCTGGTGGCCACGGCGCTGGCGTCCTGTGTCGTGACGACCATGCACCTGATGGCCGGCAAGGAGGGCATCACCCTGGGCGAGGTCCGCGCGACGGTGGAGAAGCGGATGACCCCGCCGCCGCGCAAGATTGGCGAGCTGGTGCTGTCCATCCTGATGCCGTCCGGCCTCACGAAGGACCAGCGCGCCACGCTGGAGAAGATCGCCCACGAGTGTCCCGTGGCGCGCAGCCTCCACCCGGACGTGAAGGTCACGGCGTCGTTCGGCTATCCGGACTGAAGCGGCCGTGCCGGGGCTCGGCGGGCCGCCTGCCTTCCGAGCCCCGCTGCCATCGTGCGGCAAGCGGCCGCCGTGCCCACCCTCCTGAAGTCTTCGATGCCTCGGGGGAGGGGCACTCGGCATGAACGTGAAGCGACTGGGCATCTACCTCAACGACCATCTCCTGGGCTCCACCGTGGGCGTGGACCTCGCGAAGCGGACGGAGCGCGAGAACCGCAGCAACCCGGTGGGGCAGTACCTGGCCACGCTCATCCCGCTGATAGAGCAGGACCGCGCCACGCTGCTGACGGTGATGGCCGCCCTGGAGGTGCGGGTGGATCCCATCAAGGTCGGCGGCGCCTGGATCACCGAGAAGCTGTCGCGCCTGAAGCTCAACGGCTCGCTCCTGCGCTACTCGCCGCTGAGCCGGCTGGTGGAGCTGGAGGGGCTGTGCGTGGGCTCCCACGGGCGCGTGTCCCTGTGGCGGAGCCTGGAGCGCGTGGCCGCGAAGGATCCGCGCCTGGCGCGGTTCGACTTCGGCTTCCTCGCGGACCGCGCGGACGGGCAGCTGGAGACGCTCCAGACGCTGCGGCTGCGCGCGACGGACGCCGCGTTCAGCGACGCATCCGTCGAGACCGGCGAACAGGCACCGGTCCCGACGGAGGCTTGAGGCCTTCTCAGGTCCCCGAGGGGGAGACGGGGTTGCGCGCCCCGTTCTCCGGCCCGGGCAGCAGGCGCAGCTGGCTGGCGGAGGTGAACGTCGCGTCCACCTCGCGCTCCAGGTACGTGTAGCCGGACAGGCCGTCCTCGTAGACGCGCAGCAGGTTGCGCGACTCGTCCAGGGTGATGCGCCCCTGGCGCAGCGCCAGCTCCGTGAACTTGCGCAGCTTCGCGACGAGGTCGTCCTTGTTGTAGCTCACGTAGTTGAGCACTTCCGTCACCGTGTCCCCGGCGACGACGTGATCAATCAGGTAGCCGCCACCCGGCGCCAGCGACACCTGCACCGTGTGCGTGTCCCCGAAGAGGTTGTGCAGGTCGCCCAGAATCTCCTGGTACGCGCCGACGAGGAAGATGCCCAGGTAGTAGTCGTCGCTGTTGAGCGCGTGCAGCTCCAGCGCGTCCTTCACCTCGCGCTTGTCGATGAAGTGCTCGATCTTCCCGTCCGAGTCGCAGGTGATGTCCGCCAGCGTCGCGCGCCGGGTCGGCTTCTCCGCCAGGCGGTGGATGGGCATCATCGGGAAGAGCTGATCAATGGCCCACGAGTCCGGCAGCGACTGGAACACGGAGAAGTTGCAGAAGTACGTGTCCGACAGCTGCTTCTCCAGCGACTCCAGCTCCTCCGGAATCTCCCCGGCCTCGCGCGCCACGCGCAAAATCTTGTGGCAGATGGCCCAGTAGAGGTTCTCCGCCGCCACGCGCTGCTCCAGCGACAGGTGGCCCAGGGAGAACAACTGGAGGCTCTCCTCCTTGGCGTCCTGCGCGTCGTGGAAGGCCTCGATGACGTTCTTGTTCGTGACCTCGCGGAACGTCGAATAGAGGTTGCGCACCACGGAGGGCGCCTTGTCGTCCACCTTGTCGGGCGTCTGGGACGGGTCGAACTCGCTGGTGCCCAGCACGTCCACCACCAGCACCGCGTGGTGCGCGACGACGGCGCGGCCGGACTCGGAGACGAGCGTGGGGTGCGGCACGCCCGCGCGGTCGCAGGCCTCCATCACGCCGAAGACGACGTCGTTGGCGTACTCCTCCGTCGTGTAGTTCATGGAGGAGGCGAAGTTCGTCTGGGAGCCGTCGTAGTCCACGCCCAGGCCGCCGCCCACGTCCAGGTACTTCAAGGGCGCGCCCTGGCGGGCCACCTCCACGTAGAAGCAGCCCACCTCGCGCAGCGCGTTCTTCACGTTGCGGATGTTGGAGATCTGGCTGCCCAGGTGGAAGTGAAGCAGCTCGAAGGAGGCGAGCAGGCCCGCGTCCTTCATGAAGCTGATGCAGTTCATCAGCTCCGACGAGGACAGGCCGAACTTGGACCGGTCACCGCCGGACGCCTCCCACTTGCCGGCGCCGCGCGTGGACAGCTTCACGCGCATGCCCAGCCGCGGGGTGATGCCGGTGCGGCGCGCCACCTCCGCGATGAGGGGCAGCTCGCTGGGCTTCTCCACCACCAGGATGACGTTGCGGCCCAGGCGCGAATAGAAGAGGGCCGTCTCGATGTACTCCTCGTCCTTGTAGCCGTTGCAGATGACGAGCGCGTCCTCGCTGTCCAGGAGCGCCATCACCGCGAGCAGCTCCGGCTTGCTGCCGGCCTCCAGGCCGTAGGTGTGCTCCTTGCCCGCCTCGATGATGGTCTCCACCACGTAGCGGTGCTGGTTCACCTTGATGGGGTACACGCCCCGGTACAGGCCCTTGTAGCCCTGATCCGCGATGGCCTTCTTGAACGCGTTGTTCAGGTGCACCACGCGGTGGCGCAGCACGTCCGTGAAGCGCAGGAGCAGCGGCAGGCCGATGCCCCGGCGGCGGACCTCGTCCACCAGCTCCTTGAGGTCCATGCTCGGAGCGGCGGGCCCGTCCGGGTGGACGCACACGTGGCCCTTGTCGTTGATGCCGAAGTAGGGCGAGCCCCAGTTGCGGATGCCGTACAGCTCGTGAGCATCGGCCAGGGTCCAGCGGTGCTGAGGGGAGGGAGCGGCCATCGTTGTTTCGTGCCTCCGGTGGAGCGCGCGGCGGGGGGTGGAAACTCCCATGAACACGGGAGGGGGGCCGGACTATCGGAAACGTCCCGGGCATTCAATAGCCGCCTGTTCGAGGAGCAGGCAGGCGGGCAAGGGCCCCATTCGCGGTGCTGGCCCTGGTGGGCCGGTCAGCATCCAATTCCTACCCTTCCTCCTGGGCAGCGCAGGGAGGCCGAGTGGAGAGAAGGGGAGGGTACATGGAGTCGTCCGCACGCAGGGAAGAGGCAGCGCCACTGACCCCGCGGGAGATCTTCGAACGGCTGGATCGCTACGTCATCGGACAGGAAGCAGCGAAGCGGGCGGTGGCCATCGCCGCGCACAACCACCTCAAGCGCATCCAGGCGCGCCGGATGCGGCGGCAGTCCCTCATCAAGAAGTCCAACATCCTGCTCATTGGCCCCACGGGCAGCGGCAAGACGCACATCGCGCGCAACCTGGCGGAGATCCTCCACGTCCCGTTCACCACCGTGGACGCCACCGAGTACACGGAGGCGGGCTACTACGGGAAGGACGTGGAGGTGATGGTGTCCGACCTGCTCTTCAAGGCGAACCACTCCGTGGAGGACACCCAGCGGGGCATCATCTTCATCGACGAGGTCGACAAGATCGCCCGCCGCACGCAGGGCGCGCGCAACGGCGCGGGCAGCCGCGACATCGGCGGTGAGGGCGTGCAGCAGTCGCTCCTGAAGCTCCTGGAAGGGCGCGAGGTGCACGTGCCCATGAACGTGACGCAGGCGTGGAACAAGAGCGACTTCGTGCAGGTGGACACGCGCGACATCCTCTTCATCTGCGCGGGCACGTTCAGCGACCTGCACGACTACGGCGACGAGGGCGGCCGGGCCATGGGCTTCGGCTCGGACGCGCTCACGGCGAAGCGCAAGGAGAAGCGCATCTCCACGAAGCAACTGGTGGACTTCGGGATGATGGCGGAGTTCCTGGGCCGCATGCCGGTGATGGTGCAGCTGGAGCGGCTGGGCGAGCCCGACCTCCTGCGCGTGCTCACCGAGCCGCCGGATGCCATCACCCGCGAGTTCAAGGAGCTCCTGTCGCTGGATGAGATCGAGCTGGAGTTCCCGGAGAGCGGCCTGCGGGAGGTGGTGCGCTACTCCATCGCGCGCGGGCTGGGGGCTCGCGGCCTGCGCTCCATCCTGGAGCACGTGATGTCGGACATCATGTTCGAGGCGCCGGAGCGCAAGCACCGCCAGGTGACGGTGGACGCGGCGTTCGTGAAGGCGCGGCTCGCGGCGCTGGACGACGTGGAGCTCAACGCTTAGCGGCGGGCGCTGGCTTCTCGGAGGCCCGGGCGGCGGCGCCCAGCCGTGCCGCCGCCTGTGGATCCTGGATGAGCTGGAGCACCACGTCGTTGCGCAAGAGGGCCCGCGTGTCGCCGCGCTCCAGCGCGGCCTGCAGGTCCTGGTGCGTGAGGGCGACCTGGAAGCGCGGGTCCTTGCGCAGGGCCTTGAAGGCCGGGTCGTCCTGGAGCTTCTTCGCCTTGGCGGGGTCGTGGGTGGCCTGGGCCACGCGGACCAGGTCCTCCAGCGGGGCGAACTGGGTCAGCTCGAAGAGGTTGAAGCGGCGGGACAGGTCGAAGGCCATGGAGTCCTTCGGGGCCACGCCCACGCGCTTGCCGGCGACGACGACGTGCTGCTCCATGAAGGTCAGCGCGCTCAGGCACACCCAGAAGAGGGCCGCCATCTTCCCGCCGCCGAGGATGAAGCCCAGCGTGCGGTCCATGCCGCGCTCCTCCGGATCCTTGCCGGAGAGGAAGCGCAGCAGCAGCGCGCCCAGGGCGTAGCGCACGGTGAGCCACGTCACGACGAAGAGGAGCACCGTGCCGAAGAGCGTGCCCACGAGCAACGGCGAGCCCAGCGCGACCGCGAGCTTGGGACCGGCAAGGGGCGCGAGCTTGCGCGAGACGAAGTAGCCCGCCGCGAGCCCCACGGAGTTGGCCACCTGCCGGGCGGCGCCGGAGAGGGCGCCGAGGGTGCCGAAGAACAGCACCATGCCCAGGAGGATGAGGTCGATGACCATGTCGGGGGCTCCTGGGGGCCGCTAGCGGATCTTGAACGAGGAGTCGCCCTTGGACTTGTCCGCGGTCTGCTTCTGGGCTTCCGCGAGGGCTTCCTTGTAGCGGGCGTTGGAGGGCTCGTAGGTGAGCGCCATCTTGAGGTTGCGCTCCGCGGCGGACGGGTTGCCGGACTCCAGGTCCTTCTGGGCCTGCGCGTAGAACTGACGGCCCTTGGGGTGGGTGCCGATCTGCTCTTCCTGTTCCTTCTTCGCGGCGGCCTTGGTCTCGGACTCGGAGGCGTCGGTGAAGCGCAGCTTCTGCGCGCGGTCCGGGCCGGCGATGTCCGTGAGGTACTTCTTGCGCTTGGTGTCGTCGCGCAGGACGTAATAGGCCTCGGTGACGCGCTTGTAGAGCTCGTTCACCTGGTCCTTGAGGGCCTTGGACTCGAGATGGAAGAAGCGGTCCGGGTGGTAGACGCGGCTCTCCCGGTAGAACGCCTTCTTGATGTCGCTGGGGGCGGCGGTGCGCTCCAGGCTGAGCAGCTCGAAGTAGTCCATCTGGTCGAGCTTCGCGCAGCGGGACTCCAGGTCCACGAGCTGTTCCGGGCTGAGGGCGGGGCCCTCGGAGGACGGAGGCGGCGGGGGCACGCTGGCGGCGGCGGGAGGGCGGGGCGGAGCCACCGGCGGCGGCGTCAGCGGACGGGCGGAGCCTGCGGGAGCCAGGGCGGGCAGTGACGTGGTGGGCCGGTTGCCGGGACGCGGCGGCGCGGGGGCCGCGGGAGCCACGGGCGGGACGACCTGCCCGGCGGCGAGCACCGGCGGCGGCGTCCCGGCGGGGGCGACGGTGGGAGGGCTGATCCGGGGCGCGACGGGCGGCGGCGTCACCGGACCCACGGTGGGGATGGGGCGCGCGGCGGGAGGCACCGGAGCGGGAGTCGCGCCGGGAGGCCGGGCGCCCGCGGGAGCGATGGTGGGAACCGAGGGCGGACGGGCCGCGGGAGCCACGGGCGGAATCCCGGGGCTCAGCGGCTGCATGGTCGGCACGGCCGAGGGCGCACGGGCCACGGGCGGCGTCGGCATGGCCGCGACGCCGGGCACCGCGGGAGGCATCGCCGGCGGCATGGCGGGCGAAGCGCTCGCGTTGGGAGGAACGACCGGCGCGATGCGAGGCATCGACGCGGGGGCCACGGCAGGTGTCGCGGTGGTCGGCCGAGCGCTGGCGGGGACTGCTGGAGTCGCGGTGGTGGGGCGAGCCGCGGCGGGTACGGCCGGAGTCACCGCACCCACCGCAGGAATCCCAGCGACCGTGGGCCGAGCACCGGGAGGCGTTGCCGGAGTCACCGTGCCGACAGCCGGAACTCCCGTGGCGGTGGGGCGCGCAGCGGCGGGTGTTGCCGGTGCCTGCGGCGGAGCCACCGCGCCGACGGCCGGAGTCGCGGAGACAGTGGGGCGCGCTGCAGCGGGTATTGCCGGCACCACCGCGCCGACGGCCGGAACTCCCGTGGCGGTGGGCCGAGCGCCTTCAGCGGTCACAGCCGGCGCTTGAGGCGGAGCAACTGATCCGACCGCTGGAGCCGTCGTGCCCGGAGGGCGAGCACTCGCGGGCGCCTGGGGCGGAGTCACCGCGCCGACGGCCGGAATCGCGGCGACGGTGGGACGGGTCTGCGCGGTCGTCGCGGGCGGCGCGGATGCAACGCCGATGGACGGAACCCCAGACACCGTAGGCCGTGATGCAGCGGGAGTACCCACCGGTGCGATGCCCGGAGGGGGTCCACGAGGCGCGGCTCCCACGGGCGCGAGGCTCGCGGGCGTTGGACGCGGGGGCGCTCCACTCGCGGGCGCGACGGGAGGGACACCGCTGGACGACGCGGGCTGTGCCGTCGCCGGAGCTACGGACGGAACGCCGCCAGTCGTAGGCGCTTGAGCCGGCGCCACGGGCGGAGCTCCACCCGCCGGAGCCACCTGGCCCGAAGCAGGCCGCGCCGCCGGAGCCGTCACTGTCGGAACCTGGCCCGAAGCAGGCCGTGCCGCTGCCGGAACGCCTCCCGCCGAAGGAGCTTGCGCAGCCGGAGCCACCGACGGCACCTGACCCGACGCGGGCCTTGCTGCCGGAGCCACCGACGGCACCTGACCGGACGCGGGCCTTGCCGTGGCCGGAGCCAGCGGGGGCGTCACGGGGGGCGGCGTGGCCCTGGCGGCCGGAGCCGTTCCCGGGGGCGGCGTGGCCGCTGCGGGAGGCCGGGGCGCCGTGGGCGCGACGGACGGGGGCACGGAGGCCGTTACCCGGGGCAGGGCGGGCGTCGCCGGACGCGCCGGGGCCTGGGGCGCGGCGGGCGGCCCTGGCGGTGCGCCAGCGTTCGGATCGGAAGGCTCGGACATCGGCGGTGCCTAGTTGGCCACGGCGGGAAGGTCGCTGGCGTTGTGGCCCGCGAGCCGCGTGTTGCGGTTCGCCTGGATCGACTGCTGGATGTCCGTCTCCGTCATGCCGGACGACAGCGTGATGGCCGTGGACGTCTTCTGGCCCGTCTCCACGTCGCACGCGGACACGTTCACCAGACCGTCCGTGTTGATCTCGAACGTCACTTCGATCTTCACCTCGCCGCGATACCCGATGCGGAAGCCCGAGAACTCGAACTCGCCCAGCATCTCGCACTCCTCGGCGCGGTTGGACTCACCCTGGTACACGCGGATCTTCACCTTCTCCTGCCCGTCGCGGCTGGTGGTGAAGGTCTTCGAGCGGTCGATGGGCACCGGCGTGTTCTTGTCGATGATCTTCTCCGTGTACCCACCCACGGTGCCGATCCGCAGCGTCAGCGGCGTGACGTCCACCAGGAACGTCTCCGTCTTGCTGTCCAAGAGCGCGTGCGACTGCAGCGCCGCGCCCATGGCCACGACCTGATCCGGGTTGATGCCCTCCAGCGGATCCTTCTGGAAGTAGTGCTTCACCGAGTTGCGGATGATGGGCAGCCGCGTGGGCCCGCCCACCAGGATGACCGCGTCGATGTCCGCCGCCGTCAGCCGCGCGCTCTGCAGGGCCTCGTCGCAGACCTTGAACGTGCGCTGCACCAGGTCCATCACCATCCGGTTGAACTGGTCCTGGTTGAGCGTGTTGCGCAGGTCCATCACGTTGCCGTTGGCGTCCTGGCAGATGCCCTGGCAGAGGATCTCCGCGGTGCCGGTCTGGCCCACGTCGATCTTCGCCTTCTCCGCCGCGTCCTTCAGCATCTGCAGGCAGTACTTGTTCTGCCGCAGGTCCAGCCGCGTGCGGTTGAGGAAGTCCTCCGCCATCCACGTCATGATGCGGTCGTCGAAGTCGTCGCCGCCCAGGTACGTGTCGCCCGCCGTCGCGAGCACTTCAAAGACGTCCTTGCCGATCTCCAGGATGGACACGTCGAACGTGCCGCCGCCCAGGTCGTAGACGACGACGCGCTGGTTCACGTCCCGGCCGAAGCCGTACGCGAGCGCCGCCGCCGTGGGCTCGTTGAGGATGCGAAGCACCTCCAGCCCCGCGATGCGGCCCGCGTCCTTCGTCGCCTGGCGCTGGTTGTCGTTGAAGTACGCCGGGACGGTGATGACCGCCTTGTGCACCTCACGGCCCAGGTACGTCTCCGCGACGGCCTTCATCTCCTTGAGCACCAGCGCGGAGATCTCCGGCAGCGAATAGCTGCGGTCCCGCACACCGATGCGCACCGAGTTGTTGTCGCCCTCGACGATGCGGTACGGCATCACCGCCTGCGCCTTCTTCACCTCGTCGGAGAAGTAGTACCGGCCGATGAGCCGCTTGGCCGAGTACACCGTGTTCTCGGGGCTGGTGATGATGTTCTTCTTCGCCGCGTTGCCCACCAGCACGGACCCTTCCTCCAGGAAGGACACGCACGAGGCATGGGTCGTCTCGCCCCACTCGTTGGGGATGACCGTGGGCTGACCCTCGTGGACGACGGACACGCACGAATAGGACGTGCCCAGGTCGATGCCGATTGCGATGTCGTCCGCCATTCCGTCTCCGGTGAAGACCTGCACCCCGGTCCCTCTGGGGGAAGGGCATTCGGGAAGCGCCCGGAGGTTAGGCGCCACGCTGTGAGGTGTCAATTCAATGACTGATCAAACGCCAGCCATTTCAAGGGCTTAGCGCCAGAGCAGGGGAGCGGGTGGGCGGCGCTGAACGCAGGGTCCCTGGACCTTATCCCTTGAGGTGAAGGGGGGAATCGCCATGTCCGCCATCCTCGCCGCGCTGTCGTCGGATCCCAACCTCCTCCGGTGTGAGCTGCACCGGCTGACCCGTCAGGTCGTCCTCCGCCCGGACGCCCGGGCCAACGCCCTGGGCGTGGGTTCCTATGCCCAGGAGGAGGTGCTCCTGCGCCGCCTGGCGCCGGACCGGGAGCTCACCCTGGATGACCTGGGGCCGCCCCACGAATCGGAAGCGGTGCTCTTCCACGCGGGGCGCCTGCCGCTCGGCCTGTCGCCCGAGGAGAACACCCAGCCCTTCCGGGCCCGCCACTGGTTGTTCGCCCACCAGGGGCCGCTGCCGGACTTCGAGCCCCTGCGCGCCCCGCTGCTGTCGCGCGTGCCGGAACACCTCCTGCGGCAGGTGCGGGGCCCCACCGACAGTGAGATCCTCTTCGCCCTGTTCCTCACGCACCTGCGCGAGCTGGGGCGCACGGATGATCCGCGCCTGGAGCCCGCTGTCGCTGGCCGCGTGCTGCGCGCCACGGTGCGCGAGGTGGAGGCCGCGCTCGTCCGGGCCGGGCAGGTGCGCACGCCGCCGTTGAACCTGGTGGCCACCAATGGCGCGGTGCTGCTCGCCACCCGGTGCGGCGAGGCCCCGCTGTACTACACGCGCCTGGAGGGCAGCGCGGAGTGCGCGCACTGCGGCGTGACGCCGGACACGCCGGAGACGCATCCGGAGGTGGGCGCGCACCGCCGCCGCCGCACGGTGGTGGTGGCCAGCCACGTCACGCGCACGCAGGGCTGGGTGGAGCTGCCGCAGGGCACCACGCTGGTGGTGGGCGCGGACCTCCAGGTCCAGCACCTGCCCGCCTGAGGGCCCGCTACGGGCCGCCGAAGAACGACACTTCCAAGAAGCGCACGTAGAGGTTGCAGGCGGCGTGGAAGAGGGAGCAGCCGACGAGGGTGCCGGTGCGCTCGCGCATCCAGCCGAAGAGGAGGGCGGGGAAGAACACCGCCAGCCGCCACGTCTGGAAGATGGCCAGGTGGCCCAGCGCGAAGAGCACGGCCGTCACCCAGAAAGCGCGTCCCAGCCGCGCGCCCAGCACCACGCGCCCCTGCGGCCATGCGTCGCGCAGGCGGGCCTGGAGATAGCCCCGGTAGAAGAACTCCTCTGGCAGGGCGACGACGAAGAGCTGATCAATCACCCACTCGCCGAAGCGCGGGGGCAGGCGCGGCTGGAAGTGGCCCTCGCCGATGATGGGCGTCAGGTGCTGCGCGAGTCCGGGCGGCAGGTGCGGCACCACCTGCACGAAGCCGGCGAAGCCCGCGAAGAACAGCGGGCCCACGATGGCGGACAGGATCAGGAACAGCCGCACATCCTCCTTCCACGCGCGCAAGCTGAGGCCGTAGTCGCGGTAGTCCTCGTCGCGCCAGCGCATGGGGATGAGCGGCAGGTAGAGGAAGCCCACCGTGGCCACCAGCTTGGGCACGCTCGTGCCCCCGGCGATGAGGAAGGCCACGACGATGCCCAGGAAGCCCAGCGCCCAGAGGCCCACCGCCTCCTGCACCGCGCTCAACCGGAAGGGCGGCCCCGAAGGACGGCTCATGGCGCGTCCGCCGAGGCGAGCTCCGCCTTCACCGCGGACAGGGGCAGGGCGCGCGCGCCACGGCCCCGGCGCTCGACGACGACGCCGACGAGCCGTCCGTCCCCGTCATACAGCGGGCTGCCCGGCGCGAGCGTGAGGTCCACGTCGAAGAACGGCGCGGGCGCGGCCTTCGCCAGCGTGGCCCTGGGCGTGTCCCGCTGGCCCTTCTTTCGCGCGGGCATGACGCCCACCACCCAGCGGCCCGCGAGCCCCTCCGGCACCAGCCGCACCGGCGCCGCGGGCCACGCGCCCTGGGGGCCCGCCACCACCGCGACCTGGAGCGTGGTGCTGGAGAGGACCACGCGCGCCGTCAGCGCATTGCCCGCGTGCTCCACCTGGGCGGACTGGGGGCCCACGAGCGACGCGGCGGTGAGCACCTGGCCGTCCGCGCCCACGATGATGCCGGGCCCCGCCTGCTGCGGGCCGCGCACGCGCACCGACGAGCGGGCGTGCAGCTCCAGCACGCGCTGGAGGTCGGCGCGGGACGGACGGGCCTCCGCGCCGGCCCGCGTGGGCAGGGCCAGGAGGAGACCGAGGAGGGCAGGGATGAGGACGAGCGGGCGGAACATCTTCGCGCCCGCGAGCCTATCAGCGCTCCCGCAGGGCGGCGAGGAAGCTCTCGGCGGACCGGGTGTTGAGGATGTCCTGTTTCCTCGCCCAGCCCCGGCGCGCGGTGGCCACCGCGTAGGCCAGGTTCTTCAGGTCCTCCTGCCGGTGCGCGTCGCAGCTCACCACCAGCTTCACCCCGAGTCCCACGGCCTGACGGACGTACTCGGCCTTGAGGTCCAGGCGCGCCGGCTTGCCGTTGATCTCCACCGCGACGCCGCGCTCGCGGGCGCGCTCCAGCACCTCCTCCATGCGCAGCGCGTACGGCTCGCGGCTCTGGATGAGGCGCCCGGTGGGGTGTCCCAGGATGTGCAGGTGCGGGTTGTCCAGCGCCGCCAGCACCCGGCGCGTCATCTGGTCCTCGTCCATGGAGTGGCGGACATGGATGGACGCGATGACGACCTCCAGTTGCTCCAGCACGCTGTCCGCGTAGTCCAGCGCCCCTGACTCCAGGATGTCCACCTCGATGCCCTTGAGCAGCCGCACGCCGGGCACCGCCGCGTTCACGCGGTCGATCTCCTCCCACTGCCGCTTGAGGTCATCCACCTTCAGGCCGCCCGCGTGGATGGCCGCCTCGCTGTGCTCGGTGATGGTGAGGTACTTGAGTCCCAGCGCCTGCGCCGCGCGCGCCATCTCCTCCAGCGAGTTGCGGCCGTCGGACCAGGTGCTGTGCGCGTGCACCGCGCCCTGCACGTCCTCCAGCGTCACCAGGTCCTTCGGCAGCTTGCCGGCCCTCGCGGCCTCCACCTCGCCGTTGTCCTCGCGCAGCTCCGGCGGCACCTCCTGCATGTCCAGCAGCCGGTACAGCGTCGCCTCGTCGGGGACGGGGACCTTGGTGCCGTCCTCGCGGTGCACGCCCCACTCGGAAATCTTGAGGCCCTTCTCGTGGCCCAGGTTGCGCAGCCGGATGTGGTGCGCCTTGGAGCCGGTGAAGTGGTGCAGCGCGGTGGCGAAGTCCTCGTCCGGCAGCACGCGCAGGTCCACCTGGAGGTCGCCCTGCACCATGCGCACGGAGCACTTGCTGTCGCCCTTGCCCAGCACCGTGGCCACGCCCGGCGCGTTCGCGAGCGCGTCCAGCACCGGCCCCGCGTCCGGCGCGGAGGCGATGAGGTCCACGTCGGACACCGTCTCCGCGCGCCGGCGCACGCTGCCACCCAGGCTCGCGCGCACCACGCCGGGGGCCTGGCGGATCCGCTCCAGCAGTCCTTCCGCGATGGGCAGCGCGTCCCCCAGGAGCTTCCGCTCTCCGCGTGCGCGCCGGTACACCGCGATGCCGTCCAGGAGCTTCGCCTCGCTCTTCGGGCCAAAGCCCTTGAGCTCCCGCACGCGGCCGTCCTTGCAGGCGCGCTCCAGGTCCTCGACGCTGCCAACCTGCAGCTCGCTCCACAGGGCCGCCACCTTCTTCGGGCCCACGTCCGGCAGCTTCATCAGCTCCAGCAGGCCGGCGGGGAACTGGGCCTTCAGCTCCTCGAAGGCCGTCATGCGGCCGGTCGTCACCAGCTCGGTGAGCTTGTCGGCGAGCCCCGGTCCGATGCCCTGGAGCTCCTGCAGGCGGCCCTGGGTGACGACGGCGCCCAGCTCCTGCGGCAGGTTCGCGATGCGGTCCGCGGCGATGTCGTAGGCGCGGACGCGGAAGCCGCTCTGCCCCTGGAGCTGGAGCAGGAGGGACATGTCCCGGAGGACCTGGGCGACGGTCGCCTTGTCGGTGAGCACGGCGGTGGAGGGTGTCACGTCGGGAGTCACGGTCGGGAAATTAATGCCGGGGGAACGGGGGTGCAGGCCCGGACGCGTTGTGGGAAAAGGAACGCAATGACGAAGATCAAGCTGGGACCCGCGGACTTCGCCGAGAGGGAGATGCGGGGCTACGAAGTGGGCAAGCGCAACGTCTGCATCGCGAAGATCCACGGCCGCTACAAGGGCCTCGATGACTGGTGCAACCACGCCGGGTGCCTGCTGTCGGGCGGGCGCATCGAGGACAACATGGTCGTGTGCCCGTGCCACGAGGTCGGCTTCGACATGGACACGGGCGCCAACGCCACCTCTCCCGGCGTCTGTGATGACCAGCCGACGGTGCAGCTCACGGTCGAGGACGGCACCCTCGTCGTCGACCTGCCCGACGCCTGACCTTCGCACCGCCACCTTCCGCTTTCAGGAGCGTCCACCATGGGACACGACGGACACGATCACGACCATGACCACGGTCATGGCCACGGCCATCACCACCACGGGCATTCCCACGACCACGGTCACGGCCACTCGCATGACCATGACCACGGGCACTCGCACGACCACTCGCATGACCACGGGCACGGGCACTCGCACGAGGGCTCGGCGGTGGCGGCGGAGCACAAGTCGCGCGCGCCGGTGCATGTCAGCGCTTTCGTGGTGACGTGCTCGGACAGCCGGGACGAGGCGCACGACGGCAGCGGGAAGGACCTGCGCGACGGCCTGGCCGCCGCGGGGCACACCGTCGCCGGGCACACGGTGGTGAAGGATGATCCGGAGGCCATCCGGGGCGCGCTCGCGCAGGCGCAGGCGGCGGGGGCCCGCGCGGTGCTCTTCACCGGAGGCACCGGCATCGGCCGGCGCGACTGCACGGTGGAGACGCTGCGTGCGCTCTTCGAGAAGGAGCTGCCCGGCTTCGGCGAGCTGTTCCGGATGCTGTCGTACCAGCGCATCGGCAGCCCCGCGATGATGTCGCGCGCCACGGCCGGCACGTACCAGGGGATGATCCTCTTCGCGCTGCCAGGCTCGCCGCAGGCCGTGAAGCTGGCGCTGGACGCGCTCATCCTCCCGGAACTCGGCCACGCGGTGCGCGAACTCACGCGTTAGGACAGGTTCCTACCGACGACGTGGGAGTCCGCGAGATGAAGAAGCGCCGTGTCGCGCACACAGGGTTGAGCATCCAGGCCGCCGAGCGCCTGCGCCCCCGCCTGGATGCCTTCCTGGCCACCACCGATGCGAAGGCGCGCATCGGGTTCGACCCGGTGGAGTTCCCCCACCGCTACACGGATCCTCGCGACGTGGAGGTCAGCGCGCTGCTCGCGGCGGCGCTGGCGTACGGGCGCGCGGACCTCTTCCGCCCGAAGGTGGACGCGCTGCTGAAGCAGATGGGCCCGTCACCCGCGGCCTTCGTGCGCGCGCTGGACGTGCCGGGCGCGAAGGCGCTCCTCACGGGCTTCGTCTACCGCTTCAACGTGGGCACCGACCTCGCGGTGCTGCTCCTGGGGATGGGCCGCGCGCTGCGCGAGCACGGCAGCCTGGAGGCCCTGTTCGTCCAGGGTTGGAAGGCGAGCGGCACGCTCCACGGGGCGCTCGCGGCCTTCACCGCCTCGCTGCGGGACGTGCCCATGGACGCGCTCCGCAAGGCGCTGGGACCGGAGCGCGGGCTGCACCACCTGCTGCCCTCGCCGCTGGGGCCGGGCGCGGCGAAGCGCCTCAACCTCTACCTGCGCTGGATGGTGCGCGGACCGGACGCGGTGGACTTCGGCATCTGGAAGCAGGTGCCGGCTTCAGCACTGCTGGTCCCACTGGACACGCACATCGGACGGATGGCGCTGCACCTGGGGCTCACGAAGCGCACGGACCTCACCTGGCGCACGGCGGAGGAGGTGACGGCGTCGTTACGGGCGTTGGATCCGGAAGACCCCGTCCGCTACGACTTTGCTTTGTGCCACTACGGAATGAGCGGTGCGTGCCCGGCGAAGACGGTGCCCCAGCATTGCGCGCGGTGTGCGCTCCTACCTTCCTGCAAGGTAGGACCCCGCGCGGTGGCGCGAAGTTCCGTGCAAATCTGAGTCCCACTGGACCCGGAAATGGGCTACGGGCAGTCCGCGAGACCCCGCGTTGACGGGTTGGTGTCGTCAGGGCTGCAATGCGGACGGGCAACACGGGCGGAATGATCCCGTGGGGCGCGAGGAGCGACGCGGTGCACGCAATGCTGGTGGCGGTCCCAGCCACGGTGGCCCAGGACGTGGAGCGCGACTTGTGCGCCACGGCCGAAGGGCGTGCGTGCCGCGTGATCCGCGTCGAGGTCCCTCCAGAGCCGCTGCCCGAGGGGCTCCTCGTCCTGTGGGACCACGGCGGTCCGCTGGAGGCCGTGAAGGCGCGCTGCCAGTGGGCGCACGCGCGGCGGTTGCAGACGCGCACGTGGCTGGTGGTGCTGACGGCTCGCGACGGCGAGGAGGCGGAGGCGCTGATCAGCGCGGGCGCTGACGAGTGCGTCGCTCCGCCCGGCACGCGGTGGGGCGCGAGGCTGGTGGCGCTCAAGCGCCGGTCCTCGGACGGGGACGCGCAGGCGCTGCGGCGGGCCCGCGACATGTTCCAGGGCGCGCTGGACGCGGTGCCGGAGCCGCTGTTCATCAAGGACCGCGAGCACCGCCTGGTGGCGATGAACGGCGCCTACTGCCGCCTGCTGGATCAGCCCGCGGAGGCGCTGCGCGGCACCATCACCTCGCCGCAGGTGCCGCCGCATGAGGCGGAGGCGTCATGGCGACAGGACGAGCGCGCCTTCACCACCGGGCAGACGGTGGAGGACGAGGGCGCCTTCACGGACTCCAAGGGCCGCTCGCGCGAGGTGCTCACGCAGCGGGCCGCGTACGCGCTGCCCAACGGCGAGCGCTTCCTCGTGGGGCTCGTGCGCGACGTCACCGAGCGCACCCGCCTGGAGGCGCAGCGGCGGCTGGCGGAGCGGATGACGTCCGTGGGCACGCTGGCCGCGGGCGTCGCGCATGAGATCAACAACCCGCTCTCCTACGTGACCTCCAACCTGGCCTACCTCTGGGAGCGCGTGGCCCAGCCCGTGCTGCCGGTGCCGGCCGAGCAGCTGGAGGAGCTGCGGCAGGTGGTGGCCGAGGCGCTGGAAGGCGCGGGGCGCGTGCGCTCCATCGTGCGCGACCTGCGGACGTTCTCGCGCACGGAGGAGGAGCAGCACGGGCCGGTGGACGTGCGGCGCGCGGTGGAGGGCGCGGTCAAGCTGATGCGCGACGAGCTCCAGCACCGCGCGCGCCTGACGTGCGAGCTGGAGCCGGTGGCGGCGGTGCACGGCAACGAGGGCCGGCTGGCCCAGGTCGTCACGCACCTGCTGATGAACGCGCTCCAATCCTTTGGCGAGCGGCCCGCGGAGGAGAACCAGGTGCGGCTGCGGCTGCGCCCGGGACGCGAAGGCCACGTGCTCATCGAGGTGGAGGACAACGGGACCGGGATGCCCACGGAGGTGCGCCAGCGCATCTTCGATCCGTTCTTCACCACGCGCTCGCCCAAGGGCGGCACGGGCCTGGGCCTGTCCATCTGCCTCACGCTGGTGCACGCGATGGGTGGCCACATCGAGGTCGCCAGCGAGCAGGGCCAGGGCAGCCTCTTCCGCGTGGAGCTGCCGGCGCTCAGCCTGCCGCCCGAAGCCCTGCGGCCCCCGCAGGCCGTCGTGCCTTCGGCGGAGGGGCCCACGCAGGCGGTGCGCGCGACGCGCAACCTGCGCAGGTTGCTGCTCATCGACGACGAGCCGGCGGTGGGCAGCGCGGTGAGCCGGCTGTTGCGCAACCTCTACGAGGTGCACGTCATCCAGGACGCGCGTGAAGCCTTGAAGCGCCTGTCGCACGGCGAGAAGTTCGACGCCATCCTCTGCGACCTGATGATGCCGGGCATGAGCGGCATGGACTTCCTGGTGGAGCTGGAGCGGCTGGCGCCGGAGCTGGCGCCGCGCACCGGCCTGATGACGGGCGGGGTGAACCCGCAGGCCCGTGAGTTCGTGGGCCGCCGCGCGCGGGAGCTGCTGGAGAAGCCCTTCGAGCGCGACCAGTTGTGCACCTTCGTCGAAACCCTGATGCAATGAAGCGCCGGACGCGCTGGACGCTGGGGGCCATGCTGGCGGCCCTGCTGCTCGCGGCCGTCGTCCTGGTGCCGCCCGAGCTGCGAGGGCTGTCCTTCGTGCTGCGCGCGGCGGGCCTGCACGGCGGGGTGACGGACTCCCTGGCCCGCCACGGCACCGGGGCCTTCACCGTCACGGACCTGCGCGTGCCCACTCGCCACGGGCCGGTGCGCGGGCGGCTCTACCAGCCGGATCAACGCAAGGGCCGGCTCATCGTCCTCACGTCCGGCGTGCACGCGGCGGGCATCGACGAGCCCCGGCTGGTGAAGCTGGCGGAGGACCTGGCCATGGGCGGACAGCCGGTGCTCACGCCGGAGCCGCCGGACCTGCTGCGCTACGAAATCACGCCGCGCCTGCCGGACGTCATCGAGGACACGGCCCTGTGGGCGCTGGGCCCGGGAGCGCTGGCACCCGAAGGGAAGCTGGACCTCTTCGGCATCAGCTTCTCCGGCGGTCTGTCCGTCGTCGCGGCGGGCCGCCCCGCGCTGCGCGACAGGGTGGCCGCGGTGCTGTCCTTCGGAGGGCATGGGGAGCTGTCGCGCGTGCTGTCCTTCCTGTGCACGGGTGTGCAGGCGGACGGCGTGCACCGCAGGCCGCATGACTACGGCGTGGTGGTCATCCTGCTGAACGTCGCGGACCGGCTGGTGCCGCCGGAGCAGGTGGAGGCGCTGCGCAAGGGCGTCCTGAAGTTCATGCACGCGTCGCACCTGACGCTCGTGGACAGCAAGCAGGCGGAGGCCGCGTTCGCGGAGGCGCGCGCGATGGAGGCCACCTTGCCCGAGCCCTCGGCCACGCTGCTGCATCAGGTGAACACGCGCGACGTGTCCGCGCTGGGGCCCCGGTTGCTGCCCTTCGTGAAGGGCTTCGCCGGAGACCCGTCGCTGTCGCCGGAGCGCTCTCCCGCGCCCAAGGCGCCGGTGTACCTGCTGCATGGGACGGACGACTCTGTCATCCCGGCCATCGAGTCCACGCTCCTGGCCCGTGCGCTGGAACCGCACACGCACGTGCACCTGAGGCCCACGCCATTGATCACCCACGCGGAGATGGACCGGCAGTCCAGCGCGATGGAAGCGCTGAAGCTGGTGCGCTTCTGGTCGGCCCTCCTCGGCGAGTAGCCCGCACGCGGAGGTGGCCTGCGGTCCAGCGCGACGGAGGCGCTGACGCTGCTCCGTTTCGAGTCGGTCCTCCTTGGCGAGTCGTTCGCCACCGCGCGACTTGACGTGCGAGGCCGTGAGCGGGTGCCATGGCGGGCATGTCCGTGTCTTTCGCCGTGTCACTCGGTCTGGGTTGGCTGCTGTCGGCCGCGCCTTCCATCGTCCCGTGCAAGCCGGACACCGCCGATTGGACCTCCGCGAAGGAGGAACTGGCCGCGTTCGACGCGCGGATGGACGCGCTCCCGGAGGACGGCGAAGTGGAGGAGGCGCGCACGGGCCTCATGCTCCTGCTGAGCCACCGCTGCTTTGGCATCGCTCGTCAGGAGGAGGGCCGGGCGCCGCTGAGCTGGGACGAGGAGCACGTCGTGCCCGCGCTCGCGTTGAAGACGTGGTGGCGCGATGGAGGCAAGGCGTTCTTCGCGTCACAACTGGAGCTGGGCCGGGCCGGGGCGCAGACCGTCGTGATTTCTCCGGACCTTCGCGATGTGCTGGCGCGTGAGGCTTCACCGAAGCATCGGCTGTCGCCCCTGTTGTGCCCCGTGAAGGCCGGTGCGTGCGGCGCGGAGACCGAGGCCTGGCGCGCGCGGGCGGAGAAGGCCTTCCGGCTGGAGAATCGTCGCCCCGGTACGTTCGATGAGGATCCTCCGCCTCCGCCGGACTGCATGAAGGAAGCCCGGAAGCAGCCGTCGCGCCTTCGCTACAAGGCGTGGCGGGGATGCCTCGCGACCCACCCGAAGGCGCGGAACGTCCAGTCGGTGCTGCCGCTGGGACGCATCCGCGTGCCGACGGACGGCTGGCTGGTGATCCGCGGCCGCCGGGGACACTACGAGTTCTGTGATCAGTTGGACGCGTACCACCTGGCGACGGGGACCGTGTACCGGTCGGGCAGTTGCTCCAACCTCGCGTTGAAGCAGGACGGCAAGGTGGATGTGGCGGGCACCGACGCCGCGCGCCGGTCCGGCGTGAGGGTGGGGCGCGTGTCACAGGAGCGGATCCGCGAGCTGGCGTGGATGCTGCTGCTGGAGCCTGAAGTGAAGGACGGAGTCCAGGTGGAGGCCGTGCGCATCCCGGTGCCGAAGGGCCTCCGCGTCGAGTGGCCCGCGACCGATGACAGCGTCCTGGGTGGAGTCGCGGGTGGTGTCTTCGGAGGCTCCACGGCGCAGACGGTCCTGAGCTGGAACTGGTTTCCTCCCGGAGGCGCGGAGCTGGTGTCGGGCCGGTTCACGTTTCCCTATTCGTGGGCTCCCGGCGAGGACCACGCCAACGTGCTCATGAACGAGGCGGAAGCGACGTTCCAGGAGGGATGCCCGGCGGTGCCTGTCCCCGTCCGGGAGCTCGACTTCACGCGCGAGCCCGGCGTCAACACGCTCGATGCACCGGAGGGTGTGTCGCGGGTGCAGGACGCGCGGGTGGACGCTTTGCTCACCTGGAAGCCTCCAGCGGGCTGCGTGCCGGGCCGTGACGGCGGGTGAGTCTTCGCCTGCTAACGATTGCAACTCCAAGCATCGTGATGAGCAAGCGTACGGGCGTTACACAGGTGACAGCGCCCTCGGGGGATGGTGGCGCGACGGCGCCGCCGGTTAAACCTATCGGCCCATGAGCGTCTGTCTCCCCGACGTCCTCCCCCACGAAGATGTCTTCGACTACGTGCAACGCCTGACGGGCGGCTTCGACGCGCGCCTGTATCAGCAGGTCCTGGGCGCGGCGAACGCGTTCAAGGAAGGCGACGCGGCCATCGGTGTCGCGGCGGCGGATGAAGACTCGCGGCGCAACGCGCGGACGCTGCTGTCACGCACGCAGCTGGACGACGTGCACGCGCATCCTCCGTTCGAGGACCGGCTGCACATCTTCAACCTGGAGGCGTGGGACTCCGCGCGCTGGAGGCGCGTGGCGGACTGGACGCTGGGCCGGCTCAAGGACTTCCTGCTCACCGCTCCCGTGGCGGAGGTCCACGCCATCATCGACGGGCTCCCCAGCGACGTCATCGCGTGCGTCGTGAAGCTGATGACCGACGTGGAGTTGAAGTCCGTGGGGGGGCGCATCTTCCATCCGCTGCCGGGCAGCCGCGTGGGCGCGAAGGGCTACCTGGGCGCGCGGTTGCAGCCCAACTCGCCCACGGATCATCCGGACGACATCCGCTGGCAGGTCTTCAACGGGTGGTCCTTCGCGGTGGGCGACGTGGTGCTGGGCACCAACCCGGTGTCGTCGGACGTCGCGTCGGTGGCCGCGGTGGAGTCCGCGCTGCACGACGTGCTGGTGACGTTCGGGCTGGAGGACGTGATGCCCCACTGCGTGCTCGCGCACATCGACGTGCAGGCGCAGGTGGAGGCCCTGAGGCCGGGCACCACGGGCATCTGGTTCCAGAGCCTCGGCGGGAACGAGGCGGCCAACCGCACCTTCGACGTGACGCTGGAGAAGATGGTGGCGCACGCGGCGGCGCGCACCGGCAAGTGGGGCCTGTACTTCGAGACGGGGCAGGGCGCGGACGCGACGAACGGGCATCACTTCGGCACGGACATGCTCATCCACGAGTCGCGCAAGTACGGCTTCGCGCGAGCCCTGAAGCGCCGCGTGGCCATCGCGCAGGCGGGCGCGGGGCGCGAGGCGGCGCCGTGGGTGCACGTCAACGACGTGGCGGGCTTCATCGGGCCGGAGGTGTTCCGCACGCGCGAGCAACTGGTGCGCTGCTGCCTGGAAGACATCGTGATGGGTAAGCTGCACGGGCTCACGCTGGGCCTGGACGTGTGCTCCACGCTGCACATGGACGTGACGCTGGATGACCTGGGCTGGTGCCAGGAGCAGCTCGCGGAAGCCGGGCCTGCGTACCTGATGGCGCTGCCCACGCGGAATGATCCGATGCTCAGCTACCTCACGACGTCCTTCCAGGACCACGTGCGGCTGCGCGAGCGGTATGGCCTGAAGGTGGATGACCGGATGTGGGCGTTCTTCCAGCGCCTGGGCGTCATCGACGCTGACGGCCGGCCCACGAAGCACTTCGGAGACCCGGCGCACGTCTACGTGCACTACCGCCGCGCCAAGGGCGACACGCGTCCGGAGGCGGTGCTGCGCGCGGAGGCCCAGGCTCAGATGGCCCAGGTGCGAGCCCGGAGCGTGCCGCTGGCGGTGGGGCACGGCGAGGAGCCCTGGACGCTGGAGCCCGCGCTGGAGCGGGAGGTGCGCGGCCTCTACGACGACGGCAAGGTGGGGCTGTGGTCGGAGCTGTCCGATGCGACGGTGGAGTCCATCCCGGGCGCGGTGCGGCTCAAGACGCGCTCCCTGGACCGTCGCGACTACATCCTGCACCCGCCTTCGGGCGAGTCACTGGACGCGGCGTCGGAGGCCACGGTGCGCGCGCTGCGTGACCGGCACGGCGGACGGTGGGACGCGCAGATCGTCATCTCGGACGGCCTGGATCCGCGCTCGCTGATGGACGAGGGCCACCTGGCGCCGTTCCTGACGCGGCTGCGCGCGGAGCTGGAGGCGACGGGCTGGAGGGTGGCGCCGGAGGTGCTGGTGGTGAAGCACGGCCGCGTGCGCGCGGGCTACCAGGTGGGCCACCTGCTGTTCGGCGCGGAAGGGGACACGGGCTCGCGCGCCCTGGTGCATGTGATTGGCGAGCGCCCCGGCTCCGGGCACCACGCGTTCTCCGCGTACCTGACCTCGCCGGACGCGGACACCTGGGCGAAGCCAGGAGCGGTGGACCACGACCGCACCCGGCTCATCGCCGGTATCTCCGACACCAGCGTCAGGCCGGAGGACGCCGCCGTGGAGTCGGCGCGCATCCTCGCGGAGACGCGGACTTCAACCGCGCCCCTGGTGTCGGGGGTGGCCTAGCAGGAGGTGTTCTCCCAGTAGCTCGTGGACACCTGGCCCCAGTTTACCCAGCTGCCGCAGTAGCACCCACGCTGACCGACGATGATCGAGTGGGATGCGTCGTTGAAGTACGTGATCATGTTGTCAGTGTTCATACAGTCCGGGAGCGCCGACTCCTGCGAGGCCAGGTCCGCCGCCTCCTCCTGCTCCATGGGACCGCCACAGCCGACCGCCAGCGCCAGCACGCCACCGAGAATGAATGACCGCATGTGTCCTCCTTGAGGGGGACACCGACGATACGCCTTCCACGATTCCCAGTGGAACGGTGGATAACGGGTTGAGTTGTAACGCGATGATTCAGCGCGTCGCGGTGATGCTCGCGGCGGTGCGCACGCCGCCCACCGCGGTGGCCAGGGTGCTCTGGCCCGGGAACACGGAGTCCCCCACGAGCCACAGCCCGCGCTGAGCCTGGAAAGGTCCCAGGATGCGGTAGTTGTCCAGCCCCG
The DNA here is from genome assembly GCF_017302985.1 of Corallococcus macrosporus. NCBI lineage: Bacteria > Pseudomonadati > Myxococcota > Myxococcia > Myxococcales > Myxococcaceae > Corallococcus > Corallococcus macrosporus. The sequence goes on from NZ_JAFIMU010000009.1 coordinate 453,867, forward strand.
CGCGCCGGGGCACGCCGCCCACCGCGCCCGCCTCGCGCAACGTGAAGCGCTGGAACGTGCGGGGCGAGCCCGTCATGGCGTGCACGACGTTGGCCGTCCACTCCGGAAGCAGCGCGTCCAGGTTCTCGCGCATCCGCGCATGGAGCCCGGTGAAGTACGCAGCCTGTTCCTCCGGCGTCATGCCCGCGAGCTTCTTCAAGGGCACGTGCGTGGACACCGTCACCGTGCGCTGGCCCGGCCGTGCACGCCCTTCATCCGCTGCTCCACTCACGGAGGCGAAGAGGTGGTTTCCCTCGATGAACGGCGCCTGCTCATCGCGCACCATGTCGAAGTGATGCGCGGCGCCGGAGTCGTCCTCTGGCGGACGCACCACCAGGTAAAGCATCGCCGCGCCCCAGCCGCCGTCCACGCGCTCCGCCAGCGCATCCAGCCTGGGCAGTTGTCCCACGCGCGCATCCAGCAGCGTGCGCAGTCCGTGAGGCAACACGTTGGCCACCACGTGCCGGGCGAGCAGCTCACCCCGGCGCGCCGTCACCTTCCAGCCTCCGTCCACGGGCGTCACCGCGCGCACCCGATTCGCCAGGAGCACGTCGCCGCCCCGGTCCGTGATGGCCTTCGTCAGCGCCGTCGCCAACTTGCCGATGCCGCCCCGGACATGGCCCGTGCCGCGCCAGTAGTAGTCCATCGCCGCGAACGCGAACGGGGTTTCCGCCTCCGCGGCGGAGCACTGCACGGTGATCTGACAGAGCGCATCCAGGTACGTGCGCAGCGGCGTGAAACCCTCCAGCCCGTGATGCGCGAGCACCGCGCCCAGGGGCCGGCCCAGCCACCGCATCAGCGGCGCGTAGGACCCCACGCGCCCCGCGTGCCGCAGCAGCGTCTTCAGGCTCAGCGGCGGCAACAGGTCCGGGTCATCGAACAGCGGCCACAGCGCACTGGCCACCTGGGCCTGCAACGCGAAGAAGCGCCGCACGCCCTGCACGGGCGCTCCAGGCAGCGCGCAGAACTCGGCGATGAGCCGCTCACGGTCGCGGTGCACCGGCAGCCGCATCCCCGGGGTCCGCAGCTCCACCAGGGGATCCAGCCAGTCCACCGTCACGTCCAGCGTGTGCTCGCGGATCCACCGGGTGAAGAGCTGGTGCTCACCGAAGCCGGAGAACAGCGTGGCGCCGGACTCGAAGCCGTAGCCGCCCCGGCGGAAGGTGCTCGCGCAACCCCCCGGGTAGTTGAGCCCTTCGCACAGCGCCACCCGAGCGCCCCGCCGGCACAGCTCCAATGCCGTGCCCAGGCCTCCGAAGCCCGCACCCACCACCACCGCGTCGTACCAGGTGTCCGCCATCGCGCTTGAAAAGGGACCGGCACCGGAAGCGGGCCGGGGGAGGCCCGCTCCTTCCGGTGCCGGTATCGCGCACATGGCCTGGCGCGACGGGACTTTCCTAACGGGCCCGCACTCCCGCCGCGATTCTTTTCCCTTCCCGAAGGGGCCGGGCGTCCGTGCGCTTCCACTGGCGGACACCCGGCCTCGCGACTACGGCATCTTCAGCTTGATGTTGAACGTGTACGACACGTTCACCGGGCGGCCCTGAAAGGTCAGCGGCTGGTACTCACGCGAATGGAGCGCGTCCAGCACCGCGTCATCCATGAACGGCAGGCCCTTGAGGATGCGGCAGTCGCGCACCCGGCCTTCCGTGGTGATGACGCACTTCGCGACGATGGTCCCCTCCACCCCCGCGCGCCGCGCTTCCAGCGTGTAGTCCAGATGGGCGCCGCTCAGCATCCGGGGCGGCGTCATCCCGCCCTGGAAGGGCAGCACCTCCGTGCCCGTGGGCGCGGTGTTGATCACCGGCACGCCCACCGCGCCGATGGGGCTGTCGCTGTCCGGATTTCCGTCCGGGTCGCCCACCGGTCCGGACTCGCCCGTGCCCGTCGCGTCCGTGGTGGCCGCCGCATCCGCGATCGTCGTCGGCTCCGGATCCGGCTTCGCCTCCGGCAGGTCCGTGGGCAGCGGCTTCGGGTGCAACGGGATGCGGTCCGTGCGCGGCTTGGGCTTCGGTGCCGGAGCGGGCGTGGCCGGCTTCGGCTGCGCGGTCTGCTTCACGCCCTTCCGGATGGCGGGCTGGCGGAAGACGATGGTCGGATCAGGCGGCTCGATGCTGTCGGGCACGCGGCCCGAGATGAAGAACACCAGACCCAGGAGTCCCGCGTGCACCGTCATGGACACCCACGCGCCCGTGCCGAACCGTCCCGAGCGCACTCCCCGCCGTTCGATGACCGACTCAAACATCTGACCCGCCTCCTGGTTGGGTCGGACGCTCCAGGCGTCCCGTCCCCACAAGATGCAAGGTACGAAGTCCCGTCAGCCGAAAGGCAGACAGCACTCCATGTGTCGGTCATGATTTCGTCATGACGGGCCGCCGCTCAGGACCTCCATGCGGTAGCCCACGCCGCGCAGCGTGTGGATGGTGAAGCCCGACGTGCTCGTCCACCCGAGCTTCTTCTTCAGGTTCGACACGAAGTTGTCCACCGTGCGCGGATCCACCACGACGTCGCGGCCCCACACCGCGTCCAGGATTTCGCCGCGCGGCAGCGCCCGGTCGCGGTGGCGCAGGAGGAACGCCAGCAGGTCGAACTCCGTGCGCGTCAGGTCCACCTCGCTGCCGTCCGCCCGCAGCACCGCGCGGCGGCCCAGGTCCAGCGTGAAGGTGCCAAAGGTCATCACCCGCGGCGGCGCCGTGCCCGCCCGGCGCACCAGCGCCTGCACGCGCGCGAGCAGCTCCCGCAGGCGGTAGGGCTTGGTGAGGTAGTCCTGCGCGCCGGCCTCGAAGCCGCGCACCAGGTCGTCCTCCAGCGAGCGCGCGGTGAGCATCAGCACCATGCTCTTCACCCCTTCGGCGCGCAGGCGGCGGCAGAAGCTGTAGCCGTCCTCTCCCGGCAGCATCACGTCCAGGATGAGCAGGTCGAACACCCGCGATTGCAGGTGCGGCGCGGCGTCCTTCGCGGACGGGGCGTCCGTCACGTCGTAGCCCTCGTCGCGCAGGTTGTCGCGCAGGCCCATGCGCAGGTTCGCGTCGTCCTCGACGATGAGGATGGTGGGGCGGGTGGAGGGGGGCGGCGTCTGCGTCGTCATCGGCGCGTCTCGGGAAAGGTCAGGGCGAAGGTCGTGCCTTCAGGGCCGGAGGAGGCCACCTGGATGCTGCCCTGGTGCAGGCCCATGATTCTGCGGCACAGCGCCAGCCCCAGGCCACTTCCATGCACCTCCGGCCCTGGAGTTGTCAGCCGGTAGAAGTCCTGGAACACGCGCTCCCATTCCTCCGGGGGGATGCCCACCCCGTTGTCGCTGAAGAGCACCGTGGCGCCAAAGCCCGGCTGGGGATAGGCGCGGATGGTCAACACCACGGGGCTTCGCTGGTTGTAGAGGCAGGCGTTGCGGCCCAGGTTGGCGAAGAGCATGCGGACGAGCGACGCGTCCGCGTCCAGCTCCACGTCGTCCACCTGTGAGCGGATCTCCACCGGCACGGTGACGGCGTCCTGCAGGTCCTCGCGCAGCGTGCCCACCGCCTCCTCCAGCCGCACGTGCGCGGGCCGCAGCGCCCAGCGCCCCTTGTCGATGCGGTTGAAGGACAGGATGTTCTCCACCAGGAAGTGCAGGCCCTCCGCCGCTCGCACGATGCGGGTGGGGTAGTCCCCGGCCTCCGGAATCTGGCCCAGCCGCCGCTCCAGCGTCTCCCCCAAGAGGCGGATGGACGCGAGCGGCGTGCGCAGCTCGTGCGACACGGTGGAGACGAAGTCGCTCTTGAGCTCCACGAAGCGGTACTTGCGCTGTTGGGCCACCACCGCCAGCGCCGCGATGGCCGACGCGAGCGCGCCGCACGCCGCGACGAGCAGCGTCTTCAGGCCGTAGCGGGCCTCGATGTCCGCCTCCGCCGCGGCCCAACCGGGTGTGGCCACCTCCAGGCCCGGGTGCTTCAGGGGCCGCGCCACGCCGCCGGGGCCCAGCCGCACCTGACCGTCCTTCGGGATGAGGTTGCGCCCCTGCAGCTCCTGGGTCAGCTCCGCGAGCAGCCCGGCCATGTCCACGGCCAGGCCGTGCACCTGCTCGGCCGCGGGCTCCACGTACCACTGCTCGGCCAGCAGCGTGGGGCCGTCCAGCGGCTCCGGCAGCACCAGCGCGCCCGCGCCGGCCTCCTGCACGCGGGCCACGAAGGCGTCGTGGGGCTCCACCAGCGCCTGGCTGAGCGCCACGATGCGCGCCTGGAGGAAGTCGAAGTCCGGCTGCGTGAGCTGGGGCCGGGCGCGCAGCAGGTTGCGCTGGAGGCCCGCGTCCCGCGCCATGCCGCCCAGCTCCTCCGGAAGGCCCTCGCGCACCAGCGCCCGGATGAGGGGCGGCGTGTCCCCGCCGCGCTGCAGGTACTCCACCATGATCAGCGTGAAGGGCAGCTCCTGATCCGGCGGCAGCGGGTGCGCCGCGTGATAGCGCAGGAGCGCCTCCACCGCGGCCTCCGTGCGCGCCTCGTTGCCGGAGACCAGGGCGGCCTCCGCCGCGCGCAGCCGCGCCAGCCGCTCCTGGAAGGGCGCCGGCACCGGGCCGTCCTCCAGCGCGTGCGACAAGAGCGTGTAGGTGGCCTGGGCGGGGGCGTCCGTGCCCTCGCGGGGCCAGTCCACGCGCGGCAGGAACTGGTGGCCGCGGAAGAGCAGGTAGTAGCCCTCCGCGGGCAGCAGCGGGTCCCCCACGGCCGAGTTGAGCTTGGGCAGGTGCGTCTTCATCCGCTGCGCGAGCGCGGTGCGCAGCGACTCCGCCGCCAACTGCTCCAGCGCGACCCGCCGCGAGCGCACCTGGGCCCGGGCGTCCTCACGCTCCTGCGTGAAGATGCGCTGGAGGCTCACCAGCCCCCATCCAAGGGCCAGCAGTCCACAGCCGAGGGCGAGCAATGTGGGGAGGAGTCGGCGCAGCATTCGCGTCCCGCTGGACTGTAGCAGTGTCGACAGGATTGCGGGCCTGCGGCCTCCAGGGTGAATAAAGTGGGGGTGGCCCACGTCCCCTCGGGGGTCTGGAGATCGGAGACGGAGTCATGGGTTCTCGATGGTGGATGGGTTTGATTGTCGGCCTGGCGACCCAGGGGGCGTTCGCGCAGACCTCGCCGGTGGCCGCGGATGACTGGGGCGATGACGCCTACGTCCAGGATTCCAACGCGGATGACTCCGGGCCCATCGCGCCCTCTCCGCCTCCCGACCTGCCCGCCGAGTCACCGACCCCCCGGCCCTATGCCGGCGCGGTGTGGACGTCCGGGCACTGGTACTGGGACGGCGACAACTGGCAGTTCAAGTCCGGCGGCTGGGTGGAGCGCATGCCCGGCTACCAGTACATCAACGGCTACTGGGCCCAGGACGGTGACGTCTGGCGCTGGGTGTCCGGCGGCTGGGCGCAGGAGGGCTCCACCGAGGTGGAGATCCCCATCGAGGTCGCCAGCGAGGACGTGACGGCGACGCGGGCGCCCCCGGCCCTGCGCGTGGAGACGCCGCCCCCCGCGCCGGCCGTGGGCTACACGTGGGCACCGGGCTACTGGTACTGGACCTCCAACGGCTACGAGTGGGTCTCCGGCACGTGGATGGAGCCGCCGCGTCCGGGCCTAGTGTTCGTGTCGCCGCACTGGGTGCGCCGCGGCCCGTCGTGGGTGTTCGTGGGCGGCGGCTGGGGCTGGAACGGCTCGGTGCGCGTCACCATCCCGGTGTACCGCCACGCGCACATCTCGTTCTCCTACGGCCGCCCGAACTACTTCCTGCGCTCGTGGTACCGCTACCCGGGCGTGTCGTGGCGCTACTACGGCTACGGGCACAGCCGCTACCGCCCGGGCTACCACTACTCCTCGCGTCCGGGCCCGTACCGGTACGGCCCGCGCATGCATGACGCGTCGCCCGGGCGCTACAACGGATCGTCCTACGGCGGCCGGGGCAACTCCAGCCGTCCCGGTCCCTACCGTCCGCAGGGCGGCGGCGGGGTCCACTCGTCGAACAACGGCAACGGTGGCAACAGCGGCGGCTGGGGCGGCACCCGGGGTTCGCCTCCGGGCGGGCGCGGCGGGTCCAGCGGTGGCTCCCATGAGTCCAGCGGAGGCTGGGGCGGCGGTTCCGGCGGCGGGCGTCCGTCGTCGGGTGGCGGCGGGCGGTCCTCGTCCAGCAGCGGCGGTTGGGGTGGCGGCAGCTCCGGCGGCGTCCATCAGACCAGCGGCGGCTCCAGCCGGGGCGGCAGCGGCAGCGGCGGTGGTGGCGGCTGGGGCGGCGGCTCCGGTCGCGGCGGCGGCTCGTCCCACGGCTCCAGCCGGGGTGGCGGGAACAGCGGCGGCGGCAATGGCGGCTGGGGCGGCGGCCACGGTGGTGGCCACCGCTGAATGAAGTGACGGCGGATGGGCCGGGTCAGACCTCGACCTGGCCCATCAGCCACGTCTCCAGCTCTCCCAGCTCGCGCTCCTGCGAGGGGTGACGGGCGCGGACCTCGGCCACGGCCTGCTGCATCCCGTCGCGGCTGTGGGGCTTGCCGGTGAGCGCCGTCTGCAGGTCCTGCACGAGGTCCGGGTAGAGCGCATCCGAGAAGACCTGCGCGCGGGTGACGTGTCCGTTCTCCGCGTCGAGGTGGACCTCGAAGAAGCCCCACGACAGGTACTCCACCATCTGGTGGCTGAAGCGGGGCGCGTTGCCGAAGCGCCAGTCCCACGACGCGTAGTGATCGAAGGTACGCTTGAGCGAGGGCTGGCTCTCCAGGAACGAGGGCTCCAGCAGCTCCGGCTCCGCGGTGCCGCCGTGGAAGTCGCAGAAGGCGCCAATCATCGCCTTCACCAGCGACTCATGGGAGACGTCCGGCTGGAGGTCGCGGATGTTCATCACCCGCGAGCGCACCGACGCGCTGCCCTTGGACTCCAGCTTCTTCGGGTGCGGCGTGAGGTAGTTGGCCAGCCGCGACAGGTTGGCGTGGATGAGGAACGTGCCGTGGTGGAAGGCGCGGTCCTTCGTCTCGCGGTATGCGCTGCCGGAAATCTTCCGGGGGCCGTCCTCCAGCGGAATCACCAGGTCGTTGCGCCCGGACGCCTGCGCCGTCACGCCCAGCCGCGACAGCGCGTCCAGCAGGATGGTGACGTTCGCCGTCTTGTTGTAGCCCTCCTTCGCGGACAGGAACGTGAAGCAGGTGTTGCCCAGGTCATGGAACACCGCGCCGCCGCCGCTGGTGCGCCGCGCGAGGAAGACCTTGTCCTCCTCCATGCGCGTGAGGTTGCACTCGGACCACGGGTTCTGGTTGCGCCCGATGACGACGGTGTTGTCGTTGCGCCAGAGGAAGAGCGTCTGGGTGCTCGGGTCCAGCTCGCGGAAGATCCAGTCCTCGGTCGCGAGGTTGAACCAGGGGTTGTAGGTCTCCGACAGGAGGATGCGGACGCGCGGGGCTTGAGACATGGCGCGGAGCATAACCGCCCGCCACGTCCTTGCAGTGCCTTGCGCCGTCCACCGGGGGACACCTGCCCGATCCCGGGGGTGATGGCATCCGGGCCAACCCACCGGAAGACTCCCGGCGTGTCGGGCGCGGAAGGACGTTCGCGCCAGGGGGCGACCATGCTTGGAGTGTTTTCCCTGTCCCGTCCGCGTGCGGGCGGACCGGTGGTGCTGTGGGGTGGGGCGCAGCCGTCAGGCAGCCTCAAGTACCTCACCTTCGCGCGCTACCTGGCCGCGATGCCGCCAGGCTCGCGCGGGCTGGTGGAGCTGTCCGGAGCCTCGAGCGCGCTGGCGCTGGACGTCCTGGGCCGCGAGCGCGGCCTGCCCACGGTGGCCGTGACGGACGCGGCGGGCGAGACATACCTGCGTGCCCACGGCTTCAAGGGGCAGGTGTGCCAGGCGGGCTCGATGGCGGACATGTTCCACCAGGCCATGTCGCTGGAGCGCGACGGCTGGTGCTGGCCTCGGCAGCTCACCAACCGCGCGCTGGTGTCGTGCGTGGAGTCCTGGGCGGCGGGCCTGCGCGCGCAGGTGCGGGAGCGCTTCCCGTCGGTGCGGCACGTGGTGTGCGGCTTCGGCACGGGCGCGACGTTGGTGGGCCTGATGCGCGTCTTCACGGCCGGCGGCTTCACCGTCACGGGCCTTCAGCCCGCGCTCGACAATCCGCTGCCCGGATGGCGCACGTGGGAGGCCCAGAACCTGGGGGCGGAGGACCTGTTCTTCGAACATCAGCCGCGCATCCCCCTGGCCACGGCCGCGCCCGCGCCGGACCCCTTCACCGCGCTGCTGGGGTGGGCCCGCGCGCAGCCGCATCCGGAGCGGGTGCTCGTCATCGCGCACAACGCGCGGGAACCGGCTCCCGCCCGCGCCGCCTGAAGCACCGCACGCCTACCGGTGCAGCGCTTCGAGCCGCGCCCGCACGGCGGCCACTCCGTCGCGCGGGAAGGCGGGCACGTGGGACAGCTCGCGCTCGGCGAGCCACAGGAGCGTGCGCGCCAGGGATGGTGAGTCGCCTTGCTGGGCTCGCGATAGCTCGCCGCCAGTCTCCGGATACACGCGCTCCACGCGCCGCACCGGATCCAACCCGTCCAGCAGCGACGCCCGCGGGGCGGGGACGTGGCGCGCGAGCAGCAGGCAGAACAGGCGCACCGCTTCGTCCAGCCGCGCGCGGCCACTGAGCCCCTCGCCGCGCGCGTGACGGCCCATGCCCACCAGCACCTGCGTGAGCCATTGCCCGAACAACCACGCGTCGTCCGGCGCCGTGCGCTGGAGCTCCAGGGTGGTGTCGCGTGCGCGCTCGTCCATGCGCTCCGTCACGCCGCCCTTGTCCAGCACCACGCGGTAGCGGTTGACGCGCGCGAACGACAGCTCCTCCAAATCGAACACCGCGAACTCCAGCAGGTGCCCGTCCCGGTACACGACCTTGAGGCCGTGCGCCGTCTCGCGGAACACCAGCGCCACGTCCTCCGCGCGAGGCAGCCAGCCGCGCTCCTGTCTCAATGTTTCAGCGTGTCCCGGCCATGCGACGACGAAGAAGTCATGGTCGCTGAAGTCATCCGGCGGGTAGTCGCGCGCGGCCATCGAGCCCAGCGCCACGAGCCCCCGGACACGGCCGTCCGCGTCCGCCCTGCGCGTCAACTCCGTGGTGAAGGCCTGATAGGCGGCGGTGTCCAAGGGCGTTCTCCTCTGGAAAGGGCCCGCATGCTGTCATTTCAACGCAGGGCGTTAAAGTCTGACGTGACCCGGAGCTGACATGCTTTTCAGTGAATCCTGAGGTTGGCTTGCTTTTTATCAGGGGCTCGCCATATGGGCTGATTCGCGGGTCAATCCCTTCGATGATCCGCACTCCCCCATCAGGAGCCTGTATGCGAAACGCCGTCCGGACCCTCGTTCTGACTGTCGCGGTTCTTGCCATCTGGGCGCAGCCTGCCCGCGCGGATACGTACACGCAGACGAAGTACCCCATCGTGCTGGCGCACGGCATGGCGGGTTTTGATTCGTTGTTCGGGGTGCTCGACTACTTCTACGGCATCGAGTCGTCGCTGAAGTCGGGCGGCGCGAAGGTCTACATCACGCACGTTCCGCAGTTCAATTCGACGGAGGCGCGCGGCGAGGCGCTGCTGGCGCAGGTGCAGGACGTGCTCGCGCGCTCGGGCGCGACGAAGGTGAACCTGATTGGCCACAGCCACGGCGGCCTGGACGTGCGCTACGTGGCGGCGGTGCGGCCGGACCTGGTGGCGTCCGTGACGACGGTGGGCTCGCCGCACAAGGGTGCGGACCTGGCGGACTACCTGCGCAACAACCTGAAGGGCGGCTCGTTCACGGAGGGCGTGCTGGCGTACTTCGCCAACAGCCTGGGCACCGTGCTGGGCCTGCTGTCCGGCCACACGCAGCCGCAGGACGCCATTGGCGCGCTGGCGGCGCTCTCCAAGACGGGCACCTCCGCGTTCACCGCGAAGTTCCCCGCGGGTGTCCCCACCACGTCCTGCGGCAGCGGCGCGGCGACGGGCGCCCAGGGCCAGCGCTACTACTCCTGGTCCGGCACGGATCCCTTCACCAACATCCTGGATGCGTCTGACTACGCGATGAAGCTGTCGTCCTTCTTCTACAGCGGGTCCAACGACGGCCTCGTGGGCCGCTGCAGCTCGCGCTTCGGCACGGTCATCCGCGACGACTACGACATGAACCACCTGGACGAGGTGAACCAGGTGCTGGGCCTCACCGCGTTCTTCACCAACCCGGTGTCCGTGTTCCGCACCCAGGCGAACCGCCTGAAGACCGCGGGCCTGTAATCCCGTTGGAGCGCCCCGCCATGAAGAGCCGCGCCGTCATTCTCGTGGTCGCGCTGTGCGCCCTCCTGGGTGCCGGCGTCTTCTCGTGGTGGAAGGTCCGGGCGGAGGACGCGCCCGGACCCGCTGGACCGCCGTCCGCAGTCCCCGTCGCGCGAGGCGCCGTGCCGCGCGCGGCGACCCCCGTCGTTCCCGGTGCCGCCGTGACGGCGACTCCGGCCCCCGATGCGCCGCTGCCGCCGATGCCGGGCTCGCTCCGGGACACGGAGGAGGACGGCGCCGTGCTCGTGGACGCGTCCGGGCACCTGGTGCCGAGCGCGGACCTGCGCCGCTTCTTCGACTACTACCTGTCCGCCACCGGCGAGGAGCCCGCGTCGCTCATCCGCGAGCGCATCCTCACGGCGCTGCGGGCGAAGAAGCTGCCCCCGGCCGCCATGGATGAAGCGGTGCAGGTGCTGGACGACTACCTGTCCTATCTGGAGGCCGCCCGGGGGCTGGCGTCGAAGGGCTCCGTTCCCACGGACACCGCCGAGCGCCTGGAGGCCCTGCGCAAGCTGCGCCGCGAGCACCTGGGCCCGGGCGCGGCCGACGGTCTCTTCGGGAAGGAGGAGGCGGTGGATGCCGTCGCCGTGGAGCGGCTGAAGCTGCAGCAGGACGCGTCGCTGACGAAGGAGGAGCGCGAGCGGCGCATGGCCGAGCTGGAGGAGCGGCTTCCTCCGGACGTGCGCGCCAGCCGTGAAGAGGCCGTGCGTCCGCTGCGGCAGCGGGCGGTGGAGCAGGAGCTGCTGGCGGCGGGGGCGACGGCGGAGGACCTGCACCAGCACCGGCTGTCCACCGTGGGGCCGGAAGCCACCGAGCGGCTGGAGGCGCTGGACGCGGAGCGCGCGCAGTGGAAGCAGCGGCTGGCGGACTTCCGCGCGAAGCGCGAGGCGCTGGCCCGCGGCGAGCCGGATCCGGCCCGGCGTCAGGCCGCGGTGCAGCGGCTCTTGTTCGACTCGTTCACCCCGGAGGAGCGCCTCCGGGTGGAGGCCGCGGACGCCATCGACGCGGCCTCCGGATCCGGAGGCGGGTGAGGCCACTTCAGGAGATCTTGAAGGGCCTCAGCTCGCTGACCTCTTCGAGCAGCAGCGGCTGCGCGTGGAGGTATGCCGTAGTGCGGCGCTTCTGGTCGATGTCGTCGTAGACGCGCTGGATCTGCTGCGGCGTGAGGCCCATCTCCGGGGAGACCTCCTCGGGTGTGATGCCGTGGTTCTTCGCCCAGAGGATGAGGTCCAGCTGCGAGTAGTGCACGGAGAAGTAGAAGTCCTCCTGCGACTGCTCCAGGCTGAACGTGTCCGTGGTGGGCTCGCGGTTGAGGATGCCGTCGATGACGCCCAGGTGCCGCGCGAGCTTGTACGTCTGCGTCTTGTAGAGGCTGGCGATGGGCTTCACGTCCGCGGAGCCGTCGCCCAGCTTCACGAAGAAGCCCTGGTCATACTCCAGGCGGTTGGGCGTGCCGGACGCGGCGAAGTTCAGCCGGTCCGCGTGGAAGTACTCCATCATCTTGCGCACGCGCTGCTTGAAGTTGGTGGCGGCGACGATCTGCACGTAGGCCTGGGGCGTGAGGCGGAAGCGCTGCTCCTGTCCGTCCACCTGCACCACCACGTAGAAGACGTTGAGGGCGTCCGTGTTGAGCCGGTCGCCGTGCATGACGATCTTCCACTTCATGTCCGGCTGGAACGCGGGGAACACGGAGCGCACGGCCGCGTCGCGCTGCGAATAGCACCCGGCGGCCTCCAGCACGGGCGCGATGTCGTGCAGCGTGTACTGGATGCCCAGCTTCTCGCAGAGCTCGCGGCCCAGCTTGGAGGACAGGCCGCTGGAGTCGCGCTCCGGCAAGAGCAGGCCGAAGACGCGGTCCGGACCCAGCGCCCGCACCGCCAGCGCGGCGACGCACGCGGAGTCGATGCCGCCGGAGACGGCGACCACCAGGCCGCGCTTGCGCAGCTTCTTGAGGACGGCCTCCTTGAGCCCGTCGGACAGCGACGCGGCCTTGGCCTCCCAGTCCAGTTCCAGCACCTGCTTGGAGAACTTCATCGTCACGGCGACCTCGATTCAGGGGAAGAGAGTGAAGACAGCACGCGCGTGCGCAGGTCGGCCTTGAGCACCTTGCCGGTGGGCCCGCGGGGGAGCGCTTCGGTGAACAGGACGTGGCGCGGCACCTTGTGGGCCGGCAGCGCTTCGCGGCAGAAGCGGCGCAGGTCGTCCTCCTGCGCGGTGGCGCCGGGCTGGAGGACCACGGCGGCGCACGCGGCCTCGCCGCCCAGGTCGTCCGGCACGCCCACCACGGCGACCTCCAGCACGGCCGGGTGCCGCGCGAGCACGTGCTCCATCTCCGCGGGGCTCACGCGGTGGCCGCCCACCTTGAGGATCTCCTTCGCTCGGCCGACGAGGAAGAAGAAGCCGTCCGCGTCGCGCCACGCGAGGTCGCCGGTCCAAAGCCAGCCGTCGTGGAGGATGGCGGAGGTGTCGTCGGGAGCGTTGAGGTAGCCGGGGGTGACGTTGGCGCCCTTCGCCACGAGCTGGCCCACTTCACCGTCAGGCAGCGGAGTGCCGTCGTCCGCGACCACGGCCAGCGTGACGCCGGGGATGCCCTGGCCGATGGAGCCGGCTTTGTCATTGGCGCGCGAGGGCGGCAGGTAGGAGAGCCGCGCGGTGGCCTCTGTCTGGCCATACATGACGAACAGCTCCGCGGGGTGGAAGGCCTCGCGCGTCCAGCGCACGGTGTCCGGAGACATGCCGCCGCCGGCCTGGGTGAGGTAGCGCAGCTTCAGCTTCGCGAGGGAGTCCGGGGCGGCCTGGCGGCGCAGCAGCTCGAAGGTGAGGGGCACGCCCGCGAAGCCGGTGCACGTCTCGGTGGCCATGGCCTCCAGCACGACCTGCGGGTACATGAAGCGCGGATCCAGGAACACGGATCCGCCCGCGAGCAGGTGCGTCTGGAGCACGCTCTTCCCGTAGCAGTAGTGCAGGGGAAGGATGAGCATGGCGCGGTCGCGCGGCGTGAGGCCCAGGTACTCCACGATGGAGCGCGTGTTCGCCGCGATGTTGGCGAACGTCTGCACGACGCCACGGGGCGTGCCCGTGCTGCCGGATGTGTAGACGATGGACGCGGGAGCCTCCGGAGGCAGGGAGGGCAGGGCGGCCAGCGGCTCGGAAGCAGCGTCCGGATCCACGGAGCCGTCCTCCTGGAGCCACGAGCACGAAGCCGGCTTCAGCAGCCCGAGCATGCGCTCCGGAGGACGGGAGCCATGCACGACGAAGAAGTGGGTGAGCTGAGAGCGGCCCGTCCAGCGACGCGCGTCCTGACCGAAGATGACCGCATGGCGGGCGCCCGTCTGCGCGAGGATGCTGGCCAGTGAGTCCGCACCCGTCTCGCGGTCCAGCTCCACGGCACAGGCTCCAAGAGCCTGCACCGCGAGCCCCGCGACGGCGGCCGCACAACCCAGGGGCAGGGCGATGAGAACGCGATCCCCGGGCTCCACACCTGAAGCCCGAAGCTGTCCCGCGAGTGCCCGCATCCGCGCTTCAAGCTGGGCATAGGTGAGCCGTGCCCAGGGAGAGTCCACCGCAGGAGCCTCCGGCGTCGCAGCCGCGTGAGCGCGAACCCACGAAGGCGCGGTGTCCGCGCTCACGCGGCCTCCAGTTGGACCGCGTCCACGTCCGCCTGTGGTACGGGCTTCGGCTTCAGGAAGTGGTGCGCCAACAACTGCGTGGACGCCACGGCGAACAGGGCCATGGTGTCCGCTTCGCTCTCCGCGGAGTTCGGCGCTCGCAGCTTCGCGACCAGCCGCTCCACCTTGCGCGCGTCGAAGACGCCCGTCGCGGAGACCGCCTCCGGCGCCAACAACTCGCGCGCCCAGGCCGGTGCATCCGGTCCCACCAGCGCTCCGGCGATGGGCGCGCGATAGGGGAACTTGCTGCGCTCCAGGATGGACGCCGGCACGCGGCCCTTGGAGAAGTGCTTCAGCAGGTGCTTCTCATCCAGCCCGCGCAGGCGCAGCCGCTCCGGCACCCTCGCGGCGAACTCCATCACGCCCGTGTCCAGGAACGGGAAACGCCCCTCGACGGCATTGCCCAGGAGCATGCGGTCGCCCTGCGCGGACAACAGGTAGCCGGACAGCAGCGTGCGCGCCTCCAGGTACTGCGCGCGCGCCAGCGGCCTCCACTTCGCCACCGCGTCCGGCACCGTCGCGAGCACCGACGCCACCGGGTCCTCGTCCGCCACCTTCGCGGCGAACTCCGGCGCGAGGAAGCGCAGGATGCGGCCGCTGTTGCCCCACCGCACCAGGTGCGAGAACCCCAGCGCGTCCGGCGTCTCCAGCCCCGTGCCGAAGAACTCGCGCAGCAGCTCCACGCTCTGCTGGCTCACCGACAGCGTCGGGTACAGCCGGCGCAGGAGCAGCGGCCGGTACTTCGACGCCGGCTGACGCGCCCAGAACTGGCGCACCTGCGTCTCCTTGAAGAGGTCGTAGCCGAGGAACATCTCGTCCGACCCTTCACCCGTCAGCACCACCTTGATGCCCTGGTCGCGCACCCACCCGGAGAGCCGCAGGAACGGCGCGGGCGCGGAGCGCATCATCGCCTGCTCCGCGTGGAAGATGACGCCCGGCACCAGCGCGCCAATGTCCCCGTCGCGCATCTCCACCACGCGGTGCTCGGTGCGCAGTTGCTCCGCCACCGTCGCCTGGTGCGTGCGCTCGTCGAACCGCGCGTGCGCGAAGCCCACGGAGAACGTCCGCAGCGTCCCGCCCAGTTGCTCCTGCGCCAGCGCGCACAGGAGGCTGGAGTCCAGTCCGCCCGACAGATACGCCGCCACCGGCACGTCCGCGCGCAGCCGCAGCCGCACCGCCCGGTCCAGCACCGCGCCCAGCTCCTCCAGCAGCCGGGGCGCGTCCGCCGCGTCCGGCGTCACCCCGAAGTCCAGGTCCCAGTAGCGCTGGAGCGTCATCACCCCGTCGCGCCACTTCGCCACGTGCGCGGGCGGCAAGAGCGACACGCCCTCGAAGGACGTGCGCGGCGCCACCGGCGCCCAGAGCTGGAACGTCTGCTTGAGCCCCCGCGCGTCCAGCGCGGGCGTCACCAGCCCCCCGGCGAAGAGCGCCTTGGCCTCCGACGCGAACGCCAGGTGGCCTCCCGGCAGGTGCGCGTAGAACAGCGGGCAGATGCCCACGCGGTCGCGCGACATCCACAGCGTGCGGTCGCGCGGATCCCACAGCGCGAACGCCCACTGGCCCTCGAAGCGGCGCACGCAGTCGATGCCCCACGTGAGGAACGCCGCGAGGATGACCTCCGTGTCGGAGCGCGTGCGGAAGGCATACGCCCCCGACAGCTGCTCGCGCAGCTCCACGTGGTTGAAGATCTCGCCGTTGAACACGACGGTGAGGCCGGTGGCCTCGTCGCGCATCGGCTGGTGGCCGGAGGCCAGGTCGACGATGGACAGGCGCGCGTGCCCCAGCGCGGCGCCGTCCAGCAGCAGGGCCCGCTGCGCGTCCGGGCCCCGGTGCTTGATGCTGGCGGTCATGCGGCGCAGCCGGTCCGCGTGAAGCGCCGGACCCGCGGCGTCACCCGCCGGGAAGGTGAACCCCGCGATGCCGCACATGGGCGTCTCAGCTCGCCTTCGCCAGCGACTGCTTACGGTCCACGAACGCCACCACGCGCGACAGCGAGTCCAGGTTCTCCGGCACCAGCTCCTTGTCGTCGAGCTTGATGCCGAACTCCGTCTCGATGAACGCCACCAGCTCCATCATGCCCGTGGAGTCGATGAGGCCCTTGCGCAGGAACGAGTCGTCGTCCGCGAAGTCGTCCACGAAGAAGGTGTCGACGATGAAGGTGCGAAGCGTGTCACGCGTGCTCATGGAAAGGTCCTGTCTTTCGAAGCGGGGTGTGGAAGGGGCGATGCGGAAAAAACGCGCCCGGCGCTTTTTGCTGAGCGCCGGGCGAAAAGAAGCGCGAGCGTGTCAGGTGCCCGTGGCGTCGCGGGACACCAGGTCCAGGCTCATGCTGCGCGCCGGGTTGCCCATGGCGAGCGAGTCCGGGGGCACGTCCTGTGAAACGATGCTGCCCGCGGACACCACCGACCGCGCGCCGATGCGCACGCCCGGCAGGAGGATGGCGCCGTGCGCCACCCAGACGTCGTCCTCGATGATGATGGGGGCGATGCGCTGGCCGTCCCGGTCGCTCACGCGCACGAAGGACGCGAACATGCACCGGGCGCCAATCTGCACCGACTCCCAGGCCTCCACGGACGCGCCGTAGTTGAACTGGGTCTCGTCGCCCACCAGCAGCCGCGCGTGCTCGTAGCAGACCACCGACGTGGGCAGCATGCCGCCCAGGAACGTCAGCTTGTCGCCGAACTCCGCGTGGCCGTCGTTGCGCGCGGCCACCGGGCCATACGCCGCCACGTCCCGGCCGGTGCGGAAGGCGCGGAACAGCCAGCGCGCCCGAGCGACGGCCATCATGCGCTCGGCGCGGGGGAACACCTCCGTGCGCACCATCTGTACGCCCGCGCGCGCCAACTGGAGCGCCTCCTCGCGGGAGGGAAGGGCGGGCTTCATCGCGCCACCTCGCGGCGCAGCACGCGGGCCGGAGAGCCGCCCACCGTCACGCCCGGCGGAATGCGGCGGGAGATGACCGTGCCGGAGGCCACGTTCGCGCCCTTCTGCAGGTGCGCGCCCGGCAGCAGGATGGAGCGGCTGCCCACCGTGACGCCTTCCTCCACCACCAGCGGCACCGACCGCGGCCGCTCGTGCCGGTTGCCGCGGACCGGGTGATACATGTTGTCCATCAGCTTGCACCACATGCCCAGGCGGCTGCGCGCGCCCAGCGTCACCAGCGACTGCGCTTCGATGGAGCTGCCTCCCTCGATGGTCACGTCGTCTTCAATCACGATGCGTCCCCCCCGCTGCGCGTGCAGCTCGATGGGCGCCATCCGCGCGTCGAACAGCACGCGGTCGCCGATCTGGATCTCCCCCCCGCCGTGAATCCAGACACGGCCCCAGACGGTGGGGGTGGCACCCACGGCCTCACAGCGCCGCAACTTCAAACGCGCGACCGTCGGCCCCAGGCCGAGCATCATCATCAGCGGGACGCGCATGGCTCAGGGACCGGCCTTCGCGGAAGCGGGCGCCTCCGGCATGGCGGCCAGGAAGGCGAGGAGCGCGGAGGCCACGCGCGCCTGGCCCTGCGCGTTCAGGTGGCCGCCGTCATCCGAGTACGCCGGCGCCATCGCGGGATACGCGCGGCCGTTGACCTCGTACGTCTCGCGGGTGCCGTCCTCCTGGGTCGACTCCAGCGCCGCCAGGTCGAACAGCGGCTCCTTGCCGCCATAGGTCTGCCGCATCAGCGCGTTGAAGGCCTCGCGCGACACGTTCTCCCCGACGCCGAAGACGGGGCGCCCGCGCAGCTCGTTGAACCATGCCTTCGCCCCGCGCTGCACCGTGGTCAGCGGCGCGGTGACGTGCACGAAGGTGACGCCCGGGTGGCGCGACTTCAGCCCCGCGAGCGTGGTGCGGTACTTCTCGAAGAGGGCCTTCGCGTCGGTGCTGGAGGTGAAGTCGATGTAGCAGAACTTCATCAGCGCCACGTCCACCTGCTTCGCGATGCCGCCGTCCAAGAGCCGCTCGAAGTGCGCGAGCTTCGTCTCCGGCTGCTCGTTCTGGCCCACGAACGCGTGCGCCAGCGTGCCCTGGGGAATCGTCGCGCTCGCGTCCTTCACCTCCACGATGGTGGGCAGCGGCGAACGCCCCAGGCCGCGCACGCCGTCCAGGATGTTGCCGCCCACCGACTGGTGGCCAAAGAAGATGCGGTGCTGGGACAGCCGGTCCAGGACCGGGAGCGCGGCGTCTGGCTTTGCCTGTTCCGTGGCCGCCGCGCTCTGGGGCAGGGCCATCAGCAGCGCGCCTGGGAGGAGCAGGGCGCCTAATCGCGCGGGAAAGCCACGAATGACTTGCATATGTGAACCTTTAGACCTTTCAGGCTCCGAGCGTCAAAGCCCCTGGCGGGGTGGCTGGATGCATGCCTCCCAGGCCGCCTCGGACTTCAGGACAGAGGGTCGCGGCGGCCCCGGCGCTGACTCGGGGAAAACCGCTACTCGTGCGTCAGGCCGAAGAGGGCCCGCAGCCTTCCAAGGATGCGGCCCGCCTCGGGCGAGTGGTCCGGTCCGCCGCCCGCGGCCTGGGCCACGGCGCGCAGCTGGGTGCGGCGCTGGGCGAGGAGCGCGGAGAGTTGCCGGGCAAGTCCCGGATAGTCGGAGAACAGGCGCGCGAAGGTGGGCCGGTCCAGCTCCAGCAGCACGGAGTCCTCCAGCGCCACGACGGTGGCGGCGCGGCGCTCGCCGGTGAGCAGCGACATCTCCCCGATGTAGTGGCCCGGCCCCAGCCGGGTGATTTCCGACTGGAGCGTGCCGGCGCGCACGCTGACCTCGCCGGAGGCCACGACGTAGAAGGTCCCGCCCTCGTCGCCCTCCTGGATGATGCGCTCGTTGCGGCCGAAGCGGCGCACCACCACCTCGCACCGCAGGCGCTCCAGCTCCTCCGCGCCCAGCGGCGCGAAGAGGTCCACCTGGCGCAGCAGGTCGCGCACCGTCTCGTCGGCCAGCTCCCGGCGGCGGTGGGCCGAGTCGCGGCGCAGGGTGACGGTGCGCTGGGCGTGGGGCAGCTCCAGGCCTTCGCGGCGCAGCCGGTACCACAGCCGCGTGTGCAGCTCCTCGCGCACGGAGTCCGACAGCGCGAAGTCGTTGAGGAAGACGCGGATCATGTACTGCGCGTTGGAGTCGGTGAAGGCCACCGTGCGCGCGAGCGGCGGCGGCTGCACCAGCACCTGGGGAATCTCCCGCGCCACGTCCAGCAGCGCCTGCTTCACCTGGTTGGGCGGCGCGTCCAGCGACACGCCAATCTGCATCTCGATGCCCACGGGCTCGCGGTGCTGGGTGAAGTTCTTCACGTGCTCCTTGCCCACCATGCTGTTGGGCAGGGTGATGACCTCGCGCCGGAAGTTGGCGATGCGGATGGAGCGCCACCCGATGTGCACCACCCGTCCGGTGTGCTCGCCAATGCGGATGAAGTCGCCCACCTCGAAGGGCCGGTCCAATTGCAGCGACAGGCCCGCGAAGAGGTTGCCCAGCGTCTCCTGGAGCGCCAGACCGATGACCACCGTCAGCACCGCGGACGTGGCCACCAGCCCCGCCAGGTCCAGGTTGAGCTGGCTCTGGAGGATGGGGACGGTGGCGAGCGCGTACAGCGTGAAGTCGATGACGTCGCGGAGGATTTTGGGCGTCGTCACCGGCGAGCGCAGCCGCACCAGCTTCAGCGCGAACGCCACCCCGGCCCGGATGACGCCGTAGGCGAACGTGAGCATCCAGCCCACGTTCACGAACTTGAGCAGGCCCGGCGGCGTGGTGGCCTCCGGCAGGAAGCGCGCCGCCAGCCGCAGCACCAGGAAGGCGAGCAGCATCCGGACCGCGCCGCGCAGGTCGTCGCGCAGGTCCGGGTCCCGCGTGGTGCGCTGGATGCTCAGCAGGAGCACCGTCAGGACGGAGCCCGCCAGCAGGGGGAGGTGGCCTTCGAGGAAGTTCAACACGTCCGACGAATCAGACCGGCCGCGCGCGCACGGGTCAAGGTGGCGGTTGACGGGTGCCCTCCGAGCGGAGATACACGCCCCCCATGACGCTTGCCTCGGTGCAGGGACAGCCCCGCGCGATGGATGCGCTCCAGTCCGCCCTGCGGTCTGGCTCGGTGCATCACGCCTACCTGTTCGCCGGGCCGGAGGGGGTGGGCAAGGAGCTGGCCGCGGTGGGGCTGGCCCAGGCCCTCACGTGCCCGGAGGCCCCGGAGGTGGGCTGCGGCAAGTGCACCAGCTGCGTGCGCATCACCAAGGGCCTGCACCCGGACGTCACCTGGGTGATGCCGGACGACGAGCGCGTGTCGCGCGGACTCGCCGGCCGCTCCGACTTCACCGGCACGCCCAGCCGTGAACTTCGCGTGGAGCAGATCCGGCAGCTCCAGGAGCGCCTGGCGCTGCGCGGCCTTGAATCCAAGCGCAAGGTGGCCATCCTGGTCAGCGCGGAGCAGATGAACGTCCAGGCGCAGAACGCGTTCCTCAAGACGCTGGAGGAGCCGCCCGCGGAGACCACCCTCATCCTGGTGGCGAGCGCCATGGACCGGCTGCTGCCCACCATCCGCAGCCGGTGCAGCAAGGTGTACTTCGGTCCGCTGCCGGTGGACCTGGTCGCACGGCACGTGCAACAGGAGCGCAAGCTGGACGCGGACACCGCCGCCCTGGCCGCGGTGATGTCCGGGGGCAGCCTGGGCCGCGCGCTCGCGCTGGACGTGGACGCGCTGAAGGAGCGCAAGGACGTCCTCACCGCCTTCGAAGCCCTGAACGGCGACGACATCCCGGCCCTGCTGCGCTTCGCGGAGGCCCACGGCGGCTCGCGCGAGGACGCGGACACGGCGCTGGAGCTGCTCATCCTGTGGACGCGGGACGTGTCGCTCGCGAAGGCGGGGGCCGGGGACGCGATGGCGAACCGGGACCTGAAGGCCCTGGCGGAAGCCGCGGCGAAGCGCACGTCGGAGGCGCAGCTGCACCGGCGGCACACGCTGCTGGAGTCCGCGCGCACGGCCATCGGCTCGCGCAACGGCGCGCCCCGGCTTCAACTGGAGCGGCTGCTCATCGAACTGTGCGTGGAGGGCCGATGAGCGCGGACATGGACGAGGTGCTGGCGGAGGTGAAGGGCGGCAAGGTGTGGCCGCTGTACCTCCTGTGGGGCGAGGAGTTCCTGGTCCGCAAGGGCGCCGACGAGCTGGTGAAGACGCTGGTGCCGGACGCGGCCATGGGGCTCAACCTCGTGGTGCTGGACGCGGCCTCCCCGCGCGAGGTGGCGCAGGAGCTGGCCACGATGCCGCTGTTCCCCGGGCGCAAGGTGGTGCTGGTGCGCGACCCGGAGTTCCTCGCGCCCAAGAAGGGCAAGGGCGACGCGCTGGCCAAGGCGCGCGACGCGTGGAAGGCGGGCAAGCGCAAGGAGGGCGCCCGGCGGCTGCTGGCGCTGGCGGGCCGCGCGGGCTGGGGCGTGGATCAGCTGGACCCCCGCACGCCCGGCGCACCCACGGTGGAGCAGTGGAAGGACGAGCTGAACGTGGACCTGGCGGAGGCCGACCTGGCCTTCCTCCAGGAGGCGGCGGCCTTCTGCCGGGACGAGCGCATCAGCGCGCCGGAAGGGGACGCGTCCGCGCTGCTGGAGCTGCTCCAGAAGGGCGTGCCGCCGGGACACGCGCTGGTGCTGGCGGCCACGGACGTGGACTCGCGCAGCCCGCTGCTCAAGTTCGCGCAGGACAAGGGCCGCCTCTTCGAGCGCAAGGTGGCCGCGCGCCACAAGGACCTGGACCTCAGCGAGATCGCCAAGGAGTTCCTCGTCCCCTTCAAGAAGAAGCTGGGGCCGGGCGCGCTGGAGGGACTGAAGGAGCGCATCGGCGGCAACATCCGGCTGCTCCAGTCGGAGCTGGAGAAGCTGGCCGTGTACTCGGAGGGGCCCACCATCGAGGCCCAGCACGTGGCGCTGCTGGTGCACCACGCGCGCGAGGAGGAGTTCTTCGAGCTGACGGAGGCGCTCCAGAAGCGCGAGCTGCGAGACGCGCTCTCCTACGCCGAGGACGCGATGGGGCAGGGCACGCACGCGCTGCAGTTGCTGGGCGCGGTGGCGTCCATCGTCCGCTCGCTGCTGGAGAACCACGCCTGGCTGGAGAAGTACGCCGGAGGCCAGCCCCCGCGCACCGGCCGTGACGTGGAGGCGCGCATCCTCCCGAAGCTGGAGCTGGAGCTGAAGGGCACCAAGCGCAAGCTGCCCAACGCATGGGCGCTCGCGTTCGGCATGCAGGCCGCCGCGCGCTACGAGCGCCGCGAGCTGCTCAACGCCCTGGTGGCGTGCGCGGACGCGGACCTGGCCCTGAAGTCCTCCGCCAGCGGGAAGCTCGTCATCGAACGGCTGTTGTGGACGGTGTGCACCCGCGCCTGAAGAGGCCCGGGCTGAAGGAGCCGCCATGGCGGACAAGCGACGCTTCGACCTCTTCGCGGACCTGCTCGTCACGCGCTTTCCCCAGGCCCAACGCGTCTATGACGTCGCTGGCGGGATGGGGAAGCTGAACGAGTCCCTCACCCAGCGCGGGCGCACCGTCACCACCTTCGACCTGCGCCACAAGCACCTGCCCGTGCGCTACGCCCAGCGGCCCTTCACGCTGGAGGAGCCGTGCGAGGCGGAGCTCGTCGTGGGCATGCACCCGGACGGCGCCACGCGGATCATCATCGAGTACGCCGCGCGCCACGGGCTGGGCTTCGCCGTCGTCCCTTGCTGCTCCGACAATGGGATGCCCTACAAACCGTGGATGCGGCACCTGGCCGACGTGGCCCGCGACGCCGGCTTCACCACGGTGGAGGAAGCCGAGCTCCCCATGGACGGCCGCGCGCGGGTGCTGCTCGGCGTGTGGCGCTGACGCACGCCGCGCGAATTCGCGGTCTTGTTTTGCTCACCAAGAAAAAGCCGCCAACCTGGGATTGCCTGAATAGAGGACACACCCGGCGTAAACTGTCACCGTTCAGGACAGGGGCCCGCGAGCGACGGAATCCCCAGTCAGAACGGGTGCTTGTGCCAGACGTGTAACGACAGCTTCCACATTACAGAAGATGAACTGGGCGCTGATGTGCCAGCCGCTTTTCTGCGGGTTCCATTACTACAAGGTATTTCGCGGGCTTAATGAGTTGGCCTGAAGAATGCTGAAAGGAGCGCTGCCCCGGCGACCACCCCCTTTGCGCCGGGCAGGAGGCAGTACCTTGGTTCGCACCCGTTTCGTTTCAGCCCTGCTGGCCTTCCCCCTCGTCGCTTGCGGCGTCGGTGAGATGGACTCCAACACGCAGGACGGTCAGCAGAAGCCGGATGAAGTCGCCGAAGTGCAGAACGCCCTGAGCGTGATTCCGGGCGCCCAGATTGTCGGCAGCAACGAGGATGGGACGCCGCACACCATCCAGGGCCGCCTGGGCCAGGCGGATCGTCCCCTGACGGGCTTCGCCGCCGCGGACGTGCACACGGCCATCGCCGGGTCGCTGCCCTCCATCGCCTCGCTGTTCCGCCTGAGCGCCTCGGACCTCCAGGTCCGCCGCATCTCCGTGGACGAGCAGGGCACGTCGCACATCCGCTACGCGCAGACGCTGAACGGTCTGCCGGTGGTGGGCGAGGAACTGGTGGTGCACGTGGACCGCTCCGGCGCCATCTATGGCGCGAACGGCTCCGCCCGCTCCGGTGGCTCCCTGTCCGCGCGTCCGGTGGTCGCCGCGGAGGCGGCCAAGACGGCGGCGCTGCGCGACACGCAGGGCACGCGCCTGGCCGCGGACGGCGCGCGCCTGGTGTACGTGAAGTCCGAGCAGGACGGGCGCCTGCACCTGGCCTACGAGGTGAAGGTCACGGGCGAGAGCTCGCTCATGCCGCTGCGCGACCGCGTCTATGTGGACGCGAACACCGGCGCCACGCTGCTGCGCGTGCCGGAGATCCACACGGCGCTCAACCGCAAGGTCTACAGCGCGAACAACGGCACCAGCACCCCGGGCACGCTCAAGCGCAGCGAGGGCGGCGCGGCCACCGGTGACTCGCACGTCGACACCAACTACAACATGCTGGGCTACACCTACGACTGTTACAAGGTGCTGTTCAACCGCGACTCGCTGAACAACGCGGGCACGGCGCTCATCAGCACGGTGCACTACAGCACCAACTACGTGAACGCCTACTGGGACGGCACCCAGATGGTGTACGGCGACGGCGACGGCGTGAACTCCATCGAGCTGGGCAAGGACGCGGACGTCACCGTCCACGAGCTGACCCACGCGGTGACGGAGAACGAGTCCAACCTCACGTACTCCGGTCAGTCCGGCGGCCTCAACGAGGCGATGTCCGACACCTTCGGCGCCATCTGCGAGAGCCGCGTCAACAGCTGGAGCACCGCGGCGGCCATCTGGATGGTGGGCGAGGACGTCTGGACGCCGGGCACGGCGAACGACGCCCTGCGCTACATGGACGACCCGGCGAAGGACGGCGTGTCCAAGGACTGGGCGGCCAACGTCACGTCCAGCACGGACGTGCACTACAGCTCCGGCGTGCCGAACCTGGCGTTCGCGCTGCTCTCCAAGGGTGGCGTGCACCCGCGCGGCCGCAGCACCATCAACGTGCCGGCCATCGGCGTCGAGAAGGCCGCCCGCATCTGGTACTACGCCAACACCAACCTCTTCACGGCGAGCACCACGTTCGCGCAGGCGAAGACCTGGACCGTCCAGGCCGCCGCGGCGCTGGGCTATGACGCCGCCACGCAAGCTGCCGTGACGGCCGCCTGGGAAGCGGTGGGCGTGGGTGGCACGACCCAGCCGACCACCTGCATCGCGCTGACCAACGGCGTCGCGAAGACGGGCCTGTCCGGCGCGACCAGCTCCAACACGATGTACTGCATCGACCTGCCGGCCGCGAAGGCGTCCAGCTACGTCATGAGCGGCGGCACGGGCGACGCGGACATGTACATCAAGTTCGGTTCCGCCCCGACGACCTCGTCCTACGACTGCCGTCCGTACCTGTCCGGCAACAACGAGTCGTGCAGCGCGGCGGCGAAGACCGCGTCGGGCAAGATGTACATCATGCTGCGCGGCTACTCCTCGTACAGCGGCGTGTCCCTCAAGGCCACGTACTAGTCCCTCGCGCGGGTCCGGCGTGAGTCCACGCCGGGCCTCGTGAAGGTCACCTTCCGCCTCCGGGGCTCCTGTCCCGGGGGCGGTCGTGTTTTGTGGGCGTGCCTCGGGAGCCAGGCGGCCGGGCGGGCCGAGGGGACCGGCCGCACGGGAACGGGGTAGGGTGCCTCCGACTTCGCGCACGGGAGGACGCATGGGGCGGCGGCTGGGGTGGGTGTTGCTGGTGCTGGTGGCTTCAGGGGCGCTGTCGTGCCACCGGAGCACGCGGGCTTCACGCACCTGCGTGGTGTTGTCGGTGGGCGGCACCAAGGGGCTCGCGCACCTGGGCGCGCTGGATGCGCTGGTGGCCCGGGGCGTCCCCATCGACTGCGTGGTGGGCAACAGCATGGGCGCGGTGGTGGGCGGCCTCTATGCGTCCGCGCCCGGGGACAACCTGCGCCAGCGCTACCGGGCCTTCTTCGCGGCCTATGAAGACGAGACGCGCAAGACGACCGCGGCGCGCGGCGCGGTGGGCGCGGCCGTGGGCCTGCTGGCGGTGCTGCTCTCGGGCGGCGCGCTGGGGCCGGCCGTGGCGGCGGGAGCGCTGGGCGCGGCGAGCGGCGCGGCGTCCGTGCCGAGCTTGAGCCACGAGCGCTTCACCCACGTGCTGGAGCGCTTCTACGGGGGCGCGCGGGTGGAGGACCTGCCCGTGCCCTTCGTCACCTTCCACCAGGCGCCCCTGGACGGCGGCATCCGGCTGGTGACCGTGACGCGCGGCCCGCTGTCGGAGGCCGTCGCCGCGAGCGCCGCCAACCCGCTCCTGTTCGAGGACGCATCGCTGGAGCGCATCGATCCGGGCGCGGACCGCGTGTCCGCCACGCCCGTCCATGACGCGTGTCAGCTGTTCCCGGGCGCAAGGCTCATCGCCATCAACGTCACGGGCGAGCCGGCCTTTTACCGCTCCGACCTGGGCTGCGACGTGCGGGAGGTCCGCGTGGACGTGGCCATGCCCCCGCCAGAGGCCTTCACCGGGAGGGGCCCCGCCTTCGAGGCCACCTACGACGCGGGCCACGACGCGGTGATGCGGGCGCGGCTGGACTGACGGATCAGGCCTCTTCAGGGCGCCGTGAGCAGGCCGGTGACGTCCCGCCAGCCGCCCTGACAGGGGGCGATGTCCGTGGCCAGGTAGTGCCCCACGCGGCCGGGCCCGAGCGCGACGATGGCGGACGAGCGCGTCCCGTAGCCCTCCGTGTGGATGCACAGGGCCTGGAGCTGCTGGAGGAAGTCCGCGGGCAGGTCGTTCTCCGCGAGCACCCCCGTCGCGGCCTCCCGGGGCGGCAGGGCATGGTCCGCCAGGGCGGCCTGGAGCCCCGTCACCAGCTCCGGCCACGGGCGCTTCGCCGCGCCTTCGGCCAGCGCGTGCGCCCGCCGCACCTTGGGCAGCGCCAGGTTGTCCAGGCTGTCGTTGGGGAGCACGTGGACGCCGGGCGGGACGTCCTCGTGCAGCAGGTGGGCGTGGCCGGGCCGCGCGTAGGCCACCCGCAGGGTTCGGGCGTCCCCGTAGAGCAGGTTGAAGGGCAGGAACTCCGGGGCGGGCAGGGTGCCGAGGTAGCGCTCGATGGCCTCCACCGAGCCCGCCTGCAGGGCCCGGAGCACCACCTCGCCCCGGGAGCGGGGGGCCAGGCCCAGGCTCCGGGCGCCGCGCTGGTTCGTCAGGGCCACGACGACTCCCTCGTGGGTGACCCCCATCCACGTGCCGCCGCGCTCCACGTCCTGGCCGCCCACCACGCGTGGGGACTCGGAGAGGACCTTCGGCCCGTGGGCCGGGCGCGCGTACAGCTCATCCCGGTTGGCGGCGAGGACCAGCGGCCACTCGGGATGGACATTCCGGAGGATGAGCACGGTGCACATGGCGTCTGGTCGATAACATCCACCTTCGTGCCATGCACCTGCCTGGGTGCATGTTCGCGATGACCTCGTTCCCCCGAGCGGTTATGGTCCGCCGCCCTCAGGAGAGTCCCATGGCGGAGAGAATCCTCGTCACCAGCGCCCTTCCGTACGCGAACGGCGCCGTCCACCTCGGCCACGCCGTCGAGTACATCCAGACGGACATCTACGTCCGCTTCCTGCGCTCGTGCGGCCAGGACGTCGTCTACTTCTGCGCGGACGACACCCACGGCACGCCCATTGAAATCAACGCCGCGAAGCAGGGCATCCCGCCGGAGCAGTTCGTCGCGCGCTTCCACGACGAGCACCAGCGCGACTTCCGCGACCTGGACGTCCGCTTCGACTACTTCCACTCCACCAACTCGCCGGAGAACCGCCACTACGCGGAGCTCATCTACGGGCGCTTGAAGGACGCGGGCGACATCGACCGCCGCGACATCGAGCAGACCTACTGCGAGAAGGACAAGCGCTTCCTGCCGGACCGCTTCATCCGCGGCACCTGTCCCAACTGCAAGTCGGCGGATCAGTACGGCGACGCGTGTGAGAAGTGCGGCAAGACGTACAACCCCACGGACCTCATCGAGCCGAAGTGCGCGCTGTGCGGCACTCCGCCGGTGCGCCGCAACTCCGTGCACCTGTTCTTCAAGCTGTCGCGCCACGCGGACTTCCTCCAGGAAGTGCTCAAGCGCCCCGGCTTCATCCACCCCGGCCTCGCCGCCCAGCTCCAGGGCTTCTTCGAGAAGGGCCTGGCGGACTGGGACATCAGCCGTGACGGCCCGTACTTCGGCTTCGCCATTCCGGGTGAGACGGACAAGTTCTTCTACGTCTGGCTGGACGCGCCCATCGGGTACATCGCCACGACAGAGAAGTGGGCCAAGGAGTCCGGCCGCTTCCCGGACGCGCTCGCGTACTGGGGCAAGGACGCGCCCACGCGCATCGTCCACTTCATCGGCAAGGACATCGTCTACTTCCACGCGCTGTTCTGGCCCGCGGTGCTGAACGTCGCGGGGTTCCACATCCCCAGCGAGATCAAGGTCCACGGGCACCTGACGGTGAACGGGGAGAAGATGAGCAAGAGCCGCGGCACCATGGTGGCCGCGCGTGACTACCTGGACCTCCTGGACCCCAGCTACCTGCGCTACTTCTACGCGGCCAACCTGGGCGCGGGCGTGGAGGACCTGGACCTCAACCTCAAGGACTTCCGCCTGCGGGTGAACGGCGAGCTCGTCAACAACGTGGGCAACCTGGCCAACCGCGCGCTGTCGCTCCTGGCCGGGCCGCTGGAGAAGAAGCTCGCGCCGGGCCGCGCGGAAGGGGCGGGGCGCAAGCTGGTGGAGGACGCGCTGGCGCGCGTGCCGGAGGTGCGCGAGGCGTTCGAGAAGCTGGAGTACCGCAACGCCATCAAGGTCATCACGGAGATCGCCTCCACCGCGAACGCGTTCCTGCAGACGGCCGCGCCGTGGGCGCTGGTGAAGAAGGACGTGGAGGCCGCGCGCGCGGACCTGTCGGACGCGGCGGACGTGGCCTACCTGGTGGGCGCGCTGCTGGCGCCGGTGACGCCGCGCGTGTCGGAGAAGCTGTTCGCGCAGCTGGGGGCGGAGCCGCTGACGTTCCAGGCGCTGGCCACCGCGAAGTACCCGCTGCTGGACCGCACCCGTCCGCTGGGCACGCCGGAGCCGCTGCTGCCCCGGCTGGAGGAGGAGCGCGTCAACGCCATCATCAAGGTCCCCGCGGGGACGCCGGCCGCCGAGCCCGCGAAGGCCGGTGGCAAGGACAAGAAGACGGAGAAGAAGCCCGTGGAAGCGAAGACTCCCGAAGCGGCACCCACGACGCAGGCCTCCCCTGGCGCGGGGGCGGCGGAAGGCGCGCCCGCGGCCGACATCGAGTACGCGGACTTCGCCAAGGTGGTGCTGAAGGCGGGGCGCATCGTGGCCGCGGAGAAGGTGAAGAACGCGGACAAGCTGCTCAAGCTGGACGTGGACCTGGGCGAGGGCACGCCGCGCACCATCGTGTCCGGCATCGCGGAGGCGTACCCGGCTCCGGAGGCGCTGGCGGGCCGGCGCGTGGTGGTGGTGGCGAACCTCAAGCCGCGCAAGCTCAAGGGCATCGAGTCGCGCGGCATGCTCCTGACGGCGGGCTCGGGTGGCAAGGACCTGTCCCTGCTGGAGCCGGGCGACGTGCCGCCCGGCGCCGACGTGAAGTAGCGCCAGACTCAATGTCTGGCGGTGGCATCAAGGACACGCCGGGTGGCACTGCCGCCACCCGGCGAGCGAGGTGACGAGACGTGGCGGACTGGCGAGCCGAGCGGGACCGCGCCCTGTTGACCCTGGAGCGTGAGAAGCGTCCGGCGAGCCGGGCGGAGGCGGCGGACCTGCTGTTCCAGCTGGCCTCCGAGGAGTCCGCGCACGCCGAGGAGTTCGCGGACGTGCTGGTGCGCCTGCTCGGGGACGCGCAGCCGGAGGTGCGCCGCTCGGGCGTGAGCCTCGCGTCCGTCATCCTGCCGCCGGAGCAGCTGCCGGACATGCTCCTGCCCCGGCTGCGCGACGAGGACACCCGCGTGCGCCTGGAGGCCACCGGGCGGCTGGCGGACCTGGCGCTGCCGCACGCGCGCGGGGCCCTGGCCGGGATGCTGGAGGACCCGACCCCCGAGGTCCGCTTCGAGGCCGCGCGAGGCATCGCCTCCCTCAAGCACCCGGCGGGCCTGGACATCCTCGTGGCCGCGCTGGACGTGGACACGCTGCGCTTCCGGGCGCTGGGGGCGCTGGCGGAGCTGGAGGACGCGCGCGCGCTGCCGGCGGTGAAGCGCCTCTTCGGCAAGTGGCTGCTCCCCGCGTTCGACAAGACGCAGGCCGCGGGCGTGCTGCTGAAGCTGGGAGACCCGGAGGGCGCGGACTGGCTGATGCAGCGCACGCGCAAGAAGTGGAGCGCGGACCGGGCGCTCGCGGTGGAGCTGTGCGGCGAGCTGAAGGTCCCCGGCGCGCTGGAGCGGCTGAAGGACATCCTCGCGGACGCGAAGGACCCGTGCCGGGGCGCCGCCGCGCGCGGGCTGGGGCGGTTGGGGGATGCCCGGGCGCTGCCCTGGCTGCTCGCCGTGCTGGAGGACCGGAGCGCGCCGGAGGACGACCGGCTGGACGCGGCGGACGGCGTCTGGCGGCTGGGCGTGGCGGAGGGGGTGGAGCGCCTGCGCGCCGCCGTGCCCACCTTCGCCTCGGAAGAGGCACGCACGGAATTGGAAGAGCTGTTTCGGGAGAGCCCATGAAACTGGTTGATGCGCACTGCCACCTGGAGCCGAAGGACTACGCGGACGTGGCGCCGGTGCTGGAGCGCGCCCGCGCGGCGGGGCTGGTGCACGCGGTGCTGGTGGGGCAGTTCCACGGCCCCGGAGACTGGGGCCACGCGCTGGAGGTCGCCGCCCGGCACCCGGACTTCCTGTCGCCCACGCTGGGCATCCACCCGCACGAGGCCGCCCGCGCCACCGAAGCCGACTTCGAGATGCTGGAGCGCACCTGCGCGCGCCCTGAGCTGCGCGCCGTGGGCGAGGCCGGGCTGGACTACTACTACGACCACTCGCCGCGCGAGGTGCAGGCCACCGTCTTCCGGCGGCAGTGCGCGCTCGCGAAGCGCCTGGCCAAGCCGCTGGTGGTGCACGTGCGCGACGCGCATGACGACTGCGAGGCGGCCCTGGCGGCGGAGGAGGTCACGAACGGCGTCATCCACTGCTTCACCGGCGACACGGCCGCGGCCCGCAGGTACCTGGACCGGGGCTTCTACATCTCGCTGTCGGGCGTGGTGACGTACAAGAAGACGGAGGCCCTCCAGGAAGCGGTGCGCTTCGCGCCGCTGGAGCGCCTGATGGTGGAGACGGACAGCCCCTTCCTCGCGCCCGTGCCCCACCGCGGCCGCAAGAACGAGCCCGCGCACGTGCTGGAGACGGCGAAGAAGGTGGCGGAGCTGAAGGGCGTGTCGCTGGAAGAGGTGGCCCGCGTCACCACCGCGAACGCGGCCCGCCTCTTCAACCTCACCCTGGCGTGAGCGCGTTGGCCAGGGCCTCCAGGTCCTGGTCCAGCTGCGGCATGTCCAGGAGCAGCGCGTCCGGGTCGTAGACGAAGTCCGCCTGCTTCATCTTCAGCAGGGCCTGCAGCGCGGGCTCTCCCGCGTGGCCGCCGAACGCCGCGTGCACCACGCGCCCGCGCTCCAGGTACAGCGAGCCCTCCAGCGTGTGGTGCCGCAGCTGGAGCTTCCCGCTCTTCTTGCCGCCACCCAGCGTGCGCAACAGCTCCTTCGGGGGCAGCTCGTCGAAGCTGCCGCGCACCACCCGGCCCGGGCCGTTGTGCTGCACGCGGTCCTGGAAGAGGGACAGCACCGAGCGGGCCACCTCCGCCTTGTCGCTGGGGGACAGCACCGCCGTCGCGCCCGCCATGAGCAGCCGCTCGCGCGCCTGGGCATCCGGCTCGCCGACGACGGCGATGGGCAGGCCCGCGCTCTCCGGCGTGGCGCGCACGGCCTCCAGCAGGTCCATCACCTCCTGCTGGCCCAGCCGCAGACTCACCACCAGCACGTCGCAGTCCTGCCGCGCCAGGCCGTCCAGCGCGCCGTCCAGCGTGGACAGCGCGTGCGCCACCAGCTCCTGCTTGAGCACCGCCTCCAGCAGCTCGCCGCGCGTGGCCTCGTCCGGCTCCGCGATGAGCACCTGCCGGCCCTCGCTGGCCAGCCGGTGCACCAGCAGCGCCCCGCTCTGGAGCTGACCGACGATGTCCGCCACCACCGGGTCGTAGAGCACGCCCGCGTGCTGCTTGAGGTGCTCCAGCGCCTGCTGCTTCGTGAAGACGCGGCCGTGCGCGTTGCCCGGGTTCTTGGTCAGCTCCAGGAAGCTGTCCACCGCCGCCAGGATGCGCGCGCCCAGGGTGATGTCCTCGCCCTTGGCGCCCTGGGGCGTGCCGGAGCCGTCCCAGGCCTCGTACAGCTGCGCGAGGATGGTGTTCACCTGCGCGGGCAGGTGCACCGTTTCGAAGAGCTTCGTGGGCGCGCGGCAGCACGCCTTCGCCTGGGCCTTCCATTCGGCGTTGGCCGCGTTGCTCGCCAGCGAGTAGTGCCGCTCCGGCGGCTTGCCCAGGTCGTGCAGGTACGCGGCGATGGACAGCGCCGCCAGCTCCTTGTGGGGCATGCCCATGCGCTGGCCGACGATGCCCGCCTGCCGCGCCAGCTGCGCGGAGTGTCCCCGATGCCGGGGCCGGTCCTGTTCCAGCAGGCCCACCATCAGGCTCAGCGTCTCCACGTAGTCCGTGTCGCTGATGAGCCCGCGCGGGCCGCCGGGTTCGCGCCGCTGCGTGGAGACGCGCGCCACGTTGGTGCCGCTGCCGGCGCGCAGCCGCATCCGCGCGTCCGTCTCCAGCCGCATGCTCCGGCTGGTGGGGCTCCTGCCCACGGAGGTGGCGCTGCGCCCCGGCTCCGTGCCCACGTGCGTGTGGGAGGGCATGTCCGGACGGCGGGGGCCGTTGCCAGCGCTGGGGCCCTCCAGCAGCGTGGTGAACGCCGTGGGGTCGCCGTAGTAGTGCTTGCGGATGGCCGCGGAGATGGCGCTGCGCAGGCCGATGTACGCGTAGACCTCCGACATGCCGGTGACGAGGGCAATCTCGTCGAGCAGTGACTTGTTCTGCGGCTCGGCGGCCACCACCGACAGCAGCTTGCGCTCCGGATCGATGGCCAGCGGGAGCACGTTCTGCGCTTCCGCCAGCCGCACCGGCAGCTTGTCCAGCACCTTCGTGTCGATGCGCGCCTTGGCCAGCTTGTCCGCGGTGACGAAGCGGGTCTGGAACTCGTTGGCCAGGAGCCGCAGCAGCGCGGCCTCCTGGAGCAGGCCCAGCTCCACCAGACAGTCCCCCAGCTTGTGGCCGGTGATCTTCTGGTGCTCCAGACCCTGCTCCACGGCCCCGGGGGTCACGAGGCCGGCCTCAATCAACCGCTCTCCCAGCCGCTTCGCCATGGACTTCAGCCCTCCGAGGAGCCACCACCCTCACCACCGGACTTCGCGGGCGCGGACGGCGCCAGCGCGCTGAACGGCTTGAAGGTCAGCTCGCCGGGCAGGCTCTTGGGGTCGCGCGGCGGACGGTCCTCGCGCGGCGGACGCGGCGGGCGCTCCTCGCGGGGGCCGCGGTCCTCGCGGGGCGGACGGTCCTCGCGCGGCGGACGCTCGGCGCGGGGCTCGCGCGGGGGCCGCGGCGGACGCTCCGGACGGGCCTCCTGGGTGGCGGGGGCGGAAGAGCCCTCGCCGGACTGCGCGGGCGGGCCCTTGTCGGCGCGCGCCTTGCGCTTCTCCTCGCGGTGCTTGCGACGGCCGCCCTCCACCGGGGCCCGGCCGCGGCCGGTGGGCACGAAGCCCTTCCAGAGCGAGCGGTCGTACGCGCGCAGGTGATCCGTCCAGCGCTCGTTCGGATCGCGCTGCATGGCCTCCACCCACGCGGAGATGCGCGCGTCGAGCGAGCTGAGCGTGTCGACGATCTGCGCCTCCAGCGTCACCGGCACCTTCGCGCCGGGAGCGCCGGACGCGCCCTGCTGGGAGATCGCCAGGTGCGTCAGGTGCTGCTCCAGGAGCGGCGGGAAGCCCGGGATGCCCAGGGTCTTCTCGCGGATCTTCTGCGCCGCCAGCACCGCGTGGCCCACCAGCCGGCCCTCGTCGGAGGTGTCGAAGCCCTTGTCGGACGCGCCGTCGCCGCCCTTCATCACGTCGTGCAGGAACGCGCCGGCCAGCAGCAGGTCACGGTCCGCCATGGGGTAGTGGTCCGACACGCGCAGCGTCAGGCGCATCACCGACAGGACGTGCTCGGCCAGACCGCCGCGCCACGCGTGGTGCACGCCCTTGGCCGCGGGGGCCACCGGCAGCGCCGTGGACACCTGCGCGTCGTCCAGGAAGGCGAGCAACAGCTGCTTCACGAACGGGTCGTTGACGCGCTCGGTGATGAGCTCGCGGATCTGCCCCACCGCGCGCGGTCCACCGCCGCCCTCGTTGCGCTCGGGCTTGCCGTCGCCGGACTTCGCGTCGCCGGACTTCGCTTCGCCAGCCTTGGACTCGTTGGACTTCGCCTCGGCCGCGGGCTTGCCGTCGCCGGACTTGGACTCGTTGGCCTTCGCCTCGGCGGGCGGGGCGGGGGGCGGCTCGAACTCCTTGGGGTCGAGCGGTTCCGGATCCAGCCGCTCCACGGCCTCCACGACGACCTGGGTGCGGCCGTGGAAGACGATGACGCTGCCCTGCACGAGGACGTAGTCACCGTTCTGGAAGACGGGTTCGAGCGCGTCCACCTTGTCGAACACGCGCGCGTCCACCGTGCCGCTCTTGTCGGCCAGGGACAGCGACAGGAACACCTTGCCGCTGCGCGCGTTCACCTTCTCCTTCTTGGTGACGCGGAAGACGGTGTTGACGCGGTCCTTCTCGCGCAGGTCCGCCGCGTACACCTTGCGGACGGTCTCGACGGAAGCCTCCGGGGTGGAAGTGGTCGCGGCCTGGGACTCGTTTTCGGTTGTCATCGCGGCGCGGACACTAACACCGAGGAGGCCCGTCGAGGGCGAAACAACACGCGCTCAGCTCACCTCCAGCGCCACCGCCTCCAGGTACTCGGCCCCCGGGGAGCCGACCGGCGCCGGGTGGTCCGGAGGCAATCCCATCCGTACCAGCCGGAATGCGATGCGCGCCTCCTGCTCGCAGGCCGTGGCCACGCACTCCGTGAACGAACCCAGCCCCAGCGGTGGGTGATAACCGACCACCAGGAGCCGCCCCCCATGGCGGGTGCGCCTCAGGCCCAGGCGCACCTGTTCGATGAAGTCCTCCTCGGAGGCCACGCCCACCGTGTCCAGCAGCACCAGGTCGAAGGTGTCCTTGAGGGCCCGGAGCACGGCCAGCGGCTCGCCCTGTTCCACCGTCACCCGGCCGAGCAGACCGTTGGCCTCCGCGT
The DNA here is from genome assembly GCF_017302985.1 of Corallococcus macrosporus. Classification (NCBI taxonomy): domain Bacteria; kingdom Pseudomonadati; phylum Myxococcota; class Myxococcia; order Myxococcales; family Myxococcaceae; genus Corallococcus; species Corallococcus macrosporus. The sequence goes on from NZ_JAFIMU010000009.1 coordinate 488,758, forward strand.
TCTCGCGCGCCAGGTCCGCCGCGTCCGCGTTGCCGTCGAAGGCCAATATCTGCTTCGCCCCGTGGCGCCCCGCGTGGACGAAGAGGCCGCCCACGTTGCACGCCACGTCCAGCACGCGGTCCCCGTTGCCGGTGCGCCCCAGGAAGCGGCGCAGCTCGCGGTGGTCGTACCCGTAGCCCGTGCCCTTGCCGTAGGTGAGGTCCACGGTGAAGCGCGCGCCCATCTCCAGCAGGCGGCACCAGCGCGGCGGCGTGCCGTACATCACGTGCGGGCGCTGCGCGGGCAGGCCCAGGGCCTTGCGCCGGAGCGTGTCGTTGCGCAGCAGCACGGAGGCCGCCCCGGTCACCTCTCCCAGCGTGCGGGTGATCTCCTCCTGCCGCGCGTCCATGGAGCGGGTCAGCGTCTGGACGACGAAGTGCTGATCATACCGGTCCACGATGAGGCCCGGCAGCCCGTCCCCGTCGTCGTTGACGATGCGGCAGAAGCGCGGGTCGTCCACCAGCCGGCCGCGCCGCTCGAAGGCGTGGCGCACGTGGCGGGGGATGAGCCCTTCGACGGACTCGTCCGGCAGGCCCAGGCGGCGCACGGCGTAGGAGGCCTGGAGGTCCACGTCCCCCAGGCCCAACAGCTGCCCGTCCTCGTCCTTGAGCTGCATGGGCGTGCCCGGCTGCGGCTCACCCTCGATGGAGACGATGTCCTCGCGGCGCAGCCAGGGCGCGCCATGGCGAAGCTTGCGAGCGGCTTCTCGGGACAGGTAGGTGCTGAGCAAGGTGCGGTCCTCCTCCAGCGCGATGGACGGCACCCGTCGCGGGGTGCCTCCCACCAAACATGGGCCGTGTGGGGCCTGCTGGCGGCGAGGGCCGTGCCGCTGCCCTGGAGGGCAGGGGAGGGAGCGTCGCTACATGACCGGCGGTGGCCGCTTGTAGGCCTTGAAGGTCACCCGCGTGAGCAGTCCGCTGACCACCAGGGCCAGCGCGATGCCCATGATCCGGACGTTCCAGCTCGTGCCGGTGAACAGCAGCACCAGCGCGAGCAGGCCCACCGCCACCGCGCCCACCACCGTGAGCGTCTGGGCACGCCTGGTCGTGCCCCCGGCCTGGGGCTTCGCCCGGGCGAGCACCGGCAGCGAGGACGCCTTGCGCCACTTCTCCGCGCCGTCCTCGCGCACCTCGTCGTCCGGGTCCACCAGCCCCTGCACGTAGGCGCGCTCGATGTCGCCCAGCGAGGGGAACATCAGCTCACCATCCGGGGTGCGCACGCGATACGCCATGGGTCCATCCCTCCCAGGTCACCCTCGCCCGGAAGGGGAGGGGACCTCAAGCCAGCTCGGTGGCAATCTGCTCAGCGGCGCGCAGTCCATCAATGGCGGAGGACACGATCCCCCCCGCGTAGCCGCAGCCCTCGCCCACCGGGTACAGGCCGCGCATGGACACGGACTGCAGGTCGTCACCCCGGGTGATGCGCACCGGCGAGGACGTCCGGCTCTCGATGCCGATGAGCTTCCCCTCGTCGCTGATGAAGCCCTTCATCTTCCGGTCGAAGGTGCGCAGCGCCGCCTTGATGGACTGGGTCAGCCGCTCCGGGAAGAGCTTGTTCAGGTCCGTGTGCGCCAGGCCCGGGCGGTAGCTGGTGTCGCCCGGGTCCTTCTTCACGCGGCCGGCCAGGTAGTCCGGGATGGTCTGCGCGGGCGCATAGAAGCGGCCACCGCCCAGCTTGTACGCCTCCGACTCCCAGTGCCGCTGGAACTCCAGGCCCGCCAGCGGCCCGTGGAAGCCCTCGCGCGCGAAGTCCGCGACGGACACCGACACGACGATGCCCGCGTTGGCGTACTTCGCGTTGCGCCGCGAGTTGCTCATGCCGTTGGTGCACTGCAGCCCCTCTTCCGTGGGCGTGGGCACCACGATGCCGCCGGGGCACATGCAGAACGAGTAGACGCCGCGCACCTCGCCGTCCACGTCCAGGTTCTCCGCCAGCTTGTAGTCCGCGGGCGGCAGCTTCGAGTGCTTCGCCGCGGAGCCGTACTGGATGCCGTTGATGAGCGCCTGCGGGTGCTCCGCGCGGAAGCCCAGCGCGAAGGGCTTGGCCTCGACGCTCACGCGGCCGTCGGCGGCGAAGCGCTCGTACAGCTCACGCGCGGAGTTGCCCGGCGCCAGGATGACGCGGTCGCTCTCCAGCGTGCGTCCGTCCGCCATCTTCACGCCCGCGATGCGGCCGTCGCGGTAGAGCAGGTCCTCCACGCGCTGCTCGAAGTACACCTGGCAGCCGCCCGCGATGAGCTCCTCGCGCAGCTTCGCCACGGCGCCCGGCAGCAGGTCCGAGCCGATGTGCGGCTTGCCCTCGATGAGGATGTGATCCGGCGCGCCATACTTCGCGAAGGCTTCAATCACCTTGCGCACCATGGGGTGGTTGATGCGCGTGGACAGCTTGCCGTCCGTGTACGCGCCGGCGCCGCCCTCGCCGAAGTTCATGTTGCTCTCGCGGTCCAGCGACCCGTCGCGCATGAGCTTCGCCACGTCCTTGCGGCGCGTGACGACCTCCTTGCCGCGCTCCAGCAGGATGCTGCGCACGCCGCGCTCCAGCAGGCCCAGCGCGCAGAACAACCCCGCGGGTCCGGTGCCGATGATGAGCGGCAGCTTCTCCGGCTCCTTCACGCGCGGCGGCAGCTCCGGCGCGGGCGGGGCCTCGCTCACGTCCGGGGGCAGCCGGGGCGCCTTGCGGCCCGGGGCCAGCTCCACCTCCAGCGTGTAGATGTAACGCGGGCTGCCCTTCTTGCGCGCATCCAGCACCGAGCGCACCACCCGCACGGAGGCGAGGTCACTCCGGGTGACGCCCAGCTTCTCCGCGGCGCGCTGGCCGAGCAGCTCCTCCGGCTCGTCCAGCCACAGCCCGATGTTGTTCACCCGGTACGCCATTGTGTTCTGACTCCTCGATGGGGGCGCGTATGTGCTCCACCCCCCGGAGGGAATGCAAGCACTTGAAAAGACGGGACCGCCTTTGGCGGGGCCTGGGGTGGGTGCGTACCCGCTGATGCACCCGGCGCCGGCCTCCGGGCGGGTAGGACATCCGGGTGCGTAAGCCCCTTCGCACCTTCCACGTTCCGTGCCGTCAAGTTCCGGGCTTTAACCCCTGAGGAACGCTGAAGAATCCGTTTGGAAGAGAACGACTGGCACGGAGGTTGAAGACCGGACTCCCAAGCAGACGTGGCGCCCAGCACGCGGCGCCGAATCCGGAGGCAATTCCCGTGAGCACCGACCAGAAGGGCACCCGCATCCTCGCGCGCACGTTTTTCAACCAGCTGCGCGCAAGCGGTTACACGCCGCACCAGGTCATCGGCATCGCCACGGAGTTGCTGGAGCTCGTGACGACCGACCTGAAGGAAGGCGACAAGGCGGCCGCCGCCGTCGCCCAGACGACCCCGGCCTCGGACGCCGGGGCGGGCTTTCAGCAGCGCGCGTAGCCCTTTAGAATCCACGGCATCAACCCTCCGCGGGTGTGCGGGCTCCGGACTGGCTCCGGGCGCCCCACCCGCGAGGTGGCGGGGGCAAACCCTACAAAGTGGCGTCGAGCTCCGGCCCTTCAGGGCTGCGGATGTCGCCTGCGCTCGCGGGCGGCCGCGGCGGCGATGACGAGCAGCGCGGCGGTGAGCGCGGTGAAGACGAGGCTCGCGGAGGTGGGCGCCGTCAGCGCGAGCAGCCCCATGGCCAGCAGGAACGCGAGCACGTCCACGGCGGCGGGCCGGGGCTGGGGCAGCACCAGCACCGTGGCGCAGCCGGCCAGCGGCAGGCCCAGCGCGACCTGCCGGAAGATGGCGTCGGTGCTGGTGCGCACCGTCTCCCAGTAGTTGATCAGGATGGCGGCGAAGATGACGACGGTGCCGCCCGCGAGCACGAGCACGCCCGCGGCCGCTGCGTCCTTGGTGAGCCGGGCCTTCTCATCGAACTGCTGCACGGCCAGGTCCACCAGCTGCTCCAGCGCGCTGTTGAGGATTTCGGCGAAGAAGATGAGCAGCACGCAGAAGATGAGCGTCACCTTCTCCGCGAGCCCCAGCGGGATGCCGCTGCCCACCAGCCCCACCAGCACGCCGGAGATGAGGTGGATGCGCATGTTGCGCTGCCAGGCCACGGTGTGGATGAGGCCCGCCCACGCATGTCCGAACGAGGCGAACAGCCCGTTGCTGCGGCGGGAGGGAAACTGGGGACGGGAGGGTGCAGGAACGGTCATCGGAAGGTGAAGGGGTGGGCAGGCTAGCACCCACAGGTCCGATTGAAGCGGGGGAGTGAACGGGTAAGGTCGGCCGCGTGATGCGAACGTTCCTTCCGTCCTGGTCGCGCACGCTGGCGCTGACCCTGCTGTTCACCTCCGTCCTCGCTCAAGCGCAGGACACCCCTGAAGCCTTCGAGGGAGACGACCTGGGGCTGGAGCCTCCGGGTGTTCAATACCTGCCAGCTCCGGCCCCCCGGGCCCACGAGCAGCGCCGCCTGTCGCCGGACGCGCCCGCGGTGGTGCGCCGTGAGGTCCGCGCCGGGAAGTCCAACGTGAAGTCAGCGGGCGTGCCGCAGACGCGACGGGGTGACGGTGCGCTGTCCGGCAAGGTCATCTACCTGAGCCCGGGCCACGGCTTCTATCGCGACGACAAGCTGAAGCGCTGGGCGACGCAGCGGCCCAACACCTGGGGCGTGGTGGAGGACTTCATCTCCGCGGAGGTGGTGTCGCAGGAGTTGCAGCCCCAGTTGATGGCGGCGGGCGCCACGGTGGTGACGGTGCGCGAGTCGGACCTGAACCCGCTGCTTGCCACGGTGGACAACGGCGGCACGGGCTACGTGGAGGGCGGGGACAGCGCGCGCTTCCACGCCTCCGCGCAGAAGGGCTGGGCCCCGCCGCCCGTGCCCATGGGCAACAACGTGGAGCCCTTCACCCTGGGCACCACGCGCACGCTGGACACGGCGGCCACCTCCAGCGCGAGGGCGACGTGGACCCCGGACGTGCCCGCGGACGCGGCCTACAACGTCTACGTCTCCTACGGCTCCGACCCCACGCGTGCGACGGACGCGCACTACGTGGTGAAGCACACGGGCGGCGAGAGCCACTTCCGCGTGAACCAGCAGCGCCACGGCGGCACGTGGGTGCTGCTGGGACGCTTCTACTTCAAGGCGGGCAAGCATCCGGAGTCGGGTGCGGTGGTGCTGGAGAACGATTCGGCGCAGGGCACGGGCGCGACGCTGTCCGTGGACGCGGTGCGGCTGGGCGGTGGACGCGGCCTGCTGGGTGACGCGGCGCAGGGACCGCTCTTGCGTCCGCGCTTCGAGGAGAGCGGGCGCTACCACGTGCAGTACAGCGGGGCGCCCTTCAGCGTGTACGCGCCGTCGGGGGGCAACGCCCTGTCCAACGAGCGCAACGCGGACGTGACGTCCCGGCCGCGCTTCGCCGCGTGGCTGCACGAGGAGGGCGAGGACGCCGTCTACGTCGCGTGGCACACCAACGCGGGCACGACCGGCACGGTGCGGGGCACGGAGGCCTACGTCTACGGGCCGCACCCGGTGGACGGCACGCTCAACTTCACGGGCGTGGCGGGCAGCGACGTGCTGGGCCGGGCGCTCCTGGCGCAGATTGACACGGACCTCAAGCGCGAGGTGGATCCGGCCTGGCGCGTGCGCGGCCTGCGCTCGGGGAACCTGGGCGAGGTGAACCCCACGCACAACCCGGAGACGCCCGCCGTGCTCCTGGAGATGGCGTATCACGACAACACGACGGACGCGGGGAACCTCAAGGAGGCCCGCTTCCGCCACGTGGCCGCGCGCGCCATCGTGCAGGGGTTGATCAAGTACTTCGCGACCCGGGACGGCGCGGCGGTGCACCTGCCGCCGGAGACGCCGGGTGCGGTGGCCGCGCGCAACGCGACGACGGGCGCGGTGGAGGTGAAGTGGACGGCGCCCCCGCAGGTCGCCCTGGAGGAGGGCCGCGACGCGCCCACGGGCTACCGGCTCTACCAGAGCGCGGACGGCTTCGGCTGGGACGAGGGCACGGAAGTCCAGGGCACGTCGGCCACCGTCAGCCTGGCGGCCGGTACGCTGCGCTACTTCCGCGTCGCCGCGGTGAACGCGGGCGGTGAGTCCTTCCCGTCCGCCACGGTGGGCGTGCGCGTGGGAGACACGCCGCCGGTGCTGCTGGTGAACGCGTACGAGCGGCTGGACGCGACGGTCGCGTGCGGCGAGGAGCTGGAGACGCCGTACGACCTGGAGGCGCCGCTGCGCGTCTACCTGGAGGCGATGAACGACGGCAGCTACCTGCGCCAGCACGGCGCGGCGTTCGCGCAGGCGGCGGTGGCCTTCGACAGCGCAACGGGCAACGCGGTGGCGGCGGGGCTGGTGTCGCCCACGGGCTACCGGCTGGTGGACTGGTCCACCGGGCGCGGCGGGGTGGGGGGCGCGGGCCTGACGCGCACGGAGCAGGACACCCTGCGCGCGTTCGTCACCGGCGGCGGAAACCTCCTGCTGTCGGGCAGCCGCACGGTGTTCGCGCTGTCGCAGGGCAGCGCGGAGGACAAGGCGTTCCTCGCGGACATCCTCCGGGCGTCCTTCGGCGTCGGCTCGGTCCTGGGCCGGGTGGAGGGCTTCACGGGCGGCATCCTCCGCGACCTGCCGGCCACGCCGCTGGACGACGGGACGCTCGAGGCCTACCCCGTGGGGGTGACGGACGTCCTGCTGCCCACGACGCCGGGGACGGACGTGCTCCGCTACGTGAACGCGGGTCTGGGCGCGGCGGTCCTGTCCGGCACCGCGCCCGCGGGCCAGGTGCTGGTGCTGGGCTTCCCGTTCGAGGGCCTTGCGTCCAATCGCGAACGGTCGCGGCTGGTGGGCGAGTTCCTGGTGCGCTCGGGACTCCTGGCCCAGGCACCGGCACTGCCCACGGCGGACGTGACGCCCGCGGTGAGCCCCCGGCCACTGTCGTCCTGCGTGGCGGTGCGCGAGGTGGATCCGCATCCGGTGGTGCAGCCGCCTCCACCTCCGCCGCCGCCGGAACCGACGGTCGTTCCGGCGCTCCCGAGTGACTATTCCCCCAAGGGGGACAGCGGCTGCGGATGCGGGGCCGGGTCGGGAACGGCCTCCGGGCTCTGGGTGTTGGTCGGGGTGATTGTTCAGCTCCGGCGTGCGCGCTCGAAAGCGGCCCACGCGAAGCGTTGACTCGGCGGGGGCGCCTGCCTACGGTCGCCCGCCTTCTTTACGAGACTCATGACGGTGGGCCGCGAAGGCCCACCCCTTCTTAGGAGACGGAAAACACCATGGCCATCAAGCTCGCCATCAACGGCTTCGGTCGTATCGGTCGCTGCATCCTGCGCGCCGCGCTCAGCCGCAAGGAAGACCTCGAGATCGTCGCCATCAACGACCTCGACAAGCCGGCGGCGCTGGCCCACCTGTTCAAGTACGACTCCGTGCACCGCACGTGGCCGGGCGAAGTGAGCCACACGGACAAGGGCATCGTCGTGAACGGCAAGGAGATCGCCGTCACCGCGGAGAAGGACCCCTCCGCGCTGCCCTGGAAGAACATGAACGTGGACGTGGTGATGGAGTGCACCGGCCGCTTCACCGCGCGCGACGCCGCCGCCAAGCACCTGGCCGCGGGCGCCAAGAAGGTCATCATCTCCGCGCCGGCCAAGGGCCCGGACATGACCATCGCGTACGGCATCAACCACCACGAGTACGACCCGGCCAAGCACCACATCGTGTCCAACGCCTCGTGCACCACCAACTGCCTGGCGCCCATCGCCAAGGTGCTGGTGGACAACTTCGGCATCGAGAAGGGCCTGATGACGACGGTGCACAGCTACACCAACGACCAGCGCATCCTGGACCTCACCCACGACGACATGCGCCGCGCCCGCGCCGCCGCGCTGTCCATGATCCCCACCAGCACCGGCGCCGCGAAGGCCATCGGTGAGGTGCTTCCGGCGCTCAAGGGCAAGATGCACGGCCTGTCCGTCCGCGTCCCCACCCCGAACGTGTCCCTGGTGGACCTGACGGTGAACACCTCCAAGAAGGTCACCGCGGAGGAGGTCATCGCCGCGATGAAGGCCGCCGCCAACGGCGCGCTCAAGGGCGTGCTCGAGTTCAGCGACGCGCAGACGGTGTCCGTGGACTACAACGGCAACCCGCACTCGGCCATCTTCGACGCCACCAACTGCTACGTGATGGGCGACAACCTGCTCAAGGTCATGGCCTGGTACGACAACGAGTGGGGCTTCTCCAACCGCATGGTCGACACGGCGAAGTTCCTCGTGTCCAAGGGCGTGGCTTAAAGCCGCACCGCATCCGGCACCCCAGGCTGACCGAGACAGGCACAAGGGACACCCAAGATGATCCGCTACATCGATGACCTGCAGTTGACCGGCAAGCGCGTCTTCATCCGCGTGGACTTCAACGTCCCGCTGGAGGGGCGTCGCATCACCGACGACACCCGCATCCGTGAAGCGCTTCCCACCATCCGGCGCGCGCTGGAGATGGGCGGCAAGGTCATCCTGGCGTCCCACCTCGGTCGGCCCAAGGGGCCGGACCCCAAGCTGTCCACGGTGCTCGTCGCGGAGAAGCTGGCGGAGCTGCTGGGCGGCAAGCACGAGGTCATCCACGCGGACGACTGCGTGGGCGACAACGTGAAGAAGCAGGTGAACGACCTGAAGGCGGGGCAGGTGCTCCTCTTGGAGAACCTGCGCTTCCACAAGGAGGAGGAGGCGAACGACGAGGCCTTCTCGCGCGAGCTGGCGGCGCTGGCGGACGTCTACGTCAACGACGCGTTCGGCACGGCGCACCGTGCGCACGCGTCCACGGCCGGCATGGTGCCCTTCGTGAAGGAGAAGGCCGCCGGCTTCCTGATGCGCAAGGAGATCGAGTACCTGGGCGACAAGGTCCTGCGCAATCCGGCGAAGCCCTTCGTGGCCATCCTGGGCGGCTCCAAGGTGAGCGACAAGATCAAGGTCATCGAGAGCCTGCTGCCCAAGGTGGACGCGCTGCTCGTGGGTGGCGCCATGGCGTACACCTTCCTGAAGGCGCAGGGCATCGAAGTGGGCAAGAGCCGGGTGGAGGAGGGCGACAAGCTGGCGCTGGCGGCGAAGCTGCTGGACACGGCGAAGCGCCTGAAGACGCCGCTGGTGCTCCCCATCGACCACATCGTGTGCGCGGATCCGGATGGCAACGGTCCGGTGAAGGAGACGCCGGATCAGGTCGTCCCCGCGGACATGATGGGCCTGGACATCGGTCCGAAGACGCGCGCGATGTACACGCAGCGCATCCGCGACGCGAAGACGGTGGTGTGGAACGGGCCCATGGGCCGCTTCGAGGTGGCGAAGTTCGCCGAGGGCACGCGGTCGGTGGCCGCGGCCATGTCCATCAACAAGGACGCCGTGACGGTGATTGGCGGCGGCGACAGCGCGGCGGCGGTGGAGCAGATGGGCTACGCGGACAAGATGAGCCACGTGTCCACGGGCGGTGGCGCGTCGCTGGAGTTCCTGGAAGGCCAGCCGCTGCCGGGCATCAAGGCGCTGGAGACGAAGTAGGGCACCCACGCGGTACGCACCGGGGGAGACACCACGATGGCTCGTCGGAAGATCGTCGCTGGCAACTGGAAGATGAACAAGACGGTGCCGGAAGCGCTCGCGCTGGTGCGGGAGCTTCGCGGCGCGGTGGCGGCGCTGGGCGACAAGGTGGAGGTGGCCATCGCGCCTCCGTTCGTGGCGTTGCAGCCCTTGCACGTCGCGCTGGAGGGGGCGCCCCTCCAACTGGCGGCGCAGAACTGCCACTGGGAGTCCTCGGGCGCCTTCACGGGCGAAGTGAGCGCGCCGATGCTGGCGGAACTGGGGTGCGCCTACGTCATCGTGGGGCACTCGGAGCGCCGACAGTTTTTCGGGGAGACGGACGCCACGGTGAACAAGCGCGCCAAGGCGGTGAAGGCCGCCGGGATGACGCCCATCGTCTGCGTGGGTGAGACGCTGGCCGAGCGCGAGTCGAACCAGACGCTGACGGTGGTGGAGCGCCAGGTGCGTGGTGCGCTGGAGGGCTTCTCCGGGGCGGACGTGGCGACGTTCGTGCTGGCGTACGAGCCGGTGTGGGCCATTGGGACGGGCCGTACGGCGACGACGGCGCAGGCGCAGGAGGTCCACGCGGCGATCCGGGGGCTGCTGACCCGGATGTACGACGAGGGGACGGCCGAGCGGGTGCGCATCCAGTACGGCGGGAGCGTGAAGCCGGACAACGCCGCGGAATTGCTGGGTCAGCCGGACGTGGACGGGGCGCTTGTCGGGGGAGCGAGCCTCAAGGCGGCGGACTTCGTGGCCATCGTCAAGGCGGCTGGCTGAAGCGGCCGGGCCCGTTAGAAGTTGTCACCCCTTGAGCACTTTGTGTAGGTTGCGCCCTCTTTTCACGGAGCGTTGGGAACACCCATGCTGACCTTCTTCACGATCGTGCACGTCCTGCTCTGCGTGTTCATGATCTTCGTCATCTTGCTGCAGCCGGGGAAGGACGCCGGCATGGGTTCCGCCCTCGGTGGCGGCGCCGCGACGAGCGCCTTCGGTGGCCGCGGCGCGGTGACCTTCCTGAGCAAGCTGACGGGCATCTGCGCCGGCTTGTTCTTCCTGACCTCGCTGGGCCTGTCCTTCGTGGGCCTGCGCGGGTCGGTGGCCGCGGGCGGTTCCGTGGCCGCGCCGCCGGCGAAGACGGCCCCGGCGACCCCGGGCGCCACGACGCCTCCTCCGGCGGCCCCGGGAGCGGTGGAGCAGGAGCGTTCCGCGACGCCGCCGGCGGAGGGCCAGCCGGCTCCCGCGCCGACGACGCCCGCGCAGTAGTCGTCAGGAAGCATCGGATTCACGCGACGGTTGAATTGGTTGTTGCGTGAATCCACGGGGTCCGGTACATGGACCCCGCCGAAACGCCCAGGTGGTGGAACTGGTAGACACACCATCTTGAGGGGGTGGCGCCGAAAGGTGTGCGGGTTCGAATCCCGCCCTGGGCACTCCGAACAAGAGCCTCCGAGTCGAAAGACTCGGGGGCTCTTGTCGTTTCTAGTGTTGAGCCTTGAAGGGCTCGCGCCGAGGGGGATGCATGCCAAGCCAGCCGAGATACCCGAGCGAACTCCTACGTCCATGGCTCCTGACGAACTTCATGAAGGAGCCGTCGTCCGAGGATGCACGCGAAATCGTGGAAGGAATCCTGGAGCTTTGCGACGAACTCTTCTTCGCGAGTCTCGCGACTGAAGAGGGCGAAGCCGTTCGCCCCCAGATTGTGGTCGCTCCGAAGGGACCTGATGGCCTCAGGAAGGTGCTCGACAGCTCGCTCGGAGCCGATACGGGCGAAGATTGGGGTCCACCGTATGCTTGGCGTGTCATTGCCCTAAGTAACCCCCAGCCGTTCACGGCCAGTTCGATTGCGAAGCTGGCCGTCGCGGCAGGAGGCGGGCGGAGTGCTCTGGTGGTGTCACCTGGTGCGGAAGAGCTGGAGATCACTGGAATCGCTAGCCGAAACCCGACCACCGATGGTGGACGCGTACTTGTCATCACTGCCGACCGGCCCGGATCACTTGTTCTGTCCTGGGCGGCCAGGGAACTCGTGCGGTATGCACAAGGCCGCATAACTGAGCCCCCGGCTGACTTGTTCGGGGACAAGGGGAGCGTGATCCGCGATGCGCTTCATGCTTCGAGCGTATCGCTGCGCGCGGCTGCCCGGCCGTCATGGTTGGCGGTTCAAGCCGAACGTGTGGTCCTTGGGCTCGTCCGCAAGATGAGTCAGACAAGGCATGGGGGCATTGTCGCCGTTCAACGGGAGGCGCCTTCGGAAGCGCAGAGTGCTTCGGTGAAGCTCGTCATGAGAAATCCCGAAATTCTGGCGCAGGCGGTGCGTGAGTATTTTGTTGCTGGAGGGAAATGGTGGACGGCTGCTTTTGCCTCTCCCGAGACGCTTGAGAGGCGACGTGAGCGTGATAGAGCTCGGACCTCATTCGATAATGCGAAACGTGAACTCGATGCTCTTGTCGAGGACGTGGGGCAGATGACGGCTATCGACAATGCCCTTCTGCTGGCGCGCGACCTTCAAGTTATTGGGGCCGGCTACCACGTCTCCTCGTCGCAAAGACTAAAGGTATACGAAGCAACTGATCCGGCGGGAGTGATACGCAGAGAGTACGACCTTCAAGCCCATGGTGCTCGCCACCATGCCGCCGCCGCTTTCGCGGATCAGTACCCTGGCGCCGTTGCGTTCATTGCTTCTGAAGACGGTCCTTTGAAGTGCTTTTACAAGGTGGGCGATCAGGTCCTTTTCTGGCGGCTTCGTTTGCCGGACTTGTGAACAGGCTCAGCGCCAACTCCTGCAGCTGTAGTCTGGAAAAAGCCGCAGTCGCCCTCTTATTGAAGAAACAGGAGAGGGGAGGACCCAGGCTTTCATGCTGTAGCCATCGGCCACAGAAAAGCAGGCGCCGGAAGCAAGGCTGGTCGGTCGTCTCTCAACGGAACTGGATGCGCTTGGCTGCAGCCGCGCTTCTGCAGACGCGAGGTGCATGCAATGGCAGAGGAATACGTGAAGGCGCTGCTGGAACGAGCGCAGCGCAAGAGTATGTGGGCCTTTCGGATGATGCGGGGCATCGAGCGCACTATGCCGTCCACCACCTGTTGCTGCTTTCGGAGTGGGACGCGGATGCGCGCGTGCCGATGTGTTGGCATACGCACGTAGGGCGTTGGGCGAAGGTGGCATTCTGCGGTGGACGCTTCCTGAATAAGGGCAAGAAGTCCGTGGGCACAGGACGCCAATACCCCGTGCTTTCCGCAGCGGCCCTTCGCGTCCGCCGGTGTGCGTGCTTGTGGGTGACGCGCTTGGTGGACTTGCACCGCCACTCCGCCATCCGCTTCGTCACGCCCGATGACAGGCACTTCGGTCGTGAGGGCGCGCTGCTTGTCCGACGTCGCGAGGTGTACCACCGCGCTCGCGACTGCCACCCAGAGCGCTGGAGCCGCGGCACGCGCAACTGGACGCCGATGGGCCCTGTCCGTCTCGGCCCAGCTCCAAACTTCACCTCGGTAGTGCTGGAGATGAAGCGCATCGGCTGAACCTTCTCGCGCGACAACCACTTTGACGCTCACCGGTACCCGGGCTCTCGGCAATCTGCTGCTGAGGCCGGTTCCGGGCGGTCATCAGCACCGCTTGGCATCTTTCGCGCAATCGGCGGTCCTCCGTTGTTCGGAAGCACGCTTCCATCTCGCTCCTCTGGCGCTCATTCAGCTCTAGCCGGTTCATGCAAGTTTAACCGCGAATACCGACCTATTCATCCGAACCGTGAATTAGGTGGGATGGAAGCCCCAAGCCGGCGTGAATAGTTAAATTTGAGAGCTGTAAGGAAGTGCCTTTACAAACTGCTCCATGTAGTCCCAATCGGGCTTCTGGTGTGTTGTCATAGGTAGACGGATGATTGACTCCCGCATGCGTTCAAGGTGCCATTTGCGCCCGTAGTTGAAGCGGTACTTCTCAAGGCGAATCAGTGTGCACAAAAATAGACCTGTGGCAGCAGAGAGCTGAAATCCCTTCGGGTATAGTACGTTGACATCATCGGTTGCCCAGTAAGCTTCGGGCTGAAAAAATGCCTCGGCTACCGAACCGTTGTAACTTACGCTGATTGTCCTGGCTTCGTGTATTGGATCCTGTCCAATTCTGGCCGTTATCCCGTTCCCGGTATCGGAAGCTCCGACGTAAGGCGTATTGCCGGGAAGCATGTCTGCCTTCGTTAGCCGCTGGCCCTTTTTGATCGTAAAGAGGTCTTGGAGAGCTAAGGGCTTCCAGGATTTCGGAGCAGTCAGTAGGACCGGCTTTGTGTGGGCAGGTAGCTTGGCGCCTTGGTAGCGATCAAGGTTCGCAGAATTTACCCAAGCAGGAACCTTCATTGCGTCAGGGAGCATCAAATCCTTGAGCGTCCGGTTCGCCTGTCGTCCGAATCCAAACCGAAATCGGTTTGCCGTGATGCACGTTGCCCACCAAAGCTTCTCTTGGTCGCTCATTGGCTTTCGTGCCTTGAGGATCATCACATCGCGACCGCAGTAGTACGGAAAGGGCTGCAAAAAGGCCACTCCGGCACCGCCCTGCCCTCCAAGTGCAACAGTGATGGTCCCAGCAGGTGCAGGCTTCTCGGCTGCGATTCGCTTGACTTTGGCAGTGACGCCGTTGTTCCTTGCTGCTCGACCGACAAAGTTGACGGAATCAGGCCCGTCGGATTGCTCAAGGCGGTTCAGTTCTAGGCTGTGGCCGTACTGGAGGACGAATATTTCACTAATCTTCGGCATCCGCAGCCTCCTGCTCCTGTTCGTTTTCGCGACCGAAAAGACGGAACATTGCATAGCTCTTCACTACATGTTCAAAGTGCTCCTGGGTAAGGGTGCTATAGTCGGTTTCCATATAGGCTTCCACGCACCACTCATCGGCAGTCGTCACGGGTTGCATTACGCTCTCTCCCGGATGCACCTCGCGATTCCGGTATTGCTCCACCCAGTGATCGCGGATGGCAGGCCACTTGCCGTAAAGGTCAATGCGACCCTTGTGCTTAGTTTTCACAAACCCATCCTCACGCCAATATCCAAACCAAGTTTTCTTGGCGGACTTTGCGTGCGGCCTGCCAGCAATCCATACCATGATGCAAGTCACTATCCCCACCGGATAGAAAAGCTCCTGCGGCATGGACATAACGGCATCCAAGGTGTGGTGTTTCATAAGTTCTTCGCGAACGGGATGTGGTGAGATTGCGCAGGACATTGGAACGATTGCAATTCCAGTGCCACCTGGTTCCAAGCAATCCAACATTTGCTTTACGAAGTAAAGCTCGTGCAGTTCTGCGTCGCTCTTCGATTGCGAGTAGGGCGGGTTCAGCATGCCCGTGTTAGGTTTCATCTTCCTGACCGCTTTGATGATCGCGTCATCAAAGCAGCTTGCTTGGTGCAAGTTTGCCTTGCCGTCGCCCCGTAGAATCATGTTCGACGCAGCCAGTGCGAACATTTTGGGATTGTTTTCAATCCCGATTAAGCGATTCCTCTTGATGTCTTGGCGCTGTTCGTCGGTCACTGCCTTCTTTAGCATATGCTGCATGGCCGAGATCAAGAAGCCTCCCGTGCCCGCGCAAATATCTAGAACCTTGGATTCAGGCGAGACGTTTGCGATGAGTGAGAATAGTTCCGCAACATGTCGCGGAGTAAGCACAATGCCTAGCGCCTTCTTGTCTCCGGCAGTGTACTTGAGAAACTCGCCGTAGAATTGGCCCACAACGTCAAAGTCGTGGTAGACGTTTATGTAGGGCCAAACGTTCTCGCATATGCGCGAAAGAATTTCCTTGAACACGCCATCCGGATACTCTTTGGCTGTCTTGCTGTCCGGCTTGCCAAGATTCGGATGAACCGCAATCGTGGAGTACGGTTGCAGCATGGTGTCCTTTTTGGCCTGGGGTATGTCCGCATTGCTCAGTTCCTTTTTGATGGCACCAAGCCACGCCTCTTGAATGTCTTCTGCTGCCAAACTGCTGAATGTCTTCATGAACGAGTTGTTCATGAATGCGATGAGAGAACCGCTCACTAGAAGCGGCTTGTCTTCCTCCGAGATCTTCGCCTTCGTCCAAATGAGTTCATGAAGTTCCTTTGAGAAAGCCAGAAGATCAGAATGCCTCTTCTTGGCCACGTCAGGGTCAAAGGACGCGAGTCTGTAGTAGTCGTCAAAGGGGATGATGTCCCTTACTGGCTCCCCAGACTCGTTCGTTAGATCCTTGTACTCACTGCTCCCTGCTGGCACAAGGAAGGTAGAGACTCTCATGGAGCTTGCTGTTGAACCACTTACGGCAACAGCGACGACAGTGTAGTGTTTAGCCAGATGCTGTGCGTAGTGCAGTACGCCGTCTACTGCGTACTCGATAGGCTTGTTCCTTGCCGGGCTCTCATGCTTCTTTACGTCCGGTTTGCACTCAAAAACGATCAAAAAGGCTGCGTCCTTCTGGCTGGAAACCAAAAACTCCGGGTATCCCGCGTTTCCCTTGGCGTTCTTGCTTGCCTTGGACAGCAAGGACTTGACCTTGGCAATTTCGGACTTCTGTTCTTCAACTGAGATCCCGTTGTCGGGCTCGCCATATCCAAGCTCTCGCAGCGCGTCTCGAACTAGAGCTTCCGTTTTCCGTTCGTTTTTTGATGTCATGGCTTGGTGAGGTGAGGTGAGGTGAGAGATTTTTCACGCTGTCTGAATGAGTGGAGCAGACGGGAGTACCCGCCAGCCGGGCGTAACTGTAGGACAACTGCTCATTTCGACCGAGGGAAGATTGCCGGACCTGTTGCCGCCGGTGCATAGCCTGGAGGATGGCGGCTTTTGGGCCTCGTCCCCTAATAGGTACGTGGACGGACTTCCGCTTGAGACAGTGGTGAGCGTGGGTGTGGCGCGCGGCCGGCCCGTCTCCGAGGCCTTCGCCCTCTATGTCGGAGCGGAAGTCTCGGAAGCGCTGCACCAAACGTCCGGCTAGCAGCATGAATCCAGGATGGCCGAGGAGCTTGCTAGTGCACGCCGAAGGCGACGCCTTCATTGTGGATACGGGCTATGACGCCGACCGCATCCGAGCCAAGGTCTTGAATCTTGGAATGAGACCCGTCATCCATCCGAGCCCCAGCCGCACGTGTCCGCAGCCTCTCGACCGCAACCTCAATCGGATGCGCTACCGAGTGGAGTGCGTCTTCGACGACCTCAAACGCTTCCGGGCTGTTGCCACTCGTTACGACAATACGGCGACCAGCTACCCCGCTGTCCTGTATGTCACCTTCATGGTTCTCTGTCTGCGCTAATCAGAGACAGCCCCTAGTCCTACAGCTGCAGTTTGAGTCGCGCCCCTCGGGCTCGGTAGTGACACTGCATGGCCACGGCTTGGTGGTGGCGTCGCCAGCGACTCCAGGCCAGGACGTGCGCGACAGGGGCCACAGTCCGCCGCAGGAGTGAAAGCAGGAGTCCGCGCACTTCCTGGATGGAGTAGCGGACGAGGGCCATCAGTGAAGGCCGCGCCGGGCGAGGAATGCGCGCATGGGATTTCTTCGCACCGGCAGGCCGAGGGCTTTTGGGGGCAGCTTCTCCTCGGATGGCAGATTGGCCATGGCACGAGCTGAAGCAAGGAAGACGTGGGCCACCAGGCACAACGTCATGTGCCGGTGCCAGGCCGTCCAGGTACGCACTTCGTAGTCGGCCAGGCCCACTTCACCCTTGGCGGACTCGAAGTCCTCCTCCACGGCCCACCGACTGCCCGCCGCCTGCACCAGCGACGCCAGCGAGGCATTGCGTCGGGCATGGGCGATGTAGAAGGCCACCTTGCCGTCCGCGAGGCCTCTGCGAAACAGCAGCCATCGCGACAGCCCCAGGTGCCGGTTGAGTCGCATCCGTGCCCAATCGTAGAGGCGTGGGCCCTTGGTGCCCGCGCCCGCGGACAGACGCACCCACGCGTCCGGCGGGACTTCGTGCACCATGTCGCCCGGCTTCACCTGGTAGAAGCCGCGCCAGACGTGCGTGTTGGAGGCCACCGCCAGCACGTAGGGCTGGTGCAAGTCTTCGAGGAAGCGGCGTAGCGTGCTGTCGCGTCCATAGACTTCGTCCCCCACCACCCACGCGGGCTTCAGTCCCGCCCCCAGCGCCCGTTGCAGCATGCCTTGCGCCAGGGCCGGTTTGGATTCGAAGCCCACCTCGTCCGGAATCCCTCCTGCTTCGCGGCGGGCCGCGTCCTCCGTCCACAACTCCGGTAGGTACAGCTCCCGGTCCACCAGCGCATGCCCCCGAGGCGTCACGTACGAGAGGAAGACGCCCACCTGTGCGTTCTCCACCTTGCCCGCCGTGCCCGTGTACTGGCGCGCGACGCCCACGGACTTCTCTCCCTTTTCAGGAAGCCCGTCTCGTCCACCGCGAGAATGCCGCCTTCGCCCAGCGCCCGGCGTGCGTACTCCAGCACGTCGTCGCGCACCGCATCCGCGTCCCACTTCGCACGCAGCAGCAGGTGCTGGAAGGCATAGGGCGCTCGATGCCCTGCATCCTCCGAAAGGCCCCACATATTCTTGCGCTGTGCCCGCCCTAGCAGGGCTTTCACGTACTCAACCGCAGTGGTATGCGCCTCGCGCCTGCGGAAGTGCGGCTGCAGCCAGGCGCCGACTGACTCCAGTTCCGTCACGAGGCGGCCAACCAACCGGACTTCCGGTGCCTGCGCTTCTGTGTCCGATGGCTGCTGCATGGGAAGTCTCGATCCTCCCCCTCTTGTTTCCTCAACAGCAGGGGGACTGCGGAGTCTTCCGAACTACAGCTGTAGGACTAGTACGCCGGTATAGAAGTTTAAGTTGGTTGATAAAGGCCTGCCTATCAGAGGATGGTTACATCGGCGCTCACCAATCTACTGCGGAGCGCTGTCAAGGTCTCCATCACGCTGGCTGATTCGATGTGCTGGCTCGCGAGTCCGGGAACTCGCAGCCCGGAAGATTCGCCCGGTCCTGCCCCCCCGCCCAGCGAGAAAGGCGGCCCGGAGACGGCGATGCCGTAGTGGAACGTGGCCGTGGGTTACTGGGCGAGCCTGGCCGGCAGGTCCAGCAGCCTCCGCCGAATATGAGGCCCGTCGAGCCATGACGGGTGCGCCCCTACGCAGCTACAAGGCCAGCTCACGATGTGGGAGAAGCTGGCACTCAGCGCCCTGGCGGCGGGCTTCCTGCTGCCCATCTCCAACCTGGTGACGCGGCCTTCCAGCTCCAGCTGGTGCGCAGCTACCTGACCCGCGTGGATGACGTGCTGCAGGCGCCCCCCGAGCAGCCGCCCGGGACGCGCCACCGCCCCCACTCGCTCCAGAAGCGGATCCAGGCGGAGGACGTGTCGTTCCGCTATGGGGCGTACTCGCCGCTGGTGGTGCAGGACGTGTCTGTCACCATCGAGCAGGGCCAGTTCGTGGCCATCGTCGGCGCCTCCGGTGCCGGCAAGTCCAGCCTGGCGCACCTGCTGCTGGGGCTGTACCTGCCCTCGTCCGGATCCATCCGCTTCGACGGGGTGCCGCTCGCGGAGAGGGACCTGAAGGAGGTGCGCCGGCAGATGGGCGTGGTGCTGCAGAACCCGTCGCTATTCCGCGGGGACATCCGCCGCAACATCGCCTACGAGGATCCGCTGCTGCCGCTGGCTGCGGAGACCCGGGTGGAGGAGCAGGCACGAGATGGCTTCGCGTCTGAGTTCAAGGCGGGCAAGGTATTGGAGACGCAGCTGAGCGCGCGCTTACTCACCAAGCGCCGGACGCTGGAGGCGCTTCTGGACGCGCGCCCGGCACCGAGGGCCCGTGTGGCGCCGGAGGCATGGTGCTCCAGTAGCGCAGCGAGTGGTTCACTCCGAGCCGTGAGTTCTAACCCGCCGAGTGCGACGGCGACTCACCATCCCTGCGGACGCGCTGGCCACGATTCGGATGCACCTGCACGTCAACCGCATGCTGCCCGACGACGTGCGGGCTTACGAACTCGTACTGTACGACTTCCTCGCGCGGCTGTACCGCTCGCGTCTGGCCTGGGCTGAGTCGCGGACGTATAGGAGGAGCAGGAGCGCCGTAGTGGAGTGAGGAGCTTCGCCACCATGTAGCCCGCTGTCAGGAGCTTCCGCATCAAGCCGTCGACGGCGCGCCAGGAGGCGGCAATGGGTGCAAGTGAAGACGGGTGGTATTTCGCGGCCGTGGGCGACGTGCACGGCCACATGCACGCCATGGTGCGGCTTCTTGAGGGCTGGTCCTCACGCACGGGCAAGCTCCTGGCGTTCGTGCTCCAGGTGGGGGACTTCGAGCCCCACCGTGACGACGCGGACCTGGCCACCATGGCGGCGCCCGCAAAATACAAACAGCTGGGCGACTTTCCCGTCTACCACCGCCGCCAGATGCGCTTCCCCTGGCCGGTGTATTTCATTGGCGGAAACCATGAACCGTACGGCTTCCTGGATGCCAATGCCCCTCATGGCTTCGAGCTCACCCCCGGTTGTCATTACCTGGGACGTGTCGGTCAGGTTGAACTGCGAGGCCTTCGCGTCGCCGGACTGTCTGGCATCCATCGAGAGGATGCCTTCCAGGCCGCTCGCCCGTCCGTTTCGGACTCCCGTGCCTCGGCGCACAAGGCCTTCGCGTATTTCAACGAGGAGGACGTGGACCGCGCGATGGCCCTGCGGAATGTCGACGTCCTCCTGCTGCACGACTGGCCTTCCGGGCTGAGCCCGGCCGAGGACGCGGAGGCGTTCGAGCACCAGCGGCGCAGCGTGAGCCATGACACCGTGGGGAACGAATACGCCCGCATGCTCGTGCAGGCGCTCCGGCCCAGGTGGGTCCTCTGTGGCCACATGCACCGGGCGTATCGTTCCGCCATCCGGCATCCGTCCGGCCAGGTGTCGGACGTGGCCTGCCTCGCCAGTGTGCGCCAGGGGCCCGAGTCCTTCGCCGTGTTCCACGTCTCCTCGAAGGGGATCTCGGAGGTCCCCCGGACCCGCTGAGTCATCGAGGTCACGCAATACAGGATCAAGAAGTCATCACAGCCAGCCGTGAAACATGGGCGCGTCTCAGACCCGGGTATTAGTGCAGGGGTCTTCGGGTTCACGGGGAGGATGGGGTACACTTCATGCGACACGGCGGAATGGGACCGCCGTGCCGTTGCCGGGGTGATTCGTGGAAGAAGAGATCGTCTATCGCCACACCGTAGAGGGCGTGTTCCGCGCCATTGGTGATCGGCTCACTCCGGAGCTCCGCTCGAAGCTGGTGGCCGTGGGGCTGGATCTGGACGCGCAGTCTCCGCGCAACACCTCCCGGACCCTCTTCGCGGAAGCCCTGCGGGTCACCGTGGCGCACCTGTACCCGGAGCTGGACGCCAATGAAGGCTACCGGCGCCTGGGCGTCTGCATCATCCAGGGCATGGAGCAGACCGTGCTCGGCAAGTCGCTCGTGTCCATGTGGCCCATCTTCGGCCCCGAGCGCGTCGTGGTGCGCATCCAGGAGAGCTTCTCCACCGTGAACAACTACATGAAGTCGGAGTTGCTCACCCAGGGGCCCGGCCACCACATCATCCGCGTCAACGAGTGCAACGGAAACCCGGGCTACCTGCGGGGCCTCATCGAAGCGGGACTCGCCAGGGCCGGCGCGAAGAACCTGCGCGTGGAGCCCTTCGACTTCGACGGCCACGCCTGCTCCTACCGCGTCCGCTGGGGCGGCTGAGCCGGGCAAACCCCGAAGACCCGCGCAGTTCCGGTGTCCGGGAAAGACAGACGGATTTGATTGGAGTTACCCAGGGGGCTGGTGAGCCTTCGTGGATTCGTGATGGCATTGCGCAAGCACATCCGAACCCCCGGACGGATCCATGGCCGAGCAGGTCGTCTATCGCCACACGATTGAAGGGCTGTTTCGCTCCATCGGCAGCCGGCTCACTCCACAGCTGAAGGACAAGCTGAAACAGGCCGGCCTGGACCTGGGCGCTCCCATTCCCCGCAGCACGCCGCGGCTCGTCTTCGCGGAAGCGCTGCGCATCACCGCGCAGCACCTCCATCCCGACGTCGATACGGACGAGGGCTTCCGGCGGCTGGGCGTGGGGCTCATCCAGGGCGTCGAGCAGACGCTGCTGGGCAGGGCGCTCGTCGCGATGTGGCCCATCTTCGGGCCGGAGCGCGTCGTCATCCGCATCCAGGAGAGCTTCGCGACGGTGAACAACTACCTGAAGACGGAGCTCGTCACCCAGGGGCCCGCGCACCACGTGCTCCGGGTCAGCGAGTGCAACGGCAACCCGGGCTACCTGCGCGGCATCATCGAGGCCGGTCTCACCAAGGCCGGTGCTCGGAACCTCAGCGTGGAGCCGTTCGACTTCGACGGTCATGCCTGCTCCTACCGCATCCGGTGGACTCCCTGATAAACAGGGAGTTCATGAAATTCCGCCTCCCTCGTCATCGTGTGCTGTGTTTCACCGGCGCCCTCGTGTTGTCGCTGTCCTGTGGTCCCCAGGAGGAACTGGCCCCGGACCTGGATGAGACCGGCGCGGTCTCCCAGGCGGCCCTGGCTGCCCCGACGTTGCTCGAAGCCGTACCCGGCGACGGGCAGGTGACCCTCAAGTGGACCGCGGGCCCCGCGGGCACCCAGGGCTACCAGGTCCGCTTCCGCGTGGGCTCCAACGCATGGAGCTACCGGAGCGCGGGGGCCCAGACGACGACCCTGGCGGTCACCGGCCTCTCCAACGGCACGAAGTACGAGTTCGTCGTGCGCATCAAGGGCTCCACGTCCGAGACGACTTCCACGTACTCGAACAGCCTGTACGCCACGCCCACCGCGGACGAGTGCTCCGGCTCCTCCGTCCGCCACATCACCGTCACCGGCGCGGGTGCGAAGGACGGCCTGACGGCGCAGAGCGCGGGCACCCTGGCGAACCTCAACGCGTTCATCCAGGCCGTGGGCCCTGGCGGCCTGGTGTGCATCCATGGCGGCACCTACGGCACCGGCACCACCGTGTCCCATGGCGGCGCGGTGGGCTCTCCCGTGACCATCAAGGGCGTGGAGGGGCGGCCCGTCTTCCAGTCCACCTTCGAGGCCTCCACTCGCGCCAAGACGGGGCCCGTGGCCTTCACCGTGAAGGCGAGCAACCTCGTGTTCCACAACCTGGAGTTCCGCCACGTGGGCACGTGCTTCAGCTTCAAGGCCGTGTCGCCCGTGGCACACGTGACGCTCAGCCGGTTCCGCGCGGAGAACGTGGCCACGTGCGTGGACGTGGAGCGCTCCAGCACCACGGCGTTCACAGACCTGACCATCCGCGACGCGATGATCCTCCAGTTCACGCGCGGCGGCATCTTCCTCGCGTCCGGCACCAACCAGTCGCTCGTCGAGGACGTCTACATCGACATGGAGCCGGACCAGATTGGAGGGCAGGGGAGTGACTACCCCGTGGGCATCGCCCTCTACGACACCACGAACCGCGTCACCCTGCGCCGGGCCACGGTGATGAACGTCACCGGCATGCAGACGGGCTACACGCAAGGCGACGGCATCGACGGGGAGAGCTCCGCGAGCGACGTCGTCCTGGAGGACAGCTACTTCCGCGGCAACGAGGACGGCTGCGTCGACACCAAGGTGCGCAACATGCTCATCCGCACCACCGTCGCCGCCGAGTGCAAGCGCAACTTCCGCCTGTGGCAGTCCGTCACGCCGGGCCCACGCGTCGAGAGCGTCAGCAGCTACCAGCCTCGCGACGGCCACTTCTTCATGCACTCCGGCACCACCACGGCCAGGGACGTCGCCGTGTACTCCAGCAACGCCGCGAAGCTCGTGGCCTATGACTGTGATTCTTCCTCCCCGTGCACGTTCAACGCGGAAGGACTCCGGGGCACGCTGCTGGATGCGACGAGGCTCAACGCCACCGGCACCGTGACGGGCAACACGCTGGTGTACGGCCAGGCCGTCGTAATCCCTCCCGTGCCCAACCCGACGTCGTTCACGCCGTAGAGAACCCTGGAAACGACAAGGCCCCCGGGTCCACTTGAGGGATCCGGGGGCCTTCTTCGTGACCGGCGCATCAGGCCAGGTCGAACAGCAGGGCCTCCAGCGGCTCGGAGGCGGTGAGCACGAGGCTCGACTCGTCGGAGACGGCCACGCCGTCACCGGCCTTCACGGTCACGCCGTTGAGCGTGCCCGTGCCGCGGGCAATCTGCACCCAGGCGTGACGCCCCTTGGACAGCGTGTACTCCGCCTTCTCGCCCGGGCCCAGCAGCGTGCTGTGGAGGAGCACGTCCTGGTGCACGGTGAGGCTGCCGTCGCGCGCGTCGGGGCTGGCCACCACGCGCCAGCGTCCCTGCCGGTCCTTCTCCGGGAAGAACTTCTGCTCATACTCGGGCTTCAGGCCCTTCCTGTCCGGGATGATCCAGATCTGCAGGAAGTGGACGTCCTCGTTGGAGCCGTTCATCTCGCTGTGCATGACGCCCGTGCCGGCCGTCATGCGCTGGACCTCACCGGCGCGCAGGAGCCCCTGGCCTCCCGTGCTGTCCCGGTGCGCAATGGCACCGCTGAGCGGGTAGGTGATGATCTCCATGTCGCGGTGCGGGTGCGTGTCGAAGCCCTCGCCGGACTGCACGCGGTCCTCGTTGATGACGCGCAGGGCGCGGAAGCCCATGTTGTCGGGGTCGAAGTAGCTCGCGAACGAGAAGGTGTGATGCGAGTCCAGCCAGCCGTGGTTGGCATGTCCGCGCGCTTCAGAGGGCCGAAGGTTCATCATGGTGTGTGCTTCCTTTCGAGACACAACATGCGCTCCGGAAGGCCACCTGGCCAGACGTGAACCTCGGGACACATCGTTCCATCCGCGGAACGAAACGCCGCGACTGTCTCAGCGTTTCGCGCGCTTGAGCGCTCCCTGCAACTGGGGCCAGTGCTCGCGCAGCACCTCCACGAAGGCCATCACCTTGGGCACGTGGTGGCGCGTGGGCGGATAGACGGCGTGCACTGGCGCGCCCGCGGAGCTCCACTCCGGCAACACGCGCTGGAGCCGGCCGGACTCCAGGTCCTCGACACACTGCTGGCCGGGGATGAGCGCCACCCCGGTGCCCAGCACCGTCACCGCGCGCAGCATGTCCGGCTCGTTGATCACCAGCCGCCCGGAGACCTTCACCTCGACCGACCGTCCGCCCGCATGCAGCGTCCAGACGTTCCCCTGCATCGCCGAGCCGAAGAAGAGGCACTCGTGCTTCGCCAGGTCCGAAGGCGTTCGCGGCGCGCCCTTGGCCTGGAGGTAGTCCGGTGAGGCCACGACGAGCCACTCGATGTCCCCCAGCCGCCGCGCCATCAGCGACGAGTCCGGCAGCCGCCCGGCCCGCACCGCCAGGTCGAAGCCCTCCTCCATCAGGTCCACCGCGCGGTCCGTGCAGAGCATCTCCACCTGCACGTCCGGGTACAGCTCCATGAAGCGCGCCACCATGGGCGCGAGGAAATGGACGGACAGGGGCGTCGTCACGCGCAGGAGCCCCTGCGGGCCCGCCTGCATGCGGGTCACCGCCAGCTCCGCCGCCTCCGCCTCCGCGACGATGCGCTCGCAGTGCGCGTAGTACGCGCGGCCCACCTCCGTCAGGTGCAGCGTGCGCGTGGTGCGCTGGAGCAACTGGGCGCCCACGCGCTCCTCCAGCTCGGACACCTTCCGGCTGACGGTGGACTTGGGCATCCGCAGCGCCTTCGCCGCCGACGTGAAGCTGCCAGCCTGGACCACGCGAGCGAAGACGAGGAGTTCGTTGAGGTCCATGGCCGTGCCCCAGGCGAAGGGCACTGTCCCAGCGGTGGAACAGTGCTTCCTGTCCGTCCCGTCTAATCCGGAACGTGGGGGGCCGCTACCTTACGCCTCGTTGAAACACACCGCCGCCAACGCGGCGCTCACGACAAGGACGACGACCATGGCCACCACCCTCTGGAACATCGACACCACGCACACGGGCATCCACTTCAGCGTCCGCCACATGGTGGTGGCGAAGGTGCGCGGCAACTTCACGAAGTTCAGCGGCACCCTCACCCTGGACGACGCGAACCCGGCGGCGTCCTCCGTCTCCGTCTCCATCGAAGCGGCGAGCATCCACACGGGCGTCGAGCAGCGCGACAACCACCTGCGCTCGCCGGACTTCTTCGACGTGGCGAAGTTCCCGGCGCTCACCTTCCAGAGCACGAAGGTGGAGCCCTCCGGCAAGCACCTGAAGGTGACGGGTCAGCTCACCATCCGCGGCATCAGCCGCGAGGTCGTCCTGGAGGCCGAGCAGCTGGGTATCGCCAAGGACCCCTGGGGCAACACCAAGGCCGCGTTCGAGGCCAAGACGACCATCAACCGCAGCGACTTCGGCCTGACGTGGAACCAGGCGCTGGAGGCGGGCGGCGTGCTGGTGGGTGAGAAGATTGAAATTGCCCTCGAGGTCCAGGCCGCCCAGGCGTCGGGCGAGAAGGCGGCCTGAACCCCCGAGGTCCGGCGTACTACTCGGCGACTTCGAAGGACGTCAGGACGAAGTCGACGTTGGCTTCCGCGCCTGAGCCGACCGTGGCGGTCGCCGGGCGCGTGATGTTCGTGCTGAACGTCACACCCTCCGGGCCCACCAGGTCCACCTGGTAGGTGCCCGGCAGCAGGTACTTGAAGTCCGCCACGTAGCGGGTGGCCGTGCTGGCGGTGAAGGCCATCGGCTCACGGCTGCCGTCGGCGTTGATGAGCACCGCGGAGAAGAGGCCCAGCTGCGTGGGGCCCAGGGGCAGCGACACGTCGCCCGCCTCCAGCGACACCTCCACGTTGCCGGAGAACTCCAGGTCCGCGCCCTTGATGATGGGACGCATCACCCAGCGGCCGGAGCCACCGGCCTCCTTGCCGAAGCTCTGCGCGACGTCGAAGTCCACCAGGATGACCTTCTGCTCGCCATCGCTGGTGATGGTGACGTCGGCGTCCTTGTCGAACTTCACCTTGAGGCCAGAGCTGCTGGCGCTGGGCATGTGCAGGTCGCCGTCCACCTGGGCACCCTCGGGCAGGCCCTCGTAGTCGCGCGAGGTGGCGAAGATGCGGGTCGCGCCGTCCTGCTTCACCTGGATGTAGCCGCCGGTGATGACGAAGCGCAGCTCCTTGTACGTGCCCGCCGGAACCTCCGCGTCCTTCACCAGGTCCGCGGTGTCGTTGGCCAGCGTGAGCAGGTCGGTGGTGACGGGCTCGCTCAGGAGCACCACGTCGCCCTTGCCGTCCTTGCCCTCCTTGTCTCCCTCGACGCTGCCCTTGAGGTAGACCTTCGAGATGGTCACCACGGCCTTCTCGATGCCGTCGCCGGGGGCGTCGGTGAGCTTCAGGGTGACGCGGGAAGTGCCATCGCCGCAGGCCGCGAGGAACAACAGGCCGGTGGCCAGCAGCAGGGAAGAGGTGAGGTGTCGCAAGGTATTCATGGGGAAGCCTTTGGGTGAATCAGGATTGAACGCCGGGGAAGACCCGCCCCGGCACGAGGTGGCCACGGCGATTGATCAGCCGACGGTCGGCCAGCACTGACCTTCCAGGCAGGACAGCGAATCGCAGCAGGCCGTCTCGCTCTCGGTGGAGCACTCGCCGCCCTCGGGGATGCACACGGGACCGGGACCGGCGTCGACGTCGCCGCTCGAGCCCCCGTCCGTGGTGCTGCCGCCGTCGGGCTCGGAGGTGCCGCCATCCGAGGTCGGCTCTTCGCCGTCGCACGCGCCCAGCCGGTCGCCGTGGCGCAGGTGCGCCGTCGCCGCGGGCGCGCCCACCGTGATGCTGTGCGCGTTGGCGGGATTGCCCGGGGGGATGTGGCAAATGGTGACGCGGCCGTCAGGCGCGGTGCCGCCGTCCGCCAGGGGCACCTCGCTCGCGGCGCCGCCCAGGTTGTCACCACCCGTGGCGAGCGAAGGATCCTCCGACACCGTGGGGCCGCCGCAGCCCATGGACAGCAGCGTCGCGCACAACACCATCCATGCCGCGGAAGAGGGAGCGGTCGGGATACGCATGGTCATCCTCCTGTGAGACGAGGCGGTTGGGGGGCCGCTCGGGAAGCGGAGTGCCTCGTTGTCAGGAAGACCCGGCTGCTTGCGGGATGGCCACAGGGCCTCGTACCGCGGACGCAGTTTCATACGGGTGGCGAAGCGCGCGGGCACCCCGCGTCTTCAAATGCGTTGCTTTACGGAAGACTCTCTTCGCAGCGGAACGCCTTGCACCCGAGCGGCGACACGCAATGGCTGTCTTGGAGGCACTGCACGCAACAGCCGTCCGACGCGCAATGACTCTCACTGTTACAGCCGGTCCGCGCGCAGCCCTCCTGGACATAGGAGTCCTCCGGGACGAGCTCCACGTTCAGCACCGTCTGCTTGCCAGCATCCACACAGCCCTGGACGGCCGTGGTGAGGAAGCGGGGCGCGGACACGCTGAGGCCGTAGCAGCCTTCCGGCAGCGGCCCCACGTAGCGGGGGGACTGGTCGTCGAGCCCGGAGGCTTCGATGGGCGTGCCGTCCACGGACGCGTGCGCCTGCGACACCTTCAGGTTGCCCCGGGCGTGGATCTTCACGAAGAAGGTGCCGACGGGACGGGGGGCCACGGCCGGGACGTCCACGGACTGGCCGCCCTGCACGATGAGCGGCACGCGCACGCCCTTGTCCGTGGTGGCCAGGACGAAGAGCTCCGCGGGCCCCGCGGGCACGTCCTCCAGCGTGAAGCGGCCCTGCGCGTCCACGCCGCTGCGCAGGTCGGGCGCGCCCACGACGGACACCAGCGCGACGGTGGGGTCGAACTCCGTGAGCCGGCCGCGCACGGTGCCCGCGCGGAAGGGCTCGTTGTCCAGGTTTCCGCACGCGCCCAGGCCCAGGCCGAGCGACGACAGGGTCAAGAGCAGGCAATGGCGACGCATCAGAAGCGGTACCCCACGCCGGCGTTTCCGCCGATGAAGCCCACAGCCTGTCCCTGACCGTCCACCACCACGTACGTCAACATCCCGTGACCCTGGGCGGTGAGCTCCAACCGCTCGCCCAGGCGCCACGCCAGTCCACCCACCACACCGGGGCTGACGGTGAAGTAGCGCTGGCCACCGGAGAAGGCCTCCACGTCAAATGACCTTCCCAGGTACAGCGCGGCCACACGCGGGCCCGCGAACAGCGTCAGCCGCTCCCAGCGCCAGAGGTATGGCACCGCCGCACCCAGGGTGAGCGTGGTGTAGCCAAAGGGCACCTCGCTGCCCGGCGCCATCTGGAGCTTCTGCCGTCCGTGCCCCAGTCCCATGTCCAGGAGCAGGCCCAGGTTCGGGAGCGGAAGGTCCTCCAGCCGCAGCACGACGCCCACCTGCGGCGCGGCGGGCAACAGCTCGCGGCGGCTCTGGCCATCCGTGAAGGACATCATGCCGCCCACCAGCGACAGCGCGCGGCGCGGGATGGCGTCCGCCAGCAGTTGCTCCAGGGGCAGCCGCTCGCCCCGGCCCACGTCCACTTCGCGCCGCACGAGGACGGAGTCTCCCTTGGTGAGCTCCACCGTGCGGCGGCCCGGGCCCACCGCGGCGCCGCCCGGCAATTCCAGACGCGGCTCGCCGTCCACCTTGAGCAGGAAGCCGTCCAGGCGCGGGTTGTAGGAGAACAGCTCCGGCTGCCCCGTGCGGTCGATACGGCCGGCGAGGATGACCGGATCCGCGCCCACCTCCATGATTTCAGCGGACGGGCGCTGACGGCCTTCCGTGAAGGCGAAGGTGCGGCGGCGTGAATAGTCGTGGGCCTCCGTGGCGGTGACGGCGCCGTCCGCGTTGCGGTCCGCGGCGCCGCCCAGGCCCTCGATGAGGAAGTACGTGTAGATGTCGTTGCGCAGGCCCTCGTCCTCGCGCGCCGTCTCGCCCCAGTCGCTGGCGGCGAACACCATGGACGCGCGGGACGACTCCTCCATCGGCCGCGCGTAGAAGCCGGACTTGATGCCAGCCAGCTCCACCTCCAGCTCGCGGGGCAGGAGCGACTTGCCGCTGCCGCTGTGGCAGGTGGCCAGCACCAGCAGCCGCCGCCGGCTGGGCAGCTGTTCGAACTCCGCCTTCAGGGCGTCCATGGAGAGCGCCGTCTGGGGGATGGAGCGGAAGGACGCGTCGCGCGTGACGAGGTAGCGCGTGAGCTCCCCCCGGCCGTCGCGCGCGAGCGTGCCGTGCGCGGACAGGTACACCATCACCACGTCATCCGGGCGGGTGGCCTCACGCCGCAGCTGCCGCAGCGCCGCGAGGATGGCGTCGCGCGTCGTCTCCTCCGGGCGCGTGAGGACGCGCACCTGGTCGAAGTGGCCCCGCGCGGGGTCCATCAGCGCCGCCGCGAGGTCGATGGCGTCCTTGGACGAGTAGCGCAGGGCACGCCACTGGGGATCGTCGAACGACGAGATGCCCACGAGCAGCGCGAGCCGCCGGGGCGTGTACGCACGCGAAAGGTCCGCCGCGTCGAGCCGCAGCGGCACGAGCCCGCCCTTGTCTCCGGCCGTGGCGGATGGACCCGCGCAGGCGCAGAGGAGGACGAGCAGCAGGGGAAGGAGGCGCTTCACGGGGCCAGAGTCTGACCGGATTGGACCCGCACGTCGAACCTCACCACGGTTCCCGGGCGTGCATCCGGGCCTCCGTCCGCCTCGAGGGCGGCGAGTGCGTCCTGCTCCGACGCGCGCTCACCTGGCGCGAAGGCAACCAGCGCCAGCGAAAGCTGGCCGTCGTCCGGCTCCAGGCTCACGCCCGTCAGCCCGTCCGGCCCCTGCAGGTCGTGCGTTCCCGCGTCCACGGCGAAGCGGCCGAGCAGCTCCGGAGGCTGGTCCCCCCGCTGCTGGTAGAGCAGCGCGGTGCCGGACTCCGTCGCGTGGTAGCGCAGGAGCAGCACCTCGTCACTGGCGACGTCCGCCCCGGAGTCCAGCCGGCGCAGGCCGCCGTCAGTGCCCCGGGCGACCACGGCCAGCTCCAGGGTGATGCGGCCCGGGCCCTTCTCCCCGGTCCACCCGGTGTCGTCGCGGTGGGGGCCCTTCACCCGCGGCACCAGCACGACCATCAGCACGGAGGCCGCGAGCGCGCCGGCCATCCAGCCCCAGTACCGGGCGGGCGGCGGGGCGAAGCGGCGGGCGCGGGGCGGGGCGCGCAGCGGGACGACCTTGGCGTCGTCCTCAACGGCCTTCCTGGGCGGCGCGAGCGCGAGGAGGAGGGCGTCCGTCGGCCCGTCGAGCGCATCCGAGTGTGTGGCGAGGAACGTCTCACAGACCTCGCAGGGCGAGGCCAGGTGTTCGCGGAACCAGGCCACGGCCTGGGGATCGCGCGCTGCGAGCTCCGACATCGCGGTGGCATCCAGGTGTCTCATGACTCAATCCCACCGTCCGGCGAGCACCCGCAGGAGGAGCTCGCGCTTGATGCGCCCACGAAACCGCTCCAGCCGCATGGTGACCGTGCTCTTGCCCACGCCGAGCTGCTCGGCGATCTCCCGCGCGGAGAGCTGACCCTCGATGTAGAAGAGCTGCACGGTCTTCTTCTCCTCGCCTTCGGGCAGCTCCGCGATGAGCTGCCGCACCACCTCGATGTCCCGCTCCACCTGGAGCGTGGGTGGCAGGGCCGGCACCGTCTCCGGTGTCGGGTCCACCCGTTCTTCCTCCATCCGCTGGAGCAGGCTGCGACGCTCCAGCCGCGTGCGCGCCCGGTTGCGCGCGATGGTCAACAACCACGGGGTGAAGGCCCCAGGCGACTTCAGCTGGGACAACCCCCGAAACGCCCGCACGTAGGATTCCTGGAGGATGTCCTCCGCTTCGTCGGGATCCAATGTGCCGAAGCCCGCGACCAGGCGGGCTACCAGGGGGCGGGTGCGACGGTAAAGCTCGCTGAAGGCGGACGGCTCCCCCTGCGTCGCGCGCCGAACCGCGTCCGTCACGTCGTCCGTCTCACCCACCTGCGAAGAAGACCTCCCGGGCACGAATCGGCCACGGGCGCGCATTCTTCCACAGGCATTCGCGGCTAGAGTGAGTCTTTCTCATCTGGTGAGAGGAGAAGGCATGCGGCGCTACCTGGTGGGGCTGGCCTCGGTGGGATGGCTCCTGGCGTTGGCCTGTGGCGCCGCGGACGCCCCTTCGCCGGACAGCCCTTCCGAGGAGGTGGAGGAGCCGACCGGGGAGGATCCAGGCCCGGCGGAGCATGAGCTCACGCCGTGCCTGTCCCAGTGCTACGCGACCTGCGTGGGCAACACGCCCGAGGTCGTCGCGTGCCGGCAGGACTGCCGTGACGCGTGCGCCGGCGGCTGAGGCCGGCGCAAGTCCATCAGGTCGCGAGCTTCGCCTTGAGCGTGATGTTCACGCCCGCGAGCGCCTTGGAGACGGGGCAGCCCTTCTTGGTCTCCTCGGCGATCTGCTGGAAGCGGGCGTCGTCGGCACCGGGGACGGTGGCCTCGGTGCTCAGCGCGATGGTGGTGATGGCGAAGCCCTCGCCCTGCTTGTCCAACTGCACGTCCGCGTTCGTCTGGATGCGCGTGGGCTTCAGGCCGGCCTTCTCCAGCCCCAGCGACAGGGCCATGGAGAAGCACCCGGAGAGCGCCGCGCCGATGAGCTCCTCCGGGTTGCTGCCCTGCTGACCCTCGAAGCGGGTGCCGAGCGAGAAGGGCACCTCCGCGGCGTGGCCCGGCTTCATCGAACCCTTGCCGTCCTTCAGCCCACCATTCCACTGCGCACTGCCCTTGCTGATACCCATGGCGTTCGTCTCCCCATGCGGGTCGCGGCGGCGTGCCGCGTTCGCGCGGCGCAAGGGTAGGGCGCTCGCGGATGCCCGGCCGCCCTGTCTCCGGGGCCGTGCCGGGTTCTGCCGTGGACTGGACGCTCGCTTGCGCCAAGGCCTGGGTTCTGGACGGTTCCAGGTCATCCACCGGGGTTGCGCGGGATTCGAGTTTCTGCGGGACTGCGGGGCCTGAGAGGCATTCCCGCCTCCGCCACCTGGAGCATCCTCCATGCGAAACATGATCCGCGCCTTGGTTTTGACGACCTTCTCCGTGGGCTTCCTCTCCGCCTGCGGTCCGGCCTCGGAGCAGGACGCGTCGCAGCCGGCCGGCGAGGCCTCGCAGGTGGAGCAGGGCATCGGCAAGACGCCCCGCTGTGCCGTCGGCGAGTACGTGGCGGATCAGGTCATCTGGTCCTCGACCTGCGCCGCGTGCAGCGAGGTGGGCGGCGACGGCAGTTGGACGAACGGTACCTACGGCCGCGGCGGCACGCTCTACCAGACGTGCTGCGGCGACAACGGCTGCGGGTCGTGGCAGGTCATCCGGCCGGTCTGCACCCACTGCTAGGCATTGGCCTTCAGCGTTTCGCGCTCACCTTCCACAGCGTGTTGCTGGCGTCATCCGCGACCAGCAACGCGCCGTCCGGCAGCACGGTGACGCCCACGGGCCGGCCGTGCACCTGGGCCTGCTCGGCGTTGGCGATGAACCCCGTGAGGAAGTCCTCCGGCGGGCCTGACGGCTTGCCGTCCCGGAACGGCACGAACACGACCTTGTAGCCGGACAGCTCCGAGCGGTTCCACGAGCCGTGCTGTCCCACGAACGCGCCGCCCTGGTACTTCCGGGGGAACGCCTGTGCTTCGTAGAACGCCAGTCCCAGGGACGCGGTGTGCGCTCCCAGGGACACGTCCGGCACCCGCGTCTTCGCCACCAGGTCCGGGCGCTGGCCCGCCATGCGCGGATCCTCGTTGGCTCCGAAGTACGCGTAGGGCCAGCCGTAGAACCCGCCGTCCTCCACGCGCGTGAGGTAGTCCGGCACCAGGTCCTCGCCCAGGTCGTCGCGCTCGTTCACCGCCGTCCACAGCGTGCGCGTGCCGGGGGCCCAGGCCATGCCCACGGGGTTGCGCAGGCCGCTCGCGTAGACGCGCTCGCCCGTGCCGTCCGGGTTGAGCTCCAGGATGTTGGCGCGGCGCTCCTCTTCCTTGAGTCCATGCTCGGCCAGGTTGCTCGCGGAGCCCACCGACACGTAGAGCTTCGAGCCGTCCGCGTTGGCCAGCAGGTTGCGCGTCCAGTGGTTGTTGTAGCCGCCCGCAGGCAGCGTCAGGAGCTTCTCACCCGGAGCCTGGAGGGACGTCGCGCCGGACGTGTACGGGTAGCGCCAGACGGCGTCCGTGCCGGCCACGTAGAAGCGGTCACCCAGGAGCAGCATGCCCAGCGGCTGCTTCACGCCCTCGAGGAACACCTCACGGACCTCTGGCGTGCCGTCGCGGTCCGCGTCGCGCAGCAGCGTGATGCGGTTGGCGCTGTGGCCCAGGTTCTGCGAGCGCACCTTGCCGGACTCGATGGACTCCTCCTTGTCCTGCTCGCTCTTGAACTCGGAGCTGGCCTCCGCCACCAGCACGTCGCCGTTGGGCAGCACGTAGGTCCAGCGCGGGTTGCGCAGGCCGTCCGCGTAGCGCGTCACCTCGAAGCCTTCCGGGGCCGTGGGGCGCTTGCCCTCGGGCCAGCCGATGACCTGGCTGTAGCGCTCCACCTTGAAGGCCGGGTCGGGCGCGGGCAGCGAAGGCACCTTCGCGGACGCTGTGGAGGCTTCAGGGGTGGAGCGGTGCGCGCAGTCCGTCAGCAGCAGCGCGGCACCCAGGCAGATGGAGGCTCGGGAGAAAACGGTCATGCCCCCGGGTGTATGGGCCCGCCCCCCCGTCCCGCGATGAGAGGCTGTCCCGCGGCTCGCACGGGTGTTGAGTTGTGGGAAGGGGGGCGGGTTGGCGTGCGGTGCCCGACAATGCCTAGCGCCCCACGAAGTCCATCAGCACGGCGTAGTGCGTGGCGGCCGCTGCGACGACCATGATGTGGAAGACCTCGTGGTAGCCGAACACGCGGGGCACGGGGTCGGGCCAGCGGCGCGCGTACACCACCGCGCCCACGGCGTAGAGCACCGCGCCGAAGAACAGCCACCAGACCCGGCTGGGGCCCATCACCCCCGGCAGGTGCCACATCACCGGGGCCGCCACGCAGCCCAGCGCCACGTAGAGCCCGGAGCGCAGCCCCCGCGACGCGGAGATGCCCGCGAGCGTCAGCGTGGCGCCCGTCAGCGCCGCGCCCCACATCACCCAGAGCAGCCGCTGGCTCCAGCCGCCCATGGGGGCCAGCGTCGCCATGGGCGTGAAGCTGCCCGCGATGAGGATGAAGATGGCGGCGTGGTCGAACCGCCGGATCCGCTGGTACGTCGCGGCGCTCCACGTGGGCCAGTGGTAGCCCCCGCTCACGCCGAACATCAGGACCAGGCTGCCGCCGAACACCAGGTTCGCCACGTACTGCGCCCCCTGCACCGGCACCAGCGCCATCCGCACGCACCCCACCAGCGCCGCCACGAACGCGATGACGTGCGACAGGCCGCGCAACCGGGGCTTCAGACTCTCTTCCATGCGGTGCTCGTACTTCCGGCACGTCACGGCTTCGTCAGCGTCCGTGCGCCAACTCGCCCGGGACGTCGCGTGGTCCACGCATCGCCCCGGTGGAGTGTCCTCGGGACGTCAGCGCGCGGCCCCGGGCGGCAGCCGGCACGCGGCATGGCCCAGCACGACGTCCCCGTCGACGGTGCTCGTCGGCGTGGGCGTCCACCCGGCGCGCAGCCGCGCATCCAGGAGCTCATCGGCGGTAGGGCAGTGGTCCCACACGGAGACCGAGGTGACTCCGCCCAGTCACGTGGTGTCGAAGACGAGGTAGCGCGTCTCTTCCCAGGGCAGCACCACGTCGTGGGTGAACTCGTCCTGGACCACCACCGCCGCCACGTCGCGCGGCGGGGTGCTGGCGAAGCCCCAGCGCACCACGTCCTGGAGCAGGGTGAGCGGCGCCAGCTCCCGCGCCAGGGCGGTCCTCCGCTCGGACGGCAGTCCGGAATGGTCGGTCAGGGGCACCATGGCCCGGCAGTGTAGCCGGGCCCGGGCCTCACGCGGCAGCGGGCTTCTGCCCTTCGTCCGAAAGCGTGCCGGAGCGCAGCGCCTTGGTCGCGGCCCCCGACATGACCTCCGCCAGCGTCTGCACGGAGCGGGTGACGGTGCGCGTCTCCTCCACCGCCATCAGCGTGCGCTGCATCTGGCCGGACAGCTCCTGGATGGCCTGGGCAATCTGGTGCGTCCCCGAGTCCTGCTGGGCCACGGCCTGGGTGATCTGCCGCACGCTGCCGCTGGTGTCGCCGATGATGCCCGCCAGCTTCTGCAGCTGCGCGCCGGAGTTGCGGACCGCGTCCAGGCTCACCTGCACGCGCCCCTGGCCCTGCTCGCTCATCTGCGCGGCCTCGCGCATGCTCATGCTCACGCCGTCGAGCACGTCGCGGATGCGCTCGGTGGCGCGGATGGACTGGTCCGCCAGCCGGCGCATCTCCTTGGCCACCACGCCAAAGCCCTTGCCGCTGTCGCCGTTGCGCACCGCCTCGATGGCGGCGTTGATGGCCAGCATGTTGGACTGATCCGCCAGCGTCTTCACGTCGTCGACGATGCTGGACACCTCGCGGGTGCGCTCGTCGAGCGCGAGGATGCGCGCGGCCATGTCCGACACCTCGGTGCGGATGGCGGCCAGGTCCGTCAGCGTGCGCTCCAGCGCCTCGCCACCCTGACGTCCCACCGCCTCCGCGCTCTCCGCGGACGCCGCGAGCAGGCGCGCCTTGTCCGCCGTCAGGTGCGAGCCCTGGCGGATCTCCTCCACCGTCTGCTCCAGCTCCCGCAGTGCGGCCGCCTGACGGCTGATGCCCACGGTCTGCTCTTCACTGGAGGTGTGCAGCTGCTGCACGACGGCCGCCAGCTCGTCCGCTCCCTGTCCCATGCCCTGGGCCAGCAGGCGCACGTCCTTGCGGCGGGCCTCCAGCTGGTGCGTGTACTCCGCCAGCGAGCGCATCACCTCCGACGAGCGGCGCGCCACGATGGCCACGAGCGACAGGGTGACGGTGAAGAAGCCCCAGTGCATCTGGCTGTCGGTGGCCTCATCCATCATGCCCACCACCGGCAGCGTGGCGAGCAGGGACACGAGCGTGAGCCCGCCCAGGCCCGCGACGAAGATGCGCGCGTCCCGGTCTCCCTTCCAGGCCTGGACCACCGCGACGCCCACGCAGACGAGCAGCCCGGGCAGCGAGTAGAGCGCGAAGGCGGGCAGCAGCTTCCACGCGGTGCTCAGGCTCACCACGGCGATCACGCTCTGCACGAGCGCCAGGACGGAGACGAAGGCCGCGCCCCAGCGGAACCAGCGCAGCCGGTCCGCGCCGATGGTATCGGAGATGAACCACGCCAGGCTGGGCACGATGGCGTACGAGCCCACCAGCGTGAGCACGCTGCTGACGACCGTCGCGTCCCAGAGCGCCGCGCACAGGCCGCTGGAGCCGAGCAGCAGCGCGCCGGAGCCCGCGGCGAACACGGTCAGCGACGCGAGCAGGCGCCACTGGCGGCGCAGCAGGGCGGCGCCCAGCGCCACCACGCCGACGGAGACCAGCAGCGTCCCCATGACGAAGGGCGCGAGGCCCTGGCGGGTCATCGTCGCGAGCAACTGCGCGTGCGAGCCGACCTTCGCGTCGCGTGTCACGCCGATGGCGGGGCCGTGGGCCTGGATGCGCAGCAGCACCGGGTGCCCCAGCGAGGCGGGCGGCACGGGCACCAGGTGCCAGGCCAGGTTCTCCATCACCTCCTGGCCGGAGGGGGCGATGGTCCCGCTCGAGTAGACGCGCCGGCCGCCGGCGTAGATTTCGAAGGCGTTGGCGACGTTGCCCAGGAAGAGGGCGGGCTCCAGCCAGGGGCCGTTGGGCAGGGGGATGCTCACCCAGAGGAACGTGTTCGTCCCGCGGCCGGGTGGCTCCTTGAGCGCCTCCATGTGCTGCCAGCCCTCGGCGCCCGCCGGCTCCGTCGCCCACGTGGGAACGCCGTCAGCCCCCAGCGGCGAGTCGCCCCAGCGGAAGCGCCACCCGTCGAGCGCGGGCTGTGCCGCCGCCCGGACCGGCTCCGCGTGCGCGGTGGACGCGAACGCAAGGAGCATCAGCAGCACGGACCCCACCGCCGCGAGCCGCGAGGCGGAGAGGGTCTTCCGGGGGCCGCGGAAGAAAAGCTGGGACTGGACGTCGAGAGCGGAGACGCAAGAGCGACACATTCAAGACACATGCTCCAGCGCCAGGGGGGTCAAAGTAAAATGGGTCCGTGATGCCTCGCCCGCCGTGCCTCCGGGCAGCGCCTCACCATGTTGTCTCTGAACGCCAAGATAACAAGGCAAAACATGGAATCAAGGGCGGACATGGCGTGCGTGAGTCGGAGTGAAAGAGACTACCCCTTGGGTCCAGTCCTCCTCTGGGAGTCAAGGAGAGCGGGCCTGCGAGGGCCCGGCGTGGATCCGCGCTGCCTGCACCCGCGGTCGGGGCGGTGGCGGA
The DNA here is from genome assembly GCF_017302985.1 of Corallococcus macrosporus. Classification (NCBI taxonomy): domain Bacteria; kingdom Pseudomonadati; phylum Myxococcota; class Myxococcia; order Myxococcales; family Myxococcaceae; genus Corallococcus; species Corallococcus macrosporus. The sequence goes on from NZ_JAFIMU010000009.1 coordinate 526,592, forward strand.
TCCGTATCACTCCGGGTTGAAAGTCATTGGAGGGCGGCGCGGACGTGGTGCCGGCTACCGCCGCGCGCCTGCCGGAGGAGCTGCGGGCCCTGAAGGGGCTGCCCGTGCTCTGCCTTTACGGCGACGAGGAGCTGGCCGACAGCCTCTGTCCCACGCTGTCCGGCGTGGCCGGCACCCGCGCGGTGCTGCTCAGGGGCGGGCACCACTTCGACGGGGACTACGACGCCATCGCGCGCCTCGTGCTGCGGGAACTCGGTATGGCATTGCCCTGATGCTCCCGGGTCGGGGTGTCCGTCGCCTTGCGGACGCGTGACTGTCTTTGGGTCCCACCGCATTGACTCGCATGGCCTGAACCTCTACTTCGCTTGCCCCCGGTTCTGGCGTGCCGGGTTTCGTGGGGGGTTCCAAACATGGTCCAGCAGTCCGCTCCCGTCGTCAGCACCGTCGAAGGACAGCTCCAAGGCGTGGTCGAGGAAGGGATGTATGCCTTCAAAGGCATTCCATACGCCCAGCCCCCCGTGGGCCCCCTGCGCTGGCGCCCGCCCGCTCCGGTCATGCCCTGGAAGCACATCCGTCAGGCCTCGAAGTGTGGCCAATCCTCGCTCCAGTCGCGCGAGGATTGTATCGCGGGCGGAGGCGGCGACCCGGTGCCCATGGGCGAGGACTGCCTCTACCTCAACGTCTGGACGCCCCGGGTGGACCCGCAGGCGAAGCTGCCCGTCATCGTGTGGATCCACGGCGGCGCGTATGTGATTGGCGCGGGCGGCCTGCCCCCGTACAACGGCGTGCCCCTGGCGTCCCGGGACGCCATCCTCGTCACGCTGAACTACCGGCTGGGCCACCTGGGCTTCCTGGCCCACCCGGCGCTCCTGCAGGAGCCAGGCGGCGGCGCCGCGAACTTCGGCCTGCTGGATCAGCTCGCCGCGCTCCAGTGGGTGAACCGCAACATCGCGAAGTTCGGCGGGGACCCGGGCAACGTCACCCTCATGGGCCAGTCCGCGGGCGCCAAGAGCGTGCTGTCCCTGTTCTGCATGGAGGCCGCGCGGCCGCTCTTCCACCGGGGCGTGGCGCTGAGCGTGTACGGCCTGGACGAGATGCCGCTGGAGAAGGCGATGCTCAAGGGCGAGGCGCTCATCCGCGGCATGGGCGTGACGGACGCGGAGGCGACGCCGGAGCGCATGCGCCAGTTGCCCGCGGACGCCTTCTGGCAGCAGCCGCCGGAGCACTCGCTGGCGCCCGTGGCCGTGTCCGGCGACACGGTGATGCCCCAGTCCATCCTGTCCACCTTCAAGGCGCAGCAGCAGGCGCGCGTGCCGCTCATCCTGGGCAGCACCAGCGACGACGTGAGCGTCATCAGGGCCATGGGCCGCGACCCCATGGAGGTCCTCCAGGCGCTGCGCGACAACAACGTGCCCATCGGCCTGCTCTACCCGGGGGTGACGCCCGACGAGGAGCTGGCCCGGCAGGTGTGCCGCGACATCGTCTTCACGCTCATCCCCCGGCAGATCGCGGACCTGCACTCCAAGGTCTCCGACGCGTGGCGCTTCTACTTCGACTACACCGCCACCGCGCTGCGCCCGCTGCACCCCCACGGCGTCCCGCACGGCTCGGACATCGTGTACTTCCTGGACACGGTGGCCCGCTGCCCGCCCACGCAGGCCGGGGTCACCGAGGAGGACCGCGCGTACTCGCGCCAGGTGAGCGGCTGGATGCTGGAGTTCGCCCGCACCGGCGCGCCCGCGTCCGCGACGGAGTGGCCCCGGCACCAGCAGGGCGAGGACCGCACCCTGCGCATGCAGCAGCCGCCGAAGGTGGAGCACAACTTCATGCAGCTGCGCCTCAACGCCTTCCTGCTCGCCAGCGGCATCATCAACGGCGCGGACAGCGGCACGCGCGGGAAGACGGGCCCCCAGCGCGGCAGCAGCCACCACGGCGCCACGCCCCAGAAGAAGTCCCGGCCAGAAGGGACGCCGTAGCGCGCTAGAAAAGCAAAGGGGCCCGGGCCTTCGCGGCCGGGCCCCTCGTCGCCGCCTTCGCGGCGGGCGGCCTAGCTGCTGAAGAGCACCAGCACGAAGGTGCTGGAGTCCGGCAGCTGGAACACCGTGCCCTGGCGCAGCGAGCCCTTGAAGAAGGGCGCCGCGTCGTAGGCGGTGGCGCCCTTGAGGGCGTCACGGGTGGCCGCCGGCAGCCAGCCGCCGTCGTCCACCTTCACCGTCAGCCGCGTGGGCTTCAGCGCGGCCTGGAGCGCCTGGCCTTCGGCGGCCGGGTACTCCAGCACCGCGAGGAACTGCGTGTCCGTGGGGCCCAGGCCCCCGGGGACGCCGCGCGGAGACTGGCGCCACTGCACCGCCTGGGGGCGGCGCGGCAGCGTCACGGTCTTCTCCAGCGTCTCCAGGTCCGTTCCCGTCTTCGCCGCCGGCGCGGCCGTCTGTGTCGTCATGGATGCACTCCCCCCTGAGGGCTTGTCGCAGGCCAGCGAAACACACCCCAGCAGCAGGGTGGTAGCCAGCGTGCGCCTACCGGCCACCGATGGGACGCGACGTCGCATTCTCCGGGCTCCCCTGGTTCCACGTCACGTGGCGCTGGAGCGTGCCGTAGTTGGTGTACTGGTGCCCCAGGCCCGTGCGCTCCAGCCGGCCGTTGGCCGCGTCCGGCGTGCCGGTGTTGATGTCCGCCTGGCCCGGGTTGAAGTTGTAGCGGTCCTCCGCGTGGAGGGTCATGTCCATCTCGAAGCGGGGCTTCCCGCCCGGCGTCTCCGGCGGGTACACGGTCACCGTCGCGCTGTTCCAGACGGAGTGGCCGCCAATGGCCTTCTGCCAGTTCTCCGTCTCCGGATAGGGGAACTGCTCACTGGAGCCCACGCCAATCTGCGAGCCGGTGATCTGGAACGTCACCGGCTTGCCGGCCAGCGACGGGTCCTGGGCGATCATCTGGTTGTAGGCCGCCTCCGCCGCCTGCTGCGTGTCGCGCGTGGAGTTGGTGAGCACCGCCTGGCCGGCGGGGTCCGTGCTGACGAAGCGCTCGTAGTCGAAGTGCCGGTCCGCGCCGTTGCCGTGCAGGAAGTGGTCGTAGGTGTCCAGGCCGTCCGGGATGTTGTTGTGCGGCACGCCCGGGATGCCCTGGGCGGCGCGCGCGGCCGTGAGCTTCAGCTCCCACTCGGCCCGCGCCGCGTAGTCACCCAGCCCCGGGCTCTCCGTGGGGATGGGGTTCGGGTCGTTGGGGTCGTTGGGGTTCTGCAGGAAGCCGTTGTCGTGGTGGATGTCCGGACGGCGCGGAGGACCCACCTGGTAGTCCGCCACCGTGCCGCCGTTCGTCGCCACCGACGTGCCGGGCGTCCCCACCGGGGTGGGCGTGGCCGTGGCCGTGGGGCCTCCCAGCGCGGGTCCGCCACGGCGGGCGGCCGGGGCGGACTCGAAGCCGTCGGAGGGGCGCCGCGCGACGGCCGGGGCGGGGGGCGGCGGGGGCGGACGGACCTCCGGGGTCAGGGCCTGCTTCACTCGCGCCGCGATGGCGCCGCCAATGGACTCGCCGATTCTGGTCATGTCGGGTCTCCCCCTCGAACCACCGAGACGGTGGACGTTGATGGATTATCGACCCTTGGCGCCCGGAGTTGCGGCGTTTTCACGCCTACATCAGCGCCTGGAGCGGGGCCCCTCAGTGCCGGGTCCGGTAGCGGTCCACGGCGGCCAGGAGCACCTCCGTGCGCACCGGCTTGCCCAGCAGGGCCACCGTCCCGGCCGGAGCCGCCTGGAGGTCCGGGTCCGCGGTGAGCGCCAGCACCGGCAGCCGCGACGCGAGGTCCAGGTTCCGCAGCCGGGAGAGGAAGCGCTGGTCCTCCGGGTTGCGCAGCATCAGGCTGAGCAGCACCAGGGAGGGGACGCGGGACAACTGGGTCAGCACGTCCAGCGCCTGCGTGGCGGTGGCCACGGACAGCACCGTGTAGCCCTCCAGCACCAGCAGGGCCGCCAGGGCCTCACGCAGGTCGTCATAGCTCTCGACCACCAGCAAGGTCGAAGGTTTGTCCAGGGCGTCCACCATCCAACCTTATACGCCGAACCCCGGGGGAGTGCACCCCGGGGCCGGCGGGGCCGAGGCTAGGCGCGGGCCTTGGGGCTGAGCTGGGGCTTGAGGATGACCTTGGTGTAGCCGTCCTTGCGCGCGTCGAACTTCTGGTAGGCGTCCGGCGCGTCCCGCAGCGGCAGGCGGTGGCTGACGATCATGCTCGGCTTCGCGCGGCCCGCGATGATGAGGTCGCGCAGGAAGTGGTTGTAGCGCTTCACCGGCGTCTGGCCGGTGCCCACGGTGATGCCCTTGTCGAACACCTTGGCCCACGGCAGCGGGTAGATGCCCTGCTTCGCGTTCTCATCCGGCGCGCCGGGGTCCGGGGCGATGTAGACGCCGATGACGCCGATGGCGCCCGTGGGGTTCACCAGCTCCACCAGCTGCTCCAGCACCTGGGTGGGCTTCTCCCGGCCGCCGTGCGCGTCCGCGCCCCGGATGTCGCGCGACTGGTAGCCCACGGCGTCGATGCCGCACATCACGCCCAGGGCCTTCTCCTCACCGGGGCGCAGCGCGCCCATGATGAGCGGGTTGCCGCGGCGCAGGTCGACAATCTGCTTCACCGGGTCGCCCTTCGTGAAGTCGATGGGGATGGCGCCCATCTCCTTCACCTTGGCCAGGCGCTCCGGGACGCTGTCCACCACGTAGACCTCCGAGGCGCCGCGCAGGAGCGCGCAGTAGCCGGCGAGCAGGCCCACCGGCCCCGCGCCGAAGACGGCCACCGTGGCCCCGGGCCGCACGTTCGCCAGCTCCGTGCCGTGGTAGGCGGTGGGGAAGACGTCGGACAAGAGGAGGAAGTCGTCCTCCAGCTCGTCGCCCGGCTGCCCGGGCACCTTCAGGCAGTTGAAGTCCGCCCAGGGCACCCGGAGCAGCTCCGCCTGTCCGCCCCGGTACGGACCCATTCCCGCGTAGCCGTAGCCCGCGTGAGGCGCATCCGGGTTGGCGACGAGGCAGGCCTCCGTGCGGCCGCGCACGCAGTCGAAGCACGTGCCGCAGGCGATGTTGAAGGGCAGCACCACGCGGTCGCCCTTCTTGATGCTCACGACGCCGGGGCCCACCTGCTCCACGACGCCCATGTTCTCGTGGCCGAACACCTGTCCGGCCTTGGACGCGGTGCGGCCCTCGTACATGTGCAGGTCGCTGCCACAGATGCCGGCGGACGTGACGCGGATGACGCAGTCGGTGGGCGCCTCCAGCTTGGGGTCCTCCACCTCCTCCACCTGCACCTGGCTGTTCTGCTTGTAGACGACGGCGAGCATGGGCCTCTCCCGGGTTGGGCCATAACGCGGCCCACCAAAAGTGGGACGTGGCGCGTCCACGGGAAGCGGCCGGGGGAAGCGTCACGCCCGTCCGCCCCGTGCAGGAGTGCAGGGCGGGCGCGTGGCCAAACCCTCGCGTCCGTCAGCGGAATGCCGTGTTGCTCAGTGCGCCAGCACCCCCGGCGCCTCCGCCGGGGACACCAGCGACTGGCGCTCCCACGCACGGCTGCGCCAGCGCAGCCACATGGCCAGGCCGCGCGTCCACTCGTCCGCGGCCACCGCGAGCCACACGCCCGCCAGGCCCAGCTGCAGGTGGAACACGAGGAAGTACCCCAGGGGCAGGCTCATGCAGACCATGGACAGCATCCCCATCATCACCGGGAAGGTGGCGTCACCCGCGGCGCGCAGCGCGTTCACCAGCACCAGGTTGAACGAGCGGCCCGTCTCCAGGAGCAGGCTCAGCACCAGCACCTGCGACGTGAGCCGCAGGATGTCGCCGTCCTGGGTGAAGAGGCGGATGAGCGGCTCGCGGAAGAGGATGGCCATGACGTCCACCGCGACGGTGATGCCGACGCTCCACTTGAGACTCTGGAGCACGCGCGCGTACGCGTCCTGGGAGCGCCGCGCGCCCACCAGCCGCCCCACGAGGATGGCCGTGCCCATGCCGATGGCCAGGCTGCACAGGAACACGTACTGGGACATCGCGTTGGCGTACTGCCGCGACGCGAGCGCCACCGGGCCCAGGTACGTCACGTAGTACAGGAACACCGTCTGGCACGCGTGATACGTCAGCTGCTCCACCGCGGACGGCACGCCCACGCGCAATATCTTCCGCACGTACTCGCGCGTGAGCGCCACGAAGTTCGCGGGCCGCATGCGCACGTCCATCACGCGCCAGAGCATCCACGCGAAGACGCCGACGGCCATGGCGCGGCTGAAGACGGTGGACATCGCGGCGCCCGCCACGCCGTGCGCCGGCATGCCGAAGTGGCCGAAGATGAGCACCCAGTTGCCCACCACGTGCACGACGTTCATGCCCAGCGCCACGTACATGGACTGGCGCGTGAAGCCGTACGTGCGGATGAGGCTGGAGAAGACGTTGATGAGCGCCTGCAGGAACAGGAAGCCGCCCGCGATGTGCCAGTAGGTGCTCGCGTACTCCCGCGTCTGGGGCTCCAGGTTCATCCGCGCCAGCACGGGGTCCGCGGCCAGGAGCAGCCCGCCGCTCACCGCGAGCCCCAGGAGGAAGTTCATCGTGATGGCCTGCGCCGCGATGCGCGCCGCCTCCGCGCTCCGCTTCGCGCCCAGGTACTGGGACACGACGATGGACGCGCCGTGGCTCACCACCTCCATCACCAGGATGCAGATGAAGACGTACTGGTTGACGACGCCCACCGCGGAGACGGCGGCGTCCGACACGCCGCTGAGCATCAGCGTGTCCGCCGTGCCCATCAGCATGAAGAGGAAGATTTCGAAGAAGATGGGCCAGGTCAGCCGGAACAGGCCGGGCGCTGGCGGGGACTGCGGCTCGACTTCAGTGGGCATGGATGCGTCGCGTCAGGAGGGCCCACTGTGCGCGCGCGGGATGCCGATTTCAACCGGCCGCACCCGCGACGGCTGCCTGCCCGCCGCGGGTGCTTTGCGCTGAAAAAGTGAGAGCCGGACCTACGACGCCGTCAGCCGGGCCACGGTGTCCACCAGGTCCCGCAGGGAGAAGGGCTTCTTGAGGAAGCCGGCCCACTTCTGTTCCTCGGCCTTCGCGCGGGGCGGCTGGATGGCGCTCATGACGAGGATGGGGAAGTGATGGGTGCCGTCCTTGCGGATGGCGTCGATGGTCTCGTAGCCGTTCATCACCGGCATCATCACGTCGATGATGGCCAGGTCGGGCTTCTCCTCCTTGAGCCTGGCCAGCGCCTCGCGGCCGTTGCCGCAGATGACGACGCGCAGCGCCTCCTCCTCCAGGATGGCCTGGATGGCTTCCGCGATGTCCTGTTCGTCGTCGACGACGAGCACCGTCTTCATGACCGCCTCCGCCGGGACGCGCCCGCCGGGGCCTTCTTCGCGGCCGGCTTCTTCTTCGCGGAGGCCTTCTGGCCCTGCTTCTTGCGCGCGCCCAGGGGGGCCTTCACGCTGGCGGGCCGGGCGGAGTCGCCGCCGGAGATGCGCGCGTGGCCGGTGAGGATGCTCTCCGCGCTCTCGAAGGTCTCCGCGACCTGGATGCCGTCCCCGCTGATGGAGAACTCGCGGATGGCGCTGTCGTAGGCGCTCTCGCGCATCTTCATGATGGAGAGCAGGCGGTAGAGCTGCGAGCGCAGCTCCACGTAGCGCACCAGGATGACGTTCTCCACGGTGGACGCGGCCTCCGGCTGGGGCATGTCCACGCCGGGGCTGAACAGGGGCGTCTCATCCGAGTACAGCGTGGTGACGTCCATCATCCGCAGCTGGTGGGTGAGCGCGGAGAAGAAGCGGCCCATGCGGTCCGGGTACACGGCGGCGGAGCGGAAGCCGGACACGCCGTCGATGAACAGGCGCAGGCGGTCCACCTTGCGCTCTTCAATACGCTCCAGCAGCTTCTCCGCCAGCGAGTCCAGGTTGTGCTCCAGCGGCGGCTGCCACTGGATCTCGATGAGGCCCTCGTCCACGTACTTCTGGAGGTCCCCCATGCCGGTGCCCTCCGCCTTCTCGATGAGGCGGGGAGGGGTCTCGAAGAAGCCGAAGTAGACGCCCGGCTGGCCCTCGCGCGCGCCCTGCAAGAGGAAGTGCAGTCCCAGCAGCGTCTTGCCGGTGCCGGGCGCGCCCAGGAGCAGCGTGGTGGAGCCGGAGAGCACGCCCCCATGCAGCGCTTCGTCCAGGCGGGGGATGCCGAAGGACATGCGGATGCGGTCCTCGCGCCCCTCCGCGGCGGGGTGCGCGAACTGCACCTCCGTGCGCGGGTGGATGACCATGCCCTGGTTGGAGATCTCCACCTCGTGGCGGCCCAGCAGCGACGGCCCGCCACGGAACTTGATGGCGATGAGCTCGCGCACCGCGCGGGGGCCATGCAGCCACAGGGACAACTCGAAGATGCCGTCCACCGCGGTGTTCTCCGGGTGGATCTCCCCCTCGTGGTGCGGGGCGAGCAGCAGCGTGGTGCAGCCCAGGATGCTGCTGAAGGTCTGCAGGTCCTGCAGGAAGCGCTTGAAGCTCAGGTCCGAGCGGGCGAACTCCTTCGCCGCGTCCATGCCGTCGATGATGAGCAGGGTGGTGCCGTGCGCCTGGGCGTTCTTGCGCAAGAGCTCCAGGAGGCCCTTGAGCCCCTCGCGCTCCAGGTCGCGGTAGCCGCTGATGTACTGCAGGCGGTCCGGGATGACGCTGTCGTCGTAGAACGTCATCTGCGACAGGTTCTCCAGCATGCGCCCGTGAGACTCCGACAGGAGCGTCACGTAGAGCGCCTTGCCGCCGTTCTTCACGTGCTGGAAGGCGATCTGGTTGGCCAGCACCGTCTTGCCGGAGCCCGGAGGACCGATGATGGCGTAGGACGAGCCCAGGATGAGGCCGCCCTTGGTGATGAAGTCCAGGCGGGGCACGTTGGTGACGAGCCGCTTCGCCGGACTCTTTCCTTCGTCAGACGGGTTGTTCCCATCCGAGTCATTGCTCTTCGCCACGAATCGTTCTCCTGTGGAGACGTCAGTACCGCTGGGTGCGATGCAAGGGGAGCCTCAGCTCGAAGCACGCGCCCTGGCCCAGGGCGCTCTTCACGGTCAGCGTGCCGTCGTGCGCGGCGGTGATTTCCTGGGCCAGGTAGAGCCCCAGGCCCAGCCCCTCGAAGCGGCCGTCGGACTGCACGCGCTCGAAGCGGCGGAAGATGCGCGCGTGGTCCTGGGGTGCGATGCCCACGCCCTGGTCCTCCACCGCCAGCACCGCCTGGCCGTCCTGCGTGGACAGGCGCGCCTTCGCGGGCCGGCCCTGACCGAACTTGACGGCGTTGGAGAGCAGGTGGCCCACGGCCTGCTCCAGCATGCGTGGGTCGCCGAAGAGCGTGACGGGCGCGTCGGGAAGGACGGCCTCCAGCTCCACGTTCGCGCTGCGCGCCGGGGCCTGGAAGCGCTCCACCTGCTCGCGCACCAGTTGGGAGAAATCCACGGTGTCCACCTGGAGGGCGATGCCCTGCGCGGACAGGCGCGACACGTCCAGCAGGCTGTCCACCAGGTTCTGCAGCCGCGTGAGGTGGCGCACCGCCGGGGTGAGACGCTTCTCCATGGGGCCGTGCGCTTCCATGTCGCCCACCACCATCTCCACCGCGCGCTCCAGGTTGAGGCGCAGCACGGTGAGAGGCGTCTTCAGCTCATGCGCGGCGATGCTGAGGAAGCGGTCGCGCGCGCGCACGGCGTCCCGGGCGCGGGTCTGGAGGCGCAGGAGCGCTTCGATGTTCGCGAGCAGCTCGTCCTCCGCCAGCGGCCGCGTCCAGTACGCGTCCGCACCCTGGGCCAGTCCCCGCACGCGGTCCTCGCGGCGCACGGACACGGACGACAGGTGGGCGATGAGCAGGTCGTGCGTCGCTTCACTCGCCCGCAGGCGGCGGCACACCTCGTAGCCGTCGATGTCCGGCATGTGCACGTCCAGCAGCACCAGGTCCGGCCGCCCCTGGGCGAGCCGGAGCGCCTCGCGTCCGCCGGTGGCCTCGAGCACCTGGTAGCCGCCCTGCTTCAGCGTGAGGCTCAGCAGGTACAGCGTCGCCGGGTCGTCGTTGACGTTGAGGACCGTGAGTGCGGCGGGGCGGGGCGCCTGGGCATTCTGGGTGTCGGAGGTGTTCACGGGCAGTGCAGCGCCAACAGTGGGGGCTGGCGCGGCGAATGGAACCACTCGCATCGAAAAACGCGCGTGGCAGTGTGCCCGGCATCCTGGCGGGTGTTGGCCGCCAGACGGTTCGCGCACGGGAGACGTCCGACTTCGCCCAGGCAGGCCGCCGGACGCTGGCTGCCGGACACTGATGCGGAGCCAGAATTCCGGCTCTGGAGCGGATGATCAGGGCATGGCTTCCAGGCGGAACTGCTGGCAGTCGTTGTTGGACCAGACCCACTGCTGGAGGGCGGCGCCGTCACCGCTGCTCCAGCAGTTGCTCACGTCCAGCACCTTGCCGCTGTGGCGGGCCTCGAAGCGGGTGTAGCCCCCGGAGGTGGCCACCGGCTTGAACTGCTGGTTGGCGCCGCCCACCCACGACCACTGGTGCACGCGCGCACCGTCCGCGGCGCTGACGTCCGCCACGTCCACGGCCTTGCCGCTGTAGCGCGACACCAGCCGCGAGTAGCCGCTGTCGGTGGCCACCAGGGACCACTGCTGGCTCGCACCCGTGTGGCAGGTCCACTGGTGCAGCCCGGTGCCGTCCGCCGCGGACGGGCCCACGATGTCCACGCACTTCCCCGTGGCCTTGTTCACCAGCCGGTACCAGGGGCCCTGCGTGCCGGGCGTCCCGCCCCACTGGAAGGACGCCACCGAGCGCGGCGGCAGCGTGTACTCGAAGGACTGGCCGGCCCAGCGGACCTTGAACGACAGCGTGGCGCCGTCGTTGGAGTTCAGCGCCACCAGCGCGTGCGAGCCGTCCGGGTTCTTGAAGGCGAGCGTCTCGATGTTGTTGTTGCCCAGCGACGTCGCGCCCACGCGCACCGCGCCCGGACGCACCACCTTCGCCAGGTGCGCCCACGCGTAGTACTCCTCGTTGCGCGTGTACGTGCCGTTGGCGTTGTTCACGGTGAACATGCCCCGGCAGTCCGCGCAGCCGCCCACGCGCGGCCCGTGGTTCGGGTCCAGCGCGAGGTTCCAGTAGAAGGACGTGCGGGACCAGTTGCGCAGCGGCCCGAAGAGGTTGTTCTGCAGCGCCCACTCCAGGTTCGCGGCGGCGTTGGTGGCCCAGAAGCCGCCGGTGCACTCCGTGAAGTGCACCTCCTTGGCGGGGTACGCGTCGTGGAAGGCGGACTGGACGCTGTAGCTGCCCTCGGGGCTCTCGTAGCAGTGGTACGCCACGCCCGCGACGGCGCCCTGCGCCTGACCGCCGTTGTAGGCCATCACCTCATGCGGATAGCCCGCGGGGCCGGAGCCGTCGTACCAGTTGTGGTCCCACGCCAGCAGCTTCACGCCGCTGAAGCCCGCGGCGTTGAGCGCGGGCCGCAGGTGCTGGGCCGTGAAGACGGACTGGTCGTTGGACTCCATCTGCATCGTCGGGTAGCTGCCGTTGGCGTTGTGCGGCTCGTTCTGCGGGCTGAGCGCGTGGATGGGCACGCCGTTCGCCTGGTACGCCTGCACGAAGCGCACGAAGTAGTTCGCGTACAGGCCGTACAGGTCGTTGCGCAGGTAGCCGCCGCCGGTGAGCGAGTTGTTGAACTTCATCCACGCGGGCGCGCTCCACGGCAGCGCGAACACCTTCACCTCCGGGTTGATGGCGCGCGCCTGCTGGAGCAGCGGCAGGATGTACGCCGCGTCGTGGCCCACGGAGAAGTCATTCAAGTCACAGCAGGTGTCGTCGTACGTGTAGTTGTTGCGCGAGAAGTCCGACGCGCCCATGGGCAGGCGGATGGCGCTCTGGCCCGCGCCCGCGCTCACGCTGAACAGGTCGTTCATGATGGCCGTGCGCTGCGGCGAGTTGAAGATGAGCCACGCGGAGGCATCCGTGAGCGCGCCGCCGAACCCGTCCACCGTCTGGTACGTCACCGCGTCGTTCACGTCGATGGCCGTCGCGCTGCCGGCTTCCGCGCCGAAGACCTTGTTCGCCTCCACGCTGAGCTTCTTCGACAGCGCGCTGCCCGACGTCGTCGTCAGCCACACCCGCACGGTCTCGTTCGCCGCGCTCGCGGCGGGGGGAAGCAGCGCGGAGGCGGCCAGCAGCAGGCCATGCAGGGGGACACGGGACCACCAGGGGGACATGCGGGGCTCCAGACAGCCAAGGGGGAGCCCCACAGCCTATTCCAGGTGTTCAGTTAAGGCCCTTTAATCTCGAATGCGTCGCGAGGGGCAGGGCCTCCAGGCGGCGGGTGGCGGCGGTGTGGAGCACGCGCAGTTGCCGCGTGAGCCGTTCCAACTGGGACTGGAGCAGGGGCGCCTCGGCGCCCAGCGCGGCGCCGGGTCCGTCCGGGTGGGGGACGTTCCAGCCGATGAGTTCGTCGAAGGCGGGCAGGGGCTTGGGCTGGCGGCCGTGGAGCACCGCGTCCGCCAGGTCCTCCATGCTGGCGTCCATGGCCTGCGCGTAGCGGGACAGGGCCTCGCGCACCTCCGGCGTGGAGGGCGCGGAGCGCCGCGACGCGAGCAGGGTGCAGACGGCGGCGAACCTCCGCGTGAAGGCGAGCAGCGTCATCAGCGGCTCCACCGCCTCCGTGCGCCAGCGGGGCTCGTTGAGCAGGCGCTGGAAGGATGTCTCCGCGTTGATGGTGGCCAGCCCCAGCTTGCGTCGTGCGGCCGTGAGCGCCGCCGTGTCCGGAGGCAGGCCGTGCCGCCACGCCTCCGCCAGCCCGGCGAAGAACGCGCGGTCCGCGCGCAGCGCATCCGCCAGTTGCGCCGGGAAGCGCGTCTCCTCCGAGCGCTGCCACAGGAAGAAGGTGCCCGCGAGCGCCAGCGCGCCGCCGATGAGCGTATTGACGATGCGTACCGGAGCGAGCGTCCAGTCCCCGCTGCCCAGCTCCGCGAGCAGCACGAAGGTGACGGTGGCGAAGACGGTGAACAGCCCGTAGTTGAGCGGGATGAGGCTCACGCACAGGGCCGCGGTGCAGAACAGGAGGCCCATCATCGCGTACGGGTTCTGGAGCCACGACGCGACGGCGATGGCGAGCAGCCCGCCCACCACGGTCCCCAGCACGCGCTGGAGCGCCTTGAGGAAGGTGGGCCCGGTGTACGGCTGCATGATGGTGAGGACGGTGATGGTCACCCAGTAGCCGTGGTTCGGCCGGAAGACGCTGGCGATCCACACCGCCGCCGTGGTGGTGACGCCCACGCGCAGCGCGTGCCGCAGCACCTCCGAGTCCAGCGTGAGGTGCGCGCGCACGGGATCCATCAGCGACGCGTGGGACTCCTCCGCCAGCTCGCGCGCGGGGGGCGGGGCTTCCGTGAGCGGGCCGGGCAGCCGGCACGCGGTGTCCAGCGCCACATCCGCGCGCTCGCGCAGCTCCGTGAGCAGCCGAGCGATGTCCGACAGCCGCGCCCGCTCCAGGCGCGTGATGAGGCCGCGCGCGTCCAGGTCTCCCAGCGCGTCGCGCAGCGCGCGTCCGTCCCACTCCGGCTGGGGCCTGCGGCTGCGTCCCTCCTGCTCCACCAGCCGCACCAGGTCCCGCGCCGTGTTCGCGCACTCCAGCAGCGCCACGGCCACCGCCGCGCGAGGGTCGCCCACGGGGCCGCTCACCGGCGGGCCCAGGCTCTCCAGTTGTTCACCCAGGGCGATGAGCCCCATGAACATCGCGTCCGCGGACTCCAGCAGCACCAGCAGCCGCTCGCCGCGGCCTCGCTCGCCCCGGCCATGGCGCGTGGCGGCCAGCGTGGTGCGCGCGACCTCCAGGTGTTCGCGGATGCGGCCGTGCTGCTCCTGGATGAGCGCCTGCCACGCCTCCTCGCGCGCGCCCTGGACCGTGCGCGACAGCCCCTCCGCGTAGTCCGCCACCGCGCCGAAGCACGCCGCCACCGCCTTGCGCGCGGGCCGGTAGGGGCGGATGGGCCAGAGCACCAGCGACAGCACCATGGCCCACGCGGAGCCGCCCAGCACCGCCAGCCCGGACTCCAGCGCGGCCAGCGCGCCGCCCGAGGGCAGGCCCAGGGCGATGACGAACGTGGTGGCGGCGATGTTGCCGGTGAGGTTCGCCGCGGCGCCGTACACACCCGCGAAGCTCCACGCCGTCACCCACAGCAGCGTGGCGGGAATGGCCAGGGCCGGGTGCATTCCCGCCAGGCCGCCCAGCACCGCGGACGCCGCCGCCGCCAGCGCCGTGCCGCCCATGGCGCGGAAGCGGGCGTGGTAGGAGCCGCCCTTGTCCACGAAGGACGTGTTGAAGCCGCCCACCGCGAGCCACAGTGCACCGGGCAGGTGCAGCGCGGTGCCCACGACGGTGGGGACGAAGAACGCGAGCGCGGCCCGGAGGCCCGCCTTCACCGCGGGCCGCACGGGCGCGAAGCGGGCCACGGCCCTGGCATGGTCCAGCAACTGACGGCGAATCACCCATCCCCCATAGGCCAACGCCCCGGGCCGGGCCACCGGAAATCCGGGCCCGCGCCTCAAGGGCGTCACGGGTGCGACAGGGCGTCGCGCGCGCCGAGCCGTCGCCTCAGTGCGGGGCGGGCGCCGCGTCCCGGGCGGGCGCACCGTGCGTGGTCCTGGACGCCACCCCCAGGCCGTGACGCCGGGCCGCGGTCTCCACGATGCGCTGCACGAGCGCCTCGTAGCTCACGCCGACCTTCTTCGCCCCCATGGCCACCTCGCACTGCGCCTCCAGGTAGGGGTTGGGGTTCACCTCCAGGAGGTAGGGCTCGTTGGTGCGGCTGGACACGCGGAAGTCGATGCGCGCGTAGTCGCGCAGCTTGAGCGCGCGGAACGCGGTGATGGCCGCGCGGCTGATGCGGCCCTGGAGCTCATCCGACAGGTCCGTGGGCAGCACCAGGTGCGGACTGCCCGGCGTCTCCGGACCGAACTTCACCTCGCGGTTGGCGATCTTCATGCGCTTGCGGTTCCACCGCGAGCCGAAGTCCAGCTCCACCACCGGCAGCACCTCCGGCTTCGCCGCGTCGCCCACCACGCCGACGTACAGCTCGCGCCCCTCGATGAACTCCTCCGCCAGCGCCTCGTCGTCGTACTCCTCGCGGATCTTCTTCACCCGCCGCGCCAGCCCCTCCATGTCCTTCTCCACGCCCAGGCCCAGCGACGCGTCCGAGCGCGCGGGCTTCACCACCAGCGGGAAGGACAGGTCGCCGTTCGCCTGGAAGGAGATGCCGTCGAAGGTGGCGAAGCGGGGCGTGAGCACGCCGTGGAACTGGAGCAGTTGCTTCGTCAGCACCTTGTCCTGCGCGAGCAGCAGGCCCGCGGTGCCAGAGCCCGTGAAGGGCACGCGCGCCAGCTCCAGCACCGCCGCGACGTTGACCTCCAGCCGGTAGTCCTCCGCGAACGTCTCACAGAGGTTGAACACCAGGTCCGCGCGGGCGCGGGTGATGCTGCGCACCAGGTCGGAGACGCTCTCGTCCACGCGCACGTCCAGGGGCTCGTGTCCGGCGGCGCGCAGCGCTTCGCTCACCTGCTTCACGACGGGGTCGGGCGGATCGTCCTTGGCCTGGTAGTGGAGGACGGCGATGCGAAGGGACTTCAGGGGCATGGTCAGTCCTCGAAGAAGCGGTCGGTGTGCAGGTAGTTCATGGCCAGGACGGTGACGAGCGACGCCAGCTGCATCGCCGCCTCGCGGCTGTCGTCCGGATGCAGCGTGAGGTTCAGCGCGGCGGTGCGCTCCGCCAGGTGGTCCACGAGCGCGCGCACCACGCCCCGGCTCACCCCCGCGTAGTGGCCCACGGTGGACAGCAGGCGCTGGCGCTCGGCCTGCACCAGCGTCGCGGCGCTCACGGGCGCCTCGCCCGGGCCCCAGAAGATGTCCTCCAGCGCGTGGTCGAAGGCGTTGCGCAGCTCCACGTCCACCTTCTCGTCCAGCTCTCGCTGGCGGTAGTGGTCCTGGACGGTGCCCTCCATCTCCTCGGTGGTGAAGTCCGGCTCGGCCAGTTGCACGAGCGGCGTCGTGCGGCCCAGGCGCTTCGCGATGTCCTCCACGTACTGGAGCTTCTTGAGCGCGCCCCAGCCCTGGTAGCGCTTCGCCCAGTCGCTGCCCGGCGTGAGCCACACGGCGAAGGTCTCCGCGAAGTCCTCGTCCGGGTGCTTCTGCGCGTACCAGCCGGAGATGTGGAAGACGTACCGGCGCGAGAAGGGCCGCGGCTTGTAGTCGTCCTGGTACGGCCGGCCCCAGTCGCCGAAGACGCGGCGCCACTCGTCCGTGTCATAGAGGCGGTACGCGTAGTTGAACGCGTGGCCCGCCTCGTGGCGCAGGTACATGAGGATTTCGGCTTCCGTCTCCGCGCTGCCGCCCAGCTCCGCCTCGATGGACAGCAGGTCCGGATCCGCCAGGTAGAAGGGCAGCCCGATGACGGGCACGCCGGAGGGGCAGCCCCACTCGTCGGAGAGGTAGCACTGGGGCTTGAAGGACAGTCCCTTCGCCTCCAGCTCGGAGTGGAGCTGCGCGATGTAGCGCTCCAGGGGCGTGCCCCCCAGCCGCAGCGACAGGTCCTTGATGCGCGCCTGGAGGAGCGCTTCACGCCGGGGTGACAGCCGGCCACGCTCGGCGCCCTCGGTGGGATGTTTCTCGCGCAGCACCCGGGATTCGGCCTGGGGAGATGGCATCATCCCTACCGAGGTAAGGCGTGCGGCCGGGGATGGACAGCCCGCCAGCCGGGCCCCAGCAGGCAGTCAGTCAGGCGCCCGGACGCACGGGATGCGAGGGCTTCACACCCCGTGGTGGCAGGGCCAGCGGCCATGCGGCGGGCCGCGTGCTCCGCTCCCGACGGATGGGCATTTTTCCAGTGGGAAGCCACCAGGACCCGACATAGGGACATGGCTCGCTGACCCGAGGAGCAGCGCCCGAGATGAGCCAGGACGTCCCTCCCCAGACTCCGGAAACCCTCTTCACCGGCGGCAGCCAGATGCACGCGCTGGTGCGCACGCATGACTGGGACGCGTCGCCGGTGGGGCCGGTGGCCTCCTGGCCCACGAGCCTCAAGATGCTCGTGAAGACGATGCTCGGGTCTCGCTACCCGATGATCCTCACCTGGGGTCCACGGCTCACCCAGTTCTACAACGACGCCTATTCGCTGGTGATTGGCGACAAGCACCCGGCCGCGCTGGGCACGGACATCCGCGACACGCTGGCGGAGGCGTGGGACTCGCTGGAGCCGCTGGTGTCGGAGGCGATGACGACGGGCGTCGCCAGCTGGGTGCCCGCGCTCCGGCTGCTGCTCAACCGCAGCGGCTACCGCGAGGAGTCCTACTTCGACGTCAGCCACGCGCCCGCCTACGACGACACGGGCGCCATCGGCGGCATGCTCGCGGTGTGCGCGGAGGTGACGTCCCAGGTCCTGAGCGAGCGGCGCATGCGGCTGTTGCGCGACCTGTCCGCCCAGGCGTCCGACACGCGCAGCGTGGCCAAGACGTGCGGCGACCTGATGACCGCCCTGGCGGATCATCCGCTGGACGTGCCGTGCGCGCTGCTCTACCTGCGCGCGGAGGACGGCCGGACGCTGACGCTGAGCGGGGCCGTGGGCCTTGCGCGCGGCGGACCGCTGAGCCCGGAGACCATCGTACTGGACGCGGGCTTGCGGGAGGCGGCCCCGTACCTGCGCGCGCTCGACGGTGAGCGCGTGCGGCGCGACGGGCTGGAGGCGCTCCTGGCGCTCCAGGGTGGGCCGTTCGGGGACTCGGTCGGGACGCTCTTCTTCCAGCCGCTCGCGGGCGCGGGCACGGCCGCGCCGCTGGGGGTGCTCGTCACCGCGCTGTCGCCCAACCGCGCGCTGGATGAGGGCTATGCCTCCTTCTTCGAACTGTTGAGCGCGCAGGTGGCGGTGGCGCTGCGCAACGCGCGGGCCTACGAGGAGGAGCGGCAGCGGGCGGAGGCGCTGGCGGAGCTGGACCGCGCGAAGACAACCTTCTTCCACAACATCTCCCACGAGTTCCGCACGCCGCTCACGCTGATGCTGGGGCCGCTGGAGGACGTGCTCGCGCAGGTGCCGGTGACGGAAGCCGCGCGCAAGGACCTGGAGCTGGTCCACCGCAACGCGGGCCGCCTGCTGCGGCTGGTGAACACGCTCCTGGACTTCAGCCGGTTGGAAGCGGGCCGCATCGACTCCAGCTTCGAGCCCACGGACCTGACCGCCTTCACGCGCGACCTCACCGGCCACTTCCGCTCCGCCATCGAGCGCACCGGCCTGTCCTTCCACGTGGACTGCGAGCCGCTGCCGGAACCCGCCTACGTGGACCGGCAGATGTGGGAGAAGGTTGTCTTCAACCTGCTCTCCAACGCCCTCAAGTTCACCTTCCAGGGCGGCATCTCCGTCCGGCAGGAGGTCCGGGGCAACGACGTCCTCCTGCGCGTGCAGGACACGGGCACGGGCATCCCCGCGGCGGAGCTGCCCCACCTCTTCGAGCGCTTCCACCGCGTGCGCAACGCGCGCAGCCGCACCCACGAGGGCACCGGCATCGGCCTGGCGCTGGTGCGGGAGCTGGTGGCGCTGCACGGCGGCGACGTGACCGTGGAGAGCGAGGAGGGACGGGGCAGCACCTTCACCGTCCGGATCCCCCGGGGCCACGCGCACCTGCCCGCGGACCGCCTCCTCGCTCCGCGTCAGCAGCAGTCCACCGCCCTGGGCGCGCGCCCCTTCCTCCAGGAGGCCGAGCGCTGGACGGACGAAGAGTCCGCGCCCCGCGCGTTGGAACTCGTGCCTCCGCCAGCGGAAGGGGAGGGCGCGGGCCAGGAGCTGCCCCGGCCGCACGTGCTGGTGGCGGACGACAACGCGGACATGCGCGAGTACGTGGAGCGCGTGCTGTCGCCGTCGTTCGACGTGACGCTGGCGACGGACGGACAGGCCGCGCTGGAGGCCGCGCGCGCGCACGCGCCGGACCTGGTGCTGACGGACGTGATGATGCCGAGGCTGGGAGGCTTCGGCCTGCTGCGTGCGCTGCGCGAGCTGCCGTCCACGCGCGCCGTGCCCGTGGTGATGTTGTCCGCTCGCGCCGGTGAGGAGGCCGCGGTGGAGGGGCTGGAGGCGGGCGCGGATGACTACCTGGTGAAGCCCTTCAGCGCCCGGGAGCTGGTGGCGCGCGTGCGCTCCATGCTGGAGCTGTCGCGCATGCGCCGGGAGGTCATCCGCCAGGACCTGCTCGCCCAGTCGCTGCGCGAGAGCCTCCAGGCCCGGGACGACTTCCTCGCGGTGGCGAGCCACGAGCTCAAGACGCCGCTGGCCGCCTTCCGCCTGCACCTGGAGCGGCTGGAGCGCAGCCTGGGGGAGGACGCGCTGGGCCGCGCCCGGAGTCCGCTGGAGTCCGCGGGCCGGCAGGTGCAGCGGCTGCACGCGCTGATGGAGACGCTGCTGGACGTGTCGCAGCTCACCACGGGCCGGCTGGCGCTGGACCTGAACGACGTGGACCTCACCGCCGTGGTGGGCAACGCGGTGGCCCGCCTGCGCGAGGAGGTGGCGCGCATGGGCGTGACGGTGACGCTGGAGGCGGGCATGCCGCTCGTCGGCCGCTACGACAAGCTGCGCATCGACCAGGTGGTGACGCACCTGCTGACGAACGCGGCGAAGTACGGCCAGGGCCGCCCCATCGCGGTGCGCGTGGCCGCCGAGGACGGCACCGCGCGCCTTTCCGTGCGCGACGAGGGCATTGGCATCAGCGAGGAGGACCGCGCGCGCATCTTCGAGCGCTTCGAGCGCGCGGTCCCCGGACGCAACTACGGGGGCCTGGGCCTGGGGCTGTGGATCGCCCGCCAGGTGGTGGAGGCCCACGGCGGACGCATCACCGTGGACAGCAAGCCGGGCCTGGGCTCCACCTTCGTGGTGGAGCTGCCCATCGAAGGGCTCCAGGCGGCCTGAGCCTTACTGGACGGCGAACACCAGGTCGTCGCGGTCGTTGTACTCGCCGGAGACGCACGCGCTGGACGGGCTGCCGCTGCCGTAGCGGAACTGCGCGCGCACGGCCTGGTTGGCGCCGGCGGGCAGCGTGTACGTGTACGACAGCGTCTGGGCACCCGCGGCCGTCGGGGTGATGGTGGTGAGCAGCGTCCAGACCGGCGTCGTCGCCGTGGCGTTGGCCGTGTAGTACAGGTCCAGCCGGTCCGACGACGGGCTGGCGTAGGCCCAGATGGAGGCCTCCACCTTCACCTGCTTGCCCGCGGCGAAGTTGGAGCCGTCCACGGTGGACACCTTGAGGACCTCCACGGACTCGTCGCTCTTGTAGGTGCCGGAGCTGCCGTCACCGCACGTGCCGCGCAGCGTGTTGGGCGTGTTCTTCTCCGGGCCCATGGAGCCACGGCCGTTGAACAGCGTGCCGCTGTCGCAGGTGGCGGCCGCCGCGCTGCAACGCACCGTCCGGAGCGTGGTGTCGTAGGTGCCGCTCGTGGACACGTTGGCCACCGTCACCGTCCGCGCCGTCGTGGTGGCGTTGTTGCCCGCGCTGTCGTGCGCCTTCGCCGCCACCGTGTGGCTGCCGTTGGCCACCGTGCGGCTGTCCCACGCGAGGCTGTACGGCGAGGAGAAGGACGTGCCCTTCACCACGCCGTCCACCAGGAACTCCACCTTGCTGACGCCCACGTTGTCGGTGGCCGACGCCGTGATGTTGGTGGTGCCGTTCACGGTCGCGCCGCTCGCCGGTGCGGTGAGCGACACCGTGGGGGGCTGGGTGTCCGTGGGCTGGCCCGGCAGCGTGCCCTTGCCCAGCTCCGCCAGGTACGCGGCGCCGATGCGCGCGAACTTCAGCGCGTTGCTGGCGTTGCCGTTCGTGCTGTTGGCCAGCGTGTCGTTGGCCGTGTGGATGTTGGGGTTGTCGTTGCTCATCTGCGCTTCGAACGGGATGGACGCCGGGTAGCCCTGCGCGGTCCACGACGCGTGGTCCGAGCACCCGTAGCCGCACGTGATGTTCGTGCGCGAGTAGCCCGTGTACGTGTCGATGAGGCTACCGAGGAACGCGTTCTGCGCCGCATTGGTGTTGTCCGTGACGAGCGTCACGTCCCACGACGAGCCACGGTAGTTGGTCATGTCCAGTTGGAGCACGCCCACCACGTTGGTGCCCGCGGACTTGTGCGCCTGCGCGATGGCCTGCGAGCCGTAGAGGCCCACCTCCTCCGCCGCGTACGCCATGAACTTCACCGTGCGCGCCGGCTTGTAGCCCTTGGCCATCGCCACGCGGAAGACCTCCGACAGCGTGGCGACACCGGAGGCGTCGTCATCCGCGCCCGGCGCCGGCGCGGAGGGGCGGCTGGAGGAGCCGACGGTGATGTTGATGGAGTCCAGGTGGCCGCCAATCACGACCACCTCGTCCGGGAAGACGGTGCCGGTGACGGTGGCGATGACGGAGGGCTGGCTCCAGCCCGAGTGCGTGTACAGCTGCACGCTCACGTCGGGCCGCCCGGCGGCGTAGGACTCCCAGGCGCTCTTGAGCCAGCTGGCGGACTGCGTGCCGCCCGTGGAGTTGTTGTAGTAGCGGTTCGTGTAGCTGGCCAACTGGATGATGGTGCTGCGCAGGCTGGCCTCCTCGAGCCCGGAGAACAGGCCGTTGACCACCGCCGCGTTGTCCAGCGTGTAGCTCACCAGCGACTGCGTGGGCTGCGCGGGCGAGAGCGCCGCGAGCGCCGCCTCCTGCGTGTCGTGCGCCATGAAGCCCGCGCAGCGGTGATACTGGTCATGCATGATGGCGGACACGTCGCCCAGCTGCGACTCGGTGAGCTTGAGCACGCTCACCCCGTTCGCCTCACGCACCAGCGTGGGCGCGCTCCCGGCCGCGCGGAACGACGAGCGCACCGCCGTCACCGCCTCCGAACCGATGGTGATGTAGACCTCCTTGTCACGCGACTCGGCGGAAGCAGTGGCGCAGCACAGCGACACGACGACGGGGGCCAATCTCTTCAAACGCATGTTCCGCTCCGATTCCAGGCGAGGGGCGCGCTGGCGGGGCACGGCGGGGACCTCCCACGTCCGGTCCGGACCAGGTGTCCAGACCTCGTGGGTCGGGAGCGCATCCTGTGGAATTCAAGACGAGGCCGTCAAGGCGGAGAGCAGCGTGAAACAGGATGAGACAGGCTAAGCCGTTACGATTGACGCACCCCGGCCACGCCTGGACGCACCGCGGAAGGGCTCACGCGGGTCACGAACAGGTGTTGGAAAACAAGAGGATGAGAAGAGGAAGGTCGCCGCGAGGGGGAGCGGCGCGTGCTTCAGGTCTGCAGGTTCATGGACAGCGAGCGGCCGGCCGCGAACCGGGGTTCTGACTGGAGCTTCTCCAGCACGCGGTCCGAGGCGACGAGCGTCACCTGGGGAAGCAGGCCCGGCTCGCTCATCCACTTCACCGCGCCCAGCAGGTGCTGGGCCTTGATGAACTCCAGCACGGCGCCATGGAAGGCCTTGCCCTCCTCGCGCCACTCCTGGGCCAGCTCCGCGCGGTTGCGCGGCTCCGGAGCCTGGGGGGCCTTGGAGGCCTTGACCGTGCGCCGCTTCGGGGACCGGTCTTCACGGGGCAGGACGATGATTTCGAGGAACATCGCGGCACCCTCCTGAAGGCAAGAACAGCGAAGTGCGCGGACTATCGCATGAAGCTGCGTCGTCCCGCCGCCGGGTGCCCATGCTTTTGTGGTGGGTTGCTGCCGCTTTCACGACTTCCCGGGCGCATGCGCCTTGACATGCGTGAATTGCCGTTCTGAAGGTCGCCGGTCCGCGTGTTGTCGGACAGAAACGCAGCAGCGAAATCACAGAGGGCAGACCATGGAACTGCACCACGGCCGCATGTTCGACCACGTCCATCTCCAGGTCCGGGACCTGGAGGCGAGCAAGCGCTTCTACCGCGCGGTGCTGGAGGTGATGGGCATCCCCGTTTTCAACGAGAGCGAGCGGCACCTGGCCGCGGACGAGCTCTTCCTCAGCAACGACCGCGAGCCCACCGCGCGCGTGCACCTGGCCTTCCAGGCGAAGGACCGGGAGATGGTGCACCGCTTCCACCAGGCGGCGGTGGCCGCGGGAGGCCGTGACAACGGCGGCCCCGGGGAGCGCTCGTACCACCCGGGCTACTACGCGGCCTTCGTGCTGGACCCGGACGGCAACAACATCGAGATGGTCCACCACGGGCCGGCGAAGCGCTCGGCGCCGTCCGTCGTCTACACCTGGTGACGGCCGCGTGAAAAAGGCACGGGGGCCCCCGGCGTCGTACCGGGAGCCCCCGTGGAACGGCGGGACGGCTAGCGCGCCGTCACGGCCCGGCCGCGCACCTGCTTCGCGGCCGGAGCGGTGGGGCTGGCGGGGTTGGCGGCCACCGCGGACGTGACGCTGAAGACCAGGTCGTCACGGTCGTTGTAGCTGCCCGCCACGCACGCGCTGGTCGGGGTGCTGCTGAAGCGGAACTGCGCGCGCACGGCGTGGTTGCCGGTGGTGCTGCCCACGGTGACGGGGAAGGAGAACGTCTTCAGCCCCACCGCGGTGCAGGCCTGGGCGGTGGAGATGGCCGTCCACGACGGGGTGGTGGTGTTCGTCGTGTAATACAGGTCCAGCTGGTCGCTGGTGCCGTAGCACCACACCGTCACGTCCACGGTGAGCTGCTTGCCCGGGGCGATGATGCCCTGGTCCACCGTCTTGAGCACGATGCGGTCGATGCTCTCATCCGAGTGGTAGACGCCGGTGGAGCCGTCCGCGCAGGTGGCGCCCAGCGTGTTGGGCTGGTTGGGCTCCACGCCGCCGGACACCGTGCCGCGGCCGTTGACCAGCGTGGGGCCGGTGTCGCAGCCGCACACGGAGCCGCACGCCGGGGTGCGCAGGGTGGAGTTGTACGTGGCCACGGCGGGCGTGCACACGTTGGTGGTGGTGAAGCTGGACGCGGCGCTGTACGCGCTCGCGCCGCAGCTGTCCGTGGCCCGCGCGCGCCAGTGGTACGTCGTCAGGTTGGACAGGCCGGGCGTCACGTTCCACGCGCTGGAGGACAGGCCGGTGGCGCTGCGCACCACGTTGGTGAATGCGCTGTCGGTGGCCACCTGCACGTCGTAGCCGGCCGCGCTCGTCACGTCGGACCAGTCCAGCGCCGGGGCCAGCGCGACGCCGGTGGCGCCGGAGGCGGGCGAGGACAGCGTGGGGGCCGCCAGGGTGACGCAGCCGCGCGTGGTGAAGCTTCGCGCCGCGCTCCAGGCGCTGGTGCCGCCGCACGAGTTGAGCGCGCGCACGCGCCAGTAGTAGGCCGTGTTCGCCGTCAGGCCCGGGGACACCGTCCAGGCGCTGGCCACCAGCGAGTTGGCGCTGCGCACCACGTTGGTGAAGGCGCTGTCGGTGGCCACCTGGACCTCGTAGCCGGACACGCCCGTCACGTCCGCCCAGTCCAGCGCCGCGAGCAGCTCCACGCCGGTGGCGCCGGAGGCGGGGGTGGACAGCGAGGGCGCGCCGGGCGCCGCGCAGGTGGGCGTGGTGCAGGTGCACGCGGACGCCTGGCCGAAGCACGCGTTGCTGCTGGCGGGGACCACCGAGTAGCAGTACTGGCGGCCGTTGGCGACCTCCGGGTCCGTGTAGCTGGTGCCGGTGACGGTGGCGACGCGCGCCTTGCCGAAGTCACAGCCCGCGAAGCCCTCCGTCTTCATCACCCAGTACTGGCTGGCGCCCGCGGAGGCCGTCCAGGACAGGCTCACCTGGCTGTCGCCCGGGGTGGCCGTGGTGGTGGGGGCCGCCGTGGGGCCCGCCGCGCAGCCGCCGTTGGTGGGCGCGGGCGTGGAGCAGGCGATGTTGTGGCGGTTGTACGCGGCGTAGATGGCCGTCATGTGCGGCGTGCCGTCCGCCAGGTTGCCGTTGTCGTCGTCCGCGGCCAGCCACTGCATGTAGCCGTTCGTCGCGCCGCAGCCGTCGGACGTGCCCGCGGTGCAGTTGCAGGCGTGCCACGTGCCGATGTTGCCGGAGCCCTGGTAGAAGAGCTTGTTGCCCAGGAGGAACGCGTCGTTGGAGTTGTAGTTGAAGGGCGCCGCCGTGAGGTCGCGCGTCACCAGGTCCCACGCCGCCTGGCGCACGGGGGACGCGGCGCAGTGCACCTGCTTGCTGCACGGGCCGGAGCCGGACGAGCACATCTTGCAGGTGAAGTTCTGCGGGGTGGCCGGGATGTTCGGCGCGCTCGCCGCCCAGTCCGCGTCACGCACGCCCGAGCAGCGCAGGTTGCACCAGGACTGGCCCGCCACCTGGGCCTCCTGCTGGTTGTAGCCCGTGCCGTCCGGCGTGAGGCCGCAGCCGGTGTTCGTCGTCTGGAAGAAGCCGTAGCCCACGCAGGACGTCTGCAGCCGCAGGATGCCCGCGATGTCCGCGTAGCCCTCGCTGGAGTTGGACAGGGAGCCGTTGGCGTCGAAGTTGTCCATGCCGTGGCCCCACTCGTGGTCGAACACCGCGCCAATCTCACCGGTGTTCCGGCAGCCGCCACCGGACTTGTAGAAGTTCACGGTGCTGCCGTTCCAGAACGCGTTGCACGTGCTGGACAGGTTCACGTTGGACGTGAGCTGGCCCTGCAGCCAGGTGTTGGAGGGCAGCCAGCCGCGGGCGACCTCCTTGATCTTGTTCAGCTCGTAGAAGCTGGAGCGCGCCGCCGGCGTGTTGCCCGCGGACGTGCCCGCGGGCACCGTGCAGTCGTGGTCGTTGTTCACGCCGCCCAGGTCCAGGCTGCCCGTGGCGGAGCTGACGTTCACGGCGCCGCAGCTGTCGGCGATCTTCACGTACTTGCCCGCGAGCGTCGTGGTGACGGTGCCGGCGCTGTAGTTGTAGATGCCCGCGCCGTCCGTGAAGTTGTTGGGCGACGTGAAGCCGGTGTTCGCCCACGGCATGGGGGTGCCGGGCTGCATGGTGCCGCACGTCTCCTTCGACGTGCAGGTGCCGATGTTGGTGGACGGGTACACGCCGCCCTTCACCTGGGCGTCGAAGTAGTGGTTGTCGTCCTCCACGGCCAGCACCTCGCCGGAGTTCGCGTCCACCGTCACCTTCCAGCGCTCGTGCTCGCCGGGGCTGGAGAAGCCGTAGCTCCACACCAGCGCGTGGCCGTAGCCCTGGCCGAACGCCGCGCCCGTGCGCGCGTAGGGGGCCACCTCCAGCGTGGGCTGCTGCCACAGGCTGGTGGGCGTCAGCGTCTGGCCCAGGAACGAGCTGCCCGCCGTCAGCGCCTGCGACGCGCTGAACGTGGGCTTCAGGTCGATGGCCACGTTGGACCACGCCTCCGTGCCCAGGAGGATGAGGTTGCCGTGGCTGATGGTGGCCGCCAGCCGGCCGTGCCGCACCGGCACGCCATTCACGACCTGCGGGATGTGCACCTGCCACAGCGAGTCCGTGACCTGCGTCACGCGCGGCGCGCCCAACTGCAGCAGGTCCACGCCCAGCGCTTCCTGGTGGTCCGCGACGAACTTGAAGACGAGCTCGCCCACGACGGACTCGTCCACGCCGCCCACCGAGCGGCCCAGCCCCTGACGGACGTCGTCCAGGCTGACGTTGTTGCGGTAGCCGTCACCGGGCAGCAGCGGGAAGCTGCCCTGGATGCCCGTGGGCATGCCGGACAGCGGATCCAGGTACACCTGCACGCTGCCGCCGGTGCTGCTCAGGAACTTCGTCCACCGGTCCGCGCCCACGCGCGGCATCAGCGTGCGCGCCTTCTCCAGCGGCATGTTCTGGATGGGCAGGTACAGCTCCGGCTTGAAGAAGGCTTTCTTCGCCACCGCGCCCTGCTGCGCGGGCTGGGAGGGTTGGAATGCGTACGTCGTGGACGACACCAGGAGGGCTAGACAACACAACGCGGACCGCAAGGGGCGCATGTACGTCTCCTCGGATGATGCCGCCGGACGGGACCGGCGGGCTCCGGGGCGGAGCGCTCCCTGCTTAGGTCAAACGCATTTTAAAAGTGTATTGCGGCTATTCCTGAGTATCTTCGATTTAGAGAATTTGAAGGGAAGTCAAGGGCTTGAAGTGTTCACTACAGGGCCAGGCCAGAGCCGGACCCGGTCGTCCTGGATGAGCTTGCCGTTCACGGCGTCGGTGGTGCCGCTGGCCATGAAGCGGCGGGGCGCCTCGCGCGTGGCGACGAGCGCGGCCTCCACCCACACGAGCAGGAGCACCGCCCCGGCGAGCACCGGCAGCCTCCGGGCCACGGCCGCGTGGCGGTCCGCCAGGACCTTCAGCGGCAGCACCAGGAGCGGCAGGAGCGCGGGGAAGACGACGAGCAGCCCACGCGCGTAGCCGAAGAAGGCGAGCGTGACGAGCACCCGGTGCAGCACCACCAGCGACAGCAGCCGGAAGGGCGCGTGCGCGGGCCTTAGCGACAGCGCCATCCCGGCGAGCAGCAGCGCCGCGAGCGGCCACTTGAGCCACGCCGCGTCGGGGACGAACACGTCCACCGGAGCGCGCTCGCCGGTGAGCCCCCCGGGCACGTCCGACACGCCGACGCCCAGGCTCAGGCCGTCCAGCCACAGGTCCAGCTTCGTCCACAGGAGCCGGGCCGCGTCGCCGGGGGCCTCCACCATCCAGCGCAGGCCTTCCGCGTAGCCGTGCAAGAGCAGGCGCCGGTGCTCCGGGCGGGAGGGGTCCAGCTGGCCGTTGCTGCCGCCCTGGTTGATCAGCGCGGGCGTGAAGCCGCCGGTGGCGCGCGCGTGGTTTGCCATCGCGAAGTTGAGCGGCCCGTACACCGTGACGGGCACCCACTCCGGCAGCGGCTCCAGGTGCGGTGCGCGCGCGTTCAACTCGCGCATCGTGTCCAGGTTGCGCAGGGCGGAAGGCACGAGCAGCAGCAGGGACACGCCCACCGCCGCGCCCCAGCGCAGGGCCCATGGCTTCCAATCCCAGGGATGCGAGCGCGCGGTCCACGCGTACCCGAGCAGGAATGGCCACAGCCCCAGGTGCTCCGCGCGGGTGAGCGTGCCCAACCCCATCACCGCGCCCAGGGCCAGCACCTCGCCCCGGGACGGCGCCCGGCCGCCCACGCGCAGGCCCAGCGCGCACGTGAAACACAGCCACAGCGCGGACAATGTTTCATTGCTGTACGTGGTGGACAGCACCAGCCACCCGAAGCTCGCGGCGTACAGCCCCGCCGCCACGAAGCTCCACGCCGTCCCCAGCAGGCGCCGCCAGAAGCCAAAGCAGAGCGCCACCGTGGCCGCCCCCAGACAGGCGAGCGCCAGCTTGTACGGCAGCGCGCTGCCCCGGGGCTCCCCCATCACCCGGTACAGCCACCCCAGCAGCGCGGGGAACAGGGGCGGGTGGTAGGGCAGGGCGGCGGGGCCCTCGTGGCCGCGGGCCAGGTCCAGCGCGGCGGTGTGGAAGAAGCGCGCGTCACCCGCGAAGAAGACGGAGAAGGGCCAGTCCCGGTCCGGCGCGCCCGCCAGGTACAGCCCGCGCAACAGCAGGCTGGCGGCGAACGTGGCCGCCATGCCCCAGGCCGCCGGGTGCCTCCGGAAGGCGTCTGGCAGGGAACGCAGGGCCACGGGCTCGGCTCCTTCCGAGGAGAAAGGCGCCGCACTCTACATTGGCCCGCGCGCGCCGGCCGGGGGCTGGGGTATGGACGGGGTGCGTCAAAACGGGAGGACGGACATGAGCCGGGTGCTGGACGAGCTGTTGGGGCTTTTGAAGCTGGAGCCCATCGAGGAGAACCTCTTCCGCGGCGCCAGCCAGGACCTGGGCTTCCGGCAGCTCTTCGGAGGGCAGGTGCTGGGGCAGTCCGTCTCCGCCGCCAGCCAGACGGTGGAGGAGAAGCGCACAGTGCACTCGCTGCACGGCTACTTCCTGCGCCCCGGCGACGCGGGCCTCCCCGTCGTCTACACCGTGGACCGCGTGCGCGACGGCGGCAGCTTCACCACCCGCCGCGTGGTGGCCATCCAGAAGGGCCAGCCCATCTTCACGCTGATGGCGTCCTTCCAGGGCGACGAGCCGGGCTTCACGCACCAGGCCACCATGCCGGACGTGCCGCCCCCGGAGTCGCTGCCCACGGACCTGGAGCTCCTGGGCCGCCACGCGGGCCGGATGTCCGAGCGGCACCGGGAGAAGTTCCTCTCCCCCAAGCCCATCGAGATGCGCCCGGTGACGTACGTGGACCCCTTCGAGCCCACCGCCGAGCCGCCCGTGAAGCACGTCTGGTTCCGCGCCGACGGCGCCATGCCCGACGAGCCCCAGGTGCACCGCTACGTGCTCGCCTACGCCAGCGACTTCAACCTGCTGGGCACCGCGCTCCAGCCGCACGCGCTGACGTTCCTCAAGCCGGGCTTCCAGATGGCCAGCCTGGACCACGCGCTCTGGTTCCACGGCGACCTGAAGGTCAACGACTGGCTGCTCTACACCATCGAGAGCCCCTGGGCCGGCAACGCCCGCGGCCTCGCGCGCGGGCACGTCTTCACCCGGGACGGGCGGCTCGTGGCCTCCGTGGCCCAGGAAGGCCTGCTGCGCCAGCGCACGGACGCGCGCTGACAGAAGGTCCTAGAAGTGCGGCCCCGGGAGGACCCGGGGACGGGGGCCCAGGTCGATGACGCCGCCGGGCCTGTCGTCGTCCGAGCCCGTGGTGGGCTCGAAGAGCATGCTCACCGCCACCAGCGAGCCCAGCACCACCGCGCCGATGGTGCCCGTCAACAGCAGCGTCTTGCCCAGGCTGAACTCGCGCAGCCGGGCGTGGTCCACCTCCGTCAGCGGCACCACGAGCGCGGGCGCGGAGGCGCCGGAGGTGGAGCCCTCCAGCGGCACGCCCCGGAAGCGGTCGGCGTCCACGCCCACCTCGATGAAGCGCTGGAACTCCGCGTCCTCCTGCGCCGCCCGGGCCAGCGCCAGCGGCGTGTCCGAGCTGAACTGGTGCGCCTTGCCCTCCACGTCCCGCACCGTGCGCCGGCGCTCCGTGGGGCGGTTGAGCATCACGTCCCCCAGCTCCACCATCAGCGCCGCGTTCTCGTCCTTGAAGCCGTCCAGCCGCGCGAGCTCCGGCTTGGGAATGGCATAGGTCGTGGTGCAGGACGCCAGCAGGGCTACGGCGGTCAGCGCGGCGCACAGGCGCATGAGACGGCTCCTCGGGATGGGCACGGAAAGCCTATCCCGGGGCGTGCCCCGGCGACTACCGGGGCACGCGGGTCAGGTGTCTCACTTCAACTGGTAGTTGGCATCCAGCACGTCCGCCTTCGAGCGGCCCATCACCCAGCCGTCGTGGTAGACGACGCCCACCGGCGCGACGGTGTCGTTCCGGTACAGGCCAATCTTCAGGTAGTTGAGCTGCCCGGAGTACTGCGTCGCGATGTAGCGCTTGGGCAGCACCAGGTTGCCATTGTAGTACAGCTCCACGAAGCCCACGGTGGCGTTGGGGGACCACTTCACGTGGAAGATGAAGTCATGCCACGCGTTGCGCACCAGCGGCGTCTTCCAGACGATGACGCCCGGGTCCCCGCCGATGTTGAGCCGCATCTCCTCGCCGTAGACGTAGAACTCCACCGGCGGTGAGCCGCAGCAGCCGTCGTGGTGCCACTGGGTGAAGAGCTGCCAGGTGTTCACGCTGGGGAAGTCCGACGCGAAGCGCGTGCTCCAGCGGTACCAGTACTCGGAGCCCGCCGCCTCCTTCGTCTGCTTGAAGATTTCGTTCCGGTTGCCGCTGGAGTTGATGGGGTCGTCGCCCTGCTTCACCGTGGCCTTGAGCGCGTAGCCGCCCTCGCGCACCGGCGACGGAATCACCTGCAGCCGGTCCGACGACATCATCTGCGTGCCGTCCCACTGGCTGCGGTCGCCGGACTCGAAGTCGCCGCGCCACACGATGCCGCTGGGGGCGGGGGACGGCGTCGTGCCGGCGCACGGACGCGCCTCCGAGATGCTGGCCCAGTCGTTGAGGGTGTTGCCCTGCACGGTGACGCGGATGCGGCGCGCGCTCACCGCCGTGAAGGCATACGTCTCCGCCGCGGCCGTCGTGCCCTTGCTCTTGCCGCTGTACACCTGCGTGTAGGTGTAGCCGTCCGGAGACACGGAGATGGTGAACGTGTTCACCCGCGTGTCGCCCTGGTGCCAGGCCACCGCCATGGCGCCCACCGTCTTCGTGGCGCCCAGGTCGTAGTCAATCCACTGGCCCTTGCCCAGGCTGCTCCAGCGCGTGGTGAGCAGGTCGTCCAGCGTGTTCGCCGCGACGCTGCCGGTGCCGTCGTCGCCGCTGGCCTTCACGCTGCTGGGGGTGAGCTGCGTGCAGCTCGTGGTGGCGAGGTCTTCGCCGGAGGACTCGAGCGCCGGCGTGCGGTCTTCATCCGGAAGCGAACCGTCCGCGGCGCCACAACCGACGGCGCCCAGGACGAACAACGTTTCAACCAGGAGGAGGGTTTTCTTCAAGGGGGAGGCCCAGGGGGAAAGGACAGGCAGAAAAAAGCCATGCTCCCAGGACAGGAGACGGGGGCGTGGCCGGGAAATGTCTGGCTTTACGGCGGGGCAGTCCCCTCGCGTGCTTCCGGACCTGTGCGACAGGGCCGTGTCGACGGGAGGAGAAAGACAGCGTGACGTGTGTGGGTTTTGCTCCATCCGGCAGCGGGGAAGGCTGCCGTGCTCCAAGGTGACAATCGGAATAGCGAAGTTTTATTTCGAACACAAGCGACGTTGAGCCCGCTTGCATGCCGGGCAGGTTCAGCGCCCAAAGACAGACATCAATTTCAGACGGCCCGGTTGGAATCCTTCAACCCACCGGCAGGGGCGATACGGCGCGTCGCGTGGGAGGCGTACCGGCGGAGCGCGGGCCCGTTTCACGCCGCGGCTTGTGGTGCGGTGTGGGGACACGCACGCTGTGTTACGGGCAGGGCAATTCGGACCCGTGTCCGGTGGCGACGTGAGTGGCGGACACCCCCTTTGCCGCCGACTTGCGATGACGGAAGAATCAGGCAGAACCCCTCCTGAAATGTCCGTGGACTGCCAGGAAGCCCGCCGCGCCGCGGCCATGAGGCCGGTCGAGTGACGCACCCCATGACGCGCCCCGGGTCCGAGCAGGTGCCTCGGAGCGAGCGCAAGCCGCTGTACGTGAAGGTGGTGACCCAGCCGGCGCTGCATGGCTGCTGGTCCGTCAACATCAGCGAGACGGGCATCGGGCTCATCGCCACGCCGCGCCGGCCGTCGGAGGGCCCGCACGAGAACGAGCCGGTGGAGATGGCCTTCTCGCTGCCGGACACGGGCGCCCACGTGCGCGTCCACGGGGTGGTGCGCTGGCGTCATGACACGGCGAGCGGCGGGGGCACCGTCGCGGCGCTGGGCATCAGCTTCGGCGCCTTCGACGCCGCGGATGGCGTGAAGCTGGCGCGCTACCTGGCCACGTCCCACCTGCAGGTGGTGACCGCCTTCGCGTCGGAGGACGAGTCCCGCGCGGTGCGCCAGTCCCTGGACGGCGTGGCCACGCCGCACTTCGCCGCCACCGCGGAGGACGTGCACGCGCTGCTCACGCGCGGGGACATGGCGGCGCTGCTGGTGTGCGGCCAGGACGAGTCGCGGGCGCTCGCGCTGGTGGAGTCCCTGGCGGAGCTGCGCGCGGAGGTGGACCCCACGGGGGCGGGGCCGCCCAGCGACCTGGCCTCGCGCATCGTCTACTGCGCCCCGGCGGCCCCGGAGCGGCTGGTGGCCCTCTTCAACACCGGCCGCATCTACCGGGCGCTGGGGCCGTGGCCGGATCCGGACGTCATGCGCGAGGCGGTGCTCCAGGCCGGGCGCGAGCACGGCTTCCGCACGGAGCAGTGGCGCATGGCGCTGGAGCTGGAGCGCAACCTCATGCGCGAGCGCGCCCTGGCCCAGGCCCCGGTGGGCGGCCCGGGCCGCCACGGGGAGGACGTGGGCTTCCGCAGCCCGCCCATGCAGCGCGTGATGGAGATGGTGCGCCTGGTGGCCCCCCACCGGGTGGCGGTGCTGCTGCAGGGCGAGACGGGCACCGGCAAGGAGGTGCTGGCGCGCATCCTCCACCGGCTCTCCGGCCGGGGGGACCTGCCGCTCGTGGTGCAGGACTGCGGCGCGCTCACGGAGACGCTGCTGGAGAGCGAGCTGTTCGGCCACGTGAAGGGCGCCTTCACCGGCGCGGTGTCGGACCACCCGGGCCTCTTCGTGCTGGCCAACGGCGGCACCATCTTCCTGGACGAGATTGAGAACACCACGCCCAACCTCCAGGCGAAGCTCCTGCGCGTGCTGGAGACGGGCGACATCCGCCCGGTGGGCGGCACCCAGGTGCGCCACGTGGACGTGCGCGTGGTGGCCGCGAGCAACCGGGACCTGGGCGAGGAGGTGCGCGCCGGCCGCTTCCGCGCGGACCTCTTCTACCGGCTCAACAGCTTCACCATCGACATCCCGCCCCTGCGCGAGCGCCCGGAGGACATCCCGGAGCTGGCGCGCGCGTTCGTGGAGCAGTTCAACCGCACCCTCAAGCGCTCCGCCACGGGCGTGGCGCCGGACGCGGACGAGGTGCTGCACGGCTACGGCTGGCCGGGCAACGTGCGCGAGCTGCGCAACGTGGTGGAGCGGGCGGTGCTGCTGTCCAGGCCCGGGGAGATGCTCACCCGGCGCCTGCTGCCGCCCGCGCTCCTCAACAACACCGTGCCCCGCGCGGACCCCACGGGGGACGGCTCGCTCCGGGCCCGGCTCCACCAGGTGGAGCGCGACCTCATCCGCGAGGCCCTGGAGCGCCACGGCGGCGTCCTGCGCCGCGCGGCCGTGGCCCTGGGCATGGACCCCGTGACGCTGGGCCGCAGGGCCCGGCGCCACGGGCTGTGGAAGCCGGAGTAGCCCCCGCCTTCCTCAGTGCGCCCGCAGCCACTGGAGGATGGGCTGCCACACGCGCACGCGCGCGTCCCGGGCGAGGAACAGGTCCGCGTGCCCGAAGTCCAGCGCGCGCTCCGACTCCGGCCGGCTGCGCACGATGATGCGGGTGACGTCCGTGCTGCCCAGCAGGCGCGTGGAGTACTCCCCGTAGCGCCCCACGCCGCCCGCCGCGCCCACGTACAGCACGGGCACCTTCACGTCCTGCAGGTGGTCGTCGTAGGGCACGTCCAGGCCGCACAGCTGCTTCTCCGTCTCCACCACCTCGTTGAGGCTCTGGTAGGGCACCGCCAGCTGGAGGTAGTCGAACAGGGTGGGCTCCGGCGTGAAGGCCGTCCTGGTGGGCAGGCCCGCGGCGTCCGGCACGCTGCCCGCCAGGTGGTAGCCCGGCGTCAGCGGCTGGAGCGGCACGAAGAGCGCCGCCGTCTTGCCGGCGGCGATGACCGCGAACTGCCGGTTGGTGGGCCGGGTCGGCGCCGCGAGCCCCGTCGGCGCGAGCGGGGAGGGCGAGTTGGGTGCCTGGGTCGCCAGCTGACCGATGAGCTTCACGGGCGTGCCCGGCGCGGGGCCCAGGAGGCCGCCCTCCGTGCGCCCCTCGTCGCGGGCGGCCTGGAGCGCCTCATAGCGGTCGCAGGCCCACTGGCGCTGCTCCGTCGCGTCCGGCCCGAAGCGCAGCACCATGTCCATGGGCACGAAGCCGTCCACCCGCCGCAGCCCGCGCGGCCGCTGCGACTCCGCGTCCAGGTACGCGTACCCGATGGTGGCGCCGCGGCTCCAGCCCAGGAGGAACATCCGGTCGCCGCCGCCGTTGCCGGACAGTCGCCGCACCACGTCCGCCAGCGCCAGGCCCGTGCCCACGTCCTTCACGTGCGTCTGGAGGCTCCAGTCCGCCATGTAGCTGAAGTCCGTCTCGGACTCCGGCACGCCCACCCACCGCAGGTCCAGGCCCCAGACGTCCACGTCCTGGCTGGCCAGGAACGCCGCCAGCGAGCGGTCCTCCGGCATCGTGGACACGCACGTGTTGGTGAGGAACGCGGGCGCGAAGCCCCACAGGTCCCCGTGCACCATGAACACCGCCCGGCTGCTGCGCGCCGGGAGCCACGGGCGCGCCTCGCGCACCACGCGGTGCACCGTGATGGCGTCGTACTTCCCCGTCCCCACCCGCACCTTCCAGGTGTAGTGCGCCAGCCCGCCGCCCAGCGCCTCGCGCGTCGTGCTGGACGCGGTCAGCCCCGCCGCCACCACCGCGCGCGTCCACTGCTCCGCCTGCAACGACACCTCGCGCGCTTCCCCCGAATTCGCGCTCAGCATCACGAACAACGCCACCATCACCACCCACGTCCTACGCATACCGACCTCGACTCGCATGAGGGTCCCCCACGCAGAGAAGCGCACGGCCCTGACATCCCGCGCTTCCGATGCAGGCCTCCCCAACAGCACCTTCCGCGCCAGGGTCCAAGCCATTGATTTCATTGGTTCTGCCCCGCAGGGCAGGCTTCAACGGTGAAGGCCGCCAGAAGACACTCCCGGCCGGCCCCGAGTGAAAAACACGCATCCCCGGGCGTGCTTCAATGCTGAGACATGCGCACCACGGATGGCGCGGGACCTTCCCGACTGAACGAACACCCCTCCGGCCCGCCAGGGTGTATTTGTTCACTCAATCCAACACATACATCTGAAACAGGCAAGTCCTGAATGGTAGGGGAAGACGGCGGGGCAATCGCGGGAAGAGGGTGGGACGGGGGAAAACACCGGGTCTCACCCTGACTCCCCAAGAGGGGGACCCATGCCCGAAACCGTCTTTGTCGACAACATCTGGAACGACTTCGCGCACAGCTACGACCAGATGATCCCCGAACTGCCGTGCTACCAGCGGCAGCGCGAGAAGATCCTCCGAGACACCCGGGACCGGGCCTACGTCATCGACGCGGGGTGCGGCACGGGGCTGGTGAGCGAGCCGCTGGTGCGC
Organism: Corallococcus macrosporus; assembly: GCF_017302985.1. Classification (NCBI taxonomy): domain Bacteria; kingdom Pseudomonadati; phylum Myxococcota; class Myxococcia; order Myxococcales; family Myxococcaceae; genus Corallococcus; species Corallococcus macrosporus. Next base: position 562,388 of record NZ_JAFIMU010000009.1, read on the forward strand.
CGGGGACAGCGCGTCGTGGGCTTCGACAACAACGAGGCCATGCTCGCCCTGGCGGTGCGCCGCCGCGCCCGGGAGCCGGAGGCGGTGCGCGCCCGCTGGACGCTGTTGCCGGGGGACGTGACGCAGTTCCCCGTGGAGGTGGAGGAGGGCGCGGACGCGGTGGTGATGAACAACGTCCTCTTCTACGTGAGGGACCCGGAGGCCGTGCTGCGCGAGGCCTGGACGCACCTGAAGCCCGGCGGCGTGCTGTGCATGACGAGCAACAAGCGCCCCCGGCCGGACCTGGAGAAGGTGCTGAAGAACTCCATCCGGGAGTGGGAGTCCCAGGGCCGGTGGTCGGAGACCCTCCAGCGCGCGGTGAACCACCACCGCACCTGTGCCCAGCGGCTCACCACGGACCCCAACGAGATGGTCACCTTCCTGGACACGGACCAGGCGGTGAAGCTGCTGAAGAAGGTGGGCTTCAGCGAGGCGCTGGTGGCCGACGGTGACGACTACTACGGCGAGAACTTCTACGTCTGCATGCGCAAGTAGGGAGCCCTCCAATGACGAACGTGAACCCCCGTTTCCAGCGCAACCTGGGCGTCCTCCACCCGCAGACGATGGACAAGCTCGCCACCACCCACGTGCTCGTCGCCGGCGTGGGCGGCGCCGGCGGCCAGTGCGCGGTGGACCTGGCGCGTCTGGGTTTCGGCTGCCTGACGCTCGCGGACTTCGACGTCTACGAGCGCCACAACATCAACCGGCAGATTGGCTGCTTCGAGAGCACGCTGGGCCAGCACAAGGTGGACGTGGTGGAGCGCATGTGCCGGGACATCCACCCGGACCTGCGCGTGAACAAGGTGAAGGAGGGCATCACCGACGCCAACGTGGCGGACGTGCTCAAGGGCCTGGGCGGCCTGCCGCCGGTGGACTACGTGGTGGAGGTCATCGACATCGCGGGGGCGCGCGCCAAGGAGTCGCTCCACCAGACGTGCCGGCAGCTGGGCATCCCCATCATGACCGGGCTGATGCTGGGCTTTGGCGCCGCGCTCCACGTCTTCCAGCCGGACGCGCCGCTCTACGAGGAGCTCTTCATCCTCCCGGACGGCCGCATCGACCTGCCGAAGATCATCCCGCACCTGGGCAGCTACATGCTCCAGGAGTACATGGACGCCTGCTACCGGGGAAAGGGCCACGCCCCCACGTGCGTGATTGGCGCCACCACCGCCGCGGGGCTGATGGTGAGTGAAATCATGCGGGGCGTGATGCTGGGCACCCGCGCGATGGTGTCCTGGCCCGAGTACCTCTACGTGGACCTCTTCGACCACCGCTACGTGCGCGGCTCCGTCAGCGCCGCCCGCCCGGTCCGGCCGGTGGGGCAGGGCGCCCGGGGCTGAAAAAAGCCCGCTCGCCACGCTTCCGGGGCCGGGGGCCCTTCACAGGGCCCCCGAATCCCCCCGGGGACTACATCACCACGCCGCGCGACCGCGCTTCGTTCACCACCTGCGTGCCATCCACGCCCAGCCGCCGGGCGATGAAGCCCGCCGCCCCATCCGCGTTCTTGTGCACGCGGATGAACTGGTCGTCATACGTGCGCGTGACGATGAGCATCCCCGACACGATGACGCGCTGGAGGTTGTGCTGCAGCTCGTTGCCCTCGATGACGACGTGGATCTCCGAGAACAGCGCCCGCGCGTCCGACAGCATGTTGGACAGGTGCCGGCGCTGCTCGCTGTTGGGGACCGCGGACTTCGCTCCCGCGCTCGTGACGAGCACCAGCTGCTGCTGCTGGTGCTGCTGGTAGGCGGTCTGCATCTTCTGGAACACCGCCTGAATCTCATCCGGCGTGGGGGGAGCGTCCCAGCGCAGGAAGAACACCTTGTCGATGACGTCTGTCTTGTAGACCGGAAGTGCCATGGCGTTCGCGACTCCTTCGTGTCGGACCCAGCGGCCGTCCCGGTCGGTACGCGTCCGGGCGTTCTCCCTGGGCCTGGGGGACATCCTGCTCTTCAGCCGCGGTCAAGAAACTAGCCCTGAAGGCTGACATTGCTGAGACGACACATCCGTTGACGCCTGACGGCGTCACGGACTGTGTGTTCGCCTCACAGGCCCGTTGGATGTCCGCTAGCGGATGCTGAACCCAGACGCCAGGGCCGGCACCCCTGTCTGCCTATTCCAATGCCAATGACACTTTTCAACGGTGACTCCCCATGAAAACAAGAAGGCCCCGGGAGCACGGCGGCTCCCGGGGCCTTCAAGCGGCTTCAGGCCGTCAGACGGTGGGGATTACCCGCCGGAGACGGTGGTCTCCGCCAGGTTCGCGTCGCCGGCAATCTGGGCGTCCGTGAAGAGGATGGGGCGCCACTTCTTCTGCGAGAACAGCTGGGTCTGGTCCGCGTAGTGCGGGGACTTGCGGTCGCCGGACTGGCTGTAGGTCAGCACGGCGTTGGCGTTGGGGCCCGCGTCGGTGAACTGGAGCGCCATGACGAAGGAGCTGCCGTTGTTGATGGGGTAGCCCTCCTTCGCCAGCAGGGTGGTGCTGTTGAAGGCGGCCGTGTGGGGCTGGGAGAAGTCGAACAGCGTCGACTTGGCGACGCCGAAGGACAGCACGTTGGTGACGCCCTCGCGGCTCATGCCGCCCTGCAGGGGGATGGGGGCGCCGGTGCGGGTGGTGAACTGCACCTCGCCCAGCGTCTTGTCCACCGCGTTGCCGGAGCGGCCGATGGTGGCCACGGCCTGCGCCAGCTTCGTGAGCACCGGGTCGTCACCGGTGGCCGGGGCCGGGGTCAGGGTGTTGGGCGTGGCGATGGGGTTGGCCGGGTCGAACGGGACGGAGAACAGCGCGCCCGCGTTGAGCAGGTTCGCGCCGGGGTAGGCGCCCAGGAACTCGCGGAAGACGAACGCGCCCTTCTGGTCCACGTCGTAGCGGCCGCTCCAGCCGGCCAGCACGGCGCACGCCTGGCTGATGTCCACGGCGGTGTTGTTGTAGGTCACCGTCGTCTTGCCCGTGCAGCGCTCCACGATCCCCGCGCGCAGCAGCTCCTCCAGGCTGCTGCGGTTGCTGAACACGGCGGCCTTCAGCTCCTCGAAGGTGAACTTGCCGTCCGCGCCGGAGGCGCCCGTCTCGGAGACCTCCGTGAGGACCTTGGCGTTCATGCGCGTGCGCGGCGACTGGGGCACGCCCTCCAGGCCGTGCAGCGGGGACTTCCCGGTGATGGGCGCCGCGGGGTTGGCCAGCCAGTAGCTGTCGTTCGCGTTGAAGACGAAGTCCTTGCGGTCCAGCTGCGGCACGTCCTTGAAGCCCACCAGGCCCGGGCTGCGCGCCGGGTTGGGGGACGGCTGCCACTCATTGGCCGGGTCGCTGCCGTTGAGCGCCACGAAGCCCAGGGCCTGGTAGATGAGGTAGGAAGCGCTCAGGCCGGGCGTGTTCGCGTCGGTGAACCACTTCTTGTACGCGTCCGGGGTGAGGTTGGGCGTGGGCGTGGCGTCCGTGTACCAGGCGTTGCCCTCCTTGTCGGCGTACATCGTGTTCACCCAGGGCAGGCCCTGCTGGGTGGCGTAGACGTCCTTGAACTCGGCCAGGGACCTGGCCTTGTTCATGCCGTGGAACTGGTCCAGGAACTTCGTGTTGTCGATGTTGGCGTCGCGGATGGTGAGCGCCGTCTTGGTGTTCCAGCCCAGCGTGCCCGGGGGAACGCCCTGCGGCAGGTTGGAATCCGGGATGGCCATCATCGGGCCGTAGTGGCTGAAGTAGAGCGTCTGCGAGTAGTTCGTCAGCGAGCCCTCCGGCAGCTTCACCAGGATGGTGAAGGTCTTGGAGGTCATGGCGCGCTCTTCGTTGCCGTACTTGTAGACGGTCGGCTTCCCCTCCACGAGCTGCAGCTGGTAGATGGTCGCGCGCTGGCCTGCGGAGAACGTGTGCGTCCAGCCCAGGTTCTCATTGAAGCCGATGAGCACCGCCGGCACGCCCATGAGGCCCACGCCGTAGACGTTCATCTGGCCCGGCACCGTCAGCTGGCTCTCCCACAGGCGCAGCTCGCCTTCCCAGGGGAAGTGCGGGTTGGCCATCACCATGCCCTTGCCGTTGTCGGTGCGCTCGGCGCCAATGGCCCAGCCGTTGCTGCCGAAGTCCGCCGTCTTGAGCTTCTGGAGCTCCTCCAGGGCGGGCATCTGGGGACGCAGCGCGGCCTGCTTCGGGTCCACGGACTGCGCGCTCACGGTGGGAGGCGTGGCCACGGGGATGGTGAGCGCCAGCGCGTTGATGCCCGCGATGAGCGTCAGGTCCGTGTTGTACGCCAGCAGCTCCACCGGGGTGATGGGGCGCACCCAGGGGGCGTTGGCGCACTCGGCGGGACGGGCCTCCGGGGCCGTGTCCTCCAGGTACTTGTTGTAGCCGGCCGCGTAGCCGGTGAGCATGTCCTGAACTTCCTGGGACAGCGTGGGGAAGGCCGCCTGCGCGCGTCCCATCACGTCCATGGCCAGGTACGCCAGGTCGGAGCCCACGTTCCTGTTGCCGGTGCCCTGGCCCAGGAAGCGCGCGCGCTCGCTGCGCACCTTCAGGACCTGGTCCGCCAGCGTGCAGACGTGGTCCTGCGCGAAGGCATAGCCCTGGCCAAAGCCCAGGCTGCCGTAGTTGTCCGCGGTGATGTGCGGGATGCCGAAGGAGGTGCGCTTGATCTTCGCCGTGTACTTCGGCGCGGCGGGAGGCGGATCCGTGGGCTTCGGATCCTCCTTGTCGTCACATCCGGCGAAGAGCGCCAGGGAGGCGAGGAGGGTGAGTGAAAGACGGCGGGTCCGGACAGCACGGAACCCTCCGCGGGGAGGAAGAATCTCGGGGATGTGCTCGGGCATGGCGGCCCGGAGACTAGGAAGGTGGCGATTCGCCGGTCAATGTTTCTGGGATTTGACTTTTCCACGGAGCTGGAACGTGCGGATGCATTGCGTCGTGGGTTTGGGAAAGCCGGAAAGACGCTGTGTGTTACACGGGAGCCATGACGCCCGAGCCCTCGTCGCCGCCCGCGGCCCGCCGCCAGCGCCGCCACTTCTCCATGATTCGCACCTTCGTGCTGGCGGACTTCGTCACGCTCGGCAACGGCTTCTCCGGGGCGGGCGCCATCCTGGCGGCCATGCAGTCCCTGGCGACGGGCAACCCACGCTGGCTGTGGGTGGCTTTCTGCCTGATGCCGGTGGCGCTGGTGATGGACGTGGCGGACGGCCGCATCGCGCGGTGGCGCTTCCGCAAGTCGCCGCTGGGGGCGGACCTGGACTCGCTGGCGGACGTCATCTCCTTTGGCATGGCGCCCGCGGCGCTGGCGTTCGCGGTGGGCCTGCGCGGCAACCTGGACGTGGCGGCGCTGCTCTACTTCGTCGCGTGCGGCATCAGCCGCCTGGCGCGCTTCAACGTCACCTCCGCGGAGCTGTCCGACGGCACCGGCAAGGTGAAGTACTTCGAGGGCACCCCCATCCCCACCAGCCTCTTGCTGGTGATGGTGCTGGCGGCGGCCACCTGGCAGGGCCGCATTGGCGACGCGCTGTGGGGCGGGGTGTGGAACCTGGGGCCCCTCACGCTGCACCCGCTGGCGCTGCTCTATGTGGCCAGCGGCAGCGCGATGATCAGCAAGACGTTGCGGATTCCGAAATTCTGAAGTCTTCCGCCGCCGTGGGCAGGGCAGGTGCCATCCAGTGGACGTTCTGGAGGGCAGTTCCACTGTTTTTCCCACGGTGAGGCGGTTGGCAGTCCCGGGGTGGGTGCCTAGCTTCGCCACCTGATCCGCGAGGGCCACACACGAAGGTGTGGCCAGGTCCGCGGCTTCAAGGCTTTTGGGCGAGGCGGGAGGGAAGGGTGGGTGCCATGACGGGGCGCTGGGGCCTGCTGGGTTTGGTGGTGGTGGGGCTGCTGTCGGGATGCGCGGACCGGGAGCGTTCGTCGCTCGCGGATGGCCGGCTGACGGCGACGCCAGGCGGCGTCGACTTCGCACGGGTCGCCGTCTTCGACGCTCGGGAATCCACGGTGACGCTGCGCAACGTGGGCCGCGCGCGCATCACGGTGGACGAGGCCTGGGTGGAGGGGCCGGAAGGCGCCTACAAGGCCGAGTTCACCCACGAAGGTCCGCACAGCCTGGTGCCGGGCAGCGAGTGCACGCTGAAGGTGCGCTTCGCGCCACTGGCGCAGGGCGGGCTGCCCGCGGTGCTGGTGGTGCGCTCGGACACGCGCATCGAGCCGCTGATGCGCATTCCGCTCAACGGCGCCGGCGTGGACGCGTGGGCCCGGGTGACGCCGCGCGCGCTGGACTTCGGCCGCATCGAAGCGGACTCCACCAAGACGCTGGGCGTGACGCTGGACAACCCCACCGAGCTGCCGGTGATGGTGACGCCCAAGCTGGTGGGCGCGGACAAGGATGAGTTCGTCGCGGCGCCGCTGACGGTGAACCCGGGCGAGCGCGTGGAACTGCCCGTCACCTTCAACCCGGTGCGCGTGGGCAAGAAGCAGATCGCCCTGGCCATCTCGCCCTGCAACGGGTGCGCGGACGTGCCGGTGCAACTGACCGCGGAGGCGCTGGACCGCGCGGTGGTGGCGGAGCCGGAGGTGGTGGACTTTGGCGCGGTGCCGGTGGACCGCGACGCCATCAAGGCCTCCAGCCTGCGCAACATCAGCACGGAGCCGGTGACGGTGACGTCGCTCATGCTGGACGGCACGGACGCGTCCTTCAGCCAGGCCAACACCGGCCTGCCGCTGGTGCTCCAGCCCGGCGAGGTGCGCGCCTTCGAGATCCGCTACAGCCCCAGCCACATGGGCGCGGCGACGGACCGCGCCGTCTACTCCGTGGTGAGCAAGCGCCACCCCACGCTGCCCGTGCCGCTGCGCGGCTTCGGTGGCGCGTCGGAGCTGTGCGTGTCGCCCATGATGTGGGACTTCGGCGAGCAGCCGCTGGGCTCCAAGGTGCGCGTGGTGGTGAACGTGAAGAACTGCGGCACGGACAACGCGGGCCCGCTCACCATCAACACGCTGGACTGGACGCCGGACGCGACGGGCGCCCAGCTCCAGTTCAACCACAAGCCCGTGACGCTGCCGTTCACCCTGCCGGCCAACGGCGAGCTGAACCTGGAGGTCTTCTACGAGCCCATGCGCGAGGGCAGCGCGTCCGGCGCGCTGGTGATGACCACGAGCGCGTTCTCCGCGGCCACCGTGCAACTGGACTTCTTCGGCAACGCGAAGGCGCACGCGCCCTGTGATTTGACCGTCACCCCGGAGCTGGTGGACTTCGGCACCATCCCGCCGGGCCGCGGCGCGGTGCTGGGCGTGAAGCTGGAGAACAAGGGCACGGACCTGTGCCCCGTGAAGAACATCCGCATCGCCAACGACGGCGGCGGCGTCTTCAAGATGCCCGGCGGCGAGCTCTTCGGCGGCATCATCTACCCGGGGGACTGGTTCAGCTTCCAGGTCGCCTTCCAGGCGCCCTTCACCGGTGGCGGCTTCACGGGTGAGCTGCAGGTGGAGCAGTACAACCCGGTGACGCCGGTGCGGCAGGTGCCGCTCCTGGCGAACTCGCAGGAGACGTGCCTGGTCGCGTCGCCCTGGTACCTGGACTTCGGCCTGGGCCGCAAGGACTGCCGCCCGGCGCCGCGCGAGGTGAACTACCTCAACGCGTGCACCACGCCCGTCACGGTGTCCAACGTCTTCATCGGGCCGGGCACGACGGACTCCGAGTTCGAGCTGCTGGATCACCCGGCGCCGCCCGCCTTCCAGCTCCAGCCGGGCGAGTCCTTCACGGTGGGCGTGGACTACCTGGCGCAGGTGACGGGCATGAACCTGTCGCCGCTCTACGTGGACTCCAGCGACCTGCCCATCCCGCTGATGGTGCCGCTCATCGGTGAGTCGTCGAAGAAGACGGACAAGACGGACACCTTCGTGCAGCAGGACGTGAGCAAGGTGGACGTGCTCTTCGTCGTGGACAACACGGCCTCCATGGTGGAGGAGCACCCGAAGCTCGTGTCCGCCATCCCGTCCTTCGTGGACGCCGCGCGCAACAAGGCGGTGGACGTGAACATGGCGGTGACGACGACGGGCATCTCCGCGGTGTCCGGCGCGTGCCCGGGCGGCGCGCTGGGCGGCGAGGCCGGCCGCTTCTTCCCGGCGGACAACAGCCGCCAGCGCATCCTCACGCTGGGCACGCCCAACGTGACGGGGCTGCTCCAGCAGAACGTGCAGGTGGGCCAGTGCGCCCAGGTGGAGCAGGGCTTCGAGGCGATGCGCCGCGCGCTCACCTCGCCGCTGGTGAACAACGTGGATGATCCGCGCACGGCGCTGGCCAACGACGGCAACGCGGGCTTCCTGCGCGACTCCGCGGCGCTGGTGGTGGTGTTCGTGGGCGACGAGGATGACCACTCGCCGGACGCGGTCTCCACGTACGTGCAGTGGGCCCAGGCGCGCAAGGGTGAGAACCAGCCGCAGCGGGCCACGTTCTTCGCCATCGCGCCCACGAAGACGTCCTGCGCCACGGCGGGCGGCACCGGCACCCGGTACGCGGACGCGGCGGCCCAGACGGGCGGCGAGGTCCTCAACGTCTGCGCGTCTGACTACGCGCCGCTCCTCCGCCAGGTGGCCAACAAGGCGTTCAGCGCGCAGGACCGCTTCCCGCTGAGCGAGGAGCCCGACGCGGGCACGGTGGTGGTGTCCGTCAACGGCAACGCCACCACCAGCGGGTGGACCTACGACGCGGCGTCCAACAGCGTGGTGTTCACCACGGTGCCGCCGCCCGGCAGCAAGGTGGCCATCACCTACCGCCGCGCCTGCGCCAACGACTGAACGGTGGGAAACCCGTGGTTGTGGACCTCGTGACGGGCCGGCCATCCGGCCCCGAACGGGGGTGTCAGACCCCGGTGCTACAGCACTGCATCTGCCTGTGCGGATGACCAGAAAATTGGAGGCGCTCCCTCGGTGTGTACCCTGCGGAGCGTCTGCACGCTGTTGCCCTGGAGGCGCTGTGAGCACCTGGACCCCTGATGAGCCCATGAAGTCCCCTCCGCGCGCCGGTGCGCCGGGGCTGCGGGTCATCCGTGGCGAGGGCCAGCGCAAGCAAGAGCCCCTGGCGGACCGCAACGCGGTGGCCCGGGTCCTGATGGAGGCCGGAGCGGACCTCCTGCTCAAGCGCATCAGCACCGTGAGGGCGCAGGAGATCGAGCGCAAGGTGGACCGGGTGCTGGACCTGTTCGACCGGGTGGACGCGGCGCCGGTGCTGATGCCGGTGCTCAAGCGGCACCTGGATGAGCTGGAAGCGCTGATGCGGGAGACCCGCGAGGTCCGCGCCGTCCGCCGCTAGGGCGCACGGCGGGTGGAACCGGGAAAAACCCAAGGGGATTCGATGTTTGATTCCCCTGGCCCGGCCGCTTACGCTTGGGGTCCGCCTCCACGCGTCCGGCCGTGTCCATCGAAACCTACGGCAGCTACCAGCTCCTGAAGCGCCTCGCCACGGGCGGCATGGCGCAGATCTACCTCGCACGCCGGCCGGGTTCGGATGCTCCGGACAAGCTGCTGGTGTTGAAGCGGATCCTCCCGCACCTGTCGGAGAACGACGAGTTCGTCCGGATGTTCCTGGACGAGGCGAAGATCGCGGCCCGGCTGGCGCACCCCAACGTGGTGCAGATCTACGACCTGGGGGCGGAGGGGGACACGTTCTTCATCGCCATGGAGTACATCCATGGCGTGGACGCGCGCCGGCTCTGGAAGCGCTCGGAGACGGCGGGGCGTCCGCTGCCGGTGCCGCTGGTGTGCCGCATCCTCCTGGAGGCGTGCGCGGGGCTGGACTACGCGCACAAGAAGACGGATGCGACGGGGCGCCCGCTGGACATCGTGCACCGGGACGTGTCGCCGCAGAACATCCTGGTGACGTTCGACGGTGGCGTGAAGGTGGTGGACTTCGGCATCGCCAAGGCGGCGGACCAGGCCACGGTGACGCGCTCCGGGGTGCTCAAGGGCAAGTATTCGTACATGTCGCCGGAGCAGGCCTCCGGGCAGCGCGTGGACCGGCGCTCGGACGTGTTCGCGCTGGGCGTGGTGCTGCATGAGCTTCTGACGGGGGGACGGCTGTTCAAGCGTCCCAGCGACATGCTGACGCTGTCGGCCGTGGCGGAGTGCCACGTGCCGGTGCCGTCGGTGGTGGCGCCCCGGGTGCCGGTGGAGCTGGACGCCATCGTGCTCAAGGCGCTCGCGAAGGAGCCGGACGCGCGCTACCAGCACGCGCAGGAGCTGCAGCGGGCGCTGGAGGGGTGGCTGGCTTCGCAGCCGCAGCCGTGCGGCACGACGGCGGACCTGGCCGCGTACATGCGGGAGCTGTACGCGGACCGGCTGTCGGAGGAGGCGCGCTCCGGCGAGGTGCAGGTGACGGACGAGGAGGCGGGTGTGTCTCCGCCGTCGCCCGCGCCGCGCCGTTCGGTGATGCGGCCCGCGACGCCGCCGGGGCGCACGGAGAACGAGCCCACCACGACGCTGCGCCCGGGCCGGGCGAACCGTCCCAGCGTGAAGGTGGAGGCCCGCCGCGACGACGCGGAAGGGGAGAGCGGGCGCTCGGAGCCTCGGGGTCCGGAGGGCCGCAACGTGGAACCGCGCGCGGAGGGGCGAGGCCCCGAGCCCCGCGCGGATGCACGGCTGGATGGACGCGGTGCCGCTCGCGGTGATGGCCGTGCCCCGGATGCGCACGCGGACGGCCGGCACGGTGATGCACGCAGCGTCGAGAGTCGGCCGGAGCCCCGCTCCGAGATTCGGAACGTCGAAGGCCGCCACGAGCCTCGCTCTGAAATCCGCAACGTCGATGGCCGGCCGGAGCCCCGCTCCGAGATTCGCAACGTCGATGGCCGGCCGGAGCCCCGCTCCGAGATTCGCAACGTTGACGGTCGGCCGGAGCCCCGGGGGACGATGGGTGCGCGGCGGGCGCTGGAGTCTCCTCCGTCACGGACGATGCGGCCGGTGCGGCTGGAGGAGCCCTCCCTCCCGACGGTGACGGAGGAAGACGGCCCCACGCTCGCGATGATGGATACGGAGGGAAAGCTCTCCGGCGGGTTCCAGGTCGAAGAGGACGCGCCCACGCTCGCGATGGTGGACACGCAGGGGAAGCTCTCCGGCGGGTTCCAGGTGGAGGAGGACGCGCCCACGTTGGATCAGCGCTTCCTGGCGGCGCAGGCCCGGGAGGACGAGGACGACTCGACCCTGGACATGCGCGCCGTCTTGCGCGCCGACGTGGACGACGGCCCCACGCAGGACATGCGCGCCGTGCCGCGCTCGGAGATCCCCGTCCCCCGCTCGGGCATGCCCGCCCCGTCTGGCGAGCATCGCGGCCACCGCTCCCCGGTGCCCGCGCCCCACGCGACCATCGAGGAGATGACCGCGTCCACCGCGCCGCGCTCCGTCTCCCGCGCGCCCGTGCCGCCGGCTCGCACCGGCACGCTCACCGAGCAGTCCGCGGTGGAGCCGCCGAAGCGCCGCGCGCTTCTGTATGGCGCCATCGTGCTCGTCGCGGTCCTGGTGGGTGTCGGCATCGTCTGGAGCCTGGGCCCCGGCGCGAGCGGCGTGCACGTGGAATCCGAGCCCGCTGGCGCGCGCGTCGTGTTCGAGGACCGCGTGCTCCCCGAGCGCACGCCGCTGACGCTGCCGACGGTGAAGCCCGGCCGCTACTGGGTCGTGCTGGTGAAGGAAGGCTACCGCGAGCTGCGCACGCAGATCGTCATCCCGCCGTCCGGTCGGCTCGACGTGGGGCCGTTGAAGCTCGTGCCCATGCCCGCGTCCGGCAAGCCCGCGACGGAGCCGCCCGCGACGGCCCCGGCGCCCGGAGTCGACCCCTCCGGCGTGGCCGCTCCCCGCACGCCGGACCCCGCCACCCCCGAGGCGAAGCAGGCCCGGGAAACCCCTGCCGCCCAGGCTCCCGCGCCGGTGGTGAAGGCGCCCGTGGCCAGCGCGGCCTCGGTGGTGCCCGCCGCGGAGGTGCGCGAGTCCGGCCGTGCCTCGGAGCGGACCGCTTCGGTGAGCTTCGTGGTGACGCCGTGGGCGGAGGTGGCGTGCAACGGACGCAAGCTGGGTGAGACGCCATTCCAGCCGGTGGCGCTGCACGTGGGTTCGTACGACTGCCGGTTCACCAACCCCGAACTGAAGCGCACCGTCAGCCGCCGCATCGAGGTGCGTCCCATCGACCTCAACGTGGTGACGGTCAAGTTCGAGTAGGCGCGGCCTTGGACCCTTCCGTGACGCTCGAGGCAGGAACCCACGTCGGCAAGTACGTCGTGCGCCGCAAGCTCGCCGAAGGGGGCATGGCGGAGATCTTCCTGTGCACCGCGCGCGGGCCGGAGGGCTTCGAGAAGGAAGTCGTCATCAAGCGCGTGCGGGCGTTCCTCGCGAGCGACCCGGACTTCGTGCAGATGTTCATCGCGGAGGCGCGGCTGGCCTCGCGGCTCAACCACGCCAACGTGGTGCAGATCTTCGACTTCGACAAGCACGAGGACTCCTACTACCTGGCGATGGAGTACGTGCGCGGCTGCTCGCTGTGGGAGCTGCGCAAGCGGAGCAAGGAGGCGATGACGCCGATGCCGCCCGTGCTGGTGGCGCACATCGGCGCGGAGGTCGCGCGCGGCCTGCACTACGCCCACCGCCTGCGCGTCAACGGCGAGCTGCTCAACCTGGTGCACCGGGACGTCACGCCGCACAACGTGCTCGTGTCCTACGACGGCGCGGTGAAGCTCACCGACTTCGGCATCGCGAAGGCGGGCAACAAGCTCACCAACCCCGGCGTGCTCAAGGGCAAGTTCGCGTACATGTCGCCCGAGCAGGCCCGGGGCGAGAGCGTGGACGTGCGCACCGACGTCTTCGCGCTGGGCGTGGTGCTGTGGGAGCTGCTCACGGGCGGGCGGCTGTTCCAGGGCGACTCGGAGATCGCCGTCCTGCGCGCGGTGCAGGAGAGCACCATCGTGCCGCCCGCGCGGCTCAACCCGGACGTGCCGCCGGATCTGGACGCCGCCATCTGCCGAGCGCTGGAGCGCGACCTGTCCAGGCGCTTCCAGACGGCGGGGGAGCTGGAGCGCGCGCTGGCCCAGTGCGTGCTGAACCACGCCCGCTCCGTCGACGACACCGACGTGGGCGCGTTCGTCCGGAGGCTGTTCCCCGTCGCGGCCAGCAACCAGGCGCTGCCCGCGCTCCCGGAGCGGACGGCGCTGGAGGACGGCGCGCTGGGGATGGCGGGCGCCGGAGCCGAGCCACCGCCCCGTGAGCCCACGGCCGTGATGCCGTCGCGCGAACACGCCTCGGGAGCGAAGCGGAGCGCTTCGCCGGACGAGGACCGCCACGGGACGACGCTGGTGCTGTCGCAGGATGACCGCGCTGGCGACGCCGCGAACGGACGTCCCCCGCAGTCCACGCCGCAGATGCCGCTGCAGTCGCTGGGACGGGACGCCCCGCTCGCGCCGCACGGAGCTGCATTCACGAACCGCGAGGACTCCAAGGCCGGGACCGTCTCCGCGCGCCGCATCTCGTCCCCAGACCTCGCCCCCGTCAGCGACCGCGAGGTCGACACCGTCTCCGCCACCGAACCCGGGCCTCCCGTCGCGCCGGGCCGCAAGCGCGCCCTGTGGGCCGGAGCCGCCGCGGTGGGGCTCGCGGGTGTCGTGGGCGTCCTCGCCGTGGCCCGTTCCCAGACCGGCGCCCGGGACGTGGGGCAGGGGAGCCCGCCTGCCCCCCAAACCACCGCCACGGTGCCCCCGGCCGCCGAGGCCGTCGACGCGGAGCTCGAAGGGCAGCGCCGTGAAGCCGCCCTGGCCCCGCCTCCCTCCACCGGACCGGCCGCCGCTCCCGCCGAGAAACCGGCTGAGGAAGCCGCGCAGGCCATGGGCTCGCTCCAGGTGAAGGCCAATCCGTACGCCACCGTCATCCTGAACTCGAAGCGGCTCGGGGACGTGCAGGGGCGCGCGACCTACAAGGTGCCGGCCGGCACCTACACCCTGACCTTCCAGCACCCGTCGGGCTCGAAGACGTACACCGTCATCGTCCCGGCCAACGGCTCCGTGACGCAGGAGTTCCGCGCGTCCCGCCGCTGAAGTCCCGCCGTCCCCCTCCCACCCCCTGAAACCCCTGCGAGCTGGCGCTCAAGCGTCGGCCGGACGACGTGCGCCCGCACGCCTGCTCGTCCTCCTTGACGACCGACGCGCGAATCTGGCACCTATGGCATCCATTCAGTAGCCTCTATTCAATGGAATCGATGGACCTGCTCGCGCCCGACGAACTTGAGCGCATCGAGCGCGAGAACGCGGGAGGCCTGCCCGCGAACGCGATCCTGGAAATCTTCCGGCCCCGGGGCGTGAGGCTCTCGGAGGCGACGTTCCGGAAGTACGTCCAGGCCGGGCTGCTTCCCCGCAGCCGCCGCGTGGGCCGCAAGGGGAAGCACCAGGGCAGCCTGGGGCTCTATCCGGTGGAGGCGGTGCGGCGCATCAACGTCATCAAGAAGATGATGGCCGAAGGACACACCCTGGAGGACATCCGCCGCTCCTTCGTGTTCCACCGCAACCACATCGACCAGCTCCAGAGGGACCTGTCGGAGGTGCTGGACGGGTTCCAGGAGGAGTTGGGAGGACGGCCCCTGGGAGGAGAACGCAGGAGGTCACTCGAAGCCCAGTTGGCAACGCTCAGGCAACGGGCGCAGGATCTGGTCCGGGATGTCGCCCGCTTGGGCAGCGCCGTCACGGCGCGCGAAGACGAAACGCTCCGGCCACAATAGGATGCCCCCCAGGGTCCTGTTGAACCGGGTAGACTCCACACATCTGGAGGACGAAAAATGTCGGAAGTGAAGCAGCTGCAGGAGGGCGAGGGGGGGAATGAGGAGGAGCAGCCCGCGGAACGCCGGCGCTCCAAGACCATGTCGCGCAAGGAGATGGCGCGCGACCTGCGCCGGCGCAGGCTCGCCGGCCAGCTGGACCCGGAGGAGGCGGAGACGCTCAAGCTCGTGGACGAGCAGCGGCCGCGCACCCGCGCCGACTGCATCAACGGCCCGCGCCCGTGCCTCTTCGTGTCCTGCAAGCACAACCTCTACCTGGACGTGAACCCGGAGACGGGCTCCATCAAGCTCAACTTCCCGGACAAGGAAATCACCGAGCTGGAGCACACCTGCGCCCTGGACGTGGCGGAGAAGGGCGGCATCACGCTGGAGGAGGTGGGGGAGATCATGAACCTCACCCGCGAGCGCATCCGCCAGGTGGAGACGCGCGGCCTCATGAAGCTGCGCGAGGCCACGGAGGCCGAGCCTCCCGTGTCCGCTCGCAAGCCTTGAGGGCAGGGCACTGTTTCTCGCCGGGCCTGGGGTGACGTGTTGCGTTGACACCCCAGGGGGTGGTTGCTAGGACCCGCGCCACCCCCACCCATTGCGAGGCGCACACGTGCTGGCTCTCCTGAGCGTTTCCGACAAGCGCGGTCTGGTTCCCTTTGCCCAGGGCCTTGTGCGGCTGGGCTACCGGCTGCTCTCCACCGGCGGCACCCTGGAGGCCCTGAAGGCCGCCGGCATCCCCGCCACCCAGGTGTCCGAGCACACGCAGAGCCCCGAAATCCTCGGCGGCCGCGTGAAGACGCTCCACCCCCGCATCCACGGCGGCATCCTCGGCCGGCCCGACCTGGCCAGCGACAAGGCGGAGATGGCGGCCAACCACATCGAGCCCATCTCGCTGGTGGTGGTGAACCTCTACCCGTTCCGCCAGACGGTGGCGTCCGGCGCGGGCGAGGACGACGTCATCGAGAACATCGACATCGGCGGGCCGGCGATGGTCCGCGCGTCCGCGAAGAACTTCAAGCACGTGGCCATCGTGGTGGACCCGGACGACTACGCGCCGGTGCTCGCGGAGATTGAAGGCCAGAAGGGCGTGGGCCTGGAGACGCGGCGCCGGCTGATGCGCAAGGCGTTCGCGCACACGGCGGCCTACGACGCGTCCATCTCCGGATGGCTCTCCGGCGAGGCGCAGGAGCCCTTCCCGCAGGAGCTGTCGCTCGCGTTCCAGAAGGTGCAGGGGCTGCGCTACGGGGAGAACCCGCACCAGCGCGGCGCCTTCTACAAGGAATACGCCGCGCCGAAGGAGCCGTCCGTCGCCTTCGCCAAGGTGCTCCAGGGCAAGGAGCTCTCGTACAACAACATCCTGGACCTGGACGCGGCCCTGGGGCTCGTCCTCGAGTTCCCGGAGAAGCCCTGCGCGGTGGTCATCAAGCACAACACCCCGTGCGGCGTGGCGGTGGACGACGTGCTGGAGAAGGCCTACCGCACCGCGCGCGCGGTGGACGAGGTGAGCGCCTTCGGCGGCATCGTCGCCTTCAACCGCGAGGTGGACGAGGCCGTGGCGAAGGCCATGGCGGAGACGTTCCTGGAGGCGGTCATCGCGCCGTCGTACTCGGCCGCGGCGCTCCAGGTGCTGGCGGGCAAGAAGAACCTGCGCCTGCTGGAGGCGGGCCCCGCGCTGGCGTCCCCCACGGCGAAGCCCCGGCCCCAGGTGGACGCGCGCAGCGTGTCCGGGGGCATGCTGCTGATGGACCGCGACGCGGTGGAGCCGCCCCTGGAGTGGAAGGTGGTGTCCAAGCGCGCCCCCACGCCGGAGGAGGAGCGGGCCCTGCGCTTCGCCTGGAAGGTGTGCAAGCACGTGAAGAGCAACGCCATCGTCTTCGCGGCGCCGTCCCAGCTCCTGGCGCAGGGTGGCGGGCAGACGAACCGGGTGGACTCCGTGCGCATCGCGATGACGCGGGGTGGCGAGGCCCTCAAGGGCAGCGCCGTGGCCTCGGACGCCTTCTTCCCGTTCCGGGACGGCCTGGACGAGGCGGCCCGGGCAGGAGCGACGGCGGTCATCCAGCCGGGCGGTTCCGTCCGGGATCCGGAGGTCATCGCCGCGGCGGATGAACATGGGATGGCCATGGTGGTGACGGGAGTGCGACACTTCCGCCACTAACTTCATGCGCATCGTCTGCCAGAAATGCGCGGCGGCCTACGCGATCGACGACCGGTTGATCACGACCAAGGGCGTCCGCGCGCAGTGTCCCCGCTGCCGTCACCTCCAGCTCGTGAAGCGGGAGGCCTCGGCTGCGTCCGTGACGGCTCCCCCTGAAGGGGCCGCGCCTCCCGCCGCCGAGCCGAAGCCGCCCGCCGCCGCACCGGCGCCTCCCGTCGCGAGGGAGCCCCGGAGCAATCCGGCCTCCGCTCCAGCGCAGGCGGCGCCCCGGAACGTGCCCGCCGCGGCGAGAGCTCCGGAGGCCGCACCGAAGCAGGCACCGGCGTCGGACCTCTTCGGGGACTTCGGTGAGATGCCGGAGCTGGGGCCGCCGGGGAGCGTGGACCCGTTCGCGGACCTGGGCCCGCCCGCGTCGCGTGCCCCCGCGAGCCTTCCCTCGGACCCGTTCGCCAACCTGGGCCCGGCCGCGCCCGCGTCCTCCGCCAGGGCGGGGGCCGCCGCGAAGCCCGGCCCGCCGGTGCCTGACGCGCCCGGCGTGGCGGCGCCGTCCTCGCCGAAGCTTCCGGACGACCCGCTGCTCGACTTCCTCGGGCCGGCGCCCGGGGGGCTGGAGCCGGAAGGGGCCGCCCCGCCCGCGCCCGCCCGCGCCTCCTCCGCGCCCACCGGGGCCGTGTCGCTGGGCCGCATGTCCGCCCGCGCTCCGGCCCAGGCCGCCGCGCCCGCCGCGAAGCCGGAGACGAACACGAGTTGCCGCTCCTGCGGCAAGGCCCTGACGGACGCCTTCGACCAGGCCCTGGGCATCTGCGAGGACTGCAAGCAGCGGGTCCCCGCCGCCGCCCGGGAGTCCAGCGTGGTGGTGGCGCCGCAGGTGACGGCGCCTCCGCCCTCGAGCGGGGACCTGGAGCTGCCGATGATGAGCAGCCTGGACCCCGCCGCGGCCTCGTCCGGGGACGACCTGTCCGGCGGCGAGCCCCGGTCCGCGGGGGCCACGGCGCTGTCGCCGGACTCGCGCGTGAGCTCGGTGAAGCCCGCGCGCACCTCGCACATCACGGCCGCTCCGGTCCGCAGCGCCCAGCGTGGCGGGAGCGGTGGGGGCAGCCGCTCCGTGGTCGTGGGCCTGCTGGTGCTGGCGCTCCTTGGGGGCGGCGGCGCGGCGGGCTACTTCCTCGTGTACAAGCCCCAGCAGGAGCAGGCGGCCCGCGACGCGCAGCCCGCCGCTCCGGCCCCGGTGCCTCCGGAGGTGCTGGCCGCGGTGGGCCGGTGGAAGCTCCAGTTCCTGGAGCTGGAGGGCACCAGCGCGGAGCACCTGGCCGCGGGCCAGAAGCAGCTCGAGCTGGACCAGCGCGTCGCGTACACGGAAGCGGAGGAGTCCTTCCAGCAGGCGCTGCTGCTCGACCCCCGCGGCACGGACGCCATCGCCGGGTACGTGCAGGCGCTGGCGCTCGGACGCGGTCCGGGCATGGACGACAACTCCTTCCAGGAGGCGCGCGAGCTCATCCAGGCCGCGGAGGGCACCTCCGGGAAGACGCCCGCGCTGCTCGTCGCGCACGCGAACCTGTTGCTCGCGCGCTCGCGTCAGCCGGGCAACCTGGAGCAGGCGGCGCAGCTGGCCACGGCGGTGCTGGCGCAGCCGGAGGCCAGCGACGCCCACAAGGCGGAGGCGCACCTGGTGCTGGGGCGCTCGCAGGTGGCCACGTCGCGCGAGCTGGCGAACCAGGAGTTCGACGCCGCGCGGAAGCTGGCGCCGAACCTCAAGCGCGTGGACTACTACAGCGCGCTCGCCCACGAGCAGGCCGGGCAGTACGGGCTGGCGCTGAAGCAGCTCTCCCGCCGGATGCAGTTGGATCCGCAGGACTGGAACAGCCTGGAGGCCGCCGCCCGCATCTACGTGGAGGTCGGCGAGACGGACCGCGCGCGCAAGCTGTACGAGGACCGGCTGAAGGCGAAGGCCGGTGACGTGCGCGCCTCCCTGGCGCTGGCGGTGCTGCGCTACCAGGCGGAGGGTAACGCGCGCGACGCGGTGCGCGCGCTGAAGGACCTGACGAAGAGCGCGGCCCGCTACGGTCCGCGCGACGCCTCTGAAATCTGGAGCCACCTGGCCGCGGCGCAGCGCACGGCGGGCAACAACGCGGGCGCGGTGGAGGCGGCGACGGCGGCGCTGAAGGTGGTGCCGACGATGCCGGAGGCCCACCTGCAGTGGTTCCTGGTGGCGCTGGCGCAGAAGGACGTGCCCATGGCCCGCGAGCACCTGAAGGGCTTCCAGGGCCGGCTGGAGGACGCCGCGCTGGAGAAGGTGCTGGAAGGGCGGATGCACCTGCTGGAGGGCGACGCGGCCGGAGCCCAGGAGCGCTTCCAGCAGGCGGTGCGGCTGGACGACCGCCGCATGGACGCGAAGCTCCTGGAGGGCGTGGCGGCGGCGAGCGCGAAGAAGCGCGACGAGGCCTTCCGCCTGTTCTATCCGGTGCTGGAGGCGCGCGAGTGGGACCCGCTGCGGCTGGCGCCCCGCCCCGCGCTGTCGCGCTTCTGGCTGCGGCCCGGCGAGACGCTGCTGGGCGTGGAGAACGTGGTGAAGGCCCTGGGCGACCGGCCGGAGGACGTGCAGCCCCTGCTGTACGAGGCCCTGGTCCGCTTCCACCAGGGAGACCGGCAGACCGCGGACCGGCTGCTGCAATCCGTGGTGGACGTGAACGCGAACAGCGGCGGCGCGCAGGCGTACCGGGCGCTCATCGCGCTGGACGCGAAGTCGCCGCAGGCGCGCGGGTTCGCGGAGCGCGCGGTGGGCCTGGAGCGCGGCCTGCCGGTGGCGCGCCTGTCACTGGGGCTCGCGCAGGCGGAGTCCCGGGACGTGGCGGTGGCGATGCGCACGCTGCAGTCCGCGTTGGACGTGGCGCCGAAGATGCTGTCCGCGCAGACGAAGCTGGCGGAGCTGCAGGTGGCGTCGAAGCCGCAGGAAGCGCGCGCGGTGCTGGAGAAGGTGGTGGGGTTGGACCCGTCCTACTTCCCGGCGAAGAAGCTGCTCTTCAAACTCGACGAGCGAGGTTGACGTGAAGGTCCTGTTGCTGGGGTCGGGCGGGCGCGAGCACGCGCTCGCGTGGAAGCTGGCCCAGAGTCCCCGTCTCTCGCGGCTCCTGATTGGCCCGGGCAACCCGGGCACGGCGCGGTGGGGCACCAACGTGCCCCTGCAGGCGGACTCGCCGGAGGCGGTGGTGTCGCTGGCGCGCCGCGAGCGCGTGGACCTGGTGGTGGTGGGCCCGGAGGCGCCGCTCGTCGCGGGCGTCGCGGACGCGCTGGCGCAGGTGGACATCCCCTGTTTCGGCCCCGTCGCGGCGGCCGCGCGCATCGAGGGCTCCAAGGCCTTCGCCAAGGAAGTGATGGACGAGGCGGGCGTGCCCACCGCGGCCTTCCGCGTCTTCACCGACGCGGCGGAGGCGGAGAAGTACGCCGTCGCGCAGGGCCGCATCGTGGTGAAGGCGGACGGCCTGGCCGCGGGCAAGGGCGTCATCGTCGCGCCGGACGCGAACGCCGCGCGCGAAGCGGTGCGCGCCGTGGCCCAGATGGGGCAGGCGGGCCAGCGGATGGTGCTGGAGGAGCTGCTGGAGGGCGAGGAGGTCTCGCTCATGGCCCTGTGCGACGGCGAGCGCTACGTGCTGCTGCCGGTGTCCCAGGACCACAAGCGCGTGGGCGAGGGCGACACGGGCCCCAACACCGGCGGCATGGGCGCGTACTGCCCGGCGCCGTTCCTCACGCCGGAGCAGCTCACGCAGGTGGGCGAGCAGGTCATCGCGCCGACGCTGGCCGTGCTGAAGAAGCGCGGCACACCTCTGCGAGGCGTGCTGTACGCGGGGCTGATGCTCACCGCGTCGGGCCCGAAGGTGCTGGAGTTCAACGCGCGCTTCGGGGACCCGGAGACGCAGGTCCTGATGATGCAGGTGGACGAGGACCTGCTGCCGCTGCTGGACGCGTGCGCGCGCGGTGCGCTGGAGCCCCGGCCGCTGAAGCAGTTCCCGGGCGCGTCGGTGGGCGTGGTGCTGGCGGCGGAGGGCTATCCGGAGGCGCCGAAGAAGGGCGCGCGCATCGAAGGGCTGGACGCCGTCCCGTCCAACGCGCCGGTGTTCCTGGCGGGCGTGGCCAAGCAGGACGGCGCGCTGGTGACGGCGGGCGGCCGGGTGCTGACGGTGTGCGCGCGGGGCGACAGCCTGGCCACGGCGCGCGAGCGGGCCCTGGTGGCGGCGGACGCCGTGCGCTTCGAGGGCAAGCACTTCCGCCGTGACATTGGCGCGCGGGGGCTGCGGGCGCGGCCGTGAAGCTGCTGGCGCGCTACCTGCTCAAGGAACTGCTCGTCCCCCTGGGGGTCTGGGTGGCGTTCATGTTCCTGCTGCTGTTCGTGATGCAGTTCCTGCGCGGCACGGACGTGCTCCTGGGCTCGGCGGTGACGCTGAGCGACCTGGGGCGGCTCATCGCGTACCTGGCGCCGCACTTCCTGGTGATGGCGCTGCCCATCGCGTTCCTGCTGGCCATCCTGCTCGGGCTGGGGCGGCTGGGCGAGGACCGGGAGCTCACGTCGCTGCAGGCCCTGGGCATCAGCCCGCTCCAGTTGCTGGCGGCGCCGCTGGGCGTGGGCGTCGCGCTGAGCGCGTTCATGGTGCTGCTTACGTCCACGGTGGAGCCGTGGGGCCTCACGGGCGTGAAGGAGCTGGTGGGCGAGGTCATCCAGAAGAACGTCGCGGGCGACGTGAAGTCCGGCGTCTTCTATGAGGACCTGAGCGACCTCACGCTGTACGCGCAGAAGGTGGCGCCCAAGGGCGGCGGGTGGACGAACGTGCTCCTGCACGACGACCGCGACCCCAGCTCGCCGCTGCTGGTGCTGGCGCACAAGGGCAGCGTGGGCACGTCCGAGCGGGGCGAGGCGCTGCGCATCGAGCTGAAGGAGGGCGAGGTGCACCGCGCCAACCGCTCCTCGGTGGACGCCAGCGTCGTCGCCTTCGACAAGGCGGAGATCAACGTGGGGCTGGGCGGGTCGCTGTCGCGGCGCAACCGGTTCCGCTCGCCGAAGGAGGAGCTGACGCCGGTGGAGTTGATTGACGCGGCGAAGGACGCGGAGGAGCGGCGGGAGGATCCGCGCCCCTTCCTGATGGCGCTGCACAGCCGGCTGGGCAACGCGGTGGCGCCGGTGGCGTTCGCGCTGCTGGGCACGCCGCTGGCCATTGGACGCAGGCAGGCGGGCCGCGCGTGGGGCTACCTGCTGACGCTGGGTGGCTACGTCCTCTACTACCTCCTGAGCCGCGCCTTCGAGCAGATGGGCCAGAAGGGGCAGATGCCGGTGCTGCTCGCCGGGCAGCTGGCGAACGTGCTCTTCATGGCGGTGGGGGCGTTCGCGCTGTACCGGGTGACGCGCTCGGGGACGGTGCGATGAAGGGCACCCTCTTCGGGTACGTGGTGCGCGCGTACGTGCGCTACACGCTGGGCATCCTGGCGGGCGTGGTGGCGGTGTTCCTGGTGGTGGACTTCGTGGACCGCGCGAAGGCCTACGGGGGCGAGGGCTGGGTGCTCGATGTGCTCAAGCTCTACGGCTACAAGGCGCTGGTGACGGTGCAGCAGCTGGGGCCGGCGGCGCTGCTGTTGGCGGCGGGCACGACGGTGTCCGCGCTGCGCAAGAAGGGCGAGGTGACGGCGCTGCGGGCGCTCACCTTCGGGCCGGCGGCGCTGTACCTGCCGGTGGGCCTGTGCGCGCTGGTGGCGTGCGTGGGGCTGGTGGCCTTCGACGAGACGGTGGCAGCGAGGGCAGGGCGGCGCGTGGATGAAATCACCACGCAGCGCTTCAACCGCTGGGGCGACTGGCGGATGTATTACACGCCGAAGCAGTGGTTCCGGAGGGGCGACGCCATCTTCTTCCTGCGAGGCGGCAACGCGCAGGAGGGCTTCGAGAACGTCTCCATCTTCACGCTGACGCCGGAGTTCAAGCTGCGCCGCCGCGTGGACGCGGGGCGGATGCGCTCGCTGGAGGGCACGCGCTGGGAGCTGACGGACGTGGTGGAGCGCACGTTCACGGAGGACGGGCGCACGTCGGTGACGCAGCGGCCCACCGCGGAGTACGAGCTGGGCGTGGGCGCGACGACGTTCCGCATCCGTCCGGGCCGTCCGGAGCAGATGCGCCTGGGAGAGCTGGGCGAGCAGATCGTCGCGAGAGAAGAAGTGGGCCTGGCGACGAAGGCCTTCCAGCTCGCGTGGCACAACCGCTTCGCGTACCCGCTGGCGGGACTGCCGGCGGCGCTGCTCGCGGTGGGCCTGGCGCTGCGCACGAACCGCAGGGGACACCTGACGGCGGCGGTGGTGGAGGGGCTGCTCATCGCCGTGGCGATGTGGGGCCTGATGGTGGTGTCCCGAACGCTGGTGCTCACCGAGCGCCTGGCACCCGCCGTGGCGGCCTGGATGCCCACGACGCTGCTGACCCTGGTGGCGGCGGCCCTCTGGCTGCGCCGCGAGGGCCTATTGCACCTGCCGCGCCGAAGCGTCACGCGCCAGGCATAGGGGCCTTCACCCGCGAAGCAGCCGGCGCGTGTGGCGGGCGAGCTGAAGTTCCTCATCGCTCGGCAGCACGCGCACCGGACACGATGACGCATCGGTCGTGATGACGTCCGTGCCGGACTCGTTCAGCCGGGTATCCAGCCGGATGCCCAGGTGGCCCAACGTCGCGCAGACGCCCCGGCGCACGCGCGCGCTGTTCTCCCCGATGCCGCCCGTGAACACGAGCAGGTCCAGTCCGCCGAGCACCGCCGCGTAGGCCCCCACCGTCTTCGCGATGCCGCGCGTGAAGACGTCCACCGCCAGCGCCGCCGCCGCGCTGCCCGCCTCCTCGTCGCGCGTGAGGACCTGCATGTCGCTGGTCCCCTCCGACAGGCCCCGGAGCCCGGAGTCCTTGTTCACCAGCGTCTCCAGCGCATCCGCGTCCAGCCCCCCCATGCGCATCAGGAACAGCAACACGCCTGGGTCCAGGTCGCCGGTGCGGGTGCCGCTGGGAATGCCCCCCGTGGGCGTGAAGCCCATGGATGTATCGACCGAGCGCCCGTGTTCGAGCGCCACGAGGCTCGCGCCATTGCCCAGGTGCGCCACCACGGTGCGGGCGGGCACCTGGGGCGCGAGCCTCGCGACGATGGACTCATACGACAAGCCATGAAAGCCATACCGCTGCACGCCCTGGTCCCTCACGGAGCGGGGCAGGGCGAACGTCGAAGCCACCTCGGGCAGCGTCGCGTGGAAGGCCGTGTCGAAGCAGACGAACTGCGGCACGCCCGGGCACTGCCGCTCCGCGGCCTGGATGAGCCGGAGCGCGGCGGGAATGTGCAGCGGCGCGAAGTGCGTCGCTGCCTCCAGCGTCTTCATCACCTCCGGCGTCAACGCCTGGTGCTGGCGCAGGTGGGGGCCGCCATGCACCACCCGGTGCCCGATGGCCCGGGGCTGCTCCGCGCCCAGCTCCTTCAGGTGACGCACGGCCTCGCGGAGGGCGTCCTCCTGCGATGGATGCCGCACGTCCACCGCGCGCAGTTGCTTGCCAGCGTCGTCCTTTACGACGAGCCGGCCCTGCTCCGCGCCGATGTGGCTCGCGCTGCCCTTGAACCGCACCGCCTCCTGTCCGTCCTGCTCGACGTAGAGGCCGAACTTCAGCGACGAGGAGCCGCTGTTGATGACCAGCACCGCGCTCGAATCGCTCATCGCGCGCTCCACTTCCAGTCCGCCACCTCGGGCATGTCCTCGCCGTGCTCCGACACGTAGAGCTTGTGCCGCTGGCGCACCTCGGAGAAGCGCTGCTCCGCGTCGTCCAGGCGGTGCCGCGCGGCCTTCGAGTGCCGGATGGCATCCAGCGCCAGGGTGAAGCGGTCCATGTCGTTGAGCACCGTCATGTCAAACGGCGTCGTCGTGGTGCCCTCCTCCTTGAACCCGTGCACGTGGATGTTGGCGTGGTTCGCCCGGTTGTACGTGAGCTTGTGCACCAGCGTCGGGTAACCGTGGAACGCGAACACCACGGGCTTGTCCGTGGTGAACAGGCGGTTGAAGTCCTCCTCGTTGAGCCCGTGCGGATGGACGTGCACGGGCGCGAGCGTGAAGACATCCACCACGTTGACCACGCGCACCTTGAGCTCGGGTGCCCACGTGCGCAGCAGCGTCACCGCGGCCAGCGTCTCCATGGTGGGCACGTCGCCCGCGCAAGCCATCACCACGTCCGGGTCGCCGTCGTCATTGCCGGCCCAGTCCCACGTGCCAATGCCCGCCGAGCAGTGGCGCACGGCGCTCTCCATGTCCAGCCACACCGGCGAGAGCTGCTTCCCCGCGATGATGAGGTTCACGTAGTTCTTCGAGCGCAGGCAGTGGTCCGCCACCGACAGCAGCGTGTTCGCGTCGGGCGGCAGGTAGATGCGCACCGTGTCGGCCTTCTTGTTGGCCACGTGGTCGATGAAGCCCGGGTCCTGGTGGGAGAACCCGTTGTGGTCCTGCCGCCACACGTGCGAGCTGAGCAGGTAGTTCAGCGACGCGATGGGCTTGCGCCACGGCAGCTCCTTGGCGCTTTTGATCCACTTGGCGTGCTGGTTGAACATCGAATCGATGATGTGGATGAACGCCTCGTAGCAGGAGAAGAAGCCGTGGCGTCCCGTGAGCAGGTAGCCCTCCAGCCAGCCCTGGCAGAGGTGCTCGCTCAGGACCTCCATCACGCGCCCGTCGACGGAGAGGTTCTCGTCCGTGGGCTCCTGCTTCGCGTCCCAGCTCTTGCCGCTGACGGCGTAGACATCCTGGAGCCGGTTGGACGCGTTCTCGTCCGGGGCGAACATGCGGAAGTTCTTCGTCGCCAGGTTGTGGCGCATCACGTCCCGCAGGTAGCCGCCCAGGACCTTGGTGGCGCTGACCTGCTTGGAGCCGGGCACGCCCGGGTCGATGGCGTAGTCGCGGAAGCCCGGCAGCACGAGCGGCACCAGCAACTGGCCGCCGTTCGAGTGCACGTTGACGCCCATGCGCAGCCGGCCCTTGGGCGCGATGTCCGCCAGCTCCTCACGGAAGGTGCCATTCGCGTCGAACAGCTCGCGGGGGCGATAGCTGTGGAGCCACGCCTCCAGAATCTTCAGGTGCTCAGGGTTGTCGCGCACCTCCTCCAGCGGGACCTGGTGCGCGCGCCACGTGCCCTCCACCGGCTTGCCGTCCACCACCTTCGGGCCCGTCCACCCCTTGGGCGTACGCAGCACGAGCATGGGCCAGCGCGGACGGGTGGGGTCCTTCTTCTCGCGGGCGTGGCGCTGGATGCGGGTGATCTCGGCGTAGAGGGTGTCCAGCACCTCCGCCATCCGCTGGTGCATGTCCTTCGGGTCGTCGCCCTCCAGGACGTAGGGCGTGTACCCGTAGCCCCTGAAGAGGGCTTCCAGTTCATCCGCGTCGATGCGCGCGAGCACCGTGGGGTTGGCGATCTTGTACCCGTTGAGGTGCAGGATGGGCAGCACGGCGCCGTCGGTGATGGGGTTGATGAACTTGTTGGAGTGCCAGCTCGCGGCGAGCGCGCCCGTCTCCGCCTCGCCGTCGCCGACGACGCACGGGACGATGAGGTCCGGGTTGTCCAGCACGGCGCCGTACGCGTGGAGCAGGGAATAGCCCAGCTCGCCGCCCTCGCTGATGGAGCCGGGGACCTCCGGCGCGTCGTGGCTGGGGACGCCATAGGGCCACGAGAACTGGCGGAACAGGCGCTTCATGCCGTCGCGGTTGCGCTCGATGTTGGGATACAGCTCCGTGTAGGAGCCTTCGAGGAACGTGTTGGCGATGATGCCGGGCGCGCCGTGGCCGGGGCCAATGAGATACATCATGTTGGCCCGGTGGTTCCGGATGATGCGGTTCAGGTGAACGTAGATGAAGTTGAGGCCGGGCGTGGTGCCGAAGTGCCCCAGCAGGCGCGGCTTGATGTCCTCGCGCGTGAGGGGCCGCTCCAGGAGCGGGTTGTCCTTGAGGTAGATCTGCCCGACGGACAGGTAGTTCGCCGCGCGCCAGTAGGCGTCGATCTTCGCCAGTTCCTCATCACTCAGCGGACCCGCCATCTTTCATCTCCCGAGCCGAAGGTCGTACCACTCCCGGGAGGATGGGACTCCAGCCCGCACGTGCAGTGCAATGTGATTCGCTAGCGCAATGACAGACGCATGACATGGCGCCGGGAGCCCGCGCGTCCGACCTCCTCGAAGCCCGCGGAGGTGAAGACCGGGACGAAGCCCATGAAGCGGTAGCTGGGAGACTCCGCGTCCACGGGGTACGCCTCCACGACAGTGGCCCCGTGCTTCCGGGCATGCGCGACGGCGGCGGTGATGAGGCGCGGCGTCATGCCCTGGCCGCGAAGCGCGCGAGGCACGAAGAAGCACGCCAGCGACCAGACCCGCTCCGGCTTCTCTCCGTCCACGGTGGGGCCACCCAGGTTGTTGCGGTACGTGGGGCGGGGCGCGATGGAGCACCACGCCACGGGCTCGCCGTCCAGGTAGCCCAGGATGCCTACGGGGACGCCGTCCTTCACACGGGACCGCATGGCGGCCTTGCGGTCCGCGCTGCTGAAGTCACGGGCCTCCGTGCCGTGTGTCCGCCAGGCCATGCACCAGCAGTACTTGGGGGCGCCGGGTGTTTCGAAGAAGCGCTCGAAGTCCTTCCACCGGGACGTGTCCACCGGATGAAAGGTGAGCCCATCGAGCGACGAGGGCGTCTTCCTGGAGGCGGGTGACTTCGCGGACCGGGCCATGGTCCGCGAAGCCTGCACGCACCCCAGGGCTCAGTGGGAGGCGGGAACGTCGCCCATGTTCACCGGCGTCGTGACGCGCTTCACCTTGGGGAAGAACAGTCCAGCGGCGAACGCGGCAATCATCGCCGAGCACATGATCCAGAAGTTGATGGACAGCCCCGTGTTCAGCGCACCGCCGAGCGATTCAAGGATGGCGGGAGCCAGCCCGCGTCCGTGCTCGGGGCCGAGCAGCTCCGCGGCGGCGCTCACGGGGACGTTCGGGTCCTTCATGAGCTGCGACACCAGCACGCCGCCCATGACGCCCACGCCCAGCGACCCGCCGATGGTGCGGAAGAACATGCTGCTGGCCGTGGCCACGCCGCGAAGCTCCCAGCCCACGGTGGTCTGCACGGCCACCATGGTCGCCATGGCGGCGAAGCCCAGGCCAATGCCAAACAACCCCATGGCGATCTGCGGAACGATCATGGACGCCCCGGGCTTGAGCAGGAGCGCCATCAGCGCGGTGCCAATCGCGGCCAGGCCCAGGCCGCCGACGATGAGCGGCCGGAAGCCGGTGCGGACCATGAGCCTGCCGCCGATGAGGCTCGCCAGCGGCCAGCCGACGATCATCGGGGTGATCATCCCGCCCGCCATGGTGGCCGAACCGCCGAGCACGCCCTGCACGTACAGGGGCACGTAGGTGGTCGCGCCGAACTGGGCGGCGGAGAAAAGGGCGCCGGCCAGGTTCGAGATGGCGATGGTGGGAATCTTGAAGATGCTCATCGGGATGATGGGCTCGGCGGCGCGAAGCTCCACGAACACGAACGCGGTGAGCAGCACGGCGGCGATGGGAAGACCGAGCAGCGACCGTCCGGAGCCCTGCACCCCGAACAGCAGCGCCACGACGCCCGCGGACAGCAGCGCCGCGCCCGCGTAGTCGAGCCGGGCCCGGGCCTTGCGCTGGACCTGCTCGTGGAAGAACGCGACGAGCAGCACCATGGACGCGATGCCGATGGGGATGTTGATGAAGAAGATCCAGTGCCACGTGAGGTACTTCACGATGAGGCCACCGGTGAGCGGGCCCGCGAGGCCGGCGATGCCCCACACGGCGCTGAACGCGCCCTGGACCTTCCCGCGCTGCTCCAGCGTGTAGATGTCCCCGATGATGGTGATGGCGATGGGCTGCATGGCCCCGGCGCCCAGGCCCTGGAGCACGCGGAAGGCGATGAGCATGTTCATCGACGTGGAGAGGCCGCACGCGACGGAGGCCGCCAGGAACAGGGTGGAGCCAAAGAGGATGACGGGCTTGCGGCCGTAGAGGTCGGCGAGCTTCCCGTAGATGGGCACGGTGATGGTGGACGACAGCATGTACGCGGTGAAGACCCACGCGTAGTGCTGGATGCCGCCCAGGTCGCTGACCACCGTGGGCATGGCGGTGGAGACGACGGTCATCTCCAGCGCGGCCACGAAGAGGGACAGCGCGAGAGCCAGGGTGGTGAACGGTCGATGGGTGGTGCGCATGTCGGAAGGAGGACCCGGGAAAGGACCCTGGGTAACGCCTGCCCGTCCGGACCGCCAACGTCAAGCGCGTGAAATGTCGCGATGGGCGCCATCGCCGTGGATTCCAGGCCCAGTCCGCAAGCGCGGGAGCAAGCGAGGTGGGATAGGGTCCAGCGGCCTCACGGGTTCGAGGCGCACGGCATGGTCACGGATACCAAGACGGTCGAGTCAGGGCGCTGGAGGACGGCGGTCGCCGCGGTGTTGGGGCTCTACGCGGTGGGGCTGGTGCTGGCGGAGGCGGTGCTCCAGGCCGGAGCCATCCTGGCCACGGCGCTGGCCCTGGCGCTGGCGGTGACGAAGCGGCTGAAGCTGGAGAAGGACGTCAGGGCGTTCGTGCTGGCGAGCGTCGCCCTGTGTGTCTGGCAGCTCCTCTCCCCAGCGGTGGCGCTGATGACGGGAGCCGCGACGAAGTGGCCCCGGGGCGCGAGATACGGCCAGGCGCTGGACACGGTGGCGGGAGCGGCGGTCGCATGCATCGGCACGCTGGGGGTGCCCTGGCTGATGCTGGGAGGCCTCATCGCGGGAGGCTGGCTGGCAGCGGCGGCCCTGGGCTTCTTCCAGCACCGGGTCCCATGGCCCTGGGAGCCGCCGAAGTTCACGAAGCTGAACCTGGCGCGCCTGCACGAGAACTTCGGCACGGAGGAGAACCCGAGGTACGCGGCGGGCGGCTTCTTCTTCCACCGGCTGAGGTTCGCGCACGGAGCGATTGCGGTGCTGGGCCCCGCGCTGGCGGTGATAGGCCGCTCGAAGGTGACGCGGCGGCGGGTGCTGGCGGGAGTGATGGTGCTGGGGCTGCTCGTGTCCATCTACGCCGCGTTCGCGCGAGCGGCATTGGGCGCGGCGCTGGGCGTGTGCGTGCTGGCACTGCTGTTGTTGATGCGAGGGACGGCGAGGAGGGCAGGGCTCGGGGTGGCGGTGGCGCTGGTGATCGCGGTCCTGCTGACGCCCGCGTGGCGGGAGCGGTTCGGCAAGGCGGTGGACAACCTCTTCGGCAGCGGAGAGCGCTCGCTGGCCATGTCCGTGGGCTGGCGCCTGGTGCGCGAGCACACCTGGGTGGGAGTGGGCTTCGGCAATCACAAACCCGCGGCCCTGGCGACGCAGGCGGAGACAGGCATCACGGACCTGCTGGCCACGGACTCGCACAACCTCTGGCTCACGGCCTGGGCGGAGACAGGGCTCGTGGGCCTGCTGTTGCTGGCCACGATGCACGGGCTGCTGGCCAGGGCGCTGGTGCGAAGGCACCGGGCCGGCTCGATTCCAGCCACGGGAGCCCTGCTGTCCTTCGTGGGCTTCCACGTCCTGGCTCTGGTGCACTACCTCCCGTTCCATCCCAGCGTGCACCTGTCCTTCATGCTCATCTGGGGCCTGGGGCTGTGCAGTCACTTCGATGACAGTCGAGAACAGGTAAAGTCGGTGTAGCCTGTAAGTAATGCCTTGACGGGCGTGGGTGAAATGGACAGAGAGCGGCGCCATGACCCGAATCCTCCAAGTGCTGACTCCCTTCTGTCTGGGTTCCCTCCTTGCCTGCGGAGGGACTGAGCCCCGGTCCACGCCATCCGAGACGGACACGCTGGCGACCACCTCGCAGTCCTTGGTGAAGGTCAACCAGACCTATTCCTACTGGGACGTGCAGAACGTGCCGGCGCAGGGTCTCTACAACTTCGACCTGACCATCTTCCCATCGAACGACCCGGCCGCGGACGCGACCCACGTCGCCCCCTGGTACTTCTATGCCGCGCAGTTCGCCTTCAAGACGGGAGGCGACGCGGGGTACATCGGCATCCAGACGGACCCCAACGGGAAGCGCGCCGTGTTCTCCATCTGGGGCGCCAATGGCGCGACGTGCTCGAACGTGGCCGGCGCCATCTGCCAGCCGTTCTCGCACGAAGGGGTGGGGTACCAGACCCTGGTGCCCTTCAACTGGGTGGCCGGGCAGTACTATCGCGTCCGCGTCTGGCAGAACGGGGCGGACGCGGAAGGCGAGTGGTGGCTGGGGGTCATCATCAATGACAGCACCCAGACGGAGACTGTCGTTGGCCGGATCCGTGTGCCGTGGGGCCGCAATTGGCTGAGCGGCTCCATCATCAACTGGGTGGAGTGGTACGGCCCGGGGACGGAGAACTGCACTCAGCTCACGTCCTCCACGGTCTACTTCGCGCCGCCAAAGGGCAACGCTGGGACGCTCACCGCGCCGCCGCCGTACAACACGACGGGGCAGGGGCCGTGCGCGTCGAACGTCAGCGCGTACGGCGAATGGATGAGGCATTACAACGGCTGGTGAGCCACGCACTGGAGGCGTGTCATGGAACCCACGGTGGTCACCGAAATCGGGGCCTTGGATCAGAAGTCACAAGCGTTGTTCTGTGACTACGTGCCCCAGGTGTTCCGCCGTGCGGACTTCCGCCGCTGGCGCTCGTGGGGCGAGTGGAACGAGGACTACCGCGCGTTCTCCTTGCTCGAGTCCGGACGCGTGGTGGCCAATGCCTCCGTGATGCGCATGCGCCTGCTGTTGGAAGGGCGCGAGGTAACGGCCTACCAGCTCGGGGCCGTGGGGTGTCTGCCATCGCATCGAGGGCGAGGACTGGCACGCGTGGTCATGAACGCCGCGCTGGATGCGTGCGGGGATGCGCCCGTGCTGCTCTTCGCCAACCCCAAGGTGCGCCAGTTCTACCCGCGCTTCGGGTTTCAGCCGCAACTGCAGACCCTGTTCGCCGCCACGTACGATGCCGTGCCTGAAGGCCTGCCCGCGCCCACGCTCAATCTGGAGGACGCGGCCGTGCGCGCTGGACTCGCCGCGCTCTCCAACGAGGGGTTGCCCTCCACGGAGCGCTTCGGAGCACGGGGCTACGCGACAGTGGCGAGCTGGCCCGTGGCCAATGGCTTCGCGAGGCCGCTGCGCCAGCTGGGGACAGAAGCCTGGGTCTTCGCGGGAGTGGAGGGCGAGACGCTGTACCTGGACGACGTCTTCGCCCGTGAGCCCTTCGACCTGCGGGCCTGGATCCCCCGGTTGATTGACCAGCCCATCCGCTCCATCCGCTTCGGCTTCACCCCGGAGCGCTACTGGCCGGATGCAATGGTCGCCGGTGAGGACACGGAGGCGGACCTCTTCGTGCGGAACTTCCGTCCCTCACAAAAGGCCCACCGGTTCCCGGTCATGGCCCACACCTGACACTGTTCCCGTTCCCAGATTCAAAGCGGATCCTCGAAGGCGGTCGAGTCGAACGCCCCGCGCTTCGGCTTCTCGAGCCATGAGGGGTGAAAGAACAGCGCGAGCTCCGCGTGGTAGGCCTTGTAACCGTAGGAGTCATCTGGAGCAGACTCGAGGTCGTAGCCCTTGAGCGCTTTCTTCCAGAACGGGCCGGCCGGAACGCCCTCCTTCCGTTCCGGAATCGTCGCCAGAAAGACAATGCTGTGCGCCTCTTCCTGCGCCTCGTCCCCGAACTTCGACGGCTCGATCGCGGCCCCCGCACCGAACCGCTCCAGCCGGGTGGTGATGCGCTGCTCCTCGAAAGCGACGCTTTCGATGTTCTGGAGAAGATGCCGCCCGAACGACTCGGGGCCGAATTTCCGCCCGCTGGGCAGCGTTGCCTGGGGATGTACAGCCACCAGCTCAACGCGCAGGTACCGGGAGAGGGGAGCTTCCTCCGGCGGCAGCAGCAAGGTCCCGATCTTCCAGGCCTCACGGAGGTTGAAGAGGTTCACGTCGAGGCATTGATCGAGGCGAGGACCGCGAAGTGTCTGAATCGCTTCGCGGAGATCTTCTTCGAACAAGGCGCCGTACGATTCGCACGCGCGCTCGAAAAGATCAGCGCGTCCCTTGGCGGACCGCAGCAGCTCGTTTGCCTTCTTCGGCTCGAGGCCTTCTTCGATGACATCGACAAGGTCATCGAAAAGCTCCTTGGCGACGAGAAGGTCGACGAACTCGCGCGGGGTCGGCCCGCGTAGCTCATCGGCCACGACACGTCCGACGAACAGCTCAGACATCCGAGAACCTCCTGGAGGTCCGCGAAGGCTAGCCACCAGGCACGGGCGTGCACAACAGCGCCATCGACGGGCTCGCGTCGCCTGTGCCTACCCGAAATCCGGTCGCTGGTTCACGAATACGTCAAGGCGAATGTGAGGCCGTCGGCTCCCGTCAGGGCCCACATCTGACACGGTCCCCATACCCATGAATGGGGACCGTGGAAGGGTTCACTGACAGAGCTTCTCGACCGACTTGATTCGCATGGCTCCGTCGACGTTCGGGTCGTTGGTCTGGCCGCCGATGGCAATGTTCCCGGTCGCCGCGAAGTTATTCCGCGTGAGCTTCGCGACACCGTCGACACTCACCGTCGCCACCTTGTCGACATTAACCGCGAACTCGTAGACATGGTACGCGCCATCGGTCACGGAGAATGCTGCGGACTGCGTGTCATCCGCCCAGCCAATCGCCGCACTGTCCAGGTAGATCATCTGCGAACGATCCGTGGAGTTGCCGAATGGCGGGGTAAAGCTGCCCAGGATGGCAGCGCCGCTGTCGAGCTGATTGTGGGTGTTCGCCGACTCGATCTGCATCGTCACGCGAAGCTTGAACGGCTTCGTTGCGTCGAACGCGTTCGCCCGCGTGATGAGCAACTGCCCGCTCGTTCGGCCGCCGCTGGTCGTCGACGTCGCGAGGCGGACGTAGTCCTCACCGTACGTGAGTGAACTCGGCGCCTGCTCGATCAGAGTCCAGCCCTGCGCGGCGAGGTCAGTGCCGCCGACCAGCAGCGGAATGCTCTCACGCGGCGACCACGTCGACGTTGACGTCGCGGGCGTACAGACTTCGCAGGCATTCGCGGGGTTCGGAGTTCCTTCGGCGTAGACCGTGCCGTTGATGAAGCACTTCGGGCTGCACGCGCCAGCCGAGCAGATCTGTCCCGAGCCGCACGCCGTCCCTTCCGCGAGCAGGGTCCATGTTGTCGCGGATGTCACGGGCGCGCAGACCTCGCAGGCATTCGCCGCGTTCACTGCCCCGGCAGTGAACGTCTCAGCGCCGATCCGACAGACCGCGACGCAGAGGCCGCTCTGACAGTCCTCGATGGCCGTGCAGGCCTCGCCGCATACTCCGCAGTGCGCCGGATCGGTGTCGGTGTTCACGCAGGTGTCGCCACACTGTGTGGTACCCGCGTCCGTGCACATCTCTGGAACGGATGCATCTGGAACCGACCCATCCGGCACGGAGGCATCGGGTGTCCCGCCAGGGGACGGGGAATCGTCATTGCACGCCGCGAAGAAGCCAAGCACGACGACGCAAGAGAGCGCGATGGAGCGAAGAGAGAGCATGACGGTACGTGACTTTCACCCTGCGTCACGGATCGCAGGGGGCGCCGTTAGAGTCCAAGCTCCAGGCCGATGCCCGGGGCCACGGACCAGAGCGTCTTCCGGGAGCTGCTTCCGGGGAACCATTCCCCGACGACCTGGGCGCGGAGGAACTCCAGGAAGGTGATGCCCACGAGCGCCTGGACCACGGGCCGTGAGCACGCGGTCACGTGGCTGGCACCTCCGTCCGTGCAGAGGTTCGTGCCGTAGTCGTCGTTCGCGCTGAACAACCAGCCGGCGCGAAGCGCGAGCCGGCTCTGGGAGAGAAAGGTCTGCTCCGAGCGTGGCTGGAACTCCAGTCCGCCCGAGAGCACCACGCCGAAGGGGTCGCTGCTGCTGCCGGAGGAGAGGACGTCCTCGAGGCCCCGGAAACCGACCGCTCCTGCGAACCGGAGCCCGGATGACAGTGGCAGCGCCGAAGCCCCGACGCTCAGGCCTACCTCGCTCTCCGTCGGTCCCATGGTGACGTGCAGCGACAGGCGCTGGGGCTCATAGCTGATGCTGTCCACCGCGAGCTTGCTGGCGAAGCGGACCGTGGGCTTGTCGGAAGGGGGCTGTGCCTCCGCCAGGCGAAGGGCGGCGGCTCCGAGAGCATGTCGGATCCGCAGGACCGCGAGATCCCCCCGGCCTTTCGGCACGCCGAGGTCGCGGAAGCTGAAGCCATAGGCCCCGAGTAGTCGCATCGAGTACGCCAGCTCGGATTCGTTTTCGCCCTGCTTCCATTTTGGCCATTCGCCGGGCTGAAGACCGGGGACCCTGGGCGGAGGTTGTCCCGCGAGGCCGCGATCACAGTGCGTGTTGCGCCAGGCACCGGCGGGGGCTGTCACCTCTGGCTTGCTACAGGCGTCGTAGAGCTGGTCCAGCGACATCTGCAACAGCGCCCGGAAGTCCGCCAGTGCTTCGCCCTGACACACCTGCTCCGCGCTAGGCAGGGCGTCATAGACGGCGCTCATACAGGCGAAGGGCTGCCATCCTCCAAGACCATCCATCGCCGTGGCGCGTGGCGTTTCCTGCGGCGTCCGGCCCTCCCGGAACGCGTCATCCATCATCCGCCGGGCGTCATACATGCCCAGGTAGAAATCAAAGATACGGAAGTCTCTCTCGAAGAAACCCAGGAACGCGAACAGCGGTGCACCGGCCGCGGGGAAGTGGCGGCGCGGCAGGGTGAGGCGCTTGGCGATCTCCGGCTCCTCCTCCAGGAGCATGGCCAGTTCCTTCGAACGCGCGGTGTCCACGAAGGTGGCCAGGAGCTCCGCGAGCGTGGCGGGCAGGGAGGTGGGACCGGCCTCCGCCTGGGCAGGGGGCGCAACCGGATACTCGGTGGCGTCCGGGTCGATGAATGCGAACGCGATGCCCGGGGGCGTCGTGCGCACGTCGGGCTGTGGTACCGGACGCCACTCCAGCTTGCCGTCCGCTGTTTCTCTCAGACCATCGCGGGCGAGGCCCACGGCCAGACGGAGCGGGGTGTTGTCGAAGACGCCGCCGTCGATGAAGAGCTCGCGCCGCGAATCCGCAGGCAGGCACACCCCAGGCTTCGCGGAGGCAGTCGGCGCGCAGGTGCGCAGGGGCTGAGGCGGGAACGCGATGGGGAAGGACATGGACGCGAGGAGCAGCTCGCGCAGATGCGCGAAGGGGATCTCCCCCTGCTCGTCGGTCTCCAGCATCAACTCCAGCCTGCGGCCCTCGCGGGTCGTGTAGTTGGTCGCGCGAGGAGGACGTCCCGGCCCGCGTCCCTGGATGCGAATGGCGAACTTCTCCTCGAGTCGCGGCAGGTCGAGCCGGCCACTCGCAGCCTTGAGGGCGCGAGGCGAGAGGCGCGTCGTCGAGACCCCGAGCACCACGTCGCAGGATGACTCCAGACCCCGGTTCCAAGCCTGTTCAATGTGCGAGGCGCGGCGTTCCAGCGCCTCACGGGAGAAGACGCCGAGCGGCTGCGTCGAGGACGGCACGAACAGGTCGTTGAACCCGATGGGAACCCAGATGTCCCAGAACAGCGATTGGCCCGGCGTGGGAGCATCCACGCCACAGGTGGCCATGACCGCCAGCAGCGCGTTGAGGCTCCCCGCGGAGGCGCCAGTCACGAGCCGCAGATCCACCGCGCGCTCTCCCTGCGAGGACGTCCCCGAGTAATACAGGAGCCCTGCTTCATACGTCCCCAGGGACACGCCGCCGCTCACGGTGAGCGACACGGCCTTCGGCGTCGCGGACTGGAGGGCGGGGAGGGGGACCTGGGCGCTCGCGTTCGCAGCAACCAGGAGCAGCACGCAGGTCATCAGGCCACGGACGCGAGACTTCGCGGGGCTGGTCATGGAGTGTTTCATTCGCGCCGGAAGACCCGCTCGACCCCGGGTTGCTCGGGGTGCCAGCCTGCTTCGAGGGCGTGGTTGATGGCCTCCTTGACGAGCCCCGGAGAGATGACCGTTCCGTGCTCCACCCAGGTCACCATGCGCTGACCCTGTCCTGATTCATACTCCACGACGATGGCGAGCCCGGGCTCATCGTTCGGAGCCACGGTCCAGCGGTAGGGCGTGGTCCCGACGACGATACGCCGCGTGCCTTTACGACGAAGAGTCATGGCCTTCCCTGCAGGGCTCGCCTGAAGACGCCGAGGGTCTGCTGCGCACATCGATCCCAGGTGAAGCGGGCCGCCCGTTCCCTGCCCAGCTCAATCAAGCTCCGGCGCAGGTTTTCGTCCCTGAGCATCCGCAGCGTTGTTTCATGCCAGGATTTGAAGTCGTCGGGCGGGACTCGCAGCGCCGCATCGCCCACGACTTCCGGAAGAGCCGTCGCATCCGCGGCGATGACGGGACACCCGGACGCCATGGCTTCCAGAGCGGGCAATCCAAAGCCCTCGTACTTCGATGGCAGGAGCAGCGCCGTGGCGGCTCCGTAGAACAATGGCATCTCGGATTCGGGCAGCTGCTCAAGGTCGATGACGTTCTCGTGCAAGCCCACTTCGTGCGCCACGGCTCCCTTGCCCGCGAGCAGCACCAGCGGCACCGGCAGGTCCTCCGCGAACTTCGCCAGCATCGCCAGGTTCTTGAAGGGCTTGGCATTGCCGACCACTGCGATGTACCGCTCCGGCAACTCATGCCGCTCGCGGAACGCCTGCGCTTCGCGTGCCGTAGGCGGTTCAAACCGTGAATCCACACCGTTGTGGATCACCTGGAACCGGTACGGCGACATCTTCAGGTACTTCCCCAGTTCCTCCCGGGAGAAGTCAGACACCGTGATCAACGCGGACGCCAACCTGGCCCGTGGACCCACCACGGCCTTGTAATAAATCGCCTGTACCGGCGTGTACTGATCCGCCAGCGCCAGGTGGTTCGCGTCGTGCAACGTCGCCACCAGCTTGCCCGGCCAGAACAGGGGCAACGAGAACGACGTCGCGTGGAACAGGTCCGGCTTCAGCTTCGTCAGCTCGTACGCCAGCAGGGGCTGCTCGGTCGGAGACAGGTAGCCGGCCCTGGAACGGTGCAGCGGGATCTTCGGCGTCAGCTCGCCCAGGTCGTCTGGCAGGCCCTTCGCTGGCACCAGCGCGGAGAACTCCAGGTCCGGGGCCAGGGCGGGCAGACGGCGCGCCAGCTCCAGCGCGTACCTCGCGATGCCGTGGAGCTGACCGCGCACCATTCTCAGGTCGAGGAGGACAGAAGGCACGCTCCCTGGCCTACCACACGCGGCCTTCCACCCGCACCGCCGCGCATCCAGTGCTAGAAGGCCCTCCCGTGAAGGTCGCCCTCGTCCACGACTGGCTCGTCACCCACCGCGGCGGAGAGCGCGTCCTCGACGCCCTCTGCGAACTGTTCCCCAGCGCGGACCTCTACACCCTCATCCACCAGCCGGGCAGCCAGCCCGCGCGCATCGAGAACCGGCGCATCACCACGTCGTTCCTCCAGCACATCCCCGGCATCCACTCGCGCTACCGGCACTTCCTGCCGCTGTTCCCTCGCGCCATCGAAGCCCTGCGCATCACCGGCGACTACGACCTGGTCCTGTCCTCCAGCCACTGCGTCGCCAAGGGCATCCACGCGCCTCCCGGCGTGCCCCACCTGAGCTACGTCCACGCGCCCATGCGGTACATGTGGGACCTGTTCGACGAGTACTTCGGCCCCGGCCGCACGCGCCTCCCCGTGCGCGCCGCCGCCCTCGCCGTGCGCCCCTACCTCCAGCACTGGGACCGCACCTCCACCCAGCGCGTGAGCCGCATCGTCGCCAACTCGCGGCACATCGCAGGGAAGATCCGCCGCTTCTGGGACCGCGAGGCCTCCGTCGTCCCGCCCCCCGTGGAGCTCGAGCGCTTCACGCAGGTGCCGCTCGAAGGGGGAGGGCAGGGCGGCTACTTCCTGTGGCTCGGCGCCTTCGCTCCGTACAAGCGCCTGGACGTCGCCCTGGAGGCCTTCCGTGGCCTGGACACCCCGCTCTGGGTCGTGGGCACGGGACAGGAGGCCTCGCGCCTCACGTCCGGTCCTCTTCCGCCCCACATCCGCTTCCTCGGCAACGTCCCCGACAGCGCGCTCCCCGCCCTCTACCGCGACGCCCGCGCGCTTCTCTTCACCCCCGAGGAGGACTTCGGCATCACCCCGCTGGAGGCCCAGGCCACCGGCCGCCCCGTCATCGCCTTCGGCAAGGGCGGCGCCCTGGAGACCGTCACCCCGAAGACGGGCCTCTTCTTCCAGGAGCAGACCCCCGCGTCGCTCGCCGCCGCCGTGCGCCAGTTCGACGCCTGGGAGCGCTCCTTCCGCCCCGAGGACGCCCGCGCCCAGGCCGAGCGCTTCAGCCGCGCCCGCTTCCAGCAGGCCATCCAGGCGGAGGTGGACGCCCTCTTGAGCGTGTCCAGGCCCTCCCCAGCGGTGTGACAGCGCTGTCCGCCCCGTCCCCACTTTCCCGAGGCCTGCCTGCCCGGCATGTCGGAGTGTGTCGGCTGCCCTGCGGTCCAACCGGTTGGATTCACGGGAAAACCCGTGCTAGGACGCCGCGCCGGGGGAGGGGTCCGGGCGCCTGAGCGCGTCCGGGGCTGAGGGTGCGTGTCTTGCATCCGACGAACGGTCCTCGTCCCCCGACAGGAGTCACCGCGGTGTTTGGTCGCCTGCAGCGCTTCTATACGTCCATCAAGGTCGCCGCCGACGCGGGGATGCTCGCGGTGGCGTTCGTGCTCGCGTACTTCACCCGCTTCAGCGGCGTGTTCCCCGTCACCGAGGGCATCCCGCCCATGGGCGAGACCTTCGTCTCGCTGGTGATGGTGCTCATCATCTTCCCGGTGACGTTCCAGCGGGCGCGGCTGTACGCGACCAACCGCTCGCGCTCGCACATGGGGGAGCTGTTCGAGCTCTTCAAGGCCACCATCACCGCGACGCTCGTCCTGGTGGCGCTGACGTACTTCATCCGCGAGCGCTACTCGCGCCTCACGCTGGCCATCTTCGTCGTCTACGCCTTCACGCTCATCGCGCTGTCGCGCATGGCCTTCCGGCACGTGCTCAGCGAGGTGCGCCGGCGCGGCTACAACCTCAAGTCCATCCTCGTCATCGGCGAGGAGGAGCTGGGGCTGCGCACCATCGAGACGGTGGAGAGCCACCGCGAGCTGGGCTTCCGCGTGACGGGCGTGCTGGCGCTGAAGGAGGAGAAGGTCGGCCAGTGGGTGGGCGGCGTGCGCGTGGTGGGCCACGTGGGCGAGGTCGAGGCCTACCTGGATGCCCATCCGGTGGATCAGGTCATCATCGCCGTGCCGCTGGAGGACCAGGCGCGGGTGAAGCCGCTGATGGAGCAGCTGGCGCTGCGCACCGTGGACGTCAAGGTGGTGCCGGACCTGTACCAGTACATCACCCTGTACGGCGGCCTGGAGGAGTTCGGTGGCCTGCCCATCATCAGCCTCCAGGGCGACCCCATGGATGGCTGGAGCCGCGTGGCCAAGCGCGCGTTCGACATCCTGTTCTCGCTGGTGGCCATCGCGGTCAGCGCGCCGACGATGGTGCTCACGGCGCTGCTGGTCCGTGTCACGAGCAAGGGCCCCATCCTCTACCGCCAGGAGCGGATGGGCATGGACGGGCGGACCTTCTCCATCCTCAAGTTCCGCACCATGCGCGTGGACGCCGAAGCGCAGGGCGCCACCATGGCGAGCGCGGTGGATGCGCGCCGCACGCCGGTGGGGACGTTCCTGCGCAAGTACTCGCTGGATGAGCTGCCGCAGTTCTTCAACGTGCTCCGGGGCGACATGAGCCTCGTGGGCCCGCGTCCGGAGCGGCCCGTCTTCATCGAGGAGTTCAAGCGCCAGATTCCGCGCTACCACCTGCGCCACAAGGTGAAGGCGGGCATCACCGGCTGGGCGCAGATCAACGGCCTGCGCGGCCAGACGTCCATCCAGAAGCGCATCGAGTACGACCTGTACTACATCGAGAACTGGTCGCTGCTGATGGACCTGAAGATCCTCCTGCGCACCGCGCTGGGTGGCTTCCTGTCGAAGAACGCGTACTGAACCCCGGGTCGTTGGTCCGCGGACGCCTGCTCGGTTAGCGTCCGCGCCATGCAAGACATCTGGAAGAGGCGGGGGCTCTTTCTGCTGGTGGGACTCTGGGCGGTGCTCGCGGGCTGCGGCTCGGAGCCCTCCACGGGCAGCGCGCAACTGGTGGCGCTGGTGCAGGGCGCGGTGGGCGCGGACGCCATCACCCAGGTGAGCGTCACCGTGACGGCGCCGGACATGGCCGTTCTCTCCGGCGCGCTGACGAAGGGCGGGGACGGAAACTGGGGCGGCACGCTCAGCGCGATTCCCGCAGGCGCCCAGCGCCTCTTCACCGCGCAGGCGTTCGACGCGTCCGGCGTGAAGCGCTTCGAGGGCCAGGCCCAGGACGTCACCATCACCGGGGGACAGCTGGCCGCCGTGGCGTTGACCCTCCAGCCGGTGGAGACGCCGCCGCCCTTCGACAACGCGGTGCCGAGCATCAACTCCGTCGTCGCCTCGGTCAGCACCGTGGCGCCGGGCGGCAGCGTCTACATCACGGCCAACGTCACCGACCCTGGCGACACGCTCACGTATTCCTGGAGCGCCCAGGCCGGCACCTTCACCTCGCCGACGGGCACCGCGACGTCCTGGACGGCGCCCGGGACCGAGGGCCCCGTCGAATTCATGCTGACGGTGACGGACTCGCACGGCGCCTCGGCGTCCATCTCCTTCACGCTCACGGTGTCGTCCGGCCAGGGGAGCGCCGTCCTCACCGCGACCTTCAACACCTGGCCCCAGGTGACGGGCCTCACCGCCACGCGCTACCAGGTGAACGTGAGCGAGCCCACGCAGCTGACGGCCTCCGTCACGGAGTCGGACGGGGACGCGCTCACCTACCAGTGGACCGCCGGCTGCCCGGGGGCATGGACGAACGTCGCGTCCGCCACCGCGACCTTCACCCCCGACGACGAGATCATCCCGTCCGAGACCTCCTGCGGACGCTGCCCCATCACCGTCACCGTCAGCGACGGACGGGGAGGGGTGGGCAAGGGCACCCTGCGCCTGTGCGTGGGCGCCCCTCGCCCCGTGCGCTTCCCCCCGGAGATCGTCAGCACCTCGCCCGCCGCCAACTCCGTGCCCGTGATGCCCACGATCCCGTTTCGCGTGACGCTGCGTGAAGCGCAGTACGGCCCGGTGACGTACGAGTGGACGGCGGGCACCGGCAAGCTCGGCAAGCCCACGAACGATGTCACCTCCAGTGAGGTCCTCTGGACGGCCCCGAGCTGCCTCGAATGGGGCCAGACGCCCGTCATCCGCGTCACGGTGAGGAACGGCCATGGCCTGTCTTCGTCCAGGCAGTTCATCGTCACGGGCTTGCCGGAGTGCGCCGTCATGGGCTGGCGCAGCACGGAGCACATGGGGACCGCGCGGCTGATGCACACCGCGACGCTGCTCCAGGACGGCCGGGTGCTCGTGGTGGGGGGATACAACACGGACACGTCCGCTCGGGACGCGCTCGCCTTGGCGGAACTCTATGACCCGGTCACGGGCACGTGGCAGTCCACCGGCAGCATGGCCGTGCCCCGCCGCAACCACACCGCGACGCTGCTGCCGGATGGCCGCGTGCTCGTGACGGGTGGGCACCTCAACACCAACACCAACTCGTATGCCTCCGCCGAGCTGTACGACCCGAAGTCGGGCATCTGGACCTCCGCTGGCGGCATGTTCACCGCGCGCGACTACCATCACGCCGTCCTCCTGGGCACGGGCCAGGTGCTGGTGCTGGGCGGCGAGCAGTGGCAGGGCGGCACCCGGACGAAGCTCGCCAGCGCCGAGCTTTTCGACCCCGCCACCCACCAGTGGACTCCCACCGGAAACCTCACCGTGCCGCGCTACTTCGCGGCCGCGTCGTTGCTGCCCTCGGGGCAGGTGCTGGTGACGGGCGGCGAGGGGGCCCAGGGAGGCCAGGTCGCGACGGCGGAGCTGTACACCCCCGCCACGGGCACCTGGAAGCCCACGGGCTCCATGGCCGTGAGCCGCCGCTACCACACGCAGACGACGCTCCCGGACGGCCGTGTGCTCGTCACGAGCGGATACGGCTCTCCGTCGAGCACGAGCTGGACGCGGACGGCGGAGCTGTACACCCCCGCCACGGGCGTGTGGAGTAGCGCGGGGAACCTGGCCTATGGCCGCGTGGACCACACCGCGACGGTGCTGCCTTCGGGCCGGGTACTCGTCGTCGGTGGGTTCGCCTACATCACGAACGGCTCCTACCACACGAACACCGCGGAGATTTTCGACCCGGCGCTGGGCACCTGGACGACCACGAGCCGCATGCTCATCGAGCGTGAGGGCCACACGGCGACCCTGCTGCCCACGGGCAAGTTGCTGGTGGCGGGCGGCTACTACGGCTACGCCCACATCTCCGCGGAGCTGTACACGGAGTAACAGGCAGGCGGGCACGACGGGCGCGCAGGTCGTATTCGCGCGCACCCTCTCAATGGCGCCGCGAAGCCGTCTAGACTGCGGGCCGACATGGCCGACAAGCTGGGATTGACGCTGGTCCGCAAGGGCCTCCTGACGCAGGCGCAGCTCGACCAGGGCATGAGCGCGCAGCTCGTGCACGGGGGCCGGCTGGGCTCCCGGCTCGTGGAGCTGGGGTTCCTCGACATCGAGACGGTGGGCATGGTGCTGGGCGAGCTGTCCCGGCTGCCCGTCGCGATGGAGGCGGACTTCGACGCCGTCACGGACGCGACGCTGAAGCTGCTCACGGCGGATCAGGCGGAGAAGCACCAGGCGTTCCCGCTCGCGGTGGAGGGCCGGCGGCTGAAGGTCGCGATGGCCAACCCGCTGGACCTGCAGACCACGGATGCGCTCGGGTTCATCACCGGCATGCGCATCGTGCCGTACGTGGTGCCGGAGCTGCGGCTGTTCCACTATCAGAACCTGCGCTACGGCATCGACCGGCCGACGCGTCCGTTGAAGGCGGCCATTCCGGTGCCCGCGCGCCGCTCGGTGTCGATGCCGTCGGTGGCGTCGTTCTCCGCGGCGCCGGTGGTCGTGCCGCCGCCGGCCGTCCCGCCTCCGCCCGCGCCCGTGCGCGCGGAGCCCGAGGTGGCGGGGATGTTCGGCGGGCTCGCGCCGGGACAGTTCCTCAGCGATGAGTCGGAGGATCAGGACGCCGACGCGGACCTGGCCGAAGCGGCCATCGTCGGCGAGGAACTGCCGGACATCGTGATGGGCGAGCCGGTGCGAGCACCGCCTGTCGTGGAGATGGCTCGGCCCAATGGGAGTCCGCCGGCCGGGCCGCCCCGGTTGTCCGCGGCGCCGCAGCCCCCGGGCATGGTGGCCCGGCAGGGCGGGGTGCCTCCGTCTGGGATTGGTGCGCCCGGGGTTCCGGGGGTGGCTCCGCCGGGCGCTGGGGTTCCGGGTGTGGCTGCGCCGATGGGCGCTGCTCCGGGCGTGCCTCCGCATGGGATTGCGCCGACGGGCGCAGTCGCGGGTGGGCCTCCTCCGGGAGCCGGAGCGCCTGCGCGCGCGGTGCCTCCTCCGGGGCCTCCGGGAGCACAGCCTCCTGGGATGATCGGACGGGGTGGACCGGTGCCTCCGGGGACGCGGCCTTCAGCGACGGGGATCCCCACCGTGCCGAAGACGCCGCCTCCGGGCATGCGTCCCGCCGCGCCGGGAGCGCCAGGTGCACCGGGGCCGCGTCCGGTGGGCCCTCCGGGTGCGCCGATGCCTCCGGGGATGGTCCGGGCAGGACCTCCGCCCGGAGCGCCCGGCATGCCTCCCGGCGCGCCGCCCCGGCCCGGTCCGGGCATGCCTGGACCCGCGATGATGG
Organism: Corallococcus macrosporus; assembly: GCF_017302985.1. Taxonomy (NCBI): domain Bacteria; kingdom Pseudomonadati; phylum Myxococcota; class Myxococcia; order Myxococcales; family Myxococcaceae; genus Corallococcus; species Corallococcus macrosporus. The sequence continues at coordinate 607,223 of NZ_JAFIMU010000009.1, forward strand.
GGCCTGCTGGCGCGGGGCCCGTGCCCCCGGGACAGCGTCCTCCGACCGGTCCTGGCGTCCCTGGTGTCGGAGCTCCCGTGGGCGCGCGTCCCATGGGGCCTCCGGGTGCACCGGGCGCCGTACCTCCGAATGCCGCGCATGGCAGGCCTGGGGTCGTGGGCGGTCAGCCGCCTCCGCCGGGTGCTCCTCCTCGCCAGGGGCCTCCGTCTGGAGCCGTGCCCTCGGTGGCCGCTGGCTCCGTGGGGGCAGTGATTCCACCTGCCTCCGTTTCGCCGCCGCGTCCGGGCGCCGCGGGGCCCATTGCCGCGCCTCCTTCAGGCAACCCGGCCGCGAATGTCCCCGCCGGAAGCCCGCCGCCCGTGTCTGCCCAAGGGCCGTCTGGCCTCGGGACCACCGCTCCTTCGAGAGACTCGGTCGGAACGGCGAATGCCTCGCAGACGGATACTCCGGCGGCGCTTACTCCAGACGCCCTGGATTCATCCGAACCCATCACGGGCCTGGCGAACGCCTCCGAGAAGACGTCCCCGGTAGGAATTGCCAGGGACGAGTCGCCTGCTGTTGACCTGTCTTCAGGCGCAGCCCCCGTGGCTCGACGCCCGTCAGGGGTTACCAAGACCATCGCGGTCCCGGCCGCCAGTGCAGCCGGGCCTGACCTCGGAGGAACGTGGGCGGATGCATTCTCGGACGCCCCTTCCGCGAAGGCGGAGGCTGCAACCGTTCCGCCCACCCAGACGGCATCGCTGTCCGACCTGGTGCTGGATGGAGAGTTCGTCGAAGACGCCGACGTCAGCCTGAGCCCTGAGTCGTTCGACTCCGCGCCTGTCACTGCCGCTGCCGAGAAGGCCCCCGAGCCCTCGGCGGTCCTGACTGGAGATGATCTCTCCGACGACGACATCCTCGAAGACGTGGATGCCGTTGTGGCGGAACATCCCAAGGAAGCCTCGGACGTTCTCGAAGACGTGGACGTCATGTCCGCCGAGCCGAAGGCAGTCGAAGCCACCGAAGACCTGGACGTGCTGTCCACCGAGCCGCACGAAGCCGTCTCTATCCCCGAGGCGGAGCCGGTCCTGGCCGCTCCTGAAGCCCCCTCGGCTGAATCGAAGGCCGCACCTCCGCCGGAGCCTGTCTCCACCCCGGCCGTCGCGGATGCTCCGAAGGCCGATGGCCTCCTGGAGGCGATGGAGTTCGAGGACCTCCCGGAAGCACCCGCCGTGGTCGAAGCCGCGAAGCCGGAGAGCCCGTCCGTCTCCATCGAAGCGGAGCGTCCGGAGCCCGTGGAAGTGCCCGCCGCGTCTGTCATTGCCGCGCCGGACGCCGAAGCGGACGCGCTCGAGTTCAGCCTCGCGGGGGACTCGCCCAAGCCTTCCTCCACGCCCCCTGAAACCGCCGAGTCCTGGCAGGTCGCCGCCGCGCCGAAGGTCGACGCCGTGGCTCCTGTCGCGCCCCCGGAGGAGGCCCCCATCCCCGCGCCCACCGAGGAGCGCCGGCCCGAAATCCCTCCCGAGTTCGAGGTCGCCGTCGTCTCCAGCGCCGAGCCCGCGTCCAAGCCGGCTGCCCACGCGGCCCCCACGGACGCGGAAGAGCCCGCGGCCCCGCCGAAGCCTCGCCTCGTGGTCCCGCCCCCGGCCCCGGTCCGCGACCGGACGCCCATCTCCCTCGACGACCTGCCCACCTCCACGGAAGAGCCCATGCAGCTCGCCTCCACGTGGGAGTTCGTGGGCTGGCAGGGCGGGGAAGGGGAGGGCCCCGTGGGCCACAGCCCGGAGACCACCTGGGCCGACCGCGTCGTGGACCTGGACGTTCCCGCCGCCGCGCCCGCGGCCTCCGAGGACGGCGTGGCCCTGGCCTCCGCGTGGGAGTTCATGCAGCAGCCGTGGCAGCCGCAGGCCGTCGCGAACATCGACCCCGCGCAGGCCCTGCTCGCCGCCGCCAGCGCGTCCACGGACACACCCGTGGACGGCCCCGCCGTCACCGCCGAGCAGGTCCTCTCCGCGCTCGACACCGCGGACTCGCAGGGCATGGTCGGCAAGGTGCTGCTGGCCTACAGCGCGGGCCGCTTCCGCCGGGCCTTCCTGCTGGGTGACAGCTTCGGCCTCGCGCGCGTGGGCCGCGCCTGGGGCCCGGGCAGCGACCGCCCGGAGGTCTCCGCGCTCAAGGTGGACCTGGACACGCCGTCCCTCTTCACCTCCGCGCTGAACGGCCCCAGCCCCAGCGTCTTCAGCGCCCCCCAGGGCCCGCAGGACGAGGCCATCTTCTCCGCGCTGTGCGGCGAGTCCGAGCACCACCTGCTCGTCTTCCCGCTCCACTCGCGCGGGCAGCCCGTGGCCTTCTTCGTCGCCGAGCACGGCCCCGCGCCCCTGGACGTCGCCATGCTGGAGGAGCTGGGCCGCATCGCGGACCGCGCGGTGGAGATCTGCACGCGCCTGCACCGCTTCCCCTGAAACACGAAGGGCCCCGGAGCTTGAGCGCGCCGGAGCCCTTCTTCACTTCACGTCACGACCGAGGCGGGCTTCAGCTGCAGCCGCTGGTCGTGCCGCAGTTCGCGCACTTGTAGCAGGCGCCGCTGCGCACGGTGATGGCGCCGCACTGGTGGCACGGCGGGGCGTCCGCCTGGTTCAGGTACGTGCTGCGCGAGTTCATCGCGGACAGCTGCAGCGTCGCCTGGGCTGGCACCGCCGCCTGCGTCACCGGCTCCGGACGGGCCTCCTCCACCGGCGTCACCTCCGCGTCGTCCGCGCAGGGCTCCGTGGGCAGGAACTTCAGCGACAGCCACCGGAAGATGTAGTCCGTGATGGACTTGGCGATGGGGATGGCCGGGTTGCCCGTGAAGCCGCTCGGCTCGTAGCGGGTGTGGCAGAACTTGTCCGCCAGCACCTGGAGCGGCACGCCGTACTGGAGCGCCAGCGACACGCTGGTGGCGAAGCTGTCCATCAGGCCGCTCACCACCGAGCCCTCCTTCGCCATGACGACGAAGAGCTCACCCGGCTTGCCGTCCTCGTACATGCCCACCGTCAGGTAGCCCTCGTGGCCACCGATGGAGAACTTGTGCGTGATGGACTGCCGCTCGTCCGGCAGCCGGCGGCGCAGCGCCTTGGGCTCGGGCATCACCGCCGGGGTGGGCTCGGCCACCGCGCGCTTCGCCTCCGGGGCCTTGTCCTGCGACGTGTTGAGCGGCTGCGTGCGCTTGCAGCCGTCACGGTAGACGGCGACCGCCTTCAGGCCGCTGCGCCACGCCTCGATGTACGCCTTCTCGATGTCCTCCACCGTGGCGTCATTGGGCAGGTTCACCGTCTTGGAGATGGCGCCCGAGAGGAACGGCTGCGCCGCGGCCATCATCTCGATGTGGCCCATCCAGTGGATGCTGCGCTGGCCCTTGGACGGCTTGAACGCGCAGTCGAACACCGGCAGGTGCTCCGGCTTCAGGTGCGGAGCGCCCTCGATGGTGTCGTGCTTGTCCAGGTACGCGATGATGTCCTGCGCCTGCGTCTGCGGGTAGCCCAGCTTCTCCAGCGCCAGCGGGACCGTCTGGTTGACGATCTTCAGCATGCCGCCGCCCACCAGCTTCTTGTACTTGATGAGCGCGATGTCCGGCTCGATGCCCGTGGTGTCGCAGTCCATCATGAAGCCGATGGTCCCCGTGGGCGCCAGCACCGTCACCTGGCTGTTGCGGTAGCCGTGCTCCATGCCCTTGGCGAGCGCGTCGTCCCAGGCCTCCTTCTGCGCCTGGTGCAGCTCCGCGCTCACGCCGTCCGCCGGCAACTGGTACGCCGCCTTGCGGTGCTTGCGGATGACGCCGAGCATGGGCTCCGCGTTGTTGCCGTAGCCCGCGAACGCGCCCTGCTTCTCCGCGATGCGCGCGCTCGTGGCGTACGCCTCGCCGCACATGAGCGACGTGATGGCGCCCGCCAGGTTGCGGCCGGCGGGGGAGTCGTACGGCAGGCCGGACGCCATCAGCAGCGCGCCCAGGTTCGCGTAGCCCAGGCCCAGCGGGCGGTAGTCGTGGCTGTTCTTCGCAATGCGCTCGGTGGGGTAGCGGCTGAAGCCGACGATGATCTCCTGCGCCAGCAGCACCACCGACACCGCGTGCTTGAAGGCGGCCACGTCGAAGCCACCCTCCAGCGTGCGGAAGTGCATCAGGTTCAGCGACGCCAGGTTGCAGGCCGAGTCATCCAGGAACATGTACTCGGAGCAGGGGTTGGACGCGTTGATGCGCGCCGTGCCGGAGCACGTGTGCCACGCGTTCACCGTGGTGTCGTACTGGAGGCCCGGGTCGCCGCACAGGTGCGCCGCCTCGGCGATCTCGCGGAACAGCTCGCGGGCCTTGTACGTCTCCATCACCTGGCCATCGCGCACCGCGCGCGTCTGCCAGGGGCCGTCGTTCACCACCGCCTTCATGAAGTCGTCGGTGACGCGCACGGAGTTGTTGGAGTTCTGGAAGAACACCGACCCGTAGGCCTCGCCGTTGAAGGACGGGTCGTAGCCCGCCTCAATCAGCGCCCAGGCCTTCTTCTCCTCGTTCGACTTGCAGCGGATGAACTCGAGGACGTCCGGATGGTCGGCGTTGAGGATGACCATCTTCGCCGCGCGCCGCGTCTTGCCGCCGCTCTTGATGACGCCCGCGAACGCGTCGAAGCCGCGCATGAACGACACCGGGCCGGACGCGGTGCCGCCGCCCGCCAGCAGCTCCTTGCTGCCGCGGATGCTGGACAGGTTGGAGCCCGTGCCGCTGCCGTACTTGAAGAGCATGCCCTCCGTGCGCGCCAGCCCCAGGATGGACTCCATGTTGTCGTCCACGCTGTTGATGAAGCACGCCGAGCACTGCGGGTGCTCCTCCACGCCCACGTTGAACCAGACGGGAGAGTTGAACGCCGCCTTCTGGCGCAGCAGCAGGTGCGTCAGCTCCGCGTGGAACGCCTCGCGGTCCACCGCCGACGCGAAGTAGTGCCCCTCCTCACCCCAGCGGGTGAGGGTGTCCACCACGCGCGCCACCAGCTTGCGTACGCTCGTCTCACGCTCCGGCGTGCCGGGCGTGCCCCGGAAGTACTTCGACGCCACGACGTTCGTCGCCAGCATCGACCAGGACTTGGGGACCTCGATGTCCTTCTGGTCGAAGACGACCTTGCCGTCCTCGCCCTTGATGGACGCGCTGCGGTACTCCCACGCCAGCTCGTCCGCCGGATCCACGCCGGGCGTCGTGAAGAAGCGCTCCACGGTCAGCCCCGTGGAGGCCGTCGCCGCCTTGCCCTTCGCACGGCCTCCTCGCCGCGGCTCCCTGCCCCCCACCACCGGCTTTCCACTCAGTTCCTTCTCCATGACGCCCACCTCCAGATTCACTGAGAGTGCTGATGCAAAATTTGCAAAATAGCCAACGCCGCGAGATCCCAAGGGATCCGTTGATCACTTCCAGGCACAGGGACGGCAGCGTTGGGATGGTCCGGGACGGGCAGAAGCCAGCGGACACACCACTGGAATCCGGGCCCGGGCCTGACTGCCCACCCGCCGGGCGGGCGGATCCATATGATCGCTGGTGGGGCCCGTCAACATCACCTGCGCCCCCATATCTAGTGTCAGAGCCCTGCTTACACACTTCATTTGGTGGACATTTCGAGACGCTCTGATCTCCACCCAAGGCTGATCTAATAACCCTTCGCCCGGTGGCAATGGCAGCCCTGGCTGGCAATGTATCGTCATGACCATGCGAAATCGGCGGACGTTGGGAGGAGGGCGCTCCAACCGCTTGTGATCACTCGCGGATGTTTGCTGTCAGTCCGTGTGCCGAGCGTAGGAGCGCTCCCGGGCCTACGCGACAAACGGGCCGGTTGGGGCGGGCCTGGACGGTCGCCTGCTGAACGGCGGCATCGATTTCGACGCTCGCCCGCGTTAGGAGGCGAACCATGCCGCCTCCCTTCGAACGCCACGTCTTCGTCTGCACCAACCGCCGCCCGGACGGACACCCCAAGGGGTGCTGCGCCACCAAGGGAGGGGAGGAGGTGCGGGCCGCCTTCAAGGAGGAGCTCGACAAGCGCGGGCTCAAGCGCAGCATGCGCGCCAACGCGGCCGGCTGCGTGGACACGTGCGCGTTTGGCGTCTCCGTGGTCGTCTACCCGGAAGGCACCTGGTACGGCGGCGTGAAGGTGGAGGACGTGCCCACCATCGTGGAGGAGCACCTGGTGCAGGGCCGCCCCGTGGAGCGCCTGCTGATGCCCTTCAACAAGAAGGCGGAGCGCTGAAGGCGGTTGCCCGCCTCGCGCCCCGCCCTCGGGGTACAGCGTTGAAGCCTAACGCCTGGAACTAGTCGCGGCGGTTGCCCAGCAGCCGCAGCAGCGACAGGAACAGGTTGATGAAGTCCAGGTAGAGCGTGAGCGCGCCCACGATGCTCACCGCGGTCAGGCTCTTGAAGCCCGCGCCCGCGTGGAACTCGCGCAGCTTCTGGACGTCGTACGCGGTGAGGCCCGCGAACACGAGCACGCCCGCGCAGGCCATCACGAACGACACGGCGCTGCTCTGGATGAAGAGGTTCACCACGCCGGCGATGAGGATGCCGATGAGCCCCATGAAGAGGAACGTGCCCCAGCTGCTCAGGTCCTTCTTCGTGACGGTGCCGTAGACGGCCATCGCGCCGTAGGTCGCGGCGGTGATGAAGAACACCTGGCCAATGGAGCTGGCCGTGTAGATAAGGAAGATGACCGACAGCGTCACGCCGGTGAGCGCCGCGTAGCCCGCGAACATGACCGCGGCCACCGGGCCGGACAGCCTGGGCGCCAGGATGGACAGGCCGAACACCACGCCCAGCTGCACCAGGAACAGCATCATGCGGTTCTGCACCGCCATGCGCAGCAGCGTCTCATTGGCCAGCGTCACCATCGCCATCACGCCGGTGAGCGCCAGACCCGCGAACATCCAGCCATGCACGCGCGACATGAACGCGCGCTGCGACTCCTGCACCAGGACGTCGTCCACCCCGGCTGCCTGCCCGCCCTGCCAACCACCTGATGATTCCCACGCCATGTGTTCCGTTTCCTTTCGGGCCGGGTACCGCTTTGCCCCGGCCACTGTCTAACGAGGACCCTTGGAGGACGCCTTAAAGGGCCTTCCACGCCAGCAAAAGCTTTGAAGCAACTTCTGTGGTGATGAGCGGCAGCACGCCCCCTCCGCCCACGATGTTGACGATCTCCGACATGGACCCACGGCATACCCCGCCCCACGCGGGCTGCTTCGCGAGCCCCACGGAGGCATATGCCGAGTAGTCGACGAAGAACGAGGTCGGCAGCACGCTGTTCTGGCCGCAGAGCAGGTGGTCCTCCGGCTGCGTGTCCACCACCTCCTGCACCACGAAGCCGCCGCCCTGGATGTCCGTGGCGGCGCGCTCGCACAACTGGGCCCACGTCTGGGATTCACCGTAGGCGCCCTTCACGCGCTCCTCATAGGGTACGGTGCCCACGGAGCGGCCCAGGAAGACGGCCTTGCCGCCGTAGTCCCACGCGCGCTTGAGCACGAAGCGCGCGGGCTCCTGGGCCACACGCGCCACGATGTCGTCCACCATCGCGCCGTCGGGGCCCACGCCGGGCCCGTGGCGGAAGGGACGCGTCCACGGCACCGCCGCGCGCACCGCCTCCAGCTCCTCGGGCGTGAGGCCCGCGCGTTCGGCGAGCGCCGCGTCCGTCACCGCCTGCGACAGCAGCGCGAACGTCGTCTTCACCTCCACCTGGGAGGCGGGCGGGTTGAGGAACACGGCCTTCTTGCCGGGAACGACGCCCAGGAAGTCCTCCACCCAGGGCGCGGGGTTCTGCTCCAGCCGGCGCACGAAGAGGTGGCGGTAGACCAGGTCGTACTTCTTGCCGTTCACCGTGAACGCGTCGTCTCCGGACACGTCCTCCGGGTGCACGATGTCCGCGTCCGCGCCGAACTCGCGGAAGCGCTCGCACAGCCAGCGCAGCTCCGTCACCTGCGCGTCGTTCTTGCGGCACAAGAGCGCCACCGTGTCCGGCATCTTCCCGTCGCGCTCGGCCGCGTAGCCGTCCAGCAGCGCGCGGTAGAGCGCCAGCGCGTTGTTGCCGTTGAGGGTGAGCAGCGACGCGAGCGCCTTCTCCGGGTAGCGCACGTGCCGCGCCACCACTTCGATGAAGGTGCGCGCCGCGATGTCCGAATACCCCTGCATGGCCGGGATGGTGGCGTTGACCTCCAGCGCCCAGGGCTGACTTCCGGACACGAAGTAGTCCACGCGCGTGGTGACGAGCTTGCGGCTCGCCTCCCAGGTGGCTTGCGCCAGGCGGCGCTCCAGCGGCGACAGCGCGCCCAGCAGGACCTCGGCGTCCGGGCCGCCCAGCATGGCGCGCGCCATCTTCATCGTTGCGGAGGCCAGCTTCGCGGACAGCAGCGCGCGGCGTTTGATCTCCTCCGCGTCCAGGATGACGGGCGTGGCGGTGATGGGGATGGGCTGGGTGCTGCCATCCGGCTTCGTCACCGCGAGGCCGCGCTGATAGGCGGTCTTCGCCAGCTCCGGTCCGAAATAGTGTGCCTGCCTGCGCAGGACATCCATGAGCTCGTGCACGCGCGGAACCTACGACCCCAGGGGCTCGTGGGTCCACAACCCGCGACCCCGGCCGCTGTTCCCGGAGGCCCGCCCACTCGCCCTCCGGCCCGGGTCCGCTCCGTTCCCGGCTTGCACCGGGGCGGTCAGGTCGCTTAAAACAACTCAGTTGCTTTTCGAGACCGAGTGGACGTGAGCCGCCTCCGACCCCAGCTCAGCATCCGTCACCCCCTGCCGCGCCTGCTGGCGCTGCCGTGGGTGCTCGTGTGCGTGCTGGTGTATGTGGGCAGCGTGCTCCACTTCGCGCTCGTGCAGCACACCACGTGCCTGGAGCACGGGGACGTGATGCACGTGAGCGAGGCCTCGCACGACGGGCCGTTGGAGGAGGCGCTCTCCTTCGACGATGCGCGCGTCGCGAAGGCGCCGGCATCGAAGGCCACGCCCCACGGCGCGGAGGCCCACTGCCACCACGCCTTCTTGCGCCGCGAGGCCCCGCCTCCGGCCGAGTCCGCGCCCGTCGTGGCCGCGGTCTCCACGCGCTCCAGCCCGGCGCTGGCGGTGTTCCGCTTCCACGCGGCCCCCGTCGCGCTGTTGAGGCTCGCGCCCAAGTTGTCGCCGCCACGCGTCTGATCTCCGCCGTCGAAGCCCGCCGTCCCTTGAGCCCCAGGTGCGTCCTGGACATGGGATGCGTCGTGGCCACCGGAGTCCGGGGCGTGCGCGTTCCCGTTCGCTGAACTGAACGGATCCGCCGCACGCGCACGGAACGCTCCGGGCCATGCACAGGCGCGCGCTTCGTGCCGCGGTCCCTCCTTCCAGTCCTGCCTGTCCCTTCGCGGTCCCTCCCATTCCGGGAGCGGTGCGCGTGGGGGCCGGGTGGCTGGAGTTCCCGCAGTCCATCCCTCGTGTCCCTGGAGTCACCGTCATGAAGAAGAAGCTTCTGTCCGCCCTGCTGCTGTCCACCGCCCTCCTCGCCGCCGGCTGCGGTGGCGACGACGAAGAGGAGGCCCACGTCGACGAGGAGGGCTGCGAGCACCTGCAGGAAGGCCCCGCCGTCAACGTCACCGCCGCCGTCAGCGGCGCGGGCCCGGCCGTGAGCAACGACCACAAGCGCTACGACATCGCGCTGGTGGACGTGGCTGGCGGAAAGGGCGGCGCGGTGTCCTTCGCCGTCTCCGAGGCCACCGACTACGTCCTCTACGCCAGCGCCCCGGTGCCGGTGAAGGTCACCAACGGCAGCGGCGCGACGGTGGAGTTCGAGGAGAGCGCCACCAGCTCCACGCTCTGCACGGACATCCAGGGCCGCTACGTCGTGCCGCTCACCGTGGGCACGCACACGCTGACCTTCGGCCCGTCGACCCTCTCCTCCGTGTCGCTCGTCATCGAGGAGTCCGGCGAGCACGACCACGACCACGAGTAGCCACCCCTTTCTCTTCCCCCCTTTCACAGGAGCCCGCTCATGGGTGCCTTCCAGCAGTTCCTCGACAGTCAGAAGATCTCCCCCGCGGCGTTGCTGCGCCGCTCCCAGCAGCTCGAAGCGCACACGGCGGAGGACCGCGTCCTCAAGCGCAAGCGCTCCACGCGCCGCCGTGACAAGGAGCAGCAGCAGAAGCCGTACGCGGAGGTGGGCCTGGGCAAGCCGCGCAGCGGCCGGGGCCTGAGCGAGCAGCAGCTCAACGCCGCGCGCGAGGACAAGCCGCTGTCTCCGCGCGTGCGCGCCAAGCTGGTGCGCGCCGTCAACGCGGTGATCAGCAAGGGCGGCGGCAGCGCCGTGGACGCGAAGGCGCTCTTCGGCGACGTGCCCGCGCGCGTGGGTCCCACCGTGAAGAAGGCCGCTTCCTAGCGAGGCCCGAGGCGCCCCATGTCCAAGGTCTCTTCGGGTGGTTCGGGTTCCCTGCTTCCCTGCGACGTGCGCCGCGACGGCGACCGTCTGTTCGACGTGGCCATGTGGTGCCTGGGCCAGGACGTGCGTTGCCCGGACGGCAACGTGCTGCTCCGGCACGGCCTGGTGCGCGAGGCGCGTCCGCCGGGTGTGGAGGGGCAGAGCGCGTACCAGGGGAGGCTTCAGGACGGGGGGCGCCTCACGCTGTGGGGCTTCGGCGCGCTGTGCGAGGCGTGCGGCGGCGCCATCTTCGTGCCGCGTGACGGCTTCGTGCCCCGGTGGGTGGAGGGCGCGCGCGGCAAGGCCTTCCGCGTGGAGGACGTGGGCGTCCGGCGGGACGCGGCCACGGGGCCGGAGCGCAGGGCGGCGCGGGCGGGGCTCGCGCTGCTGGCGGACTGGCTGGCGGAGTACGAGGCGTGGGTGGCCCGCGACGTGGGCCTGGCCTGGCGGCGCGAGTGCCTGGCGGCGCGGCGCAAGGCGTCCCCCATCCCCGCGGAAGAGCTGTCCACCGCCTGGAGGCGGCTGGCCGTGCGCGTGCGCGCGACCGACGCCTCGGTGCAACACCATGTCGCTCCGATGCACGGAGCGTGAGGAGGACATCATGCTGGCACGTCTGTTCCGAGCCGATGCACCGTCCGTCCATGCCCACCTCGCGTGGGAGGACCTGCCGGATGAAGCCCTTCCCACGCCGCCGCTGCGAGACGGGCTGGGAGAGGCCCACCTGCCCGTGTCGACGCGGGTGCCCCTGGCCCAGGCGTACTTTGATCAGGGCCTGCGCCTCTTGCACCTGGGCTGGGCGCTGGAGGCCCGGCGCGCCTTCGCGGAGGCCGCGCGTCAGGACCCATCGCTCGCCATGGCGTGGTGGGGGCTCGCGCTCGCCCGGGGCGTGGGGCAGCGCTTCACCGCGGACCGCGCGGAGGCCATCCGCAAGGCGCTGACGCTGGCCGAAGGGGCCACGGACCTGGAGCAGCGGCTGGTCGTCGCGGCCAGCCTCCTCGCGGACAAGGGCCCCGCCAACGGCAGGCATGCCTTCGTGCGGGAGATGGAGAGCCTCATCGACCGCTTCCCGCAGGAGCCCGAGCCGCGCCTGCTGCTCGCGGGCTTCCTGCTGGACGGCTACGAATCCGACGGGCGTCCCGGGCAGGGGCAGCCGTACGCGCAGATGCTGCTGCGCGACCTGTTGCGCACGCACCCGAATCACGCGGGCGTGCACGTGGCCTGGGTGCAGGCGTGGCTGCCCAGTTCCCGGCCGGAGACGGCGCTGGAGAGCGCGGAGCGGCTTCCCTTGCTCGTGCCCGCTGGCAGCCCCGCGCTGCTCGCCGCCGGACGGCTGCTCCTGCGCATGGGCCGGGCGGCGGAGGCGAACCGCATCCTGGAGACCGCGGTGACGGCGGACGACGCGTACGTCGCGCGGGAGTCACTGCCGCTGGAGGTGGCGCCGAGCGCGGACGCCGCCTTGCGCCTGCTCAGCGAGGCCTGCGTGGAGGTGGGGCAGTACCGGGGCGCACAGGCCTGGGCGCGCAAGCTGCGTCAGCGCGTGGAGGCCTCGGGAGGACAGCCGCAGGCGGTGCTCTTCGCCGCCACCACGCTCGTCGCCGCGCACCTGCGCTTCGGCTTCAGCCGCGCGGCGGCGGAGGTCCCCATGGAGCTGGGCGACAGCGCCACGGTCGCGGAGGCCGGACTGCGCGATGGCGTGCGCCTGTACGCGCGAGGCGTCTGCGCGCTGGAGACAGGGCGGCTCGGCGACGTGGAGCGCGCGTGTGGAACGCTGGACGCGCTGGTGCTCACCCTGTCGGAGGCGCCGCGTTCCGAAGGCCGTGCCCTGTGCCCCCGCGACGTGGCGCGCACGGTGGAGGTCGCCGCGCAGGAGCTGCGAGGCACTCTGGATGCGCGCCGGGGAGACTCCGGCCGCGCGGAGGCCACGCTCACGCGAGCGCTGCGCCTGGAGCGACGGCTGCGTCCGGTGGGCCCGGCGCTCTTCTGCCGTCCGCCCCGTGAGACGCTGGCCCGCGTGCGCCTGCGCTCCGGCCGCGAGGAGAAGGCCCTGGAGCTGGCGCTGGAGCGGGCAGGGGAGCGGCCTGGCTGCGGCCACTGCATGCTGCTGGTGGCGGAGGCCCACGTCGCCTGCGAGTGCATGTCCGAGGCGGCTCATGACTTCGCCGTGGTGCTGGACCTGTGGCGCGACGCGGATCCGCACCTGCCGGGCCTGCAACGCGCGCGAGGCTTCTCGGCCCATCGGGCAGGCCGGGGCCGCGCCGCGCTCCGGCGGGTGCCCGACGCTCCGGTGGACACCGCGCCCCCACCTCGGGGCGGGCCCAAGGGTACGGAACCCACCTGGACCGTTCACGGCCGCTGAGCGCCCACGCCGCCGCGCTTGACGGGAGGCGCGGCGTTCGTGTCACTAGGGGCCATCCTCCAAGGAGCCGCCCATGCCGTCATTCCGCCTGAAGCCCGAGCAGGCCGCGCTGCTCGTCGTCGACATCCAGGAGCGCCTGTGCGCCGCGATGGACCGCGACGCCCTGGACCGCATGCTCGCGCGCACCGGCGCCGCCGTCGAAGGCGCGCGGGCCCTGGGCCTGCCCGTCATCGTCACGGAGCAGTACCCGCAGGGGCTGGGCCGCACGCACTCGCTGCTCAAGCTGCGCCTGGGGGAGTTCAAGCCGCTGGAGAAGATCGAGTTCTCCGCCGCCACGCCGGACGTGCTCGCCGTGCTGGGGGACCGCAAGCAGGTGCTCATCACCGGCATGGAGACGCACATCTGCGTCTTCCAGACGGCGCGCGACCTGGCGGACAGCGGCCGCGAGCCGTGCCTCCTCGCGGACGCCGTGCTGTCCCGCGCGGAGGAGGACCGCCGCGTGGGCCTGGAGCTGTGCCGCGACGCGGGCGCCCGCATCCTCACCGTGGAGTCGGCCCTGTTCGACATGCTGGGCCGCGCCGGCACGCCCGAGTTCAAGAAGGTGTCCGCCGCCGTCCGCTGAAAAAGAGGGACGACGGCGGAAGCGGGTGCTCACACCCTTCGCTTGAAGGGCACCTGCACCAGGCGCACGAGCATCATCAGCAGCACCAGCATCCCGGACAGGACGGTCTGCGAACCGCCCACCGGAAAGTCGTAGAAGTACGCGACCAGGTAGCCGCCCGCGCCCGCGATGCCTCCCAGCACGGTCGCCGTGAAGAACGTCCACGGCAGCCGCAGGTCCAGCACCAGCGCGGCGATGGCCGACAGCGTGGAGAACGCGAAGACGGGCAGGGCGCCCAGGGCCCGCGCGCACACGCCCACCATGACGCCGATGGACACCATCAGCACCGTGTCCAGGAGCTGCACGGGCAGCCCCTGCACGGTGGCGCCGATGCGGTCGAAGCTCACGAAGGTGATGCCCCGGTACCACCACAGGTGCAGCACCATCAGCACGCCGCCCGCCACCTCCACCGCCAGGAGCTGATCCGGCGTCACCAGCACCGCGGTGCCGAAGAGGATGCCCTGGATGTCGTGCGCCTCCTGCGCGATGCGGTCACCCACGAGGATGGCCGCGCCGCCCGCGAAGGCGAACGCGCACCCCAGCAGGCTCTCCCGGGACAGCCGCAGCCGGGCGGGCTCCACCATCAGCAGCAGCGTGGCCGCCACCGACAGCACCACCGCGCCCACCAGCGGATCCACGTGCACGCCCAGGTGGATCTCCGCGAAGAAGGCCAGCGCCACGCCCAGGCCCGCGGTGTTCGTCACCGCCGCGCTGACGAACACCATGCGCCGGAGCACGACGTAGACGCTGAGGAAGCCCAGCACGCACCCGGCGATGAGCGCGCAGAGGATGGGGTCGCGGAACAGCTCCCAGCCCGCCTGGAACTGTTCCCACTTCGAGGGCTCAAGCAGGGTTGTTTCCACGGTGGGGTCCCTGGGGCGCGCTGTGGCAGTAGTCGTCGCCGTACTGGCGGCGGAAGGCGGGGTGGCAGAACACGGTGCGCGCATCGCCCATGACGAAGCAGCGGTGCTCGCGGTCCACGAAGAGGATGACGTCGGCGTGCTCGGCGGCGACGGACATGTCGTGGCTCACCACCACCACGCCCAGGCCCCGGTCGTGCGCGAGCGCGCACAGCCGCAGCATCGTCTGCTTCTCCGCCACGGCATCCATCGCGGCGGTGGGCTCGTCCAGCAGCACCACGTCCGCCTCGGTGGCGATGACCCGCGCCAGCAACGCGCGCTGCTTCTCGCCGCCGGACAGGTCGCGGAAGGGCCGCTTCGCGATGCCGCGCGCGCCCGCCGTGTCGAGCGCCGCCTCCACCTTCTGCCGGTCCGTCTTGCTGGGGAAGGGGCGCAGGAAGTTCCACCCCGACAGCCGTCCCCAGCCGGTCAGCTCCCGCGCGTGCACCGGCAGGAGCGAGTCGATGGAGGACATCTGCGGCACGTACGCGCTGCGGATGTTCGGCTCGGCCAGCGTGATGCGGCCGGACACCGGAGGAATCAGCCCCAGCAGCGTCTTGAACCAGGTGCTCTTGCCGGAGCCGTTGCGGCCCACCACCGCCACGAACTGGCGGCGGCGCACCACCAGGTCCATGGGCGGAAGGATGTCCTTGCCGCCATAGCCGATGACCAGTTGCTCGCACTTGAGCAGCGGTTCGCCCGGCTCCACGGGCACCGAGGCGCGGTGCCCCCGGTCCAGCTCCGTCTCATGATCACCGTGAGCCACGGCTCACCTCCGCGGTCGGACTCAATGCGGCCACCTGCTCCAGGAGCGCGGCGCGCACCGCCGCGTTCGCGGGCGCGTCCAGGTCCACCACGCCGTCGGCGCCCACGGTGGCGGCGGACCAGTCCACCGCGTCGAAGAGGGCCGGCGTCAGCTCCAGCTTCAGGTCCAGCGTCACGCGCGGCGCGTTCTCGCGGTCGGACGGCACGTCCAGGTCGCTGTTGAGCACCGCCACCGGCGTGGCCTCCGCGCCCGTCGCCGTCGCGGTGAAGCGGAAGGGCAGGGCGCCCGCGAAGCGCGCGGGGACGCGGCCGTCCCGCACGCTGCCCGTCATGCGCAAACCGGTGACGGACCAGCGACCGCGGGACAGCGCCGTCCTGCCCAGCTCGCACGCGGGCTCGCAGGTGACGTCGCGCGCGGCGGGAGCGAGCAGGTCCAGCTCCGCGTCCACGGGGAGGTTGGCCACCGTGACGGTGGTGCTGCCGCCACCGCCGCCCAGCTCCGCCTGGATGTCCTCGTAGTCCACGAGCGCCCCGTCATCGCGGTGGCAGTGCCCGTTGTGGCACAGCGAGTAGCCCGGCGGCGGCGAGGAGGGGTCGAACGTCGTGCCGCCGCCGCCCCCACCGGAGGAGGCCAGCAGGTCGATGCTGCCCAGGCTCACCGCGCCGGTGTCCATGCGCAGCTGGAAGTCGGAGGCGAGCGCCTGGTAGCCGTCGCCCGCGTTGCGGCCGGACACCGGCGTGTACGCGGCCTCGACGGAGGGCTCCAGCACGGCGAAGCCCTCGCCCGCGTCGAACGCGCACCCGGACAGCAGTGCCACCGGGAGCATCCACACCCTGGAAGGAAAGCGCTTCATGGCGTCATTGCCCCTTCCCGGCGAGGCCCTGCTCCAGCCGGCCCACCATCAGGTCCATGCGCTGCACGTACGTCTGGCCCGAGCGGAAGTCCGTGCCTCCGGGCAGCGTGACGAGCGGGGCGGGGATCTTCGACGCGACGAACTGCGCGTTGTTGTCCGCGTAGTAGTCCTCCTTGAGGACCAGCTTCACCTTGTTCGTCCGGGACAGCACCACGACCTGCGCCACGTGGGCCGCGTTCGGCGGGATGCCCGGCTTGGGCTCCAGGTACGCGAGCGTCTTGAAGCCCAGCCAGTCCTGCAGGTACGCCGTCGTGCGGTGGAACGCGATGACGGGCACGCCCTTGAGGCCCGCGAGCCGCTTCTCCCAGCCCACCTGGGCTGCCTTCAGCTCCTGGGTGAACTTCGCGAGGTTGGCCTTGTAGGTGGCGGCGTTCTTCGCATCCAGCTGCGACATGCGCTCTTCGATGGCGCCCGCCACCCGCAGCGCCTGCCGCGGATCATAGAGGTAGTGCGGGTTGCCGCCGGGGTGCACGTCGCCCTGGCTGCGGTCCACCTGCGTGGTGGGCACCTCCAGCAGGTTCACGAACCGCGACGCGTCCAGGTAGCCCGTGTTGCCCGTGAGGATGCGGTTGTTGCGCGCGCCGGTCTGCAGCGTGGGCAACCAGCCGATCTCCAGGTCCAGGCCCGCCACGATGAGCAGGTCCGCGCGGTTGATGGCCAGCGTCAGGCTGGGCTTGGCGTCCACGAAGTGCGGATCCTGCGTGGGCAGCGCGAGCGCGGTGACGTCCACCTTGTCCCCGCCCACGGCCTTGGCCAGCGCGGCCAGGTCCGGGAGGGTGGTGACGACCTTCAGGTCCGCGCGAGCGGGAACGGCGGTGAGGCTGACGACGGCGGCGCACAGGGCCGCGAACAGGCGAAGGGAACGCATGGAAGGGCTCCGGAAGATGAGGTCAGAACGCATGGGCACCGTGGGCGCCAGTCACGACTTCAAGGGCGAGGAAGGCCGAGTAGTCCGGCGACTCGCGCCAGCCCACGCGGTCCGTGGCGGCCTGCAGGCGCAGGCGGGAGAACTCCGTGGGCCAGTACGTCAGCGACGCGCTGATGCGCTGCCGGTCGGAGATCCACTCGGGGTCCAGCGGATCATTCGCGACGCGGCCCTCCTGCGTCTTCGCGGCCGTGCCGAACTCGTAGCGCACGCCCGTGGCCCAGCGGTTGGAGAAGCGCCACACCGTCTGCGCGTAGCCACCCCAGTCCGACAGCACGTCCTCCGGCGCCTGCCGGCGGCGGTAGAGCACCTCCGCCTGGAGCACCAGCTGCTGGGAGCTCTGCGTCGTGATGGGCCGGAACTTCAAATACACGTCCGTGCCGTAGATGCTCGTGTGGTTGCGGTAGCCCGTGGCGTTGGGGCCCGTGGCGGCGGACAGGCCCCACAAGAGCGACAGGTCGTCGGACAGCGCGAAGAACTGCTTCAGCGCGCCGGTGAGCTGGAAGTCCAGCGGTGACAGCACGCGCTCGTTGGACGCACCGAAGAAGCTGCGCGCGGTGGCCTCGCCCTTCGCGTCGGTGGCGCTGCCCACGACCTCCACGTACCAGGGCAGCGGCGTGAGCCAGGAGCCCTCCACGCCCAGGCCGCGGTTGCCCTCCGCGCCGAAGTAGCGGCTCATGACGAAGGGCTGGTCCACGAAGTCCCATGCGTGCGGGTGCGTGGAGTTGAGCCGGCCGAAGCGGGTGAGGAACTGGCCCGCGCGCACCTGGAGGTTCGCCGGCAGGTCCAGCGTGGTGACGTATGCCTCCTCGATTTCGACGCCGAACTGGCTGAAGACGATGTTGCTGTCGAAGCGGAAGTACGGGTCCACCACGGAGCCGATGGACAGCTCCAGTTGCTGGAGGTTGAAGCCGTTCTGCGTCGGGTCGTGCGCGCCGCCCTGCAGGGGCTCCTTGTTGGAGAAGGCCGCCAGGGCCATGTCCAGGATGAAGCTCAGGTTGAGGAAGTTGGTGCCACCGGAGATGGCGTTGGGCAGCTTGAGCGGCGTCACGCCGGAGTCGTTCGTCGCGGTGGGCGACGCCGGGGACGTGTCACCGGACGGACGCGCCTTCTCGCTCGCGTCCGCGTCCAGCGCCTTCTGGAGCTCCGCCATCTCCTCCGGGGTCAGCCCGGGCGCGTCCCCGGGAGGAGCGTCGCCGGCGGGCGCGTCCTGGGCCGGGGCAGGGGATTCAGCGGGAGGAGGTGACGCGGTGGAGGGGGGCGATGGCTGCTGGGCCCAGGCGGCGGTCGCGGACAGCTGCGCGGCGAGCACGACGGCGAGGGCGCGGGGATTCCTGCGCGGAAGGGATGACACGGGATGTTGCTCCTCGGAACCGGTCCACCGGGGAGCATGCGCATGCACGCCCCACGACGACCGTCGACCTGATGACCTGCTTCACGGACACGACACGCGGGCACTACGCGTGCGTCGGAGGCGAGGCCTTGGGCGCGATGTCGAGGACGGCGAGCGGCGCGAACGAGCGGGGCGGCGCGGTGGCCGGGTGCTGGCCCTCCACGCACGCGGAAGCGGCGGCGACGTCCGCGCCCTGGAGCGCCTCCACCTGCGGGGCGGCCGTGAGCAGCGGGCACGTCTCGTGGTTGAGGCTCGTGGCGTCCGCCACCGCGGGCGGGACGGAAGCGATGACGGGGGCGCGCTCGGTGAAGCGGGACAGCGCCGGGTTCGCGCGCCGCGCGTCCTCTTCAAAAGTCTGGTGCTGCGGACAGAACCGGTGCGCGTGCTGCTCCACGTGCAGCGCCAGACCCAGCGGCTGGGCACCCCAGAGCGCGACGAGCAGCATCGCGGTGAGGCGGGCAAGGGTGTGGGCGCGCGAGAGCATCAGAGGGTCCCGGCTGGCTTACTGTCGGCCCCCGGGAGTGTCAAGGCAGGCAGGATGCATCCGTCTCCCGGGGCTCCCTGGCACGGACGATGGAGCAGTGCGGCGATTCAACGCCGGCGCACGTCGAAACAGGACGACAAAGGAACGTTGTTTTCATTCCGGACGTCCCTCCTGGCCGCATCGGTTAGGTTGGGCGGGTCCCACCGTCACGCCTCCCGCGCCAGGAGTTTCGCCGCCGTGCCTCCCTCCCGCCCCCGCCGCCGCGCCCCCGCCGCCAAGGCCCCGGCCCCTCGCGTCGCGCGCCCCGATCCCGCTGGCATGGCCCGGGCGGTCCGCGACTTCCTCACCGCCGCGGGGCTCGACCTCCAGGACGTGAACCTGGTGGACACGCCGACGCGCGTGGCCGACGTGTGGGCCAACGGCTTCCTCGACGGCTACGGCCGCACGCCGGAGGAGGTGCTCGGGAAGACCTACCCCGCGCCCGCGGACTCCTCCGGGGAGCTGGTGGTGGTGACGGACCTGCGCTTCCACTCCATGTGCCCGCACCACCTGTTGCCCTTCACCGGCCGGGCGCACGTGGCCTACGTGCCGGGTTCGCGCGTGGTGGGCTTCGGGCGCATCGGCGCGCTGGTGGACTCCTTCGCGCACCGGCTCATCCTCCAGGAGGACCTGGCCCGGCAGGTGGCGCGTTCGCTTGCCCGCGTGCTCGACAGCCCCGCGACGGCCTGCATCCTGGAGGCGGAGCAGGCGTGTCTGCGGCTGAGGGCCGACCACCAGCGCGACGCCGTCACCCACGCGGAGGCCTATGAAGGACGCCTGCGCAAGGACGGCCCCCTGCGCCGCGAGCTGTGGGCCCGCCTGGGCGCACGCACGGGGGCCGGCAGATGAACCCCGCCGCCCAACGCTTCGAGCGGGTGGCGCCCGAGCGCGTGGCGGAGGTGCTGGAGGCCCTGGCGGGCGTGCTATCCGAAGGCCAGGTGAAGCGCGACGCGGACACGCTCGACACCTACGCGCGCGACGAGTCCGACAGCGGCGTCTACCGGCCCGACGCCGTCCTCCTGCCGGAGACCACCGCGCAGGTGTCCGCCATCTTCAAGGCGTGCCAGGCGCACGGCGTGCCCTTCACCCCCTGCGGCGCGCGCAGCGGCAAGAGCGGCGGCTCGCTGCCCTTGAAGGGGGGCATGGCCGTCAGCCTGGAGCGCATGAACCGGATCCGCTCCATCTGCAGGGAGGACCTCACCGCGGTGGTGGAGCCCGGCGTGGTGACGGGCGACCTGATGAAGGCGGTGGAGGCCCAGGGCCTCTTCTATCCACCGGATCCGAACTCCTGGGAGTTCTGCACGCTGGGCGGCAACGTGGCGGAGAACGCCGGCGGCCCGCGCGCCCTGAAGTACGGCGTCACGCGCGACTACGTCATCGGCCTGGAGTGGGTGATGCCGGATGGCGAGGTGCTGCGCGTGGGCCGGCGCACCATCAAGGGCGTGGCCGGCTACGACCTGGTGGGCCTGTTCGTCGGCTCCGAGGGCACGCTCGGCGTGGCCACCGAAATCACGGTGCAGCTCATTCCCTTGCCTCGCCAGGTGATGACCGCGCTGGTGGTGTTCCCCTCCGTGTTGGATGCGGCGCGGGGCGTCTCCGCGGTGCTCGCCGCCGGCATCCTGCCGCGCTGCCTGGAGCTCATCGACGAGGTCGCCGTCCAGGCCATCGTGAACCGGGGCAGCTTCCAGTTCCCCCCGGGCGCGGGCGCGGCCCTCATCGCCGAGGTCGACGGCAACACTCCCGAAGGCGTCCTCGCGGAGCTCCAACTGTTGGGGGCCATCTGTGACGAGCACGGGGCCACCCAGACCCTGGTGGCCCAGGACGAGTCCCAGCGCGAGAAGCTGTGGGCCGCGCGGCGCGTGATTTCCCCGGCCCTGCGCGCGCTCAAGCCGGCCAAGATTTCCGAGGACATCGTGGTGCCCCGCTCGAAAATTCCCGAAATCATCGAGCGGCTGAAGAAGATGGGCGCGGAGCTGGGGCTCACCGTGGCCACGTATGGCCACGCGGGAGACGGCAACCTGCACGCCAACATCCTCTACGACGGCCCCGCCCAGCGCCCCCTCGTCGATGAGGCGCTGCGCCGCATGCTCGTGCTCACCGTGGAGCTGGGCGGCACCATCACCGGCGAACACGGCGTGGGACACGCGAAGCGGGAATATCTGGCGCTGGAGCAGGCTCCCGCGCTGCTGGAGCTGCAGCGCCGCCTGAAGGCCTTTTTTGATCCATCAGGCCTGCTCAACCCCGAGAAAATCTTCCCCGCGCCCAAGCGTTGAAAGCTTCGTGGCCGGAAACGTAGGTGCTGTCCCACCCGCCGCGTCGCGCGCTCCCAAAGGCCCGGAAGTGCGACTGCGTGACGGGCTTTTGACAAGGGTAAGCGGGCGAAATGCCCTTCTTGGAAGGAATGAGAAACCCTTTCCGTCGTTGCGCGTCCTAGTGACAGGTGGACGCGGTTCGTCGGGGGATTCATCGCGTCCGGCAGTTACGAACGGAAGGACGGGAAATCATGGCCAACTCGACGAAGTACGCGGCAGAGGGCCTTTCGCATTACCTGCGTCACCTGGGCGGCCACCAGCAGCTCACGCGTGAACAGGAGTACGAGCTGGCCCGCCAGGCCCGCAAGGGTGACGAGAGCGCCCGACAGACGCTCGCCAGCTCCAACCTCGCTTTCGTGGTCGCCGTGGCGAAGAAGTTCGCCAACCGCGGGGCCCGCCTGGACGACCTCATCCAGGAAGGCAACGTCGGCCTCATGAAGGCCATCGAGCACTTCGACCCGAAGAAGAACGTGCGCTTCGCCACCTATGCCGTGTGGTGGATCCGCGCCTACATCACCCGCTACCTGAAGGACAACCGCAGCCAGGTGCGCGGCGGCGAGGCGGAGCGCGGCAGCATGGTGGACTTCTCGCTGGACGCCACCATCGACGAGGAGGGTGAGACGACCTTCCTCGACCGCATCGAGGACGGCGGTCCCTCCCCGCAGGAGACGTTCCTCTCCCGCGAGCAGGACACCGAAATCCAGGAGGCCCTGCAGAAGGTGCGCAAGCGCATTGGCGACCTGGGCTGGGACATCCTCCAGGAGCGCCTCACGCAGGACAAGCCGCTGACGCTGGAGGAGCTGGGCCAGCGCTGGGGCGTGTCGCGCGAGCGCGTGCGCCAGGTGGAGCTGAAGACGAAGAACTTCCTGGAGCGCTACCTCATCGCGTTCAACGAGAACGAGGAGCACACCGCCGCGGCCGACGCGGCCTGAAGCGTCAGGACAGGAACTGTTGCACCGGTGACGGGGTCTGGCGGGGTGTTCGCACCTTGCCGACCCCGTCTTCTTTTTTGCCGCGCCGCGTCTAGTGCGTTGGGTTGATGGTGGGCAAGCGTGCGTGCTAAGGCATTTCGATGCGCTTGAAATTGCTTGCCCTTTGGGTGCTTTGGGCCGTCCCGGCACACGCCGCGGATCCCGCGCTGCTCGACCAACTCGACGCGTTGTACGCCAAGCGCGGAGACGCGGAGTCCGTGAAGGCGTTGGAGACGCAACTGTCGGACGCGCTGAAGGCCACGCCGGACGACTTCGACCTGGCGTGGCGCAAGGCTCGCGTCCTCCAGTGGCAGGCGGACGGCGCCACGGAGAAGAAGCTCAAGATGGTCCTGGGCAAGCAGACGTGGGAGGCCGGGGACAAGGCCTCGAAGCTCCAGCCCGCGCGCGTGGAGGGCTACTACTTCGCCGCCTGCGGCATCGGTTCCTACTCCCAGGCCGTGGGCATCATGAAGGCGCTGGGTGACGGCCTGGAGGGCAAGTTCAACGAGCGCCTGGACACCGCGCTGAAGCTCGACCCCACGTACGAGTACGGCGGTCCCTGGCTGGTGAAGGGGCGTTACTTCTACGAGCTGCCCTGGCCGAAGCGCGACCTGGGCAAGTCCGCAGAGTACTACCAGAAGGCCATCGCCAAGTTTCCGCAGTCGCTGCGTGCGCACTACTACCTGGCCGAAACGCTGTTGAAGGACGGCAAGGCCAAGGAAGCGAACGCCGCCATTCAGAAGGTCAAGCAGGGAAGCACCGCGTACAACCCCGCGGAGGGGCAGCGCGTGCAGCAGTGGGCCAAGAAGGTGGATGCCGACATCCAGGAGGAGCTCAAGTGAGGGCAGAGAGTCAGGTCACGACGGCTCCCGCGGCGAGCGGGACGCAGGAGCAGAACCTCGTCCAGTTGCTCGTTCAGCGGGCCCAGAACGCCTCCAAGGTGGGCGTGACCCACAAGAAGGACGGGCGCTGGCAGGACGTCACGTACGCGCAGGTGCTGGAGGACGTGAAGGCGCAGGCGGCGGGCCTCATCGCCCAGGGTGTCCAGCCCGGGGACCGGGTGGCCATCTTCGCCAACACCAGCCTGCAGTGGATCATCGCGGACCTGGCCATCAGCGCGGCCCAGGCCATCACGGTGCCCATCTATGGCTCCAACACGCCGGATGAGTGTCACTACATCCTGAACCACTCGGAGACGAAGCTGCTGCTCGTCGACTCCGACGAGAAGGACGCCAAGCAGGCCGGGCGCCTGTCGCGCGTCCGCTCCAAGCTCAAGGACATCCCGGCGCTCCAGAAGATCGTCGTCTTCGAGGGTCCCGTCTCCGGCGACAAGGAGATGACGCTCGCGGACATGGTGGCCTCCGGCAAGGGCCACCCGCAGGCCACCGAGGCCGCGTTCGCGGAGCGCGTGGGGCAGGTGAAGTCGGACGACACCAACCTGCTCATCTACACGTCCGGCACCACCGGCGCGCCCAAGGGCGTCATCCTCACCCACGGCAACTGGGCCTATGAAGCGAAGGCCACCCAGGCCATGGGCATGATGAAGCCCGAGGACTCCGTCATGCTGTTCCTCCCCCTGGCGCACGTGTTCGCCCAGGTGGTGAAGGCCGCGTGGCTGTCCATGGGCTTCCGGCTCATCATCGCGGAGTCGGTGGACAAGCTGCTGGCGAACCTGGCGGAGACGCGCCCCACGGTGCTGCCGTCCGTGCCGCGCGTGTTCGAGAAGGTCTACAACAACGTCGTCGCCAACGGCTCCGCCGCCCCGGGCATGAAGGGCAAGCTCTTCAAGTGGGCCTTCGGCCTGTTCGACGAGTACGCCGAGGCCAAGGGCCAGGGCCGCGAGTACAGCTCGCTCCAGTTCTCCCTGGCGAAGAAGCTCGTCTTCTCCAAGGTGCGCAAGACCCTGGACGAGAAGCTGGGCGGCAACATGCGCATCTTCATCTCCGGCGGCGCGCCGCTGTCGCGGAAGATCGCCTACTTCTTCGACCTGCTCGACCTCAAGGTGCTGGAGGGCTACGGCCTCACGGAGACGAGCGCCCCGTGCAACGCCAACCGGGTGGAGAAGATCAAGATCGGTACCGTGGGCCCGCCGGTGCCGGGCACGGAGATCAAGATCGCCGCGGACGGCGAAATCCTCGTGCGTGGCCCCTGCGTGATGAAGGGCTACTACAAGAACGAGGAGGCCACCCGCGAGGTGCTGGATCCGGACGGCTGGTTCCACACCGGTGACATCGGCGAGGTGGACTCCGACAACTACCTGCGCATCACCGACCGCAAGAAGGACATCATCGTCACCGCGGGCGGCAAGAACGTGGCGCCGCAGAACATCGAGAACACGCTCAAGACCTTCCCGCTCATCAGCCAGGCCATGGTGTACGGCGACAAGCAGCCGTACCTCGTCGCGCTGGTGACGGTGTCGGAGGAGCCGGCGCGCAAGCTGCTGGAGGACAAGGGCGTCGCGGTGGGCAGCTACGAGCAGAACTCCCAGCGGCCGGAGATCCGCGAGGCCATCGCCGAGATCTTCAAGAAGGTGAACGCGGAGATTCCTCCGTACTCCACCATCAAGAAGTTCGAGGTCATGAAGGCGGACTTCACCCAGGAGTCCGGCGAGCTCACGCCCACCCTCAAGGTGAAGCGCAAGGTCGCCAGCCAGAAGTACATGAAGCTCATCGACGGCATGTACGCGAGCGGCAAGGGCGGCGGGGACTGACGTCCCCCACGCTGCGGCTCCCCGTGACCGGAAGGTCGCGGGGGGCACACGGCCGCCTCAAACGCCCGACGCCCGTCCGTCGCCGCTTCTGGAGCGGTCCACGGTACGGGCGTCACGGGTGAACGGCGGCAGCGATGTCCTTCCGTCAGGGGCGGGGCCTTCCCGGGCCCACCCGGACGGAATCAGGCGTTGTGGCTGGGCGACTTCGCGGCGACGTCCTTGTCCACGGTGGTGGACGCGGACAGCGTGCCAGTCTTCTTGTCGCTGGCGTCGTCCTTCTCCTCGTCGCTGGAGAAGCCGCGCTTGAAGTTGCGGAGCGCGCTGCCCAGGGACGAGCCGAGCTGCGGCAACCGCGAGCCGCCGAACAGCAGCAGCAGCGCCGCGAAAATCAGAAGAATCTCAGGAAGCTTCAAACCCATGGCTTCGCTCCTCGCGAAATGCGCGGGGGAGCATACCGGTGGGAGGTGGGTCGCGCTAGCAACTCCCGCGTCCTGGACTCACGCCTGCCAGCCCGCTGGATGCACGAGTTCTTCTGAGGCCGACAAGGACACCGGCAGGGTGAGGAAGAGGGTGGTGCCCCCCACGTCCGCCTGGGCGCCCACCTGGCCGCCGTGGGCCTCCACCTCCTGCCGGGCCAGGAAGACGCGCAGCGGATCCTCCAGCTTGCGCTCTCGGAAGGCGCGCTCCTCGCACTGGAAGACGGCGGTGATGTCCTCTTCCGGAACGGCGGCGCCGTCGCGGCGCACCTCCACCCGCACCTGATGCCCCATGCGCGCGGCGCGCACGTGGAGCGACTCGCCCGCCTGCGCGCGGCCCAGCAGGTGGTGCACGAAGGCCTCCACCGCGTGCTGGATGCGGCCCGCGTCCACCTCCACGTCGGGCAGCTCCGGCAGCTCGTCCAGCACCAGCCCCACGCTGGCGGCGGAGGCGGCGGCCCGCGTGCGCTCCACCGCGGCGTCCAGGATGGGGAGCAGCGGCTGTCGCTCGCGCTCACACGCGAGCGCGCCCAGCTCCGCGCGGCTGGAGTCGAAGAAGTCCTGGGCGAAGGAGAGCGCCCGGTCCGCGTTGCGCAGGATGGTCTCCAGGCCGCGCTGCGCCTTGGGCTCCAGCGGGATGCGCCCGTTGAGCAGCAGCGCCGCGTACGAGCGGATGTTGGCCAGCGACCCGCGCAGGTCATGCGACGCGAGCGACAGGTAGCGCACGCGGTCCGCCACGCGCTCCCCGGTCATGGACAGGGCCGCCCCCGACGTCTGGGACGCCGCCTGGCCCGCGCCCCAGGGCACCGGCAGCGCCCACACCAGCCGCCCGCCGTCCTCCAGGGGCTCCTCGCCCACCAGCAGGGTGCGCTCCTCGCGCTCCCACAGGTTCCGCTCGCCCGCGCGCCGGCGGAAGCCCGCGGCGGCCATCAGCCCGTCGACGCCCGCCACGCCGGGCGAGGGCGGCAGGGCCTCCAGCCCCAGGTAATCCAGGAGCAGGGGACCGAGCAGGCGTGGCGTTCCCTGGCGGGGCAGCAGCGCGAGCCCTGGCGCTGCCTCGTTGCCCCCCGGTGTCTCCCCCATCCACGTCACGCGGACCTCCCCTGTCCGTGCCTCGAATCACCGGAAGGGTGGGCAGTGACTGTCGGTTTTGCAACGGGCTCCCGCTCCGCGCGGAACGCCCTTAATTTCTTGCGCCAGGAGGGCCGCTGATGGTGGATGATCGCCCCTTGGTAGCGGTATCGAGGAGACACCTCTGACCTCGCTCAACCCACAGCACACTGGCGCACCCGTGGTCCTGGTCGTGGACGATGATCCCGACATCCTGGAGGCCCTCTCGGAGATCCTCGAAGCCGAGGGCTTCGAGATCCGCCGGGCCCGCAACGGCAAGGAGGCCCTGGAGCGCCTGGAGCCGGACCCTCCCCACCTCATCCTGCTGGACCTGATGATGCCGGTGATGGACGGCTGGGAGTTCGCCCAGCGCATGCGCCAGAAGCCGGCCTTCGCGGCCATCCCCATCATCGTCCTCAGCGCGGACCGCAACGTCGGCAGCAAGGCGAAGGACATTGGCGCCATGGGACACCTGGCCAAGCCCTTCGAGCTGAACGACCTGCTGTCGATGGTGCGACAGTCGCTCAGCCCCCCGGTGGACACCTCCCGCGTCTGAGCACACCGCGACGGGCCGTGCTTGACCCCACGGGGGGCCGACATTACGGTCCGCGCAGGCTTGATTCACCAATCAACCTGATCACAAGGA
This sequence comes from Corallococcus macrosporus, assembly GCF_017302985.1. Lineage (NCBI taxonomy): Bacteria > Pseudomonadati > Myxococcota > Myxococcia > Myxococcales > Myxococcaceae > Corallococcus > Corallococcus macrosporus. Next base: position 634,293 of record NZ_JAFIMU010000009.1, read on the forward strand.
GCGAGTCATGGCGACCGCGAAGGACATCATCGAGACGCAGATTCCCGCGAAGCTGCAGTCGAAGCCGGAGCTGGCGAAGGAGATCAACGCCATCATCCACTTCGACGTCTCCGGCGACGGTGGCGGCAAGTGGACGCTGGACACCACCAAGCCCGACGGCTGGGTGTCCGAGGGTCTCAACGGCGCGTCGAAGATGACGGTCACCGTCAGCAACGACGACTTCGTGAAGATCCGCGAGGGCAAGCTGAACGCGCAGATGGCCGCCATGCAGGGCAAGCTCAAGTTCAAGCCGATGGACATGGGCCTCGCCATGAAGCTGGCGAAGCTGCTGGGCTGAAGCCTCTTTCGTAGCGTGTCGTACCGACGGCGCGTCACCCTGCTGGGGACGCGCCGTCTGCATGTCTCCACCTCCCCCTGGAGCCCCCCTCCCATGGCTGAGCCGTCTTCCCCCCTCGCGGGCCTGCGGGTGCTGGACCTGTCGCGCCTGTTGCCCGGCCCGTACGCGACGCTGGTGCTGGCGGACCTGGGCGCCACCGTCGACACCGTGGAGGACCCGGACGTGGGGGACGCCACCCGCCACATGCCGCCGCACCGCGACGGCGAGGGCGCGCTCTACTACGGGCTGCACCGCAACAAGCGCTCGCTCGCGCTGAACCTCAAGTCCCCGGAAGGCCGCGACGCGCTGCTGCGGCTCGTGCCCCACTACGACGTGCTGGTGGAGAGCTTCCGCCCCGGCGTGATGGACAAGCTGGGCGTGGGCGAAGCGGTGCTGCGCCAGAAGAACCCGCGGCTCATCTACTGCGCCATCTCCGGCTACGGCCAGACGGGACCGGACCGGCTCAAGGCGGGGCACGACCTCAACTACGTGGCCCGCGCGGGCCTGCTGGGCTACGGCGGCGAGGCCGGTGGCGCGCCCGCGTTCCCGGGCGTGCAGATGGCGGACATTGGCGGCGGGAGCCTCTTCGCGCTGGTGGGCATCCTGGCCGCGCTGCACGAGCGCGAGCGCACCGGCGTGGGCCGCTTCGTGGACGTGTCCATGACGGACGGCGCGCTGGCGTTCCTCCACCTGCACCTGGCCTCGCGCCTGTTCATGGGCGCGGAAGGGACGCCGCTTGCGCGCGGCAGCGAGGCGCTCAACGGCGGCTATCCCAGCTACGGCCTCTACCGCACCTCGGACGATCGCTGGCTCGCGGTGGGCGCGCTGGAGCCCAAGTTCTTTGGCGCGCTGTGCGCGAAGCTGGGCCGCCCGGAGCTGCTGGATGACGCGTACTCGGGAGGGGAGGACGGCGCTCGCGTGAAGGCGGAGCTCACCCGCATCTTCGCGTCCCAGCCCCTGGCGCACTGGCGCGAGCAGCTCTCCGGCGCGGAGTTCTGCGTGGAGCCGGTGGCGGAGGGCGACGAGGTGCTGGCGGATCCGCAGCTGCGCGCGCGCGGACTCTTCGTGGAAACGGACGACGCGCAGCGTGGCATCCGCGTCACGCACCTGCTCACGCCGCTGCGCATGGGCGACGTCGCGCTGCGTCCACCGCCCACGCTCGGACAGCACTCGCGCGTCATCCTGGAGGCCGCGGGTTTCACGGCTGAGGAAATCTCGCGCCTGATTGCATGAATCCCGCGTGAAACGGACCTGCGAAGGCGGGTTCGCACGCGGATCCAAAGTGACCCGTTGCTGATTGACAGCTCCGGAGCCACAGTTAGATCTTTCCTGATTTCTGACTGGGAAATCGACTTTCAAGCCCTGGGAAGGAAGGTCCCCCGTGCCCGACGCGCAGGAGCTCGAGTCCTACATCCGCCGGAAGTTCGCTGAAAACGTGGGTCTCACGGAGGCTGAGCTGTTCTCCGAGGACCTGACCCTCTCGGGGCTGATCACGCGCTCCGAGCGCATGACCAACAGCGTGGACTTGATGGAAGCCTTTGCCCGCACGTCCAACGGGCTGCGCAAGGATTTTGGACTGCGGGTGCGCTTGCCCGCACTGTCTTTGGATACACCTGTGTCAAAGGTCCTGGCGGTCTTCATGGGCGAAGTCACGAACCCGGAGAAGAAGTCGGCATGAGTGTCCTGGCGCGAAGCCTCGAGCACGAAGCAGCGACCGTCACCTCCTCCCCCAGCGTCACGTCGTCCGAAGGACGTCCGGCCATCATGGCGGAGCTGTACGAAGCCCTCACGCAGCGCGGCCTGTCGCTGGTGGACATCACCTGGGAGCAGCAGCGGCTGCACGAGTCGCGGCGCTGGAGCGTGGTGGAGATGCTCTCCGCGGTGGACTTCACGCACGTGGGTGAGGCCGACCGGCACCTGGTGTGGAACGCGGGGCGCGCGGAGCTGACGACGAAGCCGGGCGCGGACCGGCTGGAGCGGCTGGCGGACCTGGAGTGCCGCCGGTGGCAGGAGAAGGACCCCACGGTCGCCGCCATCATGCAGGCGTGTGGCACGTGGAGCCGCTACTGGAACGAGGAGGAGGCGCACCACGAGACGGCGTTCAACCGCCTGTCCACGGTGCTGAAGCTGGAGCCCATCACGGACGCCACCTTCATCGAGTTCCGCAAGGTGTTCCCCGACGACGACATGCTGCGCACGCTCACGCTGCTGTCCATCTCCGAGGTGGTGGCGGCGGTGGACTACGGCCAGTGCTCGCAGATGGTCCAGGACCCGGGCCTGCGCGCGCTGTTCAAGCAGGTGGCCGCGGACGAGGTGCAGCACATGAACTACTTCATCGCCTTCGCGAAGGCGCTGGTGGACAGCGGCGCGTACAAGGCGAAGGAGGCCTTCGCGGTGGCGCACCTGTTCCTGCGCGACGGCGGCGAGGTGCACGGCAGCAAGCGCGAGCGGGTGGAATCCCGCGACACCCACGTCAACTGGTGGGATCAGCTGGAGCACCGCGAGGGCTTCTACGCGCCGGAAGCGCTGCGCAAGAAGGAGCAGCTCATCTTCCACGCCCTCAAGCGCATCACCGGCATCACGGTGACGTCGCGCGAGGAGGTGGAGGACACCTGGATGGACCTCGTCGGGTGCTGATGGGCCTGGGCCACGACCTCCAGGCCATCACGGAGCTGGAGGCCGTCCAGGCCCTGCGGGAGCCGGACGTGTTCTTCACCGCCGCGGAGCTCGCCCACTTCGAGCGCGCGGCGAACCCGCTGGAGAGCCTGGCGGCGGGCTTCAGCGCGAAGGAGGCGCTCTTCAAGGCGCTGCCCGCCGTCGAAGGCTGGTTCTGGACGGACGCGGAGCTGATCCACGACGCGCGGCACGCGCCGCGCTTCCGGTTCCACGGCACGCTCGCGGCGCACCTGGCGCGCGAGGGCCTGCAGGTCGCTGTATCGCTGTCGCATAGCGGAGGGTTCGTCTCGACCGTGGTCCTCGTGACGCGCGCTCCGTCCCCCTGAAGTCGCTGTCCTCCCCCGGCAGCCAGAAGGACATCCCCCCGTGCACTTCGAAGAGTCCTCCCTCACGCTGCGCGTGCGTCCCAACGACCTGGACATCCTGGGGCACGTGAACAACGCCACCACGCTGGAGTACCTGGAGGCCGGCCGCTGGGCCTGGCTGGAGCGGCAGGGGCTGACGCGCGGAGGGCCGGTGGTGGCCGTGGTGTCTCGCGTGGAGGTGGACTACCGCCGGGAGATTCCCCCGGGGGACGTGGTGGTGCACACGGAGCTGGAGTCGCCCGCCGCGGACGAGCTGGAGCCGGACGGCCTCAACTACCGCGCCCGCTTCCGGCAGCGCGTGTTCCTGGCGGCGGACGGGCCGCTGGCGGTGGAGGCCCTGGTGAGCGTGGCCTTCCTGGACGCGCGGGAGCGGTCGCTCGCGTCGCTGCAGCAGTTCCTGGACGCCGCGCGCCCGCCCGTGGCCACCACCGCGCAGGAGCCGCGCCCGTGAGCACGAACGCGAAGCCGGAGTTCGTCTCGCAGGAGTTCTGGGTCCCCACGTCCCAGGAGCACGCGCTGCACGTCGTGGAGGCGCGCACGTCCGCGACGCCCGCGTCCGCGCCCGGCGTCCTCTTCGTCCCGGGCCTGTTCTCCGACGGCCGCTTCTTCCTGGGAGGGCATGGGGACGGGCCCGCGCGCTACTTCGTGGACGAGGGCTGCGTGGCCTACGTCGCATCCCTGCGCGGCCACGGCAAGAGCCGCTGGCCCGCGAAGCGCGCGTATGACTGGAGCTTCGACACGTACGTGCGCCACGACCTCCCGGACCTGGTGCGGGCCGTGCGCGCGCGCCACCCCGGGCCGCTGTTCCTCCTGGCCCACAGCATGGCGGGCTACGCGGCGCTGGCGGCGCTGGGCGTGGACCCCTCGCTCCAGGCGTCACTGGCGGGCGTGTGCACGCTGTCCTCGGCGGTGAACGACTACACCGACGGCGGGTTCAAGAAGCGCTTCCAGCTGGGCTTCTCCTCCGCCGTGGCGGGCATGCTGGGCCGCTTCCCCGCGAAGGCGCTGAAGCAGGGGCCCTGGGACGAACCCGCGGGCGTGATGCGGCAGTTCACGGACTGGGCGCCCACGGGCGCGTTCCGCAGCGCGGACGGCGCGACGGACTACTGGAGCGCGCTGGGCCAGGTGACCCTGCCGGTGTTCGCGGGGGTGGGCGCGGCGGACGTGTTCCATGCGTCGCCCCCGCGCGCGCAGAAGCTGGTGGCCCACCTGGGCAGCGCCCGGAAGGAATTGGCCGTCCTGGGGCGCGCGCAGGGGCTGAGCTGGGAGGCGGGCCACTTCGACGTGGTGCGCGGAGAGCGCGCCCGCGCGGAGGTGCTGCCCCGGGTGCTCGCGTGGATGCGCCAGGTGGCGCCCGCGCACTGAAGAACCACGAGGAGGGGAGGACAGCATGCTCGACATCATCCAGCGGCTGGAGTCGGCGGATCCGCGCCGCGGCCTGTTTCTCTACGAGGACTTCGTCGGGCCGCCGGAGTTCGTGCCCTACCGGGAGTTCGCGTCCCGGGTGGCCGGCGCGGCGGAGCACTTCCGCTCCAAGGGCATCACGCCGGGCACTCGCGTGGTGCTGCCCTTCGAGACCTCCGCGTCCGTCATCTTCGCGTTCCTGGGGCTGATGGAGCTGGGCGCGGTGCCCCTGTCCGTGAAGCCGTACATCCTGAGCACGCCGAAGGGGCCCTACCGGGACTTCCTCGCGCGCATCCGAGAGCGCTACGGCGCCTCGCTGGTGCTGGACGCGCCGAGCCTGGCCGGACTGGAGCTGCCCCTGGAGCGGCTGTCGCTGCCGCCCGAGGGTGCGAAGCGCACGGGCGTGAAGCTGCGCGAGGTGGCGCCCGGGGAGCTGGCGTTCGTGCAGTTCTCGTCGGGGTCCACGTCGTTCCCCAAGGGCGTGCCCATCACCCAGGAGAACCTGGCCGCGAACCTGCGGATGATCACCCGTCACGACGGCCGCACGTCCGAGGACCGGGTGACGAGCTGGCTGCCGCTGTACCACGACATGGGGCTCATCGGCGGGCTGCTCACCTGCATCGCGGTGGGCAACGACCTGCTGCTGTCCCAGCCCGCCGCCTTCCTGATGGATCCGATGGGCTGGCTGGAGCTCATCTCCACCGAGAAGGTGATGGGCTCCGTCATCCCCAACTTCGCCATCGACTACGCGCTCAAGTCGCTCAAGTCGGCGGACGCGGACGACCTCAAGCGGTTGGACCTGTCGCGCGTGCGCAGCATCTACCTGGGCAGCGAGCCCATCAACATCCCCAACCTGGAGCAGTTCCTGGAGATCCTCGCGCCGTGCGGCCTGCGGCGCGACGTGTTCATGCCCTGCTACGGCATGGCGGAGACGGTGCTCTTGGTCGCGAGCGTGCCGCCGGGCCGCACCGTGCGCGTCATCACCGCGCCCAACGGTCAGCCCGCCATCTCCGTGGGCCAGCCGCTGACGGAGTTCGAGGTGCGGCTGCGCGCCGAGGACGGCCGCGTGTGCGGCGAGGGCGAGATGGGCGAAATCGAGCTGCGCGGCGGCAGCCTGGCGCCGTCGTACTACCTGGACGACCGGCCCCTGCGTGGCGCGGAGGGCTTCTACGCCACGGGTGACCTGGGCTTCCAGCAGGGCGGCGAGCTTTTCATCACCGGGCGCATCAACGACCGCATCAAGGTCAACGGCCAGAGCTTCTTCTCCGCGGACTTCGAGCAGGCCGTGGAGCGGCTGACCTTCATCCGCCCGGGCCGCACCGCCGTCATCCAGGTGAAGGGCCGCCTCGTCGTGCTGGCGGAGGTGAACCACCCGTCCGCGCTGGAGCGCCTGGAGGACAGCCGCAAGCAGGTCTGCCAGTCCGTGCTGGAGACGGTGGGCGTGACGCTGGCGCCACAGGACGTCCTCTTCATCCGCTACGGCCAGCTCCAGAAGACGAGCAGCGGCAAGCTCCAGCGCCGCGCCATCACGGAGGCCTACGAGCAGGGCCGCATCCGCACCGTGACGCCCATGGAGCTGCGCGCGGACCTGCTCCAGATGCGCGCCCAGCGGCTGGTGCTGGGGTCGGTGATGGTCGCGCGGCAGCGGGGCCGCCGGTGGATGGCGTCCGGCAAGGCCGCGCTCTCCGCGGGGCTCCAGCGCCTGCGGCCCGGCGGCCAGCGTCAGGACGGGCCCTGACGACTGTTGCTCACCGGGGCTTCGCGGCGGGGGCCCACAGGTCCCAGCCGCGCGCCGCGTGGCACGCATCGCCCACCAGGTCCAGGGCGAGCTGGGGCTGCGTCCTGGCCAGGCCTTCCGTGTCGCGGAAGGCGCCCGTGGCCTCCAGCCGGAGCGTGGCGCTCTCCAGCGCGGCCTTCGCCGCTTCCACCGCGCGGGCCTGCGCGGGCGTGGGCTTCCAGCCCGTCTCATCCCGGTAGCGCCCCAGCGCCTCCAGGAAGTGGCCATGGAACTTCACCATCTGCACCAGCACGGGGACGCGGTACGCGGGCGCGGCGGTGAGCGCGGCCTCGTACTGCCGCGCCTCCGAACCCAGCCGGTACGCCAGCACGTCCACCTGCGCGTCCAGCCGCGAGCCCCACGCCTTGCGCACGGCGGGGAAGCGCGCCCAGCCCGCGACGGCCTGGAAGAAATGGAGCCCGCCACACGGGTGCGCGTAGATGCCCTGCTTGTTCTTGGGCACCTGCGGAAGGCCCGCCTTCATGCCCCGGGTCAGCTCCGCGTTCGCGGACTCCAGCGTGGCGAGCGCGGCGTCCATCACCGCGTCGATGCGCACCGTCTCTCCCGCGCCGTTGACGAACGAGCCCCCGGGCTCCAGCACGTGCGACAGCGCGTCCAGCGCCCACGCCCCGTCCGGTGAGGTGGCGAGCGTGGGACGGAAGTCACGCTGGAGCGACGCCACCAACTCGCGCAGCGTCACCTTGCCCCACGCCGTGCGGAACGTGTGCGAGAGCGGATATCCCGCGAGCACGAAGGTCTTCACCTGGAGCGCCGGGTGCGGCTCCACGGGTATGCCGTCCGGGGTGAAGGCGTCGAAGAAGTAGCGGGCCGGAGTGGCCCCCGCGTCGGGCACGTCGCGGTGCAGGAAGCCCATGACGATGGCGTCCGAGGCCGGGCGGCCGTCCCGTGCGCGGAAGGCCTTCCCGTCCAGGTCCATGCCGTGCGCGAGCGCCCAGGGATGGGACGGATCCGCCGCGTGCGTGCGGCACTGCGCGTGGAGCACCGCGGACGCGGAAGGAGCGGCGGGGGAGGGTGGGGGAGCGGCGCTCAGGCCAAGCCCGAGCAGGGCCACGAAGGAGGGGAGCATGGGCGCGGGCAGTGTCGCAGCCCGCGCCCCTCCACGCACCTGCCGTGCCCTCTTCAGCGCGGCGGGGCGCCGGCCTTCATTCGGGCGAGCATCCGCTCGATGATGCCGAAGAGCGCCTCGCGGTCGTCCTCCGGCAAGAGGCCCATCAGGCGGCGGATGCCGGCGTCCGTCATCAGCTGGATGACCTTGTAGATCTCACAGCCCCGGTCGGTGAGCTTCGCGGTGACGGCGCGGCGGTCCTCCGCGTCCCGCCCGCGCTCCACCATGCCCATGTCCTCCAGGCGATCCACCACGCCGGTGATGGTCTTCTTGGTGATGCCGATGCGCTGTGCCAGCACCCCGACCTGGATGGGCCCGTCCATGCCCAGCCACCCAAGCGCGTGCACCTGGGTGGGGGTCAGCCGCATGTCGTCGCAGAGGCTCGCCAGCGGGTCCCTCAGGGAGCGGAAGTGGGCCAGCTCCCGGATGAGCCCCATGAAGCGGCGTGAGTCCGGGGTGGACTGGTCCCCCTCCTGGAGAAGGCGCTCCATCGCGGCCTTGGTTTCGGCGGCCTCATCCTTCCCCTCGGAGCGGGTGTCGGGCTCCGAGGGGGGCGTGATGGAGGTGGGGCGGCGCATCAGGCCGTCTCCACCCGCGCCGCGGCGGCCGCGGCGGCTTCCCGCTCGCGGTCCTCGTTGCCCGGACCGTGCGCCGTGCCAGAGCCACCCGCGAAGCCCGCGTCGCTGCCCTTGTTGCGCTTGAAGCGCGCGGCCAGCTGATCCATCAGCGAGTACACCACCGGCACCACGCCCAGCGTGAGGAACGTGGAGGTGATGAGGCCGCCGATGATGGTGATGGCCATGGGCGCGCGCGTCTCCGCGCCGTCGCCCTTCGCGATGGCCACCGGGATCATGCCGGCGATCATCGCGATGGTCGTCATGAGGATGGGGCGCAGGCGGACCGGGGCGGCCTCGAGGAGCGCCTCGTGCGCCGTGCGGCCCTTCTCACGGACCTGCAGCGTGAAGTCCACCAGGAGGATGCCGTTCTTCACCACCAGACCCATGAGCATGATGACGCCGATGAGGGCGAACATGGACATGTACTGGCCGGTGATGAGCAGGCCGCCAATGGCCCCGATGAAGGCGAAGGGCAGCGACAGCATGATCGTGAACGGGTGGATGAGGCTTTCGAACTGCGCCGCGAGGATCATGTAGATGAGGATGATGCCCAGGAGCAGCGCCGTGCCGAAGGCGGCCACCGACTTGCCCAGCTCCTTCGCGTTGCCTTCCAGCTCGCCCACGACGCTCTTGGGCAGCTCCGTGGAAGCGTAGCCCTGCATGTAGGTGATGGCGTCGGAGAGCGCGTAGCCCTCCTTGAGGTTCGCCAGCATGGTGATCTGCCGCCGCTGGGCCTGACGGTCGATCTGCACCGGGCCTTCCGCGGGGACGATGCGGCCCAGGTTGCGCAGCTCCACCAACTGCCCGGACGGCGCGCGCACGGCCAGCTGGCCGAGCGCGTCCGCGGAGGCCAGCGTCTCCGGCGGCAGGCGCAGCTTCACCTCGTACGTCTCACCGCCCTCGCGGTAGTCCAGCACCTTGTCCCGGCCCAGGTAGGCGCGCAGCGTCTGGCCCAGGGACGCGGCCGGCACGCCCAGCGTGGCCGCGCGGTCGCGGTCCACCTGCACGTCGTACTGCGGCTTGCCGGAGCGGTACGTCATGTCCACGTCGGTGAGGCCCGGGTTCTTGAGCATCGCCTGGCGCATCTTCTCCGCGGACTCCGTGAGCTCCTTCCAGTTGTCACCGCGCAGGTTGAACTGCACCTGCTGCGAACGCGCGCCACCGCCGGACACCGCGGCCACGTCCTGCACGGCCACCACGACACCCGGGGGCGCCTTGATGGTCTGGCGCAGGTACGCCTTCAGCTCGCTCTGCTTGAAGGCGCGGTCGTGCACCGGCTTCAGGTTGATGAGCACCTCGCCCTTGTGGACCTCCTCCTGCACGCCACCGCCCGCCGTGGTGAACGTGGACGCGATGCCCGGCAGCGCCTGGACCTGGGTCGCGAAGGTGTCCAGCTGCGCCTGGGTCTCCTGGATGGTGGACCCGATGGGCAGCTCCACCGTGAGCTTGATGTTGCCGTTGTCCTGCTCGGGGATGAACGTGAACTTGAGGAACCGCATCATGCCGAAGGTGAGGAAGAGCACGCCCACGGCGACGATCATCGTGATGAGGCGGTGACGCAGGATGCTGCCCAGGATCTTCCGGTAGCCCGACTCCATGCCCACCAGCACCTTCTCCACCTTGGCGGAGATGCCCGTCGGGTGCCCGTGCTCACGCAGCAGGCGCGAGGACAGCATGGGCGTGAGCGTCATGGACACCACGTAGGAGATGAGCGTGGCCACCGCCACCGTGACGCCGAACTGGTAGAAGAACTTGCCGATCATGCCGTCCATGAAGGCCACCGGGATGAACACCGCCACGATGGCCAGCGTCACCGCGAGCACCGCGAGGGCAATCTGTCCGGCGCCCTCCAGCGCGGCCTGCATGGGCGTGGCGCCCTCTTCCATGTGACGCACGATGTTCTCGATGACCACGATGGCGTCGTCGATGAGCAGACCGATGGACAGGGTCAGCGCGAGCATCGTGATCATGTTGAACGTGAAGCCCAGCGCCGCCATCACCGCGAACGTACCGACCACGGACACCGGCAGCGCGATGGCCGCCACGATGGTGGAGCGCAGGTTGCGCAGGAACACGAGCACGATGAGGACCGCGAGCACGCCGCCCAGGATGAGGTCCTCCTGCACCGCGTGGATGGACGAGCGGATGAACCGCGCGTTGTCCGTGACCGTCTCCACCTGCACGCCGGCGGGCAGCGTCTTGTTGATCTCCGCCAGCGACTCCTGCACCAGGTCCGCCACCTGCACCGTGTTGGAGCCGGACTGCTTGCGCACCACCAGCGCCACCGCGCTGCGCTCGCCGCTCTTCGCGCCGGAGCGCTGCTCGGCGGGACCGTCCACCACCTCCGCGATGTCGCGCACGCGCACCGGCGCGCCGCCAGAGCTGGTGATGATGATGTTGCGGATGTCCTCCACGCTCTTGGCTTCGGAGGTCAGGCGCACCACGCGCTCACGGCCGCTGTCCATGCTGCGGCCGCCGGGGACGTCCAGGCTCTGGGCCTTGAGCGCCTGGCTGACGTCGCTGATGGCCAGACCGAAGCCGCGCAGGCGGTTCGGATCCACCACCAGCTGGATCTCCCGCTCACGGCCACCGACGATGTCGATGCTGCCCACGCCCGGGTTGCGCTGGAGCGCCGGCTTCACGATGTCGTCCGCGACGCGCGTCAGCTCCTCCACGGGCAGGGCGCCCGCGAGCGCCAGCGTGATGATGGGGGCGGCGCCGATGTCGAACTTCTCGACGACGGGCGTCTCCACCTCATCCGGCAGCTTGGAGAGCGTGGCCTGGACGCGGTCGCGCACGTCCTGCGCCGCGATGTCCACCTTGGTGGACAGCTTGAACTGCACGACGATCTGCGAAACGCTCTCCAGGTTGATGGACTTGAGCGTGTCCACGCCGTTGAGCGTGTTGAGCGCCTCCTCCAGCGGGTCGGAGACGTTCTTCTCCATGGACTCCGGGTCCGCGCCCGGGAGGACGGTCGTCACGGTGACGACGGGGAAGTCGACGTCGGGGAACTGGTCCACGCCGATCTTCGGATAGGCGAACAGGCCGAACACCACCACCGCCAGCATCAGCATGGCGGTGAAGATGGGCCGTGAAATGAAGGTCTTGAGCATTCAGATACCCAGGAAAGAAGAGGGGAGGGAGGACCGCTACTGCGCGACGCGCACGGCGGTCCCTTCCTTGACGTTCAGCGAGGCGTCGGCGAGCACGCGCTCTTCCGCCGTCAGGCCCTGCAGCACCTTCACGTAGCCGGGCAGCACGCGCTGCACGCGCACGTCGCGCTTGCGCACGGTGCCGTCCTGCACCACCCACACGAAGCCGTCCTGGCCCTTGCTGCTGACGGCCTGCGCCGGCAGGAACAGGCCGTTGCCCGCGTCACCCGCCGCCTTGGAGAAGTCCATCTCCACCAGCGCGCCGGGGCGCAGCGGGTGCTCCGTCTTGCCCGTCACGTCCGCCAGCACCTCCACGGTGCGGCTCTGCGCGTCGATGACGGCGCCCACGTTGGCCACCTTCGCCTCGAAGCGCATGCCGCTGGGGTTCACGGTGCCCGGCGTCACGGTGCCCGGCGTCACGTTGTCGATGACGGACTCCGGCACCAGCATCCGGATCTCCAGCCCGTCCGTGTCCACGATGCCGAAGACCGGGGTGGAGGGCGTCATCGCCACGGAGTCACCCACGTTCTTGTTGCGCGCGGTGATGATGCCGTTGAAGGGCGCCACGATGGAGTGGTCCCTCAGGTTCTCCACCGCCAGCCGGTACGCCGCGCCGGCCTGGGCCGCCTGGGCCGCCGCCTGCTTCTGGCCGATCTCCGCCTGCTCCAGGGTGTTCGCCGCGACGCCGCCGGACTCGGCCACCTTGCGCATGCGCTCCAGGTTGCTGGAGGCCAGCTGCAGGGCGGCCTCCGCCATGTCCTTGGCCGCCTTCGCCTGATCCACCGCGATGCTCACGTTGGACGTGTCCAACTGCGCCAGCACGTCGCCCTTCTTCACCTTGTCGCCCACCCGGACGTTCACCTTCGCGAGCGTGCCGGTCGCCTGGGGACCCAGGACGGCCTCCTGCTTGGAGCGCACCTGGCCGGTGACGCGCGTCACGTTCTGCTCCAGCTCCGTGGCCGGGGTGATGGCCTTCACGCCCAGTGCGGTGGAGCCTTCCTGCTGAGCCGGAAGCTGCGCCTTCTCCGCGCCCGCCTTCGAGCACCCCGCCGTCGACACCGCCACGGCCACCACGGCAGCCAAGATTCGCTGATTCACGCGTCCGAACTCCTGCCGGTTCGCCGGCGGGACACCCGCCCTGGCACCTGCTCCGGCTAATTCTTTGTGGGCTAGAAATTACCGACACTCGATTATCTGTCAAGAGGATACTCCGGAGTGCGGACTATCCACTCACCAGTCATCCTGCGGGCTTGGCTGCCTGCCCCCCGGGGCTTCAGACTTCTTCACAACACCGTTACCGGCGCGCTGCGTCACCAGGGAGGCAGGCTCGGCGCGGGGCTGGGACGGAGGGCGTTGCTTGTGGCTGACGGCGGGCGCCTGCTATTGACTCGCGAATCAACCCGCACCGGGACAACCCCCAAGGACTCGCGATGCTCAACCCGTTCACCGAGGAGCACGAGGCGTTTCGCAGGTCGGTCCGCGCCTTCGTGGAGAAGGAGATGGCGCCCCATGGTCTGGACTGGGACCGGGCGGGCATCTTCCCCCGGGAGCTGTTCAAGAAGTGCGGCGAGCTGGGCTTCCTGGGCATCAACCACGACCCGAAGTACGGCGGCAGCGGCCTGGACTACTGGTACGTGACGGCGTTCGCGGAGGAGCTGTCGCGCAGCCGCAACGCGGGCGTGAACATGGCGCTCCTGGTGCAGAGCCAGATGGCCACGCCCATCATCAACGAAATCGGTACGGACGAGCAGAAGCGCGAGTTCCTGGAGCCCGCGCTCAAGGGCGAGCGCATCGCGGCGCTGGGCGTGAGCGAGCCGGGCTGCGGCTCGGACGTGGCGAGCATCAAGACGACGGCGCGCCGCGACGGTGACGACTACGTCATCAACGGCTCCAAGATGTGGATCACCAACGGCACGCGCGCGGACTTCATCACGCTGGCGGTGCGCACGGGTGAGGAGGGCTACGGCGGCATCTCGCTGGTGACGTTCCCCACGGACGTGAAGGGGTTTGGCGTCTCCAAGAAGCTGGACAAGGTGGGCAACCTGTCCTCGGACACGGCCATCCTCTACTTCGAGGACTGCCGCATCCCCGCGCGCTACGTGCTGGGCGAGGAGAACCAGGGCTTCTACCACATCATGACCAACTTCCAGGGTGAGCGCCTGGTGGGCGCCATCACCACGGTGGGCGGCATGGACCGGATGCTGGAGGACGCGCTCCAGTACGGCAACGAGCGCGAGGCCTTCGGCCGGCCGCTGATCAAGTTCCAGGTGTGGCGCCACAAGTTCGTGGAGCACCTGACGGCGGTGGAGGCGGCGCGGCGGCTCAACTACTACGCGGTGGACCTCTACGACCGGAAGGAGAACCCGGTGAAGGAGATCTCCATGGCGAAGCTCTTCGCCGGAGACCTGGCCCAGCGCGTGGCCTACGACTGCCAGCAGTTCTTCGGCGGCATGGGCTACATCGAGGAGACGCCCATCGCGCGCATGTGGCGCGACGTGCGGCTCATCACCATCGGCGGCGGCACCTCCGAGGTGATGAAGGAGATCATCTCCAAGCTGTACGGCTTCTAGCTACTTCCTGCCGAAGAGGGCCTCCGCGGCGCTGAGCATCGCGTCGCGGGAGTCCTTCTGGTGCAGGCCGCCTTCGCCCAACTGGAAGAGCTCGCAGAAGTTGGCCTCGTCCTTGTCGCGGGGCACCTCCGCGAAGGGCTCCTTGCAGGCCTTGGCCACGGACTCGTCGAAGTGCCGGCAGTTGCGGCACGAGCGCAGGTCCTCCTCGCAGCCGGGGCACGTGTCGCGCCGGCCGACTTGATTCGCGATGATGTCGAGCTTGCGTCCGCAGTGCGCGCAGCCGGGCATGGCGGTCCTCCCCGTCAGACAACAACGGGGCGCATCCTGCCAGACTCCTAGCGCTGGACGCTGGGCGCGAACGCCGGGGCGGGCAGGGAGGAGGCTTCCTGGGGCCGGCGCAGCTCGCCGGTGGCGTCCAGGAGCTGGTCGTCCAGCCGCTTGAGCAGGAAGAGGACGTAGGCGGACAGGGCGGACAGGACGGCGGCCATGATGCCCAGCAGCATCCCGCGCTGCCAGCGGTGGGCCTGCTCCATCACGCCGCGGCGTTCCTTGAAGGTCTTCAACTGGGCGTCCACGGAGGTGCCGTCCAGCTTCTGGGCGAAGTCGGTGGCCTGGGCGCTGCCCCGGGCCATCAGCCAGCGGCCTTCCGCCTGGAGGGCCTCCGCACGCGCGTAGCAGAACGCAGCCCCGCCCGCGAAGAACAGGGAGATGCACAAGGCTGCTGTCACGCTCCGGGTGCCCATGCCACCAACCCTCCGGATATCCGATGGCGCGGTCAATGAACAGGCCGCGACTGCTCCGGCTTTCCGAAGACAGTAGCGGATGCTAGGGACGGCTTCTGACATGGGCAAGCCCTACCGTCCTAAAGACCACTATTTCCAGAAAGCCAAGCAAGAGGGATTGCGGGCGCGCTCGGCCTTCAAGGTCGACGAGATCCTCAAGCGCTTTCCTTCGTCCGTGAAGAAGGGCGCGGCGGTGCTGGACCTGGGCGCGGCGCCGGGCGGCTTCCTCCAGATTCTGGCGGACGCGGTGGGGATGCACGGGCGCGTCATCGGCGTGGACATCGTCGCCATCCGGCCGTTCTCCCAGAAGTGGGTGACGACGGCGGTGCTGGACGTGCTCGCGGACGACTTCGACGCGAAGCTGGCCGCGATGTACGACGGCCCCTACGACGCGGTCATCTCCGACATGGCGCCCAAGACGTCCGGCATCAAGGGCACGGACGAGGCGCGCAGCCTGCGGCTCGCGGGCAAGGCGCTGGAGGTGGCCGCCACGCGCGGCAGGCCCGGGGGCACGTTCGTGGCCAAGGTCTTCATGGGCGGCGACTTCGAGGCCTTCCGTGACGAGGTGCGCAAGTACTTCGAGGAAGTGAAGATCGTCCGGCCGGAGGCCACGCGCGGCGCCAGCATGGAGGTCTACGTGGTGGGGCTGCGCCGCCGGGCCCCGGCCCCCGCGGCGACCTGAAACAGCGAAGGGAACGCCAGGGACGCGGGCGGCGTCTAGAGTGCCGCCCCTATGTCTTCTCCTCCGCGCCCGCGTGCCTCCGCCGTCGTGTCGTGCCTGTTGTGTCTCCTCGTGTCCGCTGTGTCCGTGGCGGCCCCCGCGAAGGCGCCGCCTCCGACGTGGAAGGCCATCGACGCGCTCGTCCAGGAGGAGAAGGTGGAGTCCGCCGCGCAGGGGGCCGAGGCCCGGCTGGCCGCGGCGAAGGCCCAGGGAGACGCGGACGAGTGGACGCGCGCGCTCATCCGCACGGTGCAGCTGCGCACGCGGCTGCACGGCTACGAGACGACGGTGCGCTTCCTGAAGGAGCAGCCCTGGCCGGAGGGGCTGCGCCAGCAGGCGACGCTCCATCTGTTCTACGCGGCCGTGCTCGCGAACTACGTGCGGCAGTACAGCTATGAGATTGGCCAGCGCGAGCAGGTGGTGTCCTCCGGGCCGGTGGACCTGAAGGCGTGGACGAAGGATCAGCTGTCGGCGGAGATCCAACGCGAGTACGCGGCTGTCTGGGAGCTGCGCCAGAAGTTCGGCACGGAGCCCGTGAAGGTGCTGTCCGAGTACGTCACCCCCAACACGTACCCGGAGGGCATCCGCTCCACGGTCCGCGACGCGGTGACGTACCTGTGGGTGCAGTCGCTGGAGGCCACGGACCTGTGGCGCCCGGAGCAGGAGCAGGGCGTGTACCGGCTGGACCTGGGCGCGCTCCTGGAGGGCACGCCGAAGGTGGAGCTGAAGGACCCGTCCGCGCATCCGCTGACGAAGGTGGCGGCGGTGCTGGGGGACCTGGAGGCCTGGCACCTGGCGGCGGGCCGGCGTGAGGCGGCGCTGGAGGCGCGGCTGCGGCGCTACGAGGTGCTGAAGGCGTCGTTCACCGACGCGGCGGATCAGCGGCGCATCCGGGAGCACCTGGCCGCGCACCTGAAGGGCTTCCGGGACGTGCCGTGGTGGTCCAAGGGGCAGCACCAGTTGGCGGAGCTGGAGCAGGGCGCGGGGCGCGGCATCACGGCGCACGCGCTGGCGAAGGCGGGCGCGGAGGCGTGGCCGAAGTCGGTGGGCGGCCTGCAGTGCGCGGCGCTGGTGGCCGCCCTGGAGGCGCCGGAGGTGTACGCCTCGGTGATGCAGGTGGACGGGCCGGGCAAGCGCTCCATCTCCGTGCAGCACCGCAACGTGGGCAGGCTGTACTTCCGCGCGTTCGCGATGGACGTGGAGGCGCGGCTCGCGAAGCCCAACGTGGACCTGTCGCTGTTCGCCTCCGACAACGAGGCGCTGCGCCTGGTGGCGTCGCGCAAGCCCGACGCCGCGTGGAGCGCGGAGCTGGCGCCCACGTCCGACTTCCGGCGGCACCAGACCTATGTGACTCCGCCCGCGCTCAAGCCGGGCACGTACATCCTCGTCCTGTCCACGCGCGAGGACTTCGCGAAGAAGAAGAGCAAGCTCCTCTCGCTGCCGATGTCCGTGTCGCCCTGGGCGGTGACGGTGCACAAGGCCAATCCGAACCAGGCGGAAGTCCGCGTGGTGGACGGGGCCACGGGGGCGGGCGCCGCGAACGTGGAGGTGCGGCTGGTGACGCCGGACTACCGCACGCGCAAGTTCAGCGTCGTCAGCCGCCGCACCACCGCCAACGGCGACCTGATGCTGGAGGGCACGGAGGCCAACCGCTACGAGACGATGTCGCTGGTGGTGGGGCAGGGGAAGGGCGCGATGGTGTTCCCGGGCTCGGTGTACCTGGCGCCGCTGTACGAGTCGTCTCCGCAGGCGCAGACGCTCATCTACACGGACCGCGCCGTCTATCGCCCGCAGCAGAAGCTGCTCTGGAAGGTGGTGGCCTACCGCGCGGAGGAGATGTCCAAGCGGTACCGCGTCCTTCCGGAGACGCCCGTGACGGTGTCGCTCGTCGACTCCAACGGCCAGGAGGTGGCGAAGCGTGAGGTGCGCACCAACACGTTCGGGTCGGTGGCCGGTGAGTTCGACATCCCCTCCGGCCGGCCCCTGGGCCAGTGGACCGTGCGGACCAGCCCCAACGGCTACGCGGGCGTGCGCGTGGAGGAGTACAAGCGGCCCACCTTCGAGGTCACGCTGAAGGACGCGCCGGAGGCGCTGCGGCTCAACCGGCGCGCGACGTTCA
This sequence comes from Corallococcus macrosporus, assembly GCF_017302985.1. Lineage (NCBI taxonomy): Bacteria > Pseudomonadati > Myxococcota > Myxococcia > Myxococcales > Myxococcaceae > Corallococcus > Corallococcus macrosporus. The sequence continues at coordinate 651,978 of NZ_JAFIMU010000009.1, forward strand.
AGGGCGAGGCTCGCTACTACTTCGGCCTGCCGGTGACGCGCGGCGCGGTGAAGTGGCGCGTGTCGCGCGAGCCGGTGCTGCCGCGCTGGTGGTTCTGGGAGCGCATCCCCGCCACCACGGACCTGGTGGCCTCCGGCACCGCCACGGTGGGCGAGGACGGCGGCTTCACGGTGGCGTTCACCCCGGAGGCGGACGAGCGGCTCGCGAAGGCGCAGGGCATGTCGTGGCGCTACCGCGTGGAGGCGGACCTGACGGACGAGGGCGGCGAGACGCGCTCCGCGAGCCGTGCGTTCCGCCTGGGCTTCGTGGCGGTGGAGGGCCGCGTGGAGGCCGACGCGGGCTTCGTGCGCGAGGACCTTCCGTCGGAGGTGCGGCTCATCCGCTCCAACCTGGATGGTGCGCCGCAGGCCGGCCCGGGCCGCTGGCGGCTCATCGCCTTGAAGGCGCCGGGCGTCCCGCTGATGCCGTCGGAGGTGCCGGTCGAAAAGCCCAGGCCCCTGGACGCGGAAGCGCAGGAGCGCAAGGAGCTGTCCCCCTCGCCGGGTGACGCGCTCAAGCCGCGCTGGGAGTCGAGCTTCGACGTGGACTCGACGCTGCAGCGCTGGGACGACGGCGCGGAGGTGGCGCAGGCCACGGTGACGCATGGCGCGGACGGCGTCGCCTCCGTGAAGCTGCCGGCGCTGCGCGCGGGGGCGTACCGCCTGCGCTACGAGACGACGGACGCGTTCGGCCAGAAGGCCACCGCGCAGCGGGACTTCCTGGTGGCGGGGGGCAGGGCTCCGGCGGGGTTGCCGGTGGTGTTGGAGGCGGAGCGCGCCTCCGTGCGCGTGGGCGAGGTGGCGCGGCTGCTGGTGGCGTCCGGCTTCGAGGGACAGCCGCTGGTGATGGACGTGTACCAGGGACGCCAGCGCATCGAGCACCGCCAGCTGAAGGCGGGGCAGGGGCGCGCGGTGGTGGAGCTCCCGGTGACGGAGTCCCTGCGCGGCGGCTTCACGGTGGTGCTCTCGCTGGTGCGCGACTGGCAGTCGCTGACCGTCCAGCAGACGGTGTCCGTGCCCTTCGACGACAAGGAGCTCAGCCTGGAGTTCGCCACGTTCCGCGACACGCTGCGGCCCGGCGCGAAGGAGACCTTCCGCGTGACGGTGAAGGGGCCCAAGGGCGCGAAGCTGGAGGCGGGGGCCGCGGAGCTGCTCGCGTATATGTACGATCAGTCGCTGAACGTCTTCGGGCCGCACACGCCGCCGCA